>JAZROP010000024.1:0-10717 GCA_045648785.1 Clostridia bacterium | reverse complement strand
ATCCTTGTTTCTCAATATATTCGAGTTTTTGTTTGTAATTTCTATGAGTATATGGCATTCTGCCAAGTGTATTCAAGAAAAACATTGGGGCTTTTATGTCCTTGAAAGACAAAGGATAGTAATACTCGTCACTCTCTGCTAAACTCTTGAAATCGTCTTGATTGCACACAAACTGATGAAGAACAGAACATATCCTATGTCTGTTGTGTAATACTGTCTGCTTGTTGATACCAAGTTCTTTTGCTATGGTACGGCAACTCTCCCCTTGTAAAGTTAACTTGATAAACTCAATCCACTTTACAATAGATAATTTGGAGCGAAAAGCAACAGTACCAAAGGTATCCCCAAAAGTTCTTGCACAGTCTTTACATTTGTATCTCTGTCTGCCATTTTTTGTGCCATTCTTAATAATCTTGATTGAACCACAAATAGGACAAACAACAGTATCTAAATCCTTATTTGCAGAATAACTCCTACGTTCTCTGCAACATTGAAGAAAGACCTTTTCTTCCTTTGTTAGTTTGGATTGTTCACTTCTCTTTGTTTGCAAAATAGACATCAACTCCTGAATTTGCTCGTCAGTAAGATTTGCAAAAGAGATTTGCTTTTGAATATCATTGAAATTAGAATTAAAACCTAACATAAAATTATTCCCCCACAAAATGTATTTGTAAGGGAATATAATTATTTTTGTTATCACAAATCTATTTATGCATAATTATTTTTAAAAATGTATATTTTTTGTTCATCAACACTCATATAGGACAGAGACTTTAATTATATCGTTACCTCAAAAATATATCAACAACACAGTTAAAGGCCTCTCAAACATAAAAAAAACTATTGCAAATAACATAAAATTAATATATAATTATTTTAAATCTATTTTACAAATGGTGTCATTTCGCACCTCTTATAACAATAAAAATCAGGTGATTATATATGAAAAAATTTCTGGTATTTATTTTTGTTTTATCCATTTTTAATTTGCAGTCTTATGCCATCAGCAATAACTCACTAACTGTAAAAACCCCCTTTAATGATACAAAGATTGAAGGCGGTGTTATTAACATTAATGATACCATTTATCTGCCGCTCACAGGAGTAAGTGAAGCCTTAGGGGCTGTTGTGTATCAGAATGACAACGACAATAGCTTTTACATTATTTCACGCGACGGAGATGTTGTTTTTCACAAAGCATCCTCCTCAAGCTATACTCTAAATGGCACGGAATATTCTTTGCCTTTCCCGTCTGTTACCACAACGGAAGTTTTAATTCCTTCTGCAATGGCAGAACATATTTTCGGCATAACGGTTGTATATGACAATAGTGGTTCTTATATCAACAGAGACATGCACACAAATCATTATAACATGTTGGTCAGCAATCTTATGAGATACTGTCTTTGTGGGGATTTTTACCCTGAAAACTTCAGCAGATATTACTCATTCTACTGCAACAATCCGCAAATGGATGCCGGAGTTGTAATAAACAGCGTCAATATAGGACTTGACAAAACGAAATTTACCGATGCAGCAACCGTAACAGATTACAACTCGCGCCAAGTACTTGTAAATAAATTAAATAGTCTTCCTGCAAATTTCACAGCAAACAATCTTGTAACAGTGGACCGGCTATACACCAAGTCAGCAGGCACTACTCACTATCTCGATAAAGAGGCATATTACAAATATGTTGATATGTACGATGCTGCAGCAAAAGAAGGACTGCAACTTAAAATTGTGTCCTCACACCGCACTGAGACTTATCAGAGAAACCTCTACAATTCCTATCTGAGAAATTACGGTGAAAACTATGCAGAAAAATATTCTGCCCGTCCCGGATATTCCGAACATCAGACCGGGCTTGCAGTAGATATAAACTCACTATATACCACCTTTGAAAACTCAAAGGAATACGCATGGCTTAAAAATCACTCTTATGAATTCGGGTTTATTGAACGATACGAAAAGGGCGAAGAATACATTACCGGGTATGCATATGAGCCATGGCATTACAGATATGTAGGCTGTGATGCAGCAAAAATAATTCACGAGCAGGACATTACATACGAAGAATATTATGCAGTAAATATTTACAAATCAGATTATTCAACCGATAAAGATAAAACTTGGCTGAATGTTATCCAGCATTATCACTTAAAATAAGAACGGTAGCAATATAGCTACCGTTCTTATTTATAAAAAGATGGCAAAACAAAATTGTTTTACCATCTTTATCATTAGTTTTAAAGTGTGCCGAAAAGTCTGTCACCGGCGTCACCGAGACCAGGAACAATATATCCTATTTCATTAAGCTTTTCATCAAGCGCTCCGCAGTAAATTTCAACATCGGGATGTGCTTTTGTTAATACCTCAAGACCTTCGGGTGCCGCAATAAGACACATAAATTTAATGTCCTTTGCGCCGCGCTGTTTAATAAAGTTTATTGCCGCACTCGCACTACCACCTGTAGCAAGCATAGGGTCAACAACAATTACCTGACGCTTATCAATTTCGTTGGGTAGCTTGCAATAATACTCAACAGGCTGAAGAGTGTCATGGTCACGGTAAAGACCTATGTGACCAACCTTAGCTGTCGGTACAAGCTCTAAAAGTGCATCAACCATTCCAAGTCCTGCACGTAAAATAGGAACAATGGCAACATCTTTTTTTATCATTTTACCTGTCATTTCAGCCATGGGAGTTTTAACTTTTACATCAACCATATCAAGCTCTCTTGTAGCTTCATAACCCATCAGAAGTGCAATTTCATTTACCAAAGCTCTGAAATCCTTGGTAGTGGTGTTTTCATCTCTCATCATTGTTGTCTTATGAATAATAAGAGGGTGGTCCATAATATGAATTTTATTGTTCATTTTTACCTCTCCATTCTGCCCTGACAGGCAATTATATTTAAATTAATTATATCTCTGACGACATTATTTGTCAATATTATATCTTCTAAGATTGTAATATTGCAACAATTTATATTTTTCGAGTATTTCCGCTGTTTCATTTTCCGGCAAATCCATTTTATCCTCGCCCGATTTATAATAATGAGGTGAAATAACATTTACCTTATCTCTAACAGTACTTACAAATTCAAAAAATGCCGGCTTTTCCATTCCAAGATAATCAAGCAGTTCACTACCGAGAAAGTTTGCAGAGATTTCCGGGCCTTCTCCCTTTTTAATATTTCCCTTCAGCTTTTTTATAACCTTTTTAGCTGCATCGTTGCTCCACATAAGATATTCAACCTTATACTTGTTTTCAATTCCATCTTCATTTCTGTGCGAAATGTTATATCCCAAAGCATTAAAACACTCTATGTTTTCATCAAGATATGGCAGATGGTCACCAAAAAAGAGCACTGCAACGGGTTCTTCTCTTGATTCAGCAAAGCTGCAAACATCACCGAGAAGCTTGTCTGTAGCTTTAATACCATTAAGATAGTTATTAATTATGTGGTAATTTTCATCAGTTAAATTATCCGGACGAAGGTATATCTTTTCTCTTCCCTGGTCATTGTCAGGATAGGGACCGTGATTCTGGATTGTTACTGTAAAATTAAAGTATGGTACATCGGGATGATTTTCATAATGCGACAGATATTTGTCAATAATCTGATTTTTCGTAAATTCGTCTTCAATATATCCGTACACCTGTGGCAAATTATCACCCATATCCTCGCGGCTGATATAATCATCAAACCCAAGATTAGGATATACGTTATTCCGGTTGTAAAACCAACCGTACCCGGGGTGTATTGCAATCGCATGATATCCCTCTTCTTTTAAAAACCTCACAAGACTGTACGCCGGTCGGGTTATATAAGTTTTATATGCCGTAGGCATACCGCTGTCCAGAAGGAATTGATTTACACCGGTAAGAAATTCAAATTCACTTGACTCTGTGCTTCCACCGTAGCCCGGAACAATCAATTTTCCCGTGTAACCTTCCGACTTTATTTTATCATAATTATCATAAGGATTAATGTCCCTTTCAAATTGGGCAAATTCCCCTCTTCTCACATCAAAAAAGGCTTCTCCCATAATGGCTATGATATTAATTTTTTCTTCTTTTTTTGCTATTGTCGCAGAGGTGTGGTCTGATAGCAGGCTTACTGCAATATCATCACTGTAGCCACTGGGCATATTGTATTTTGTCGCATCCGCACTTACAAGTAATGTATAAAGCATCCCATGATGTTTCGCCATACTTGCATCATGAAATTCCACTGCAAATGTCGGTATTTTCTCATAAATCTGTTTATTGTTATAAATAAAGTTATATGACAAAATCATACAGCATAAAGTTGTCATAACACCAATTATTTTTAAAGGGATTTTTATCTTGGCACATTTTAAATATTTAATCGCAACCACGACTGAGATTATAGCAAACACCACGCCTACAGCAATTCCAATTGTAGGTGTTAATTCATAGTTCTGAGTTATATTTTCCATTTCTCCAACAAGGGCTAGGTCGCTTATTTTAAGCGGCTCATCACGAAATTTTATTTTATAAAAATTCGCCATGTTCAGCAGGATAAGCGGCAGATATGAAACAATACATCCGGGCCAAATTTTCCCCGTGATAAAATAAAAAAAAGAAATAATTAAAAAAACGGGTAAAATATTAAAGATAACTATTGCTGGGTAAATTATATACACAAAATGCATATAGTCAAATAAACCATTTTGTATAAGCGACTGAATAAGAAAGCCAGCAAGCGACATTATAAGAATTGCCATAAGCGACTGTTTTATATTCATCGGCTCTCTCTTTAATATTTTAACGACAGATTTACTGCTGTTTTTTTCTTTCAAAACATTCACTGATATCACCTATAATTCAAATTAAAACTACCGTATAATGTTATCACAACCTCTCATTTTTGTCAATCATCTGTTTGTCGCTGTTGTTCAAATGTTATATAAAAGACCGCTACTTTTTTTGGCATTTTATAAAATTTTCAAAAAGACTTGAAAAAAGTCATAAAATATGAGATAATGTCTGTATAACATATTATGGAGGTATTGTAATGTCTTCTATTTCGTCAGTTATTCTTGCTGCCGGCTCGGGCGCAGGAATGAAATCCGACAGAGCCAAGGTTACACATGAAATTTGTTTCACTCCCATTATTAAGCTTGTTTATTCCGCTGCAGAAAATGCCGACATTGATAATATTATTACAGTTATCGGCAAAAATTCGCAGGAGGTTGTAAATTGCCTCGGCGAAGATAAAAAATATGCATATCAACAGCAACAGCTCGGTACTGGTCACGCTGTTATGTCTGCTATGTCCCAGTTTACAGACGGAGATACTCTTCTTGTGCTCTCGGGCGATGTCCCTCTCGTTAATGCTGCAACAATTAAGGCTGCCATAAAATACCATTTTGACAACCGACTTGCAGCAACAGTTATTACTGCAAATCTCCCCAATCCAAGCGGTTATGGTAGAATTTTGCGGGATGAAAATTTAAATGTACAAGCAATTATTGAAGATAAAGATGCGACCGCTCTGCAAAAGCAGATTACCGAGGTAAACTCAGGTATGTACTGTTTTGATATAGGTCTGCTTCGTGCCGCATTATCCGACCTGAAAAATGATAATTCACAGTCGGAATATTACCTTACAGACACTATTGAAATACTTATTGAAAACGGCTACAGTGTTGGTGCATACCGTGTCGGAGATCCGTCGGAAATCTGCGGTGTTAATGACCGCGTGCAGCTCGCTGACGCCGAACTTGCTCTCAGAAAAAAAATTAACCAAAGACTTATGCTTTCGGGCGTTACTTTAATCGACCCTGCAACAACATATATCGGTACAGAAGTTGAAATTGGAATTGATACAGTTATTTATCCCAATACCATTATTAAAGGTAACACGAAAATCGGTTCAGGTTGCATTATCGGTTCCTCCTGTATGATTGACAGTTCGGAAATCGGTTCTGGTTCGGATGTTTTGTCTTCTGTTATTTTAAATAGTAAAATTGGTGAAAATGTGCATGTCGGTCCCTTTGCTTATATCCGTCCCGGCTGCACTGTCGGTGACAGTGTTAAAGTCGGCGATTTTGTAGAACTTAAAAATTCTAATATTGGCAATGGTACAAAAATATCCCATCTCACCTATGTTGGCGACAGTGATGTTGGTGAAAAAGTTAATTTCGGTTGCGGTACTGTTACTGTTAACTATGACAGTAAAAACAAGCATCGCACGACTATTGGCGACAACGCATTTATTGGCTGCAACTCAAACCTTGTAGCCCCTGTAACTGTTGCAAAAGGCGCATATACAGCCGCCGGCTCAACCATCACCGAGGATGTTCCTGAGGACTCTCTTGCCGTTGCAAGAGCCCGTCAGGTTAACAAAGAGGGTTGGGTTAAAAAGAAAAAGTTTTAAAAATTATGTACCCATACATAATTTAATTATTTTTAAGGAGTGATAAGAATGGGTCCTATTCACGGGAAAAACATTAAGATTTTTGCCGGAAACTCTCACAAAAAACTTGCCAAAGACATTGCTGCAAAGCTGGGACTTCAGCTTGGTAATTCCGAGGTAAAGATTTTTAGTGACGGGGAGATATCTGTTAACATTAACGAAACGGTTAGAGGCTCTGAAGTATTTGTAGTTCAGTCCACTTGCGATCCCGTAAACGATAATTTAATGGAACTTCTCATTATGATAGATGCTTTCAAAAGAGCGTCTGCTGCTAAAATTACTGCCGTTCTCCCCTATTTTGGTTATGCGCGTCAGGACAGAAAGGCCAAGGCTCGTGACCCCATCTCAGCAAAACTCGTTGCTGACCTTTTAACCACAGCCGGCGCTGACAGAGTTCTTACAATTGATTTGCACGCTGCACAGATTCAGGGATTTTTCAACATCCCCGTCGACCATCTGTACGGCGGTCCCCTTTTGGCAAATTATTTTAAAAATAAATTCAAAGATAATCTTGAAGATGTCTGCATTATTTCTCCAGACCACGGCAGTGTAGGCAGAGCAAGACAGTTTGCTCAAAAGCTTGGCGTTCCGTTTGCTATTGTTGACAAACGCCGTCCCCGTCCCAATGTTGCAGAGGTTATGAATATCATTGGTGATATTGAAGGTAAATACTGCATCATGGTTGACGATATGATAGACACCGCCGGCACAATTGTTGCAGGTGCTTCCGCTCTTATGGCTAAGGGTGCAAAAGAGGTTTACTGCGCATGCACACACGCTGTACTTTCCGGTCCTGCTATTGAAAGATTGGACGAGTCTCCTCTTAAGGAAATTGTATTCCTCGATTCCATTCCTCTTCCTAAGAGCAAAATGCTTGAAAAATTTAAGGTTCTTTCAGTTGCTCCTATCTTTGCAGAAACAATCAAGAGAATTTACGAGGACATCTCAATTTCTCCTCTGTATGTTGACCCTGAAAAGAAAAGCTAAGATACATACTAACATTAAAAAAGCGAAAGGAAATTCCTTTCGCTTTTTCATTTATTTCAATCTGTTATAAGCTACCGACCCTGCACTGTACGCATGGCATATTGCAATTGCAAGAGCATCGGCAGTATCGTCGGGTTTTGGTACTTTATCAAGCCCAAGCATGGATTTTGTCATCTGCTGAACCTGATTTTTGTCTGCTCTGCCATAAATTGCCGAGCCGGCATTTTGAACGTGGGAGTATGCTTTTTATTCTACTTATTCTGTATAAGTTTTTGTACTGTCAATAGATATGGTTTGTGTTGCTTCATCCCAGCCTACAGCAAAGTTAAATACCTTACCTAAATCTCTGAGTTTAAAGAAGTTGTTGTCATTAATATTAAAGGCTTTCACATATGTAAGCTCAGACATGGTAGATTCTCCAGCAATCTCATCGATAAAAACTTTTTTAATTGTAAGAGGAGAAATCATTGAACCATCTTTGTAAATAGGAGCATACCATTTTCTGCAGCTTTTATCTGTTTTATCACCTATAGCCAATTCTCCGCCAACAGGAGTATATTTTCTGCCAGACAATAAATCAATTACGCCCTTTCCCTCATCCCAGGTTACTTCAAACTGTTTGCTTGTTCCAGAAAGAACAGTTGCTATATCACGAAGTTTAAAATAGTTATTGTCGCTTACATTATAAGCCTCAAAAGCAATTTCCTTACCGTCCACCAACACTCTGGAGTTGGTATATTTTGCAGTGCTGTTTTCAACAACCACAACCAATTGCGGTTTTCCAAACGGATAACCGGAATATTGCGAATGAATATAATAAACACCTGCTTCTGAAAGTGTAACAGTTTCGCCTTTTTTGCAGATGTCCCAGCCAGTGTGCTCTTCGCCATAACCGTCGTGTGAAAGAGTAATTGTGTCAACAGGACCTTCTGAATAGAAATCAACCAATTCTTCTACGAAAAGCATTGTATCTTCCAATACAGTAATAACTGCCGGACTTTGAGCTGTGTATGTAGGAAAAGCCTGATTCAAAAAATTTGTCATATAAACTTCGTCGCTCGTTCCTGTAATACCGGAAATGCTTATCTGCATACCTGTGCAACCATTTTCCGCCGGAATGTTTGAGCCTTCACTATATCCAAATTTGATAGTTTCGGCAGCAGATACCGGCAGAACAAAAAGTGCAGCAACAATAACAACTGCAAGTAAGTTTTTAAGTTTCATTTTTATTTCTCCTTTATATTTTGATTTTTATATTTTATCATTTATTACAATAAAAGTCAAACAAATTATCTTGAATATATATTGTTTAGTCTCTTATATTTCTTTTTATATACCATTCTTACATTAAATTTCTATACACCGCCGACCCTGCGCTATGTGCATGACAGATGGCAATTGCCAAAGCATCCGCCGTATCGTCTGGCTTTGGTACTTTATCAAGCCCCAACAGAGATTTTGTCATCTGCTGAACCTGATTTTTGTCTGCTCTTCCATAACCTGTAACCGCCTGTTTTACCTGAAGCGGAGTATATTCTGCAATATCAACTCCTGCATTTATGGCACTGAGCAGTATAATACCTCTCGCCTCAGCAACCACAATTGCAGTTTTCGAGTTGGTATTAAAGAAAAGCTCTTCCACAGCCATTGCATCTGGATTATGCTTTGCAATCAGCTCGGTCATAGAATCATATATAATTTTTAGCCTTTCGTTTGTGGGCATTCCTGCTTTGGTCTGAATACTACCGTAATCGTGCACGCGAAACCTGTTTCCAATATACTCAACAAGTCCATAACCAACTATTGCATAGCCCGGGTCAATTCCTAAAATAACCATATTTTTATCCTTTTTTGTATAATTATTCATAATTTTACACCAAAAATGTATAAAATTTGTACATTTCTACACTTGAATTCTCAAGAAAAAAGTAGTATACTGTTACTATAACAGATTTTAGGAGGAATTTCAAGTGGCAAAAGAAAAAGTTGTTCTCGCATATTCAGGAGGTCTTGACACCTCTATTATCATACCCTGGCTCAAAGAAAACTACGATTATGAAGTTATCGCAGTTTGCGGTGATGTAGGACAGGGTAAAGAAACAGAAGGTCTGGAAGAAAAAGCTCTCAAAACTGGTGCTTCCAAACTATACATTGAAAATCTTCAGGAAGAGTATGTAACAGATTTTATCTGGCCTACACTTAAAGCAGGTGCTCTTTACGAAGGCAAATATATGCTCGGTACTTCCCACGCCAGACCATGCATTGCGAAAAGAATTGTTGAAATTGCAAAAGCAGAAGGCGCAACAGCAATCTGCCACGGTTGCACAGGTAAGGGTAACGACCAGGTTCGTTTTGAGCTTACAATCAAGGCTCTCGCTCCGGAAATGAAAATTATTGCTCCCTGGAGAATCTGGGACATCAAATCCAGAGAAGAAGAAATTGAATACGCAGAAGCAAGAGGTATCCCTGTTCCTGTTACTAAGGAAGATAACTATTCCATGGACAGAAATATCTGGCACTTAAGCCATGAGGGCATGGACCTTGAGGACCCTGCAAACGAACCCAACTACGAAAAAATCTTAAAAATGATTGTACCTCCCGAAAAAGCTCCTGACAAAGCTACATATATCACAATTGAGTTTGAAAAAGGTGTTCCGGTTGCAGTTGACGGCAAAAAATACGATAGTGCCGTTGAACTTCTTACAAAAGTTAACGAAATTGCTGGCGCTAACGGCGTTGGTATAGATGATATTGTTGAAAACAGACTTGTTGGTATGAAGAGCCGTGGCGTTTACGAAACACCGGGCGGAACTGTTCTTTACGCAGCTCACAAAGAACTTGAATATCTCTGTCTTGACAAACAGACTCTCCACTATAAGCTCGAGCTTGCAAATAAATTTGCAGACCTTGTTTATGATGGTCTTTGGTACACTCCTCTCCGTGAGGCTATGTCTGCGTTTGTTGATTCAACTCAGGAAACAGTTACAGGAACTGTTAAGCTTAAACTCTACAAGGGCAGCGTAACTCCCGCAGGTACAACATCTCCCTATTCTCTCTATGACGAAGAAATCGCTACATTCAGTGAGGACGATGTTTACGACCAGAAAGATGCGACAGGCTTTATCAACCTGTTCGGTCTCCCCTTAAAAGTCCGCGCAATGACGATGGCAAAAAACAAAAAGAACTAATTTAAAAAACCCGGAAGAAATTCTTCCGGGTTTTGTTTTATATTTTTCTGTAATTTAAAAGTCTTGAAATAATAGGGTTTAAAATAATGTT
>JAZROP010000023.1:0-2118 GCA_045648785.1 Clostridia bacterium | reverse complement strand
CGAAGCCCGTCACGGTAGAGGTTTAGAGGGATTACTCAAGAGATATTTTGGTTAATATATAAAGGCGGTGGATTCACCGCCTTTACACAAAAATGAGGTGATAGTATGTTAGATTCAAAAGTTTATGAATTAATTAATGATCAAATAAACAAAGAGTTCTATTCAGCGTATTTATATCTTGATTTCTCCATATACTATGAAGCACAGGGGCTTGATGGCTTTGCAAACTGGTATATGATTCAGGCTCAGGAAGAAAGAGACCATGCAATGTTATTCTTGAAATATCTTCAGATGTGTGGTGAAAAGGTGGAGCTTGGTAGAATTGAAAGACCGGATAAAAAGCTTGAAAAGCTGATGGATCCGCTTAAAGCAGGACTTGAGCATGAGCAGTATGTAACAAGTCTTATTAATGACATTTATGCGGCAGCATACGATGTTAAGGATTTCAGAACAATGCAATTTCTTGATTGGTTTGTTAAGGAACAGCTTGAAGAAGAGAAAAATGCTGAAGACATGATTAAGAAAATGGAACTTTTTGGCGGTGATGCAAAAGGACTGTATTCACTTGATGCAGAATATGCTGCAAGAATATATACAGCACCATCATTAATTCTTGATTAAGGAGGTTAAAATAATGGATAAATTTATATGTCCCTGCGGATATGTATATGACCCCGAGGTTGGTGACCCGGATAACGGTGTTGCTCCCGGTACAGCATGGGAAAATGTTCCCGAAGACTGGGTTTGTCCGGTATGCGGTCTTGGTAAAGAAGCATTTGAAGCAGAATAGTTTTAATTAATCCGTCCTTTTGGGCGGATTTTTTTATTGACATTGGTATAATTAAATATGTTATAAGTAGAAAAAAACCTGTGACATCAAAGTTTTTTTACTTTAATTCGTTGGAAAGCTTAATTATACTGCTCACAATATATAATAGGAAAACCTTAAAGTCAAGCCTTTTTCTTGACATCACACATTTTTCTATGTAAAATGTAATATAAGAAGGTGAACTTGATTGATTTGCAAAAATGATGAATATATATGTGAAATATTGACCAACGGCTCGGGGGGAGAAGGAGTCTGCCGAATAGATGGATTTGCCGTTTTTGTTCCCGATGCAGTTAAGGGCGATGTTGTAAAAATTAAGATATTAAAAGTAAAATCAAGCTATGCATTTGGAAAAGTGATTGAAATTGTTACTCCATCGACACACAGGACTGAGCCGCTTTGCGGCATGCATAAAAGCTGTGGCGGTTGTGACATTGCTTGTATGGACTATGCATATCAACTTGAACTGAAGAGAAATACTGTTGCCGATGCCCTTGCCAAGATAGGCGAAATTAAGGATGTTGAAATAATGCCGACTGTTGGTATGGAAATTCCATATAATTACAGGAATAAAATGCAGTTTCCGGTAGGTCGGGACAGGGATGGGAAAATTGTTTATGGGTTTTACGCAAAAAGGTCGCACAATATTGTTCCAGCGCAGGAGTGTGTGACAGGTAAAAATTTCTGCCACACGATAATGGAAATAATTATTTCATTTTTGGAAGAAAAGAAAATTGAGCCCTATGATGAGGAAAATCACAAAGGGCTTGTCCGTCATGTCTTTATCCGTGATTCGGCATATACGGGTGAAATAATGGTTGCCATTGTTATTAATGGAGAGGCACTTCCAGAGGCAGAGGAACTTATAAAAAGACTTGTTGAAGCGGAAAGCAAAATTTCAGGAGTGCTTATTAATATTAATAAGAAAAAAACCAATCTGATAATGGGAGAAAGAAATATTATTCTATATGGCAGGGATTATATAACCGACCGTATAGGCAATCTTGATTTTTCAGTTTCCCCCCACAGCTTTTATCAAATAAACCCCGTTCAGACCGAGAAACTTTATGCTCTCGCTCTGGAAGCGGCAGGGGATATTTCGGATAAAACGGTGTTTGACCTTTACTGCGGAACAGGTACAATAACACTTTTTATGGCACAGAAGGCTAAAAAGGTGATTGGCGTCGAAATAGTGGAAGATGCAGTGAAAAACGCTTGTGAAAACGCAAAAAGAAACGGTATAAAAAACGCAGAATTTTACTGCGGCGCAGTGGAAGATGTTATTGAAG
>JAZROP010000022.1:0-11701 GCA_045648785.1 Clostridia bacterium | reverse complement strand
TCGAAGGCGGTGCCAACAGATTTACAGTCTGCCCCCTTTGGCCACTCGGGAACCTCTCCAAAAAATGGAGCTGGTGATGGGACTCGAACCCGCGACCTGCTGATTACAAATCAGCTGCTCTACCAATTGAGCTACACCAGCACATTTTTATTTTAATTTGTTGCCATAAGCGACTTTCTTATTATACTACAGATTATTTGCTTTGTCAATATTTTTTTTAAAAATTTTTATTTTATACAAAAAATTTATTTTTTTGTGATGTCTTGCATTTTTTATGTAAATATCGTATAATAAAAATAGGTATATATTTTATTGTCGCAAAGTACGCGGCGGAAGGGAGATTTTTATGGATTTTATGAATATTGTAAGAGAAAAGGCGGCAGCACTGGCTCATGGTGCAGTTAAAACTTCAAATGTTGTTGTTGAAACGGTTAAATCCAACCTGGCAATTGCCGATAAGGAAGCTGAAACCACAAAAATTTTCCGTCAGCTTGGCACACTTATGTATGATGCATATAAAGGCGGCACAGAGGTTGATGCAGATGCCGTTGCACAAAAATGTGCGGCGCTTGATGATTATTTCAGCGAAATTGAAGCTCTGAAAGAAAAAATGAATGACATTAAAAATGCAAAAACTTGCTCTAAATGCGGCGCAAAAGTTAAAGCGGATTTTAAATTCTGCCCCGTTTGCGGTGAAAAAATGGATTAACGAGAGGTGACTTATCGTGCAAAGACTTATTTTAGTCGTTGAGGATGAAAAACCCATACTTGATATTTTGCAGTTCAACCTTGAAAAGGAAGGCTACAAGGTTGCAACCGCAATGGACGGGGAAACAGCTGTTTCAGCGGCACTTTCCCTTAATCCCGACCTTATTTTACTGGATGTTATGCTTCCCAGACTCGACGGGTTTGAGGTGTGCAAAAGTGTTCGGACACGGTCAGATGTTCCTATAATTATGCTGACGGCAAGGGGCGAAGAAGTTGACAAAATTCTTGGTCTTGAAATAGGTGCGGACGATTATATTACAAAACCTTTCAGTATGCGCGAGCTTTCGGCAAGAATAAAAGCAAATATGCGCAGAACGGCACCCATTGATGGGGAGCAGCAATCTGCTGCCGGCGGGAAAATTATTCAGTCGGGTCAGCTTAAGATTGATTGCGACCGCTATGAGGTTTACCGTGATGATGAGCCTGTAATTCTTACCCTGAGAGAATTTGAGCTTATAAAATTCCTGGCATTGCAGCCCGAAAAGGTTTTTTCACGCGAAACATTGCTTGAACAGGTATGGGGATATGAATTTTTTGGTGATGTTCGTACTGTGGATGTTACTGTACGCCGGCTCAGGGAAAAGGTAGAGCAAGATCCGTCTGCCCCCAGATATATTATGACAAAACGCGGTGTAGGCTATTATTTTAACAATAAAGAGGTTTAAAGACCCATGTTTAAGAGCGTCAGACTTAAAATTGTATTAATGTTTGTTCTGATGGTGGTGTCCGTCATTGTTATGGTGGGCACCTTTTTCCGTATGAGCATTTCTTCCTATTATACAAATGAATTTTCTCAGAAAATAAATTCACCTGCGGCCGCAGAGCTGACAGAAAGAATCACGGCACTTGCGGTTTCGGGGGCAGAACATATGGAAATGGCGTCTGTAATAGAAACATATTCCTCCCGTCTGGGAGTGGATATATTTCGCACAATCTATCTTTTGGACGGAATTTCTGCACAGACAATCTATCACACCAATACGGCAAGCATTGCAACGCTTGAAAAAACGCCCAATATTATTGCGGCACTCAGCGGCAGCGAGGGGAAAAGCGTATCTGACGAGCAGACATACATGGACTGGGCAAAACCGGTTATGTCCGGTGAAGAAGTGGCATATATTTTATATGTAAAGGACACCAAGGAGGAGCTTGACGAAATTGTGGGCAGTATGCTTAAAATAATTCTTCAGGCAATGCTTTTCGGACTTGGAATTTCCCTTATTCTTGGTTATTTTATGTCCAAAACCATTACATCGCCCATTATTTCACTGACACGCAGTGCAGAAAGGCTTGCTGCAGGTGATTTCAGCTCAAAAATAAATTCTGATGCAGACGACGAAATAGGTCAGCTTTCGCGAACATTCAATGAAATGGCAACCAGAATAAAAGACAATGTCACTACTATTGAAGAAGAAAAAAATAAAATGACCGCCATTCTCATGTATATGACGGACGGGGTTATGGCGTTTGATTCTTCTGGCGGCCTTATTCATATAAATCGTGCGGCAATTCGTATGATTGGAAAACATCAAACTGATAAAATTTCCTTTGACGGATTTTTTGAAAAAATAGGGGCAGATATCTCTCTTTCTGAAATATCATTCAGGAAAAGTGAATCAATAACGCGCGATATTGAACTTGGTGGAAAACACATTCAGCTCTTTTTTGCAACGAGCGGAAGCAGAAAAGATTCCATGTCTGCAATTATTGTTATGCTCAGGGATGTTACCGAGCAGATGCGTCTTGAAATGTCCAGACGCGAGTTTGTTTCAAATGTTTCACATGAACTCAGAACACCTATTACCACCATAAAAACTTATTCGGAAACCCTTCTGGAATCAGAGGATATCCCGCAGGATATGCAAAAAAGTTTTCTTGGAGTTATGCAGAGTGAGGCAGACCGTATGGCACGCCTTGTTTCCGACCTTTTAGACCTTTCAAAGCTTGACTATAATCCGCAGGATATGCAGAAGGAGCATTTTGATTTACGCGCTCTTTTAGAGGATGTTGTTAAAAAGCTCGGACTTGAAACTTCGGGAAGAAAACAGGAACTGTCCCTGTCTTTTGCAAATATCATGAAGCCCTTTTTCGGCAACCGTGACAGAATTGAACAGGTTGTAACAAATATTATTACAAACGCAATAAAATATACTCCCGACGGCGGGGAAATCAAAGTGTCAGCGGGTAATATATATAACAGCTTTTACATTAAAGTCAAAGACAACGGAGTGGGAATTCCCAAAGAGGACCTGCAGCATATATTTGAAAGATTTTACCGTGTTGACAAGGCTCGTAGCCGCCAAAGCGGCGGAACAGGTTTAGGTCTTGCCATTGCAAAAGAGATTGTTGAGGCTCACGGCGGGGAAATCAAAATTGAAAGCGAATATGGCGAAGGTACACTTGTTACCATAAAATTTCCGGTTAAATAAGCTTTATAAGAATTGTTAATCTATCTTAATGCTGTTGTAACGGTTTTGTAATAATTGTAGTGTATAATAAACTTACCGAAACTCCCGGAAAGGATGGAAAAGTTATGAAACGAGTATCAATAATACTGCTTCTTGCACTTGTTTTTTCTTTCTGCGCACTTCCGCAGGCTTTTGCCGCGCCGCAGGAAATGGCTTCTGTGCCTGCAAGTAACGGCATGCTTTACATAGATATTTACAACCCTGAAACAGTTGTTTCCACCACTACACAGAAGGACTATGTTCTTTCGGGTGTGGCAAAAAGTGGTGTGGTTGTAAGTGTTTATATTTATAATAAAGCCGAGGCAAAGTATAAACTTGTTGAAATTGGCGACAATGCAGCTGTACAGACAATTGGTGCAAGCGGCTATTTTGCTCAGCGTGTATCACTCGCTGAAGGTAAAAACGATATTCTGGTGCGTGTGGACTCTTCACAGGATTCCGAAATTGCGTCCCAGGTTGTTCGTCTTGAAATTAATCTCCTTGTTGACAGTTTCTGGAGCAAAATTAAAAACGCTTCCGCAAACATGATGCAGGGGCTTAAGAGTTCTTTTAAATAATATTATGAAGAAGGAAATAGTTAAAAGCAGCATACTTACCCTTCTCATATTCATTTGTATATTTTTATTCTATAAAATATGGTTTAGCGAAAAATTATGGTCCTCGGACTATAATTTTTTTGCTGCTTTATGGGGAGGTCAGCCCATATCGGTAGACACATCTTCTTCTGTTGAGGACATTCTTCAACCCAAAAATATTATTTTTTCAGGTGGCGGCAAGCGATTTGTTTCTGCCAAAGGGGAAAAAGATTTTGAGAGGTATTATAATGAGGTAAAATCTGTCCTCGGAAAAATTAACGAAAAAACAAAATTTACAGACTCAACTGAGGAAGAAATGCTTTCTGCGGTTAAATCGTCATCAGTAACTGTCGATTTTGGAACAGTTTTCAGCGGTGAAACGGGTGTATTTCTGGGAACATATTTCCCATGTGACCGTGTCAGAGATGTTGTTATTTCACTGAATGATAATTCCCTTGGAAAACCTGTTGTATTTATCCGCGACCAGGCAGACGGTATGGTTTACAAAGCAGTAGCAGATACTCCGCTGGACAAGATTTCAAAGTCAGTTACAGAACATCTGGCGCAAAACTTCTCGGGAAACATCCCTTTTGCATTTGAATTGGGATTTAATAAGTCGGACATAACAGAGGGCAGTGAAATATCGCAGAATATCCTCTTAAATTCAAATATTTTAATTGGTCTGACAGATATTTCTGTTCCAAATGTGAAAATATCTCCTCCTGCCGACATGGATTTAGCGGCATCCAAGCTTAACACTTTACTGCGGCAGTTTGGCATTGAACGGTCTTCGGCAAGAAAATATATTGAAACAAATGATGATATTTTATATATTGGTGGTGGCTCCACGCTTAAAATTTCTCCATCAGGACTTTTGGAGTATTTGTCAGAAAATGGTGGTCCGGTGATCTATGATGCATCTTCAAAAAATGCACTTTCGTCTGCTGTTGGAAATATTTTCAGCTATGTCAGAACGGTGTTTCGGTGTTTTGATCTTTCGTCACCGGCTTTGCAGATTTCATCCGACCTTATAAATCTTTCGGAGGGCAGCGGGGAAATTACTATATATATTGATTATTATCTGGACAGCATTCCTGTAATGGCTTGGGACAACAACCATGCTATTAGCATTACCATAAAAAACGGCAGGCTGATTTCCTATAAACAGCGTATTTGCACCATTTCGGTAGCAGATGGAGTTGTTACCACCGGCAATATGCTTCAGGCAGTTGATGGACTTTATGCAAAGCTGCCTCTTGAAGAGGGACAGACTGCAACCGTTTCAGATATTTTTGTTGCATATACAGCCGAAAATGAGATTTCGTGGTGTGCTAAGCTGACGGGCAGTGACAATCTTATAGTAATAAATAAGGGGGCAACAGAGTGAACTGGCCGAGAGTAAAAACCATCCTTATTTTTCTGTTTCTGGCAGTAGATATTATGCTACTGGCATCAATAATCATTCCGTCTGTGGCATTAAGCCGAATTCCGCAGGAAACCATCCGTAATACAGCTCAGGTTCTCCAGCAGAGGGGAATAGAAATTTCGCCAGAAATCATTCCCGCACGCA
This sequence comes from Clostridia bacterium, assembly GCA_045648785.1. Lineage (GTDB taxonomy): Bacteria > Bacillota > Clostridia > RUG12999 > RUG12999 > RGIG7450. The sequence goes on along the minus strand of JAZROP010000022.1, from coordinate 6,320 downwards.
GAGAAAGTATGGGCGTTGTTGAACTTTACAACATATGGCCTGACAGGGATGCTTTAGCCACCCTGCTTATTGGCGAGGCGCATACAGTAGATAAAACCGTATATAAAAACGATACAAAAACCCTTGTTCTTCAGGAAAAAGGATTCAGTTATGAAAATATATCTGCTGCAAAAACCGTTGCCCATGAACTTATTGATATGGGAATAGATGTTCGTGAAAACTTTTATGAGGAGGGAGAGTCCTCCATACGGTCATGGCAGACAATAGACGGTAAAAAGCTATTTGAATCGGAAATTTACGCAGCGCAGACAGATTCTGCGGTTTCTATCAGCGGCTACTGGATTTTTTCGAACAGGGAGAAGGGGATAATAATAAACACGCCCGGTACACTTCTTGATGTAACAGGCGTGCTGATAGATTTTATAAACAATCCTTTAAGGGAAAGTAAGGTTAAAATAACCTCAATTGAAACAGGATATTCGACAGGTACAGCTTACCGGGACACTTCACATAAACTGGTGTCTGCCTCACCGGCATATAAGATAAACACCAATACAGGCGCATATTATATGTATGATGCACTTTCGGGGAACTTCCTTTATGCCTTTAAAAATGGGGATATTATATATTGATAATCCGGACAGGAACATGTTTTGACTTTGCGTAAAGTACAGTTTTTCCGCTTCCGCCCGAAAAATCGTCTGTTACGGCAATCACGAGGTCGCTTAAGTCCACCATATACTGATTTCGTTTCATCATACAGTAGTGTGAATAATTCTCGCTGACGCAGGTTATCTTATCGCAATGTTTTAAAATTGTGTCATATCTTGAACGGTGGTGGGAGGTCCAGCCGGCAGACTGCTTTCTATGAGGCAAAGCCGCTTCCAGAGTCAGCCCGGGTAAGGATTTTTTCAGTTCGATTATAATTTCGGCAGCCCACATATCCACACCGAGAGCCATTCCGCTGATAAAATGAGTTGCCCCTTCGGAAATGGCGGTGGCGATATGTTCACGCAATTTGGTTTTTAATTTTATACACCGTTCGTCCTTTTCGTCATATCCCCAGGGGAGCTTTTGCGGACGACGACCGGTAAAGCAAACAGTTTTCATTTAATCACCATAAACATTTTAACATATAATTGTTGAAAATGCAAACATATAGTGCTATACTTTATATATAAGGAGGAGTTTTTATGAATATCACTACACCATTGACAAAAGAAATGGCACTGTCACTCAAAGCAGGGGATAGTGTTAAAATATCAGGAACAATATATACTGCAAGAGATGCAGCACATAAGCTGATGATAGAAACATTAAAAAGAGGGGAAGAGCTTCCGTTTGATGTTAAAGGACAGATAATTTATTATGTTGGTCCCTGTCCCGCAAAGCCGGGTGAGGTTATAGGATCCTGTGGACCTACAACCAGTGGTCGAATGGATGCATATGCCCCAACTCTTATCCGCTTGGGACTTACCGGTATGATGGGTAAGGGAGAAAGAACCGAAGAGGTTTACAATGCTATGCAGGAGGAAGGCTGTGTTTATTTTGGTGCCGTAGGTGGATGTGGTGCACTTCTTGCAAGCTGTGTAACGGCTGTAGAGGAAATTGCATATCCCGAACTGCTCAGTGAATCGGTTAAAAAGCTGACGGTCAAGGATTTTCCGGCAGTTGTAATCGCCGACGCTCACGGTGGAAATCTTTATAAAACAAGGAAATTTTAAAACATGAAAGCTTTAATTACAGGCGCAAGCTCGGGTATCGGCAGGGAAATAGCTATCCTGCTCAGCGATATGGGCATTGAAACTGTACTTGTTGCAAGACGGGAGGACAAACTCAGAGAGCTTGCAGACAGTCTAAAAACAAACTCAGAAATAGTAGTGTGTGACCTGTCAGAGCCACAGGCGGCAAAAGAGCTGTATAAAAAAATTTCCGACATTGATATTCTTATTAATAATGCCGGTTTTGGTATTTTCGGAGAGTTTGACAAAACACGCCTGGAGCGTGAAGAGGAACTTATTTCCCTCAATGTAACCGCACTTCACATTCTCACAAAGCTCTATCTTAAAGATTTTAAAAAGATTAACAAGGGCTACATACTGAATGTTGCATCAATTGCCGGATTTTTGCCGGGTCCGCTTTTTTCCTCATACTATGCTTCAAAAGCATATGCAATGAGACTGACAACGGCGATTCATCACGAGCTTAAGCGAAGCCGCTCGGCAGTAAAGGTAAGCTGCTTGTGTCCCGGTCCGGTAGTCACCGAATTTAATGATGTGGCAGGTGTAAGCTTTGGTCCGCTTGGCATGAGAGCAGATAAAGTGGCGAAACTTGCAGTTAAGGGAATGTTTAAGGGTAAACGCCTGATAATTCCCGGAATTTTATTTAAACTTGCCCGTATTCTGGTAAGATTTATTCCCGAACCCCTTTGTGCGAAAATAATGGCCAGGCTTCAGCTTGCGAAAAAACCGAAAAAATAATATAAACAACCAACAGTTGCAAGACTCAATCTGTTGGTTGTTTTTTAGTTGGTATAAATAAAAGGTTATCTAATGATAATTAGAAAGTTCTTTCGGAATAATATAATAATAGGTCATAAAAAAGGAGATGGTGAGTAACCATCTCCTTTAAATTATGTAGAAAAATTATTTATTTTTTCTCCATTCGTCATACTGTCTCTGTGCTTCAGCAATAACTTGGTCTGCACCAATAGTTTTGATTTTGTTAAGGAACTCGGGAATTTTAACTTCAGGATCAACTGCACCTACAATAATAGAACCAAAATATTCCTGGTAAGCATTGTTGATTGCAGCAATCTGACCTGAAACGGGCTGTGGATCAAATGAGAAGCCAAGAGCTTCGGATTTTTTTGCAATTTCGTTGAATTCCTGATATTTTTCCCAGATATCAGCAGGAGTTTTGGGAGCAACCTTAAGAATGAATCTGTTACCAACATTCCAAGCTCCGCCTTCATAACCTGTATCAGCCTTTTTCTCATAGCCTTCGGGAAGTGCATAGTGGTCTTCGCCGTCAGCTACCCAGTGTTTACCTTCAATACCATAGCAAGTAAGGTTTCTTACATACTCATCTGTATAGAGAAGATTTAAAAATTCCATTGCTTTTTCAGGGTTAATACTTGTTGCACCGATTGCATGACCTGCAGGTGTAATCTGTGTTGTGGAGAGGAAAGTTTCACAAAGGTTGAGAGCGTAAACGGTTTTTTTCGGACTGTCATCAGCAGTTGTGCAACCAGCGTAGGGAAGCCATTCGCCGTGTGTTGCGAAGTAGTTATTAATCTTATGAATATCCGAGTCGCTTGTAGATGTAGCAGCGTCATTTTTGATATAACCAGCCTGATACCACTGTCTTACAACTTTTGCAAGTTCTTTGAATTCTTCTGTTTCAAATACATTGATAACTTTGTCATAGTTGTCAAACTTAAAACCTGCAATAACAGAACCCTGAATGGTTTCCTGTGGGAGGAATTTCATGAGGTTGTGGTTACTTCTCATGAGAATACCATAGTGGTCGGGGAATGACTTTCTGTATTTTTCAATAATAGGAGTGAATTCAGCAAGAGATGTGGGAGCCTGATATTCTTCAACAGAAATACCTGCTGCTGCAAGTTTACCCTGCTGTACCTGAATACAGGGATGGAAAGCCCAGTCTTTAAGTACGGGAACTGCATACTGAATGCCGCCAACCTTAAATGCTTCAAGAGCATAGTCGGGAATTAAATCCTTAATGGGTTTACCTGTAGTTGCAAGGAGATCACCGATATCCATGTAAGCAAACTGACGGGCATTGGATTCAAATTTTGTACCTGTGGATGCAAAGCACAGGTCAATTTTTTCGCCAGAAGCAAAAAGAAGATTCATTTTTTCAGCATACTCAGCCCCTGCAAACGGAGTATATTTAACAGTAACACCGATTTTTTCTTTGGTGTATTTGTTGAGCTCTTCCATTACCAGCGCATCATCCGGGAAGGGATTATGAGAGTTGTACCATGCAACTTCATAGTTGCCATCAGCGTCAAGACCGGCATCTTTGCTGCCGCAGCCTGTTACTGAAAGAACAAGAGCCGCAGCAAGAATAGCCGCAAAAATTCTTTTCAAATTCTTTTTCATAAGAAAAAAGCCTCCTTTAGTTTTATAAGTAAAGTATATCATTTTAGAGCTTTAAAGTCAATAAAAAGGGAGTATATTTTATTGTTGGTTTTAACCAAAAAAACACATTAATTTTTGTTACATTTTTCTATAATTGCAAGCGCAGTTTTTATTCCGTCAACTGCAGCGGAGGTTATACCGCCTGCATAGCCGGCGCCCTCGCCCGAGGGGTAAAGTCCCCGGATATTGCTCATCATATTTTGGTCGCGAAAAATGCGTACGGGGGATGAGCTTCGGGACTCGATGCCTGTCATAATAGCATCAGCACGGTCAAAACCTTTTATTTTTCTGGCCATTTCCACTATTGCCTCCTGAAGTGAGGAGGAAATAAAGTCAGGAAGAATGTTTTTCAAATTGGTAAGCGTTATCCCTGGCTGATAGGTAGGAAAAACCTCACCAAAGGCAGCGGATTTCTGGTTTTTAATAAAATCACCAAATAGCTGAGAGGGAGCCTTGTAGTCGCCTCCGCCTGCCTCAAAAGCTGCCCGTTCAAGCCGACGCTGAAAATCTATTCCCGCAAGAGGATGGTCACTTTCGAAATCGGAAGGTCCTACATTCACAAGCAGGGCGCTGTTGGCATTTTTGCCGTCGCGCGCAAAGTTACTCATTCCGTTTGTAACGACACCGCCCTCCTCGGAGGCTGCTGCAACAACATACCCGCCCGGACACATACAGAATGTGTATGCCCCTCTGCCCAATTTACCTTTTACTGCCAATTTATAGTCAGCAGGGGGTAAAAAAGAAGAAAACTCCCCATATTGCGAATGATTTATCATTTCTTGTGGATGTTCAATCCGTACACCTGCGGAGAAAGCTTTCTGTTGCATCTGCACGCCCTTTTCATAAAGCATTTTAAATGTATCTCGTGCACTGTGACCTATTGCGAAAATCACGGTGTGGGCAGGATAGTATTTATCTGCGGTAACACCTGTAATTTTGCCATTTTCTGTCATAATATCTGTTACAGTAGCTCCAAAAACAACCTCGCCGCCCATCTGAATAATCTGCTTGCGCAAGTTTTCTATAACGCCGATAAGCAAATCAGTTCCAATATGAGGTTTTGCAAGATATTTTATTTCTTCCGGAGCTCCGCACTCGCAGAATATTTCCATAACCTCACGGCAAAGTGGACTTGAAATACCGCTGTTTAGTTTACCGTCTGAAAAAGTTCCCGCACCACCCTCGCCAAACTGCACATTTGAATCGGGGTTAAGCTTGCCGGTTTTAAAAAATGAATCTATGTCAGCTTTGCGATCGTGAACGCATTTTCCACGCTCTAAAACAATTGGACAAAGTCCGGCTTTGGCAAGTATATATGCTGCAAAAAGACCGGCAGGGCCGCTGCCTACTACAATCGGGCGGCTATCTGCTTTGGCTTTCGGAACATCAAGCCTTTGGATAGAGGGCTTATCGCCCCAGTATGCCTGTGCGCTGTAAACCACCAGAACATCGCTTTTCTTTCGTGCATCAACCGATTTTTTTGTTATTAAATAGCCGTCCGGCTTTGTGCCGCAAACTTTTTCTATTTTTGCAGAGAGGTCCTCAATAGAGTGGTCTGCGGGTAGTTTAATATTGCTGATATCTGTTATTTTATTCATTATTCAGCCTTTCTGCAGCGCTTTTTCCGGCTAGGTATCCGCTACTCCATGCCCATTGTAGGTTAAATCCACCACAATCACCGTAAATATCAAGAATTTCGCCGGCAGCATAAAGTCCCGGAACAAAACGGGATTCCATAGTAGAAGGGAAAAACTCCGAGGTTTTTATTCCGCCTGCGGTCACCTGAGCGTCCCGCCAACCTGTATGCCCTGAAATTTCAAAATCCCAGCATTTTATAAGGGCTGAAACATCAGTGATTTCCTCAGCACTTAAGCTGTCTGCCCTGCGGCTGAGCTTGCCGAGTCCGGCTGCCTTGACAATTATTTTTCCTATTTGCTTATTAAGCATGCCTGAGAAGAAAAATTCAAGAGGCATATCCGGGTTGGATCTTATAAGGAATTTAATGGTATTTTTTATCTCGTCGGCACTTTTTTCGGGCATCAGGTCAAGGGAAATGACAGTCTTTTTGTTGTGACTCAGGGACTTTGCAGCTTCGCCCGAAAGCTGCAGGATTGGCGGCCCGGAAAGTCCGTAATCAGTGAAAAGAATTTCGCC
>JAZROP010000021.1:0-17659 GCA_045648785.1 Clostridia bacterium | reverse complement strand
CTTTTCCTTGTTCTTCCGTCTCTACTACTGTAAAGAGTTCTCAAAGTTCTTTTCAAAGAACCTACACTTCTTTTTTTCGTTACTGTTTAATTTTCAAAGACCATTTTCCGCCGCTCAAATCAGCGACTCGTCTATTATATCGCAGTCATTCGGTTTTGTCAATAGTTTTTTTCAAAAAATTTTATTTTTATTATTTATTGTGCAATTTTACCTATCAGAGCCTTTCCCGACACGCCTGTTATAATAATTTTTACCATTTTCCCACAGATGTCTTCATTGTTTTTCACGCGGACCATCATATAATTTTCCGAATGACCCGTGTAAATGCCCGCGGACACTTCTTTTTCAAAAAGCACATTCAAGGTATTTCCTATCATACTTTTACAGTACTCCTTTTCAAGCCTGTCGGCTATCTGCTGCATTTTTTCTGCACGCAATTTTTTGGTATCATCCAAAACCTGCTCCGGCATTCCTGCCGCAACCGTACCTTTCCTTGGCGAGTATGGAAAAACATGAGCCTTTGCAAAGCCTACCTTTTGAGCAAATTTCAGACTTTCTTCAAACTCCTGCTCTGATTCCCCTGGGAAACCTACCATTATATCAGTGGTAAGTGCTGTGTTTTCAAACGATTTTTTCAAGGTTTTTGCTGCCGCAAAATATTCTTCAGCAGTATATCTGCGATTCATGCGTTTTAATACACCATCGCTACCGCTTTGAAGTGATATATGAAAATGCGGACATAGCTTCGGAAGTTTTTGAGCCGTTTTTGCAACCCTGTTCATTTCAGCTGTGAGCTCCAGTGAACCAAGTCTTATTCTTTCTATCCCCTCAACCTCATGAAGTTTTAGCAGAAGCTCGGTAAGTTCCGCGCCACCACGGTCAAGCCCGTAGGAAGTAATGTGTATTCCAGTCAGGACAATTTCTTTATACCCCGCCCCAGCAAGTGTAGTCGCTTCCTTTATAATATCCTCCTCGCTCCGGCTTCTGACCGCTCCTCGCGCATATGGTATTATACAATAGGAACAAAAATTATTACAGCCCTCTTCAATTTTAATCAGGGCTCTGGTTTTGTCTCCGTTTGCAGAAGCAAACATCGGTCGGAAATTTTCCACCTTCATTATATCTCCCACCTGAGTGTATTTTTCCCTGCCTGCTTTTTCAACAATTTCTACAATACGGCTTTTCTCGTCATTACCAATCACTATATCAACATATTTTAGTCCGATAACCTCATCGGGCGAAACTTGAGAATAACAACCGGTTACCGCAATAACCGCATCAGGGTTTAATTTCGCTGCACGATTTATTACCCGGCGGGATTTGCGGTCAGCTATGGCAGTGACACTGCAGGTATTTATTATAAACAGGTCCGCACCCTCTTCAAACTCTACTGTTTGGTATCCCTTATTTTCAAACATTTCACGCATGACTTCCGTTTCATATTGATTAACCTTACAGCCAAGCGTGTAAAAAGCTACTCTTTTCAAAAACAATTCCCCCGAACGAAATTTTACTATTGACTAATATGAAGTTTTATATTATAATAATGTATGTATAAAATTATCCATAATTTAGGAGGTACTAAAACTATGAAAACATGTGAAATTATGTTATCTTCCATTGAAGATGTTAAAAAATTCGTGAATCTTGTAAACACATACGAATTTGATGTTGACCTGGTTTCAGGCAGATATGTTGTTGATGCAAAATCCATTATGGGTATTTTCAGTCTTGACCTCAGCAACAAAATCAAAGTTGAGATTCAGAGCGACGATTGCGAAAAGTTCCTTGGCGAACTTCAGGAATTCGTTAAATAATCTATCTTCAATAATTTTGTCGGGCGAAAATTTCGCCCGACTTTTTTATTGCAAAGCGCCCTCAGGGTTCTTGTTGCCCGTTTTTTATCTGCTCTATCAGTGCAGCCGTTCCCCGCTTGTCATATATATAATATGAAGCACCGTACTGGTACCTAGCTCCTCCCGGAAGCTGATAGGTGTTAAATCCTTTCACGCCCACACGAACAGCTACTCCGGCAAGGCCTATGATATCATTTGCTTCAAGATTGGTATCTATATTATCCTCAAGAGTTTCAATAATTGCCGGTAGTCTTAATAGAATTGCGGGGTTTGCTTTCTGGCGTATAATTTCCTTGATAAATTCCTGCTGAACCGCAATTCTTCCTTCATCACCGGTAGGATACCGGCGAAATCTGACAAGACCTTCCGCCTCTTCGCCGTTTAAATGCTGCGGCCCAGCTTTGAGGTCTATGTATAAATCCTGATATGGGTCCTCATAAAACATATCCTGTGGCACATCAAATCTTACGCCACCTATAGCATCAATGGTCTCGCGGAAAGTTTCAAATGAAAACTTTACATAGCCATCAATTTTCACATCAAGCAGGTTTTCAACAGTTTCTATTGTCTGCTCCTCCTGGCCTATAGCGTATGCACTGTTTATTTTATAATATCTTGAGCCTATTTTCACCTGCGTATCCCTCGGAATTGATATGACATCAATGCTTTTATTTCTGCCGTTTATAAATCCTAGCATGAGCACATCTGTTCTGAGTCCTGCGTTGTCAGTTCCCATTACAAGAATTACCTTTTGAGGTCGACCAAGCAAACTTGTCAACGACCCTCCTGCTATGAATGTGCCTACCGTGTAAACACCAGATATAAGGCATACCAGAAGCACAAGCGAAAAAAGTTTTCTTTTAAATTCATTCATGGCATTTTCTCCTCATGTGGTAAATATTATACACCATTTTTTTCTCAAGTTCAATACACTTACCCAAAATTGTTGACTTTGATTTTAAAGTTTAATATAATTAAAGTCGGAGCGTGGTTTATATATATGACCTTATAATTAAAAACGGAAAAATAATTGACGGCAAAATTGCTGTTCAAAATGCCGTTTATACCGGTGAAAAAGCCGGAAGTGTCTGGTTGAAAAAATAAATTTAAAAAAGGTCTTGATTTTTGAGAAAAGCTATGTTATAATGGTTTAGTCAAGCATTAAGGGCCTTTAGCTCAGTTGGTTAGAGCATCCGGCTCATAACCGGACGGTCCGGGGTTCGAGTCCCTGAAGGCCCACCAAAAATCGACAAGGTTCGTAAGAATCTTGTCGATTTTACTTATTACCTATTCACTAAAAAGCCTTGCCGATTTTAGAAAGTAATAAGTAATAGCGAAAAGGGAAGAAGTTAATATAGCTTTGCTTTCGCAAAGCTTATTTTTAAATGCATCATTATCATTATGCCTTGCCAAAAGGGAACGTCACAACTTTTGTTGTGGCTTTTTATTTTTGTAGTATTTTGAACGAGCAATATAAAAATTTTTTCAAGTATTGATTTTTTTCATATTTTATGATATAATTATTCCGTGAATTTTTACGAAAGGATTTTCTTAGTATGAATAAACTAACTTCTTTAATTGTATTGGTTTTAGTTTTATGTCTGTCCTTCTCATGTTTTGCCAGTGAGTCCTTTGAATACGATAATATTATCTATACCATTGAACTAGTTTCTTCTATCGGAGGCGACGAAATTTCACTTGTTTTGACTGCGGTTGATTATGTTGACCCCTCTTTAACATCCGAGCCTCCGGCAAGTCTCGAGGCAAACATAATTTATGATCTTTTGGATTATGACAACGACAGCAAACCTGCAACCGAACTGAGCGAAGCCCTTGCCGACATGGATGAAGCTCCCCTTGAAATTATAAAATCCCCCTCTCTTGGTGGTGATGTCCTCCCTTCCGAAGGTGGGCAAACTGACGAAAACGGCGTATTTGTTTCGGCAGAGTCTGAGGAAACTACCAACGAAACTACCAGCGAGACACAAGAGCCCGTTAGTGCTCCCTCAGCGCCCGCTATTAAAGTTATTATTCATGATATTTATACAGAAACAGAATCAACCGTTTCTTTCCCTGACCAAAACCCTGTTCTAGTAAATGACCGTACGCTAATCCCTGCAAGAGGTGTTTTTGAGGAGTTAGGCTACCTTGTCAGCTGGAACGAGCAAACTTCCGAGGCTACTGTTTCCGGAGATGGAATAACGGTAAGAATTCCCATAAACAGCAGTGTAATATATAAAAACGACCAGGAAATAACATTAGATGTCCCCGCTCAACTTATAGGCGGACGAACAATGCTTCCTCTCCGTGCAATTTCAACAGCACTTGGTCTGGAGGTTGAATGGGTCGAATCTACAAATTCAGTTATAATATACTATTAGGGGGAGCTAAAATGAAAAATCTTGGATACTACAACGGCAAGTTTGATGAAATAGAAAAAATGTCCATTCCTATGAGTGACAGGGTTTGTTTTTTTGGTGATGGGATATATGACGCCACCTACAGCCGTAATTATAAAATTTTTTCTATCGACGACCATGTTAACCGCTTTTTCAACAGTGCAAAACTGCTTGAAATTGAGCTTCCCTACACAAAAGATGAGCTTAAAAAGCTTTTAAGCGAAATGGTTTTGAAAATGGACACTGGCGAAAATTTTGTATATTTTCAGGCTACCCGTGGTGCAGGTCCGAGAAACCATGTTTTTCCCGATGACGGCTCAAAGGCCAATTTATGGATTAATATTTTTCACAGAGAAATTGTGGATGTATACAAAAAAGTTAAGCTTATAACAATGGCGGACACTCGCTTTTTTCATTGTAACATAAAAACCCTCAACCTTATTCCGGCGGTTATTGCTTCTCAGCGTGCGAAAGAAGCCGGTTGTACCGAAACAGTATTTCACCGGAGCGGCAGGGTTACCGAGTGTGCGCACAGCAATGTGCATATCATAAAGGACGGCACATTTATCACCGCGCCCACAGACAATCTCATCCTTCCCGGAATTGCGCGTATGCATATTATAAAAGCTTGTAAAAAGCTGGGAATTCCTGTTTCTGAAACGCCATACACCGTTGACGATTTAATGAACGCAGACGAAATTATGATTTCCTCCGCAGGCTCACTTTGTCTTGCCGCCGAAGAAATTGATGGCAAAAAGGTTGGCGGAAAAGCAACCGAAATATTAAAATCCATTCAGGACGAGGTTCTCCGCGAATTTATGGACGAAACAAATTAATTTAAACCCACCGAAAGGTGGGTTTCTTATTGTATTATTGCAATTTATAAAAACGAGAAAAGAAACCCCGCCTTCGGCGGGGTTTTGCCCTAATATTTGCAAAAACATAAATTATATGCTATACTGTTACAAAAGGGTGGTGTTTTTTATGGAAACAAAGCTTTCAATAATAGGAATATTCATTCAGTCCGCCGAGGGTGTTAACTCTGTAAATGAGCTTCTTCATCAGTATGCCGATAAAATAGTCGGCAGAATGGGACTTCCCTATAGAGACAGAGGCGTGAATGTAATTTCGGTAATAATCGATGCACCTGCCAATGACATCAGTGCCCTGGCAGGAAAATTAGGTAAAATACCCGGTATCTCAGCCAAAACAATGCAGTCTAAGTTTTAATTATCCGATATGATTATTTCCATAAGCTCGTCTATTCTTTCGGTTTTGCCCGAAAGGTATAAAAACCCAAAAAGAGCTTCAAGTCCGGTTGCTTTTTTATAATCAGCCAGGGTCATATTTTTGGGTGTGGTGTGCGGCTTTGCATTTCTGCCACGGTGAAAAATCCCTTCTTCCTCTTCTGTTAAAAGAGGAAGAATTTTTTCTGCAAAAATGCTCTGTGCTGCTGCAGAAACATACCCTTTTGCTTTCCTGTGCAGCATATTTACAGGCATATTTGCCTGCCGCATAAGAAACTCTCTTATCTTTATTTCATAAACACAGTCACCCATATATGCAAGCGCAAGTGCGCCGTATTGTGAAAAGTCCACGCTTATTTCTCCTCTGCAAAAATTACCTGAACGCCCTCACGGGTATCCTTTAAAATAACGCCTTTTTCCAGAAGCAGGTCGCGAATTCTGTCCGATTCTGCAAAATCCTTATTCTTTCTTGCCTCGGTTCTCTTATCAATAAGCTCCTGGATATCTGCAGGAATGGGCTTTTTGATTTCTTTGCCCAAAAGTCCGAGGACGCCTCCAAGCTCTTTTATTAAATCAGAAATTCTTCTGATATGGGATTTGGTAAATTTTCCATCGGCAAGCTTTAAGTTAGCTGTCTTTACAATGTCAAAAATTGCACTGATTGCAGACGCTGTGTTAAGGTCATCATCCATTGCATCAATAAATGCCTGTTTGAACGAGGAAATTTCTTCAAAATCTGCATTTTCTGCCGCTGTAGGTTCTCCCACAATACCATTGTCAAACATAAATTCAAGACTTTCAAGGCAAGTATATATTCTGCCAAGCGCACTTTTCGACTGCTCCATAAGGTCTTTTGCAAAATTTATGGGATTTCTATAATGCGCAGAAAGCATAAAAAATCTTATAACTTCATAGTCAAATTCTTTTGCAACATCACGAACTGTGAAGAAGTTGCCGAGAGATTTTGACATTTTCTGATTGTCAACATTTATATAGCCGTTGTGCAACCAGTAATTTGCAAAAGTTTTTCCGTGGGCACATTCACTCTGTGCAATTTCGTTCTCGTGATGCGGGAAGATAAGGTCTTTGCCGCCACTATGAATATCTATGGTTTCGCCAAGGTATTTATTTGCCATAGCCGAACATTCAATATGCCAGCCCGGTCTGCCCATGCCCCAGGGACTTTCCCATGCAGGCTCACCCGGTTTCTGTTTTTTCCAGAGTGCAAAATCCATTGGGTCATTTTTTCTTTCGTCAACACTTATTCTCGCACCCGATTCAAGTTCTTCAAGCGGCTGATGTGACAGCTTGCCATACTCTTTAAACTTTTTGGTGGAAAAATAAACATCTCCATCCACCTCGTAGGCATAGCCCTTGTCTTCAAGCTCTTTTACAATTTTTATAATAGCATCAATATTATCGGTAGCACAGGGATGAACTGTTGCTTTTTTAATGCCCAGCCCCTGGGCATCGGTGAAATATTCGGCAATATACATTTCAGCAAGCTCTTTTACTGTAATGCCCATTTCGTTTGCCTTATTTATCATTTTATCGTCAATGTCGGTAAAGTTCTGAACAAATTTTACCTTCATACCTTTATATTCAAAATATCTGCGAAGAGTATCAAAAATTATAAACGGTCTTGCGTTTCCAATGTGGAAAAAGTTGTATACTGTAGGACCGCAGGAATACATGCTGACCTCGCTCGCTTTTATGGGCACAAACTCTTCTTTTTGTCTTGTCATGCTGTTATAAAGTTTCATTTTCGTTATCCTCCGGTTTATTTATTTCCTTTTTCAATTTTTCAAGATCAGCGCGCAGTCTGCAGAGCTCCATGGATACAGGGTCTGGAACATGAATCTGGTCAAGTTCTTCCACCTTTCGTCCGCCTATTCTTACAGTTCTTGCAGGAACGCCCACACAGGTAGAGCCTGGTCCAACATCCGAGAGTACCACCGCGCCTGCCGCAATTTTTGAGCCTGCGCCAATATTTATGGGGCCAAGCACCTTTGAACCTGCACCAACCATAACATTCTCTCCCAGCGTGGGGTGACGCTTTCCCGATTCCTTGCCAGTGCCTCCCAGCGTTGAGTTCTGATAAATGGTACAGTTATCGCCAACTTCTGCAGTTTCGCCTATTACCACGCCTGTTCCGTGGTCAATAAACACTCCTTTGCCGATTGTCGCACCCGGATGAATTTCAATCCCGGTAAAAAATTTGACAATCTGAGAAATGAGTCTTGCAAGAAAGAAAAATTTTAATTTGTAAAGTCCGTGTGCAAGTCTGTGCCACATTACTGCGTGCAACCCCGGATAGAGCAGAAAAACCTCTAAACCGCTTCTTGCCGCCGGGTCACGCTCTTTTATCGCTTTTATATCGTAAATAAGTCCCATAAGAATTCTCCTAAATAAGGGATAATGTCCTTTTTATAAGCCTTGTTATTTTATCGGCATTTTCATCTGCCGTTTTCTTCACATCATCGTGGGAAAGCTTTTCCTTTGAAATTCCTGCTGCCATATTTGTTATACAGGAAATGCCAAGTACATTCATTCCGCAGTGAGCCGCTGTTATAACCTCGGGCACGGTGGACATTCCCACTGCGTCCGCGCCCAAAATGTCAAGCATTTTAATTTCTGCCGGAGTTTCGTAGCTCGGACCCGGCATGAAAGCGTAAATACCCTCTTTTAAATCCACATTTTCAAGTTTTGCCGCTGCTCTCGCTTTTTCCATGAGCTCAGGTGTATAAGCCTCGCTCATATCATTAAATCTCGGCCCCAGTTCATTATAGTTTTCACCTCTGAGCGGGGAATCGTCAAAAAACTTGATATGGTCGGTTATCATCATAAGTGCGCCTTGTGCAAAACCTCTGTTTATGCCGCCTGCCGCATTTGTAACCACAAGATTTTTCACTCCTGCAACCTTGAGCACCCGCACAAAAAAGCCTATATCCTGCATACAGTAGCCTTCATAAAAATGAAATCTACCCGACATACAAAGTACTTTTTTGCCATCTATCTCACCGCAAATCATCTTTCCGGCGTGACCGGGAGCTGTTGAAGCTAAAAATCCGGGGATTTCGCTATAGCCTACAACTTTTTTATTGTCTAAAGTATCGGCAAAACCACCTAATCCTGACCCGAGAACTATCACCGTTTCGGGAATTTGTTCAAATCTTGTTAAAAGATAGCCTGCCGCTTTTCTTATTTTTTCCATATTTTAAATGTCCTTAAATAATTTTAAATTTTTGCCAAGATAATCCCAGCCCGAAATAACAGTGAGTGCCGCAGTCAACCACATTAAAATATCCAAAACAGAAAATCCGCCTATCGCAAAATGCTGACCAATATTAAGCGGCAAAAGTCCAATGCTTATAACAACCATCTGGACCACTGTTTTAACCTTGCCCCACATACTCGCAGCAATTACTTTTCCGCCTTCAGCCGCAATCATACGAACTCCGGCAACTATGTATTCTCTTAATGTAATGATAAAAAGTACCCATATGTAGGAAGTTTTTTCCATAGAAAGCACCGAAAGTGCCGCTGTAACAAGAAGTTTGTCGGCAAGTGGGTCCATAAATTTGCCAAAATTTGTCACTATTCCCCTTTTTCTTGCAATACTTCCGTCAAGATAGTCGGTAAATGATGCTATCCAGAAAATTATAAGTGCAATGCTTTTCGCCCAAAATCCCGGAATAAATGAAAAAAGGATAAATACCGGTATCAGAATCACTCTTAAGATTGTCAGTCTGTTCGGCAGATTCATATTTGTTCTCCTTTCAGGTCATACTGGTCTGCATCGGTAATTTTCACCTTTACAAACTCGCCTGCTTTAATCTCGTCGCCATCAAAAATTACGGTGCCGTCTATTTCAGGTGAATCACCCATGGTTCGTCCCACATACTGTCCTCCCATCATTTCTTCTGTTAAAACCTCAACCACAGTTCCGATTTTCTTTTGATTGCACTCATAAGAAATCTTCTGTTGGAGCATCATCAGAGAGTTTTTGCGGGATTCCTTTATCTCCTGCTGGATCTGTCCCGGAAGTTTTGCCGCCGGAGTTCCCTCTTCGGCAGAATAGGAAAATACGCCCACTCTGTCAAACCTCATTTTTTCTATAAACTCTCGAAGCTCTGCAAAATCTTCCTCTGTTTCACCGGGAAATCCGGTAATAAATGTGCTTCTGAGCACAATTCCCGGAACTTTTTCACGAAGTGTCTCCACCAGCTTTTCACATTGCCCGCGGGTGGTGCGTCTGCCCATTCTTTTTAAAACCTTATCAGACGCGTGCTGAATAGGAATATCAAAATATTTGCACACCTTTTCATTTTTTGCCATTTCCTCAATCAGCTCAGGATAAATGTATTCAGGATAACAGTAATGGACGCGTATCCACTTTATTTTTTCTATTTCGGAGAGCCTTTGTATAAGAATATGCAGGCTTTGCTTGTCATATAAATCCACACCGTAATTTGATGTGTCCTGGGCAATTAAAATAAGCTCTGCTACACCCTTTTCCGCTAATCTTTCAGCCTCTTTTACAATATCCTCCAAATGTCTTGAACGATACTTGCCACGAAGCTTGGGAATAATGCAATATGTACACTTGTTGTCGCATCCGTCAGCAATTTTAAGATATGCCGAATATGGCGGAGTGGCAAGCATTCTTTCCGCATCGGCTTTTATTTCACGGTTTATATCGGGCAAATGACGCACCTGACGGTCTGCTATAACCTGCTCGATTATGTCCATAATATCGTTGTACCCTGCCGTGCCTACAACAGCATCAACCTCGGGAAGCTCATCAAAAATCTCGTCGGCATATCTCTGTGCAAGACAACCTGTGACAATAAGCTTCCTCAGGCAACCCATTTCCTTGTATTTTCCCATCTCAATAATGGTGTCGATGGATTCCTGCTTTGCATCATCAATAAAACCGCAGGTGTTTATTATGATTATGTCCGCATCCTCGGGATTTGCCACAATTTCATGGTCCCGGCTCACTATTCCTATCATTGTTTCAGTGTCAGTAAGATTCTTCGGACAGCCGAGCGACACAAATCCGATTTTAAGTTTCATATTCAAATTCTCCAAGTATTTTGTTTATATCCCACAGACCAAAGCCTTTGCCGCAAAGTCTGCGTTTTAATTTTTCAAGACCTTTTTTGTCCGGGCATTTTCTAAGCTCTGACTCTATCAGAGAATAAAGCTGCTCTGAGTCATCAAGCCCTTCTGTCAGCTCTGCTATGATTTCGCGGTCAATTCCTTTAAGGGCAAGCTTTTGCCTAATCATACGAACGCTATATTTTTTGAGACGCACCGCGTCTTTTATATAGCTTGCGGCATAGTCTCTGTCATCTAAAAAGCCGTTTGTTTTAAACATCTGGGCTGCATAATCAATATCTGCATTGTCAAAGCCCTTTTGTCGAAGCTTCTGCCGAAGCTCCGATTCGCTTTTTCTGCCGGCAGTGAGCAGCCGTGCTGCCGCACGCTTTGCCCCCTCCTGCCCTGACAGGCGAAAGATTTTTTCAAAAAGTTCCTCGTTAACCTCCATACCCTCTGTAAGTCCCAGCTTGTAAACCGAGACATCGTCCAAAAGCATGGGCGGGCAATCCTCAAGCATCACCGAAAAAAGGCCAGCCGTTTTAAACTTTAGTTTTTCCAGCTTCATTATTCTTCAGTTTCTTCCGCAACTGTTTCACCGCCGAGAAGACCTCTGTTTGTTCTGATTATAAGCTCAATTTCATCCATTACTTCAGGGTTGTCAAGCAGGAATTTTTTACAATTATCTCTGCCCTGTGCAATTCTCGCTTCTTTATAGGAGAACCACGCACCGCTTTTCTGGATTATTCCCTCTTCAACACCCATGTCAACAATTTCACCGGCTTTGGAAATACCCTCGCCGTACATAATGTCGAACTCGGTATCTTTAAAGGGGGGCGCCATTTTATTTTTAACAATCTTTGCCCTTGTTCTGTTACCAACAATTTCCGTACCGATTTTTATAGCTTCTCCACGACGGATTTCTATTCTCACCGAAGAATAGAATTTTAGTGCACGACCACCTGTCGTGGTTTCGGGGTTGCCAAACATAACACCTATTTTCTCACGGAGTTGGTTAATAAAAATAACAATGGTGTTGGATTTATTTACAATACCTGTAAGCTTTCTGAGTGCCTGGGACATAAGACGCGCCTGAAGACCTACAACCGAGTCGCCCATTTCGCCCTCAATTTCCGTTTTGGGTACAAGTGCCGCAACAGAGTCAATAACAATTACATCAATTGCTCCGCTGCGTGTAAGCATTTCTGTAATTTCAAGTGCCTGTTCCCCGTTGTCCGGCTGGGAAACTATCATTTTCTCAACATCAACGCCAAGCTTTTTTGCATATTCAGGATCAAGTGCGTGTTCAGCGTCAACAAAAGCTACCTCACCGCCCATTTTCTGTGCTTCGGCAATAATATGTAATGCAATTGTTGTTTTACCGGATGATTCCGGTCCGTAAATCTCGGTAATTCTTCCACGGGGAATACCACCTATCCCTAGTGCAGAGTCAAGACCGATTGAGCCGGAGGAAACTACCTCCACATGCTGAACGCCTCTGTCTCCCATTCTCATAACGGTGCCTTTACCGAATTTTTTCTCCATCTGCAGGAACATAGCTGTTAATGCTTCCTGCTTTTCTTTATCATTAGCTATTGTATTAAGCTGTTTAGTCTCTTTCATAATATCCCGTCTCCTCCAGAACAAGCTTTAATATTTCATTGGTTGTTTTCTTTCTTACGGTGTTCCTTCTACCGGTGTAGTATCTTTTTTTACAAACAGTCCTGTAGGGTGTTACAACCGCTATATAAACAAGCCCAACCGGTTTCTCGTTAGTTCCGCCATCCGGCCCTGCAATTCCTGTTGCAGCTACTCCTATGTCGGCGCCGGATATATCCCGTACCCCCTGTGCCATTTTTCTTGCAACCACTTCGGACACCGCTCCACAATCCTTTATATCCTCGGACGGTACTCCAAGCACCAGTGTTTTTGCTTCATTACTGTATGTTACAAACGAGCTGTCCAAAACGGTCGAACTGCCCGGCGCGCTTATGATTTCTGAAGCTATCATCCCACCTGTGCAGGACTCCGCTGTTGCAATTTTCATATCCCGTGTTGCCAGATGTTCTACCAAAATTTTCGCAAGCGTGCTCATAATTCCTCCTGAAATATCAGTTCTTTCTTATCGCAAGATAGTGGGCAGTTTCCCTTAAAAACTCTTCGCTTTCGTTTTCCCCCGTGAAAAGGTCTGCCGCTTCATTTGAAAGATTAATAACTGTTTCTTTTGCTTTTTCAAGCCCGCACAAGCTGACAAATGTAGATTTCCCCTGCTCTCTGTCACTGCCGGTATTTTTACCAAGCTCCTCATCTGTGCTTTCTATATCTAAAATGTCGTCTTTAACCTGGAAGGCAAGTCCAATTTTTTCTGCATATATTTCAAGTTTTTTAAGCGTTTTTTCATCCGCTCCGCCCGCAATTGCTCCCATAACACAAGCAGCTTTTATCAGTGCGCCTGTTTTATGCTGTTGCAGACATAAAAGTTCATCATAGCTTATCTTTTTGTGTTCTGCCTGCATATCCATTACCTGTCCGCCAAGCATTCCCTCCGGACCATATGCATTTGCAAGCACTTTCATTGCACGCCATGCGGATTCTTTATCCCCGGCATTTTTGAGAATAACATTCATTGCCTCACCCAGAAGTCCATCCCCTGCCAAAATCGCCATTGCTTCTCCAAAAGCAATATGATTTGACGGTTTACCTCTTCTCATATCGTCATTATCCATTGCCGGCAGGTCATCATGAATGAGCGAATAGGCATGAACCATTTCTAACGCAGCAGCAAACGGAAGCGCGTCCTCTTTTTTTCCACCGCAAAGGCAGCAACAAACAAGGGCAAGAACACCTCTTATTCTTTTTCCTCCACCCAAAAGGCTATATCTCATAGCTTTATAAATATCTGCCTGTGGGCCTTCCTTTTCGGGCAAATATCCGTCCAGCGCGGCTTCAACCTCTGCCGCATATTCCATAAGTTTTTCTTTATAATTCATTATTCCATATCCTCTGCCGAAACGCTGCCATCCGCATTTTTAAGAAGAATTTTCACCTTCTGTTCTGCCTCGTCCAGCATTTTGTTACATTCTTTTGTATATTTTACGCCCATTTCAAAAAGCTCCATTGCCTCACTCAGCGGGGTGCCGCCATTTTCAAGCTTTTTTACTATTTCACCGAGTTCAGTTATAGTCTGTTCAAATGTTTTTTTCTCACTCACAGAATTTCCTCCTTACCTCAGCACCAATTTCTCCGTCGCCAAGTTTTACCGTAATATTATCACCGATTTCCACCTTTTTTGCAGATGTCAGCGGCTTGCCCTCTTTGCCGAAAGCTATGCTGTACCCTCTTGAAAGCACCGCAAGCGGACTTAACGCCTCAAGCCCTGCAGCTGTCATTTTAAGCTGCTGACTTTTTCTTTCTATAGCAAGCTCCGCTCCGCGCAACAGGTCATCTGCCATCTGGTCGGTTTTAAGACGCCTGTCTGCAATTCCTTTTTCAAGTCCTGAAAATACGCGCTCCATATTCAGTGAGCGGACAAGTCCGCGTTTTTCGGTCACATTGTTTTTAAGTCCCGAAGCAAGCTTGTCCATGGCTGTCTGAAGTCGCGTTTTTGTTTCAATATCGTCCGGAACTGCACGCTCTGCCGCCTCGGACGGAGTTGCTGCTCTAAGGTCAGCAACAAAATCTGCTATTGTAAAATCCACTTCGTGACCAACCGCAGAAATCACCGGAATGTGAGAGCGGGCAATTTCACGGGCAACGCCTTCGTCATTGAACGCCCACAAATCCTCTATCGAGCCGCCTCCGCGACCTGTTATGATAACATCTGCGCTGTCTGTATTGTTAAAATATCTTATTCCCTCTATAATCTGCGGCGGTGCGTCCGGTCCCTGGACCAAAACTGGATATACAAATATTTCGGGGTATTTGCTCCGCCTGCTTAAAATATTGAGCATATCCCTTATTGCCGCACCCGTCGGGGAGGTGACAATCCCTATACGGCGGGGGAACCTGGGCAGAGGCTTTTTCCGGGACACATCAAAGAGCCCCTCTTCTGCAAGCTTTGCTTTAAGCTGTTCAAAGGCAACATGCAAATCGCCCACGCCATCTACTTTCATCTCCGAAACATATGCCTGATAACTTCCGCCCGCAATATAAACGCGAACAGAACACCTCGCCAGCACTTTCATGCCGTCCTCTGGTTTAAACAAAAGCCCTGATGCGGAACCTTTGAACATAACCGCCCGAAGCACCGAATTTTCGTCCTTGAGCGTAAAATAAAGATGTCCCGAGCTATGAGCTTTAAAGTTTGAAATCTCTCCTTTAAGCCAGATGCTTTCAAGAATACCGTCCGACTCCAGCCTGTTTCTTATATATTCATTTATTTCAGTAATTGTAAAGGTATCTTTCATTCTGATCCCGTCCTATATATGCAACGCCTACGGCATTATCTGTCATATACTCAGGCTTTGCAAAATGCATTTTTTCGCCAAAAGCCCTTATCAGATGTTCCCTTATTACCGTGTTGGAGCTAACGCCTCCCACCGGCAGAACATGGTAATCCCCTGCATTTTTTACTGCTTTTTCAAGTGATATCCCAATACACTTAAAAACTGCCGTAAAAAGTTCTCCGCAAGGCGCTCCCTCACCATAAAGCTTTTGTGCCTGAATTTCAGCTCCTGAAAAGTTTATATCGCACTTTTTAACGCTGACGGGCAGTCGCAGGGTTGTATTGAGCTTTTCCCTGTCCATCTCTTTTCCGCAGGGAAATCTAACTCCGCACATAACTCCCGTCCGGTCAACAAGCTGACCTGCAGGAATGTCAAGCGTTTTGCCGATAATCTCAGCTTTATCACCGTTTATAAGCAAAATTTCCGTAGTTCCGCCAGACAGGTGAATTGCAACAAATTCTCCCACCGGTTTAAGACCGGCAGATTTTGACGCAGCCATAATATGACCGCTTTGATGGTCGGTAAATATAATTGGAACATTAAGTGACGCTGATATAGCTCTTGCAAAGCTCATTCCTGCAAGAAAAACCGGCATATATGAGTCCTCTGTATTCCTCGGTTTTCCAGAAACCGCTATTGCTTTTACCTCCGGAAGATATTCCTTTATTTCCTCTATCAGAACAGGTAGGTTTTTCATATGCTGAAAAACTCCCTCGCTCTGTCTGAGTCCTCTTTTCCCTTCGCCTACAGTCAGTACAATCCGCTTGTCTGCAACTACTTCGCCACTATCCGAAACAATCGCTACCGATGTGGTGTAACAGCTTGTATCAATCCCCAGATACATCGGTTTTCTCCAGTTTGCCGAGTATTCCGTTGGCAAAGGATGCTGTTTTGGGTTCGTCATAAGTTTTTATAATCTCAACAGCCTCGTTAATTGAAACGCTCAGCGGTATGTCGGGCATGAAAAGTATTTCATAAATAGCAAGTCTTAGCGCTGAAAGGCAAACGGACGAAATTCGGCTTTTTTTCCATCCTTTGGAGTTTTTCTCAATTATTTCGTCTATTGCATCAAGCTTTTCAATAGCTCCCGATGCCGCATTTTTTATGTAATTCATATCCTCTTCCTTAAAGGAAAGGTCGCCGAAAGAAGTCAGAATTTCTTCTGCCGATGCGCCTGTTATGTGATTCACAAACAACACTTTAAACGCCGTATCTCTAGCTGTTCGTCTGTTGAATTTTAAAATTTTACCATATTCGTCTATCATAATAATTAACCTTTCTCATAAGTGAAAAGAAGCGGCTTGTAAATTTTCTGGGCCGCTTCTTTACTGCTCATAAAATTTACAAGGTTCAAAATGCCTCTTACTCTTCTTCGGCAACATCCGCTTCAGGTGTACATTCTTCAATGAATTTCACACCATCAACAAAAACATTTACTTTTGTCACTTCAAGGTTTGTCATACTTTCAACGGTGTTCTTAACCGCTTCCTGTATTCTCCATGCAATTTCCGGAATTCTGCACCCGAATTTTATTACAACATGCACCGTAACCTCTGCTTCTGTTTCCTTAAGCGAAACATCAACGCCCTTTGCACCGGATTTCTTGCCAAACATATCGGCAACATTTTCAAGTATTCCGGCAGCGAGTCCTGCAACACCGTCAATTTCTCTGACTGCTTTGTCTGCAAGCACTTCAATTACTTCTTCAGAAATTTTAATCATACCGGTTGCCGGTTCCTTTTCGTTCATAATATCTTTAATATCGCTCATATTAGTTTTCCTCACTTTCAAGATATTCTTTTATTGTTTTGCCATCAGCATCTTCATAAAGGGATACAGTAAATGTATCCTTATCTTCAAGAAGTTGCTGTTTAATTACCACGCCTTTTCCGTAATATATAACCAGCAAGTCATTTTCGTCTGCTTTTTTAATGTTTTTAAAACCTGTTGCCTCAAGAATAAGCCCATATCTTTCAAAATCGGCAGTATTTTCACCGTTCAATGAATATGTCGCGGTTGCAACGCCATTTTTATTTTCATATTCAAGTGTTTTATAATTTCTGTTTACGCTGTATGGGCAAGGAATTGTCATAAATTCGCCAAACGGAATATACTGCATACCCTTGTGCTGGGGAACAATATACACAGTTTTTGCCGCATCACTCCACTCAACCGACATTCCAAGACTTTCGCTGATAAAACGCAGCGGAACATATGTCCTGCCTTCGGAAACAAACGGAGCCGCATCTACCTTCATTTGAACACCATTTCTGAAGATTTCCTCATAATTAACATACATTATGATTTGGTCATCTTCGGTGATATTTACAATAACTCTTTCAAAAAACGGATCCCACAGAACTTGGGTGTTCAGCTTTTCAAAAACCTTTCTCATGGGCACCATAACACGGTCGTTTTTCATCATTGGCTGAGCGTCAAACTCCACCTGTTCTCCGTCAATTAGAACGGCTATGGGTTTTTCTTCCGCAAAAACTACGCCTGCCGTAACAAAAGCAAAAGCAAGTACAATGCAAAGTATTTTTAAGAGGTCCGAGTGTCTTTTTTTCAGCAAAACATATCATTCCTTCCAAACATATATAATTATACAC
>JAZROP010000020.1:0-70055 GCA_045648785.1 Clostridia bacterium | reverse complement strand
GATGCAATCTCAAACTGCTTTGACCTGAGAAGATTTCTCCATGCATCAGGCGTATCATATCCAAGTCTTTCTGCATCAGTTTGTCTGAGAGATATAACTTGTTGCCACACGATTCCGTTATGATTATATATTTCTTCTGAGGCTTTACGCAAATTAACATAGTTTCATTAAAGTTTTCCTCCTTAAATTCAAATAAAAAAACACAGAGTAGAAATTTTTACTCTGTGTTTTGGAATTGATATTGAATTTAGGACTACGGTTCAAGTTCAGAAAAAAGATATTTGACAGTAAACGATTTGCCATCAAAAATCCTTGCTTTTCAAACCGTTGAAAACCGCATAAAAAAGCGAGATGACCTTACTGACAGTAAAATCATCTCGTTATTATGGCGGAGAAGGAGAGATTTGAACTCTCGCGCCGGTTTCCCGACCTACACCCTTAGCAGGGGCGCCTCTTCGGCCAACTTGAGTACTTCTCCACGAAGCGGTAACTGTGTCCTACAGTAAGCTACCTGATATTAATTTTTCACAACTTTTTGTTGTGCAACGATATTATTCTATCATAAATCACTTTGCTTGTCAAGGCTTTATTTACCTTTTTTGCAAAAAACTATCGACCCGATTAATCAGGCGGCCGATAGTGTATGTTTGTTAACATTTCTTTCCTGCAACTATTACCTTTACTCCCTTTTTCTTAAACTTCTTAAGCATATTTACAGGAGCCTTATCATCTGTAACAAGCACATTAATTTCATCAATTTTACAAACATTACACATTGCACGGACACCAAATTTGGTATAATCTGCAACGGCAATAACAGTTCTTGCATTTTTTATAATTTGCTTACGGATACTTGCTTCATCAGCAATAAAATCCGTTATTCCCTTTTCAGTAATTCCACCAATACCAATAATTGCTTTATCAATATTAAAATTTGCCATATTATTCTCTGCCAGCGAGCCAGAAACCGCAAGTTCTCCATGCCTGAGTTGACCACCCGGCAAAAAAACATCAAACCCTTTTTCAGACAAAACAACTGCCGTCCTGAGAGCATTTGTAAATGCTGTTATCTTCTTGCCGGATTCAATATTTCTGGCAATTGCGAGCGGGGTTGTTCCCAAATCAAAAAACACTGTATCTCCTTGATTTATCAACTTTTCCGTCTCTGTTGCTATATACTGTTTTTCATCAGAATTTTCATTTTCCCGTTTTGTATATCCCGATTCCTGGTTTACCACTTCTTTTCTGACAGCACCGCCATATACCCTTTCAAGCAGTCCCTTTTGTTCAAGATAAGCCAAATCTCTCCTGACAGTTTCTATAGAAATTCCAAAGCGTTCAATTATTTCTGCGTTTGTCAGTGTATATTGTTTTTTAAGTATTTCAACAATCTGGTTTCTTCTGTCCTGATTCATAAATTGTCATCCTTTTTATAATTTATCTTTCAATTTTTGCTGGTGTGTCAGAATACCATTTTATTGGTCGTGAAAATATCCAATGCACAAACGAATTGAGTCTCAAAATCAGCGGAAAACAAATTATACACAAAATTACAAACATTGCAATTTCAAGCAATTTATCAACAAAAAAATTCTGTTTCATTCCTACAACGGTGCTCAAATCTACATGTTCCAATTCAGACAGAATCTCCAAAACACCAACCACAGCAAAAAACCGCACTGCAAATTCAGTAAGGATTTTTGTTTTGGTAACACGATATTTTGCTCCACACGCACTGCATATATATGTCCTGTCCTTTTTTTCAACATTATTTTTTATATATTGACGCTCCTGAGCGTAAAAATCGTTGAAGCATATTTTTCTATCTCTGCATTTTTTGCACACAAATCCTCACCTCCGGAAAATCTTTTATTTTCCTGTTTCAAGCTTTGCAAACACACATATGATTTATAATAAATTTTCCTCTATGGCAATTCTTTCACATTCGTCAGCCCATGCAAAAAGGTTTTCACCTTCTCTTTCATCTTCAAACCAGCTTAAATCACGGCTTTCAAGCGCCTTTGTTATTGTGTCAACAAAAAATTTTACATCAATAAACTGGCAATCCGCATTGCAATTTTTACCTTTTTTAAAGAACGGGCGTAATCTGTCCGCATCTCTTGCCCGTCTGTCCATAGGTTTTAGTTAATTATATTGAATCCTTCCCCATGGCCGAAACCGAATGTGTAGCCTGATTGCTTCTGTATGCACCGGGCAGTTTACGGAAAAAGTTGGTAAAATATCCTACATCCGAATCCTTATCCATATGCCAGTTTTCATAAATATGTTGTCAATCTTTCTGGCAAAGCGCCGGAAACACAATGGTCTCTTCTTCCCCTATTACATTCATAAGCCCGACAACAACCATATCTGCACCATTTTCAAACTCTTTAAGTGTCAAAGTTTTTGTTTCCATTTTTCCACCTTGAGGAACAGATTTACTCAAGCATATTATACAGTTAAAAGCTCTTAATGTCAAGGTAAACGATATAAAAAAGGAAGTCGCACAAAAGGCAAACTTCCTTCATCTCATAAGTTTTTAATTATTGATTTATAGCCGCTGTCGGTTGTATAATTCTCAAGAAGATATTTCAGCGAATTTCCACCCTTTTCTTTTAAATCCTCATTGCATATTCTGTCCATAACCGAAACCGCATTTTCAACACTATTACTTTCACACCACCAGCCAAAATTTCCCTCTTCAATAATTTTATTAATGTCGGTGTTTACATCTGTTGCCGCAAAAACCGGCAGTGAATGTCGCATATATGCCAAAATTCTTGATGGAATATTTGGAATAGTAAACCTGTGGTCCAGAAAAAGCATACCTACATCGCACGCTGCCGTAAGTTTGTCATATTCCACCTGAGCAAGCCAATCCAGAAGTAGCATATTATCAGGCTTTTCCTTTTCATAGAAATTTCTGATTTTATATGCTTCTGTTCCTGTTCCTGATATAACAAAAAACCTGTCTTTTTTCTTCGAATTTGCTTTAATAAGGTCAATTATAAACGGAATGGACTGGGGTTTGCCAAGGTTTCCCCCATATAAAAATACTGTTACATCTTCAGGAATATTATATTTTTTTCTTATTTGGGACCTGTCAACTTTTTCCGGCTGTGTGTATTCAATACAGTTGGGAGAAATGTGAACTATATTTTCATCAATGAAATTATTATGCTTAAGTAAAAAGTCCACATTTGCCTGTGACATGCATCCTATTCTGTCACTCTGCTTATATATCCTTATTTCCTTTTTTCTAAAGTATTTATATATAAGACTTTTTTCACTAAACAACCCGATGTCAACTGCATTCTGCGGAAAAATA
The DNA here is from genome assembly GCA_045648785.1 of Clostridia bacterium. Lineage (GTDB taxonomy): Bacteria > Bacillota > Clostridia > RUG12999 > RUG12999 > RGIG7450. The sequence continues at coordinate 66,727 of JAZROP010000020.1, read as the reverse complement.
TCTTTAAGAAGAAGATAAATTTTTGCACCGTCACGTTTTTTTATGTAGTCTACTACATTGGGGTAGGTCATGGGGGGCGTTGCATAGACAACCGCATCAAACTTTACATCGTTATAATATCTTTTTATTGCTGAAAGAAAATGTGTTTCTATAAAAAGTGTGGAAATTCCCTTTTCAATCATATTTGTTTTCTGAAAATTACCCACTTTAACGCGCAAAACACTGTACCCGTCATATTTTTTCAGATTTGTTTTTTCTTTTGTCATTCGTTCAGCAGGAGAGGCAATATAAACATTATGCCCTTTTTCCACAAATTTTCTGAACAAATCAGGGTAAATACCCCTTTCCTCCAGATTGTGCATTCTTGCTATTGTCAAAAACAAAATATTCAACCACATGCACCTCAATTTCCAACACTTATCTACTATTCAAAAAGCTTTCCAGCACACTTTCATCCCCGGGTTCATTATCATTATTTTTAAATATTTCCCCTATCGTTTTCAATATTATTTTTAAATCTGTACTAAAAGTAATGTTGTCAACATATATAAGGTCAAATTTAAATTTTTCTTCCCACGAAAGGTTGTTTCTACCGCTTACCTGTGCCAGTCCGGAAAGTCCTGGTCTTACATCATATCTTCGCATTTCTTCTTTTGTATAATATGGTGCAAGCTCCGCTATAAACGGCCTTGGTCCTATAACGCTCATATCACCCTTTAAAATATTAAATACCTGCGGGAGCTCGTCAAGGCTTGCCTTTCTCAAAAATTTACCTAGTCCCGTCAACCGTTTGCTGTCAGGCAACAGATTCCCGGAAGCATCTCTTTTATCTGTCATTGTCCTGAATTTATAAAGTGTAAATGTTTTCCCTTTATACCCTGTACGCTTCTGTTTGAAAATTACCGGTCCCCCAAGGCAAGCTCTCACAATCAGGGCAATAATTATATAAAGCCACAAAAAAACTATAAGCGCAGCAACAGCACATATTATATCAAACAAGCGTTTAATGTACTTTCTATACATGGCTCAACTCTCCGTTTTTAGTACTTGATTTATCCGGACAAAAAATATACAATAATATATGTAATTCCAGTTTTTAATTATAGCATACAGTAAATTCTTTGTCAAACTTAAAAAATTTTTTAACTCCATGCAACCTTTTGCCATTCCGGCAAGTATTACATACAGAAAAACAAAAAAGGAGAATAGAAAAATGAAAAAATTTATTTCTTTATCACTCGCGGCTATGCTCGCACTCATCCCAGCTGCTTATGCAACTGAAACTGTAAAAAATGACATCATGCTCATTTCTGAAGCAGAAGAAAAAGTTGAAGTAGCAGACACAAAAATTTCTTACAACGGTGTTGTAACTGAAGTAAATGAAGGCTCCATTGTTATCGGCGAAAAAGAATTTCAGTTCAATATGGACGAGAATACTTACATCTGCGATTACGACTTAAACCCTGTTGAAACAATTAAAAAAGACGATGCTGTAACAGTTGTAGCAAGTTCTATGACAACAAGAAGTCTTCCCCCTCAGGCATATGCATATTATGTGTTTGTAAATACAGAAAAATCCTCTTCTGCTCCCATTTATGCAGTTGTGGATACAAATGAAAAGGGCGAGATTTTCTCAAAAGATGGTAATAACAAAATCGTTTACACAGACGAAACTCCTGTAATCGCACACAAAATCAGAATTGCACTGAAAGCTTCAGATATTACTCCCGGTTCTGAAATTGTTGCATTTTCATCAGTTGTAGGTATGAGCCTCCCTGCTCATGTTCCTGCTGAAAAAATTGCAGTTCTTTCTCTTGCAGAAGAAGTAAAAAACGAAAATGAAGTTGTAGTTGGTGAGCACACCTTTGAATATGCTGACTCTGCACTTTTTGACGATGCTTCCGCTCGTAGACTTCCTCTCCGACATGTTCTGGAAACTCTCGGTTACACAGTAAACTGGAACGATGCTGACTGGAGCATTGATATTGCGGGCAAAACAAAAAACATTGTAAGAATAAAAATTGGTGAAGCAATGTTCGAAGGTCAGAAAGAAGAAAACTTCCCTGTAATTGTTGATTCCAAAACTTATGTAACAGCAGAAATTTTCGACCTGCTTTCCATTAATGCAGACTAAAACAGACTCCTAAAAGAACCCCCTCATCAGGGGTTCTTTTTGTTTTAAGCAAATTTTAGGGTAAAATTTAATAAAATATTGTCTATTTTTATGAAAAAATAACATTGACATTATTCTCTTTTTCTTATATACTATACTTATAATAATATTTTACTGTTTTTTGCAACTGACGGATTTGGCAGATTGTAACTGCCGGGGAGCAAAAAATATAAAAATGTCGACCGTCTGGGCAGATCTATAGCAGTATAGGTCTGCCCTTTTTAATCTTTCAGAAAGGTTGTGTTTACAAATGAAAAAAGTTGGTATTCTCATGGGTAGCGACAGCGACTTACCCATTGTTGAAAAAGCTATTAATACTTTAAAAGATTTTTCAGTTCCCTGTGAGGTTCATGTATATTCGGCTCATCGTACTCCGCAGCAGGTTCGCGAATTTACAGAAAACGCCAGAGCAAACGATTTTGGTGTTATCATAGCTGCCGCAGGTAAGGCGGCTCATCTTGCAGGTGCGGTAGCGGCTTGTACAACGCTGCCTGTTATAGGTTTGCCTGTTAAATCATCTACTCTTGACGGACTGGATGCTCTTTTATCAACTGTTCAGATGCCATCAGGAATTCCTGTTGCCACAGTTGCAATTGATGGTGCTGTAAACGCAGCACTTCTCGCAATGCAAATTCTTTCAGTTTCCGATTCAGCTCTGGCTGCAAAGCTTGATGCTCAAAGAAAATTGGCAGCTTCAAAAGTTCTTGATGCAGACTCAACTGTTTCGCAAAAATACAACAATTAATATTACCATACGCCCCTGCCCGCCCGCGGCAAGAGGCGTATGTTCGTTTAATAAAACAATCTACCGTGGGCAGAAAGGTACAGAAATTTATGGGCGGCTTTTTTGGAGCAATATGTAAAGAGGATGCAATTTCAGATGTTTTTTTTGGTACAGACTATCATTCTCACCTGGGTACACGCAGGGGCGGTATGGCAGCTTATGACCCTGAAATTGGTCTGCAAAGAGATATACACAACATCGAAAACTCTCCTTTCAGAACTAAGTTTGAACACATTTTCGAGGAAATGCGCGGCAAATCAGCTATCGGCTGTATAAGCGATACTGACCCGCAACCTCTTTTAATCCGTTCAAATGTTGGCATTTATGCCATTACAACCATCGGCATGATCAACAATGCCGAAGAACTGATTGAAAAATATATTTCATCCGGCGGTCATTTTGGCACAATGACAGGTGGCAAAATAAATTCCACCGACCTTGTTGCCGCACTTATTAACCAGAAATCGAGCTTCGTTGATGGAATTAAATTTGCACAGAGCGTTATTGACGGATCTGCCTCAATCCTGATACTAAAAAACGACGGAACCCTTATTGCTGCAAGAGACCGTCTTGGCAGACTTCCTATTTTAATCGGCAAAAAAGAAAGCGGCTACTGCGTTTCTTTTGAGTCGTTTGCGTATCAGAAGCTTGGTTATGAATTAGAAAAAGAACTCGGCCCGGGTGAAATTGTTGAAATAACTCTTGATGGCGTTACTCAACTTAATCCTCCGGGAGATAAAATGAAAATATGTGCTTTTTTGTGGAGCTACTATGGTTATCCCACTTCCTGTTATGAAGGCATTAATGTTGAGGCAATGAGATACCGCAACGGTCAGATTATGGCAGAGCACGATAAAAAGGTAGGCAACGCAGAAAATGTTGATTATGTCGGTGGCGTACCCGATTCGGGAACCCCCCACGCAATCGGATATGCTAACGAAAGCAAAATTCCTTTTGCAAGACCTTTCATCAAATATACTCCAACCTGGATGAGAAGCTTTACTCCTGCAAGTCAGAAGGAAAGAACAAAGGTTGCAAGAATGAAACAAATCCCTGTACACGAGCTTATTCAGGATAAAAATCTTCTTTTCGTTGATGATTCCATTGTTCGGGGAACCCAACTTAAAGGAACTGTTGATTTTCTTTATGAAAACGGAGCAAAATCGGTGCACATGCGTTCTGCATGTCCTCCCATAATGTATGCTTGCAAATATCTCAATTTTTCTCGTGCCACAAGCGAAATGGAGCTTATCGCTCGCCAAATTATCGTAGAGCTTGAGGGTGAAGATGGACTAAATTACATCAGCGAATACAGCGACTCTGCAACAGAGCGTGGAAAAAACTTAAGAAAAAGAATTTGCGAAAAACTCAAATTTGCATCATTGGAATTCCAATCATTGGAAGGCATTATAAAGTCAATAGGTCTTGACGAAAGTCAGCTTTGCACTTATTGTTGGAATGGTAAAGAATAAGATTAATATAGAAAGGCTAAGGTATCTATCATGAAAAGTTTTAGCGAAAGTTATAAAAATGCCGGGGTTGACATTACTGCCGGCTACAAAGCAGTTGAGCTTATGAAAACCCATATTGCAAGAACTGTTACTCCCGGGGTTTTAAGCGGAATAGGCGGTTTTGGCGGTCTGTTTGAGCTTGACCTTGAAGGAATAAATAAACCTGTTCTTGTAAGCGGTACTGACGGCGTTGGTACAAAACTTAAAATAGCATTTAAAATGGACAAGCATGATACCGTAGGTATCGACTGCGTTGCAATGTGCGTTAACGATATTATCTGCAGCGGTGCAAAACCTCTCTTTTTCCTTGACTACATAGCAGTGGGTAAAAACTGTCCCGAAAGAGTTGCTGCAATCGTATCTGGTGTAGCTGAGGGCTGTGTTCAGGCAGGTGCAGCTTTAATCGGTGGTGAAACTGCTGAAATGCCCGGATTTTATCCTGAAAACGAATATGACCTTGCAGGTTATTCCACGGGCGTGGTTGACAAAGATAAAATTTTAGATAACTCCACTGTAACAGAGGGTGATGTTATAATTGCACTTCCCTCGTCCGGTGTTCACTCAAATGGTTTTTCTCTTGTAAGAAAAGTGCTTGATGTTGAAAATGGCGACATCACCAGTCCTCTCGCTGAGCTTGGCGGCAAATCCATTGGAGAAACACTTCTCACTCCTACAAAAATTTATGTAAAACCTGTACTTGCACTTTTAGACGAAGTTAGAGTTAAGGCAATTTCTCACATCACTGGCGGAGGCTTTTACGAAAATATTCCGCGCAGTCTGCCGGACGGCTATTCCGCTAAGATTGATAAATCTGCCCTTAAAATCCTTCCCATTTTCGACCTTATTGCAAAGCGTGGAAACATTCCTGAGCGCGATATGTTCAACACCTTTAATATGGGCGTTGGCATGAGCATTGTTGTTTCGGCAGAGGATGCGGCAAAATCTCTCGAAATTCTTAAATCTGCAGGTGAAGACGCTTACATCATTGGAGAAATCGTTAAAGGCGATGCAGGAGTTATTATATGATGAAAGCAAAAATTGCAGTCCTCGTTTCGGGTGGAGGAACTAATCTGCAGGCAATGATAGATGCTCAAAAAAGCGGCGTTATAAAAAGCGGTGAAATTTCCCTTGTCCTTTCGGGCAATCCGGAAGCCTATGCTCTCACCCGTGCAAAAAATGCCGACATTGCCACCGCGGTTATTCCGTCCAAGGCTCCTGATTTTGAGGATAAACTTATAAAAAAATTAGAAGATGAAAAAATTGATTTGATTGTTCTTGCGGGATTTATGAAAATTCTCTCCAAGAAATTTACCTCCCGTTTTGCAAATCGTATCATTAATGTTCATCCGGCACTTATCCCCTCTTTCTGCGGAAAAGGGTATTATGGACTTAAAGTTCATGAAGAAGCACTTAAATACGGCGTTAAGGTTACGGGTGCAACCGTTCATTTTGTAAACGAAATTCCTGACGGAGGAAAAATCATTGCACAAAAAGCTGTTAAAATCCGTCCAAAAGATACTCCTGAAACCTTGCAGAAACGCGTTATGCAGCAGGCTGAATGGATTATACTACCCAAAGCATGCGAGCTTGTATCAAAACAGATTGTAAAGGAGAAGAAAAAATGAATGTATATCAGACATATTGTCTTTTAGACTTGTTAAAAGACAATACATATCCAGGCAGAGGTATTGCAATTGGCAAAACTGCCGACGGTGAAAATGCAGTTGCTATCTACTTTATCATGGGCAGAAGCGAAAACTCAAGGAACAGAGTTTTTAAAGTAAACGGTGAAGATATCACCATTTATCCTTTTGATGAAAGCAAGGTTTCTGACCCTTCGCTTATCATTTATTCTCCTGTGAGAAAATTTGAAAACAAACTAATCGTAACAAACGGCGACCAAACTGATACAGTTTATGACCATCTTGCTAAAGGTGAAAGCTTTGAGGCGGCACTTGATACTCGCGAATTTGAGCCTGATGCGCCCAACTTCACACCCAGAATCAGCGGTATGCTTGAGTTTGTAAATAATGATTTTACTTATAAAATGAATATTTTAAAAAGTGCAGACGCTGAGGGCACAGCTTGCAGCAGATACACCTTTACTTATCCAGCAATCGCAGGAGTAGGTCATTTTATTCATACTTATAACTGTGATGGAAATCCTCTTCCCACCTTCACAGGCGAACCCGAGAGAATTTCTCTTCCAAACGATATTGATGAGCTTACAAAAAAAGTTTGGGAAGCTCTTGATGAAAACAATAAAATTTCTATGTTTGTCCGTTTCACAAACCTTAAAACAGGTAAAATTGACACAAGAATAGTAAATAAACATGAAGGAGGACTTCGATAATGAACTCTTTTGAACTTAAATACGGTTGTAATCCCAATCAGAAACCCTCAAGAATTTATATGCACGACGGAAGCGACCTGCCGGTTGAAATCTTAAATGGCAAACCCGGATACATCAACTTTCTTGATGCATTTAACAGCTGGCTACTCGTTCGTGATTTAAAAGCAGCGCTCGGTATTCCATGTGCTACATCATTTAAACATGTAAGTCCTACTTCCGCGGCACTCGGCCTGCCAATGAGCGATAAACTCAAGAAAGCCTGCTTTGTTGATGATATTGCAGACCTTGATTCTTCTCCTCTCGCTCTGGCCTATGCCCGTGCAAGGGGTACTGACAGAATGAGTTCTTTCGGTGACTGGATTGCTTTATCTGACGAGTGTGACAAGGTAACCGCTTCTCTTATTGCAAGAGAGGTTTCCGATGGTGTTATCGCTCCCGGATATACAGATGAGGCTCTTGAAATTTTAAAAAGCAAAAGAAAAGGCACATACAACATTGTAAAAATAGACGAAAATTATATTCCTGATCCCATTGAACGCAAACAGGTTTTCGGAATCACATTTGAACAGGGCAGAAACGATTTTGAAATAAACCGCGAACTGCTTACAGAAATTGTTACAGAAAATAAAGAACTCCCCGAAAGTGCAATCAGAAACCTTATAGTTGCACTTATCACACTTAAATATACTCAGTCTAACTCTGTATGCTTTGCTGCAGACGGTCAGGCAATCGGCGTAGGTGCAGGTCAGCAGTCACGAATTCACTGTACAAGACTTGCCGGACAGAAAGCTGATAACTGGCATCTCCGTCAGCACGACAAAGTTTTAAATCTACCTTTCCTTGATGAAATTGGCAGACCTGACAGAGATAACTGTATTGACCTTTACATTTCCGATTTTGATGCGGACCATGTACTGGCAGACGGCAACTGGCAGCAGTTCTTTAAGGTTCAGCCTGAGCCTTTCACTAAAGAAGAAAAGGATGCTTACCTTAATAGCATTAAGGATGTTGCATTAGGTTCAGATGCTTTCTTCCCATTCAGTGATAATATTGAACGAGCTGCAAAAAGTGGCGTAACATACATCGCACAGCCGGGTGGCTCCATTCGTGACCAGCTTGTAATTGACGCTTGCAACAAGCTTGGCATATCAATGGCATTCACACACATGAGATTGTTTCATCATTAATATATAAGGAGATTAGAAAATGAGTAAATTTTTTGACCAGCTTAAAAATTATGACAGTGAAGTTTTTGCTGCTTGCGACAGAGAACTTTCCCGTCAGAAACATAACATTGAACTTATAGCTTCCGAAAACATTGTATCAGAAGCAGTACTTCTTGCTGCCGGCGGTGTTCTGACAAACAAATATGCAGAAGGCTATCCGGGCAAACGCTATTACGGCGGTTGTATCCATGTTGATGAAGTTGAAGAAATTGCAAGAGAAAGAGCTAAAAAGCTGTTCGGTGCTGAACATGCGAATGTTCAGCCTCACAGCGGTGCTAATGCTAACCTTGCAGTATTCTTTGCTTTCCTTCAGCCGGGCGATACCGTTATGGGTATGAATCTCGCTCACGGTGGTCACCTTTCTCACGGCAGCCCTGTCAATATTTCAGGTAAATATTTCAACATCGTTCCTTACGGCGTTGATGATGAAACAGGCAGAATTGACTATGATAAAATGCGTGAAATCGCACTTGAATGTAAACCCAAAATGATTGTCTCGGGCGCAAGTGCTTATGCAAGAACTATTGACTTTGCAAAAATTCGTGAAATCTGTGACGAAGTTGGCGCAATCATGATGGTTGACATTGCTCACATTGCCGGTCTTGTTGCCGCAGGACTCCATCCATCTCCTGTTCCCTATGCAGATGTTGTAACAACAACAACTCATAAAACTCTGCGCGGTCCCAGAGGTGGTCTTATCCTTTGTAAAGAAGAATATGCAAAACAGATTGACAAAGCTATATTCCCCGGAATTCAAGGCGGACCTCTTATGCATATTATTGCCGCTAAAGCAGTTGCTTTCGGCGAAGCATTAACTGACGAATTCAAAGAATATCAGAAACAGATTATTAAAAATGCTAAAGTTTTATCCGAGGAATTTATTAGAGAAGGATTCGATATTGTATCCGGTGGCACAGACAATCATCTGATGCTTCTTGACCTTCGTCCTTTTGGCATCACAGGCAAAGAAATGGAACATCGTCTTGATGAAGTTCATATTACAGCAAACAAAAATACAATTCCCAATGACCCCGAAAGCCCATTCGTAACAAGTGGTGTCCGTATAGGTACTCCTGCGGTTACTTCCCGTGGTTTCAAGGAAGAAGAAATGAAGAAAATTGCTCATTGGATTAAGCTGGTTGCTTCCGATTTTGAAGCTACAAAAGACCAGGTTACAAAAGAAGTAATTGAGCTTTGCGAAAAGTTCCCCATCTACGAATAATCAGGAGGAATTACCTATGAAAATAATGGTTGTGGGCGGCGGCGGTCGCGAGCATGCTATTATAAAATCACTTAAAAAAAGTTCTGAAATTACAGAAATTTACGCTCTTCCTGGCAACGGCGGTATAGCCGCCGACGCCATTTGTACCGGCATCGGTGCAAAAGATATTGACGGAATTGTAGATTTTGCGAAAAACAATGATATTAAATTTGCGGTTGTTGCTCCCGATGACCCGCTTGTTCTTGGTGCAACAGACAGGCTACGCGAAATAGGTATCCCCTGTTTTGGTCCATCAAAAGCGGCAGCTGAGATTGAAGGCAGTAAGGTTTTTTCAAAAAATCTTATGAAAAAATATGGTATTCCTACCGCAGAGTATCAGATTTTTACTGATAAAAACGAAGCTCTTTCTTATCTAGAAACAGCACCCATCCCCACAGTCATCAAAGCTGATGGACTTGCGCTGGGCAAAGGCGTTATCATTGCCGAAACAAGAGAAGATGCCAAATCAGCGGTTATATCCATGATGGAGGACAAGGTTTTTGGTGAAAGCGGTTCGAGAATCGTTATAGAAGAATTTTTGACAGGTCCCGAGGTTTCTGTTTTATCGTTTACTGACGGTAAAACTGTTGTTCCTATGATTTCCTCAATGGACCACAAACGCGCACTTGATAATGACGAAGGACTCAACACTGGTGGCATGGGAACGGTTGCTCCCAACCCCTATTACACCGACGCTATTGCAAATGAATGTATGGAAAAGATTTTTCTTCCTACAATCAACGCAATGAACGCCGAGGGCAGAACCTTTAAAGGCTGCCTCTACTTCGGACTTATGCTCACCCCAAACGGTCCTAAGGTTATTGAATACAACTGTCGTTTTGGTGACCCTGAAACTCAGGTTGTTCTCCCACTCTTAAAGTCCGACCTGTTTGAGGTTATGAAAGCAGTTGAAAACGAAACCCTTGCAGATACAAAGGTTGAGTTTTCATCCGGTGCTGCTTGTTGTGTCATCATGGCATCAAACGGCTATCCCGGAAAGTACGAAACAGGCTACGAAATTACTCTCCCCACCGAAACAGAGGCGGAAATTTATGTTGCAGGCGCAAAGCTTGATGGCGAAAAGCTACTTTCGGGCGGCGGCAGAGTTTTAGGTGTAACAGCTACTGCCGAAAGCCTTGAAAAAGCTATAGAAAAGGCTTATGACGAAGTAAAAAAAGTTTCCTTTGAAAATGCATTCTATCGGAAAGACATTGGTCAAAAAGCGCTTAAGGCGAAAGGATAAGATTATGGTATATAGAATTTATGTAGAAAAGAAAAAAGAGCTTGCTCACGAAGCAAGAGCTTTAAAAAATGATATTGTGTCCCTGCTTGGAATAAAAGAACTGACCGACTTGCGCATAATTAACAGATATGATGTTGAAAACATTGAAAAAGATTTGTTTGATTATGCTTGCACAGCTGTTTTCTCTGAGCCTCAGCTTGACATTATTTCAACAGAAATGCCCAGTGTGGACGGAGCAGTGGTGTTTGCAACAGAATATCTCCCCGGTCAGTTTGACCAGAGAGCAGACTCTGCTTCGCAGTGTATTCAGATTATTTCCTGTGGTGACAGACCTACTGTTCGCACCGCAAAGGTTTTTGTTTTAAGCGGAAATCTCTCCTCCAAAGATGTTGATGCTATAAAAAAATATGTTATTAACCCTGTGGAAAGCAGAGAAGCAACCCTCGAAACTTTCTCAACACTTAAAGCAAGCTATGAAATTCCCGAATCAGTTGAAACACTTGACGGCTTTACCTCTCTTGACGAAAAGGAGCTTGCAGATTTTGTTAAAACTTTAGGACTTGCAATGGATCTTGACGATATAAAATTCTGCCAGCAGTATTTTATTTCTGAAAACCGTAATCCCACAATCACTGAAATTCGTATGATTGATACATACTGGTCGGATCATTGCCGTCACACAACATTTTTAACAACCATCGACAGCGTTAAATTTGAAGATAAGCTTCTTCAAAACGCATATGACAGATATATTAAAACCCGTCAGGATATTGGCAGAACAAAACCCATAAATCTTATGGATATTGGTACAATTGCCGCAAAATATCTGAAAAAAACAGGCAAGCTTGATAAGCTTGACGAATCTGAAGAAATCAATGCCTGCACAGTTAAAATGACCGTCAATGTAGATGGCGATGATCAGGATTGGCTGCTGCTTTTCAAAAACGAAACTCATAACCACCCCACAGAAATTGAGCCTTTTGGTGGTGCGGCTACTTGTATCGGCGGTGCAATCCGTGACCCGCTTTCAGGCAGAAGCTATGTATATGGTGCTATGCGTGTAACGGGCGCGGCAGACCCCTTAAAGCCGCTTGAAGAAACAATCCCCGGTAAACTTCCCCAGAGAAAAATTGTTACAACTGCGGCGGCAGGCTACAGTTCTTATGGTAACCAGATTGGTCTTGCAACCGGTCAGGTAGATGAAATTTACCACGACGGATATGTTGCAAAGAGAATGGAAATTGGTGCGGTTGTAGGTGCAGCTCCTCAAGAAAATGTTCGCAGAGAAAGACCTGCTCCCGGAGATGTTATTATTCTCCTTGGCGGCAGAACAGGCCGTGACGGCTGCGGCGGTGCAACAGGTTCTTCAAAATCCCACACACTCGAATCTCTTGAGTCCTGCGGTGCAGAAGTTCAAAAAGGTAATGCTCCCGAAGAAAGAAAGCTCCAGAGACTTTTCCGCAACAAAGAAGCTTCTCAGCTTATAAAACGCTGTAACGACTTCGGTGCCGGCGGTGTGTCCGTTGCTATCGGCGAGCTTGCTGACGGTCTTGAAATAAACCTTAATGCAGTTCCCAAAAAATATGACGGTCTTGACGGCACAGAACTTGCTATAAGTGAATCTCAGGAAAGAATGGCTGTTGCCGTTGCTCCCGAGGATGCCGAAAGATTTATAGAGCTTGCAAACAGTGAAAACCTTGAAGCAACAATCGTTGCAAAAGTTACTGCAGAGCCTCGTCTTGTTATGAACTGGAACGGCAAGGCTATCTGTAACATTTCAAGAGAATTTTTAAATTCCAATGGTGCTGAAAAGCATATTGACATTGCTCCTGCTGTTCCTGAGTCATTTGCAAAGGAAATCCCTGATTCATTCACAGACGGAATGAAAGCACTTGCATCCGACCTTAACATCTGTTCAAAACGCGGACTTTCCGAGCGTTTTGACTCCACAATCGGAGCAGGCTCTGTGCTCATGCCTTTCGGTGGTAAATATCAGCTTACCCCCTCTCAGGCAATGGTTAACAAGGTTTCCCTTGAAAAAGGTGACACAGATACCTGTTCACTTATGGCTTGGGGTTATAACCCGTTTATTGCTGAAAAAAGCCCTTATCACAGTGCATATCTTGCAGTTGTTGAATCTGTTTCCAAGCTGATTGCAACCGGTGCGGATTTTAATGATGTTTACCTGACTTTCCAGGAATATTTTGAAAAACCGCTTAAAGACGGCAAACGCTGGGGTAAACCGCTTTCAGCTCTCCTTGGTGCTTTTTGTGCACAAATGGATTACTCTATCGCAGCAATCGGCGGCAAAGACTCCATGAGTGGCTCTTTTGAGAACATTGATGTTCCCCCCACACTCGTTTCCTTTGCAGTTACAACAGATAAAACAAAGAACATTATCTCCCCAGAATTTAAGTCGGCAGGAAATAATGTAGTTTTACTTAAACCCGAATATGACAAAAACGGTCTGCCAGTGGCAGATTCGGAAATGGCACTTTATGACACAGTTGCAAAACTTGTTCGCGAAGGCAAGGTTAAATCGGCTTACACCCCCGGAATTGGCGGCGTAGCTGAAGCTGTAATGAAGATGGCATTCGGTAACAACATCGGTTTTGAATTTGCTGATGTTACAAAAGAAGAAATCTTCGGTTATAACTACGGCGCGTTCATCCTTGAACTTTCAGGCGATGCAAATGTTGGCACACTGCTCGGTAAAACAACCGAAAAAGCGGCTATTAGCCTGGGCGGAGAAAACCTCTGTCTTGCTGAACTTCTCAAAATTTATGAAGACAAGCTTGAACCAGTCTTCACCTGCAATAATGTAGCGGGCGGCAAGGAAAATATCCCTGACCTAACAAAGCCTGCGTATGGAAAACAAGTTTCAACCATAAAAGTGGCTACACCTAAAGTACTTATCCCTGTATTCCCGGGTACAAACTGCGAATACGATTCGGCAAAGGCAGTTGAAAGAGCTGGCGGTGAAGCTGAAATTATTGTTATCAACAACCTTTCTGCAGCAGGTATTGACAATTCTGTAAAATACTTTGCTGAAAGAGTTAAGCAGGCACAAATGATATTCATTCCGGGAGGTTTCTCGGGTGGTGACGAGCCTGATGGTTCGGGCAAATTTATCACAGCTTTCTTCCGCAACGCTATCGTTAAAGAAGAAGTTCACAACCTTCTCAAAAACCGTGACGGTTTAATGTGTGGAATCTGTAATGGTTTCCAGGCACTTATAAAGCTTGGTCTTGTTCCTTTTGGCGAAATCATTGACACTGACGAAAACTGTCCGACTCTTACATATAATGTAATTGGGCGACACCAATCAAGACTTGTTCGCACAAAAGTTGTATCAAACAAATCTCCCTGGCTTTCTATGACTCAGCCTGGCGAAATCTACACTGTGCCCATTTCTCACGGGGAGGGCAGATTTATTGCTTCGGAAGAACTCATTAAGAAGTTAGCGGAAAATGGTCAGGTTGCTACTCAGTATGTTGACCTTGACGGCAACCCCACATCCGATATTCGCTTTAACCCCAACGGCTCAGACTATGCTATCGAAGGCATCACTTCACCCGACGGCAGAGTATTTGGTAAAATGGGACATTCAGAGCGTATTGGCTCAGGTCTTTACAAGAATGTTGAGGGCGAATATGAAATGAATATCTTCACCTCGGCAGTAAAATATTATAAATAAATTAAAAACCCGCAGAAAATTGTTTTTCTGCGGGTTTTTAATTTATAATATAATGCAGATAAGTCCTCCGCTGCCCTCATTTATAATCTTCTGTAAGGTTTCCTGAATTTTGAACCTGGATTCGTCGGGCATACGCGAAAGCTTAGTATGAAGCCCGTCATTTACAAGTTCATGCAATGATTTTCCAAAAATATTTGACTCCCATATCTTCTGTGGTTCATTTTCAAACTCATCCACAAGTGAATGGACAAGTTCCTCACTTTGTTTTTCTGTACCAACAATGGGACTTACTTCTGTTTCTATTTCAGCTTTTATAAGGTGCAGCGACGGAGCTGCCGCCCGGAGGCGCACACCATATCTGCTTCCCTGCTTTACAATTTCCGGCTCTTCAAGTCTTAGCTCGTCTATCGACGGATAGACAATTCCGTAACCTTTTGCATCAACTTCCTTTAATGCATACTCAATTTTATCATATTTTTTCTTTATTTCCTTAAGTTCTATAAGCAGTTTCATAAGCTTTTCATCATCCGCTATATCAAGACCGGTTGTCTTACTTAAAACCTCATAAAACAGTGGCTCAGGAGTTGATATTTCAATATTAATTACCCCTCTGCCAAGGTCGGTTTTAAGTGTCTTTACATCGTCAGCATACTCAAGTTCTTTAAGCTGACATATTTTCTTTTTTGCATCACTTATTTTTCTCACATCAGTAAGTGTATCTCTCACAGAGGTGAAAATGTTATTTTTCAGCGGATGAGACCATTCAAGTGCATCCAGCCAACCTGGCAGATTTATTCCTATTTCAGTAAGAGGAAATTCATAAAGCACTGTAGTTAAAATTGACTCAATATCATTCTCATCAAGCTGTGCACAGGAGACACATATAACAGGAACCTGATACTTCTCCTCCAGACTTTTCTGCAGTTGTTTTGCCTGTGTTCCGTCAGGATTAACTGAGTTTAAAAGCACTGCAAATGGTTTATTTATTTTTTTCAGTTCCTCTATAACTCTTTCCTCTGCCTCAACATAATTTTCCCTCGGAATTTCCGTTATACTTCCATCGGTTGTAACAACAATACCTATTGTGGAATGGTCATTTATAACCTTTTCAGTCCCGATTTCTGCTGCCTCATCAAAAGGCATTGGCTCATCCCCCCAAGGGGTCTGTACCATACGGGCAGCTCCTTCCTCCTCAGAGCCCAGTGCACCTCTCACCATATATCCAACACAGTCCACCATTCTCACATTGCAATCTGCGTCGTTAATTTTGATGTTTACCGCCTCGTTTGGAACAAACTTTGGCTCTGTGGTCATAATTGTTCTTCCAGAAGCACTTTGTGGCAGTTCATCCCTTGCCCTGTCACGCTTGTAGCTATTGTCAATATTAGGTAGCACCTTTGTATCCATAAACCTTTTTATAAATGTTGATTTTCCTGTTCTTACAGGCCCTACTACACCTATGTATATATCTCCTTGCGTCCTTTGTGCAATATCCTTATAAATATTATCCATTTACTCCATCCCTTCCCCCTGTAAACTTGTACTTTGTAAAGTCTATGTCCCGCACACTTTTTTTATGAATATTTTGTGAAATCTGTTGACACGCAATATAATTCGGTTTATAATAGTTAGCAAACGAACTTTTATATGAGGTGTAATATGAGAGATAATCAGATTCTTGTTCTGCTCCGTAAAATTCAAGCTTTCAGAAAGCTTATTTTTTCCGGTGTTGATGTTGAGCTTGAGTATGAACTGGGAAAAACTCAAAGAGGTGTACTTATGTACATCGCCTTTGAAGGTCCCGTACCCATGAACCATGTCAGCGAAAAATTTGCACTGGCAAAAGGCTCCTTTACTCAGGTTGCCGACGGACTTGAAGAACTTGGGCTTATAGAGCGTAAGCGATGCAACACAGACAGGCGCATTATTTACCTTGAAACAACTGATAAAGGTAAAGAAGCTGCTATGAAAATTCATGGGGCAACAGTTTGCCGCATAGATTTTCTTTTATCAAAGCTCCCGCCTGAAGAAAAAGAAAATTTTATTAAATGTCTAGAACATATTTCAGACGATATTGATATTATAAGGGGGGAAATATAAATTGATAAAGCTACTTAAATATTTAAAAAAATGTTGGATCTTTGCACTTCTTGCACCACTTTGTATGATGCTTGAGGCAACAATGGATCTTCAGCAACCTACACTTATGGCAGATATTATAGATGTTGGAATTGCAAATGGCGATTTAAACTATGTTTTATCCACTGGCGGAAAAATGCTCCTCTATTCATTCTTTGGTATGATTGGAGGAATTTTATGTACCGTTTTTTCTTCCATTGCTTCAACAAGGTTTGCTGCCGAGCTAAGAGCAAGTCTTTTTGCAAAAATACAAAAATTTTCCTTTGCGGAAATAGATAAACTCAAAACATCATCGCTTATTACAAGAGTGACCAACGATGTTACACAGATGCAGCATATGGTACTCATGTCACTCCGCATAATGGTGCGCTCACCTCTTTTGTTTGTAGGCGGTGTTATTATGGCAATAAGGCTAAGTCCGCGGCTTTCTACACTTTTTATTTTTATGGTGCCGATGATTGTTGTAACCGTTTTCTTTGTTATTTCCCGTTCTTTCCCTCTTTTTTCCGTTTTGCAGAAAAGTATAGACAGGGTTAACACTGTAATGCGCGAAAATCTTTTGGGCGTAAAGGTTGTTAAAGCATTTGTGGGACACCACCAGGAAACAAACCGCTTCAAAAATGCCAACGAAAACCTCAAATCCATAAGTATAAAATCGCAGATGATAACCATTCTAATGTGGCCTATAGTAAATATCATCATGCAATTTTCCGTTGTTGCTGTTTTATGGTTTGGCGGCAGAATGTTCACCGTCGGTGACATACAGACGGGTGAAATTATGGCGTTTATAAATTATCTTACTCAGATAATGTTTTCTCTTACCATGTCTGTTATGTTGTTTATAAACTTCTCCCGTGCAAAGGTTTCAGCAGACCGCATCAACGAGGTTTTTGAAACCTCTCCCTCTATTATCGATTCATCTAACGCTTTAGATTTTGGCAATCACGATGTTGAATTTAAAAATGTATATTTCAGATATCACAATTCAGGACAATGGGTTCTTGAGGATATTTCTTTTAAAATAAAAGCCGGGGAAACAGTTGGTATAATTGGTTCAACCGGTTCGGGCAAGAGTACTCTTGCTATGCTTATCCCCCGTCTTTATGATGTTTCCCGCGGAGAAATACTTATCGGCGGCAGAGATGTGCGCAATCTCAAAACTGATGCTCTGCGTGATAATACAAGCGTTGTCTTACAGGAAAGTATTCTCTTTTCAGGAACTATAAAAGAAAATCTGCTCCAGGGCAAACAAAGTGCCTCAGACGAAGATTTTCACACTGCTCTTGATATTGCACAAGCGTCGGAATTTGTTAACGCTCTTCCTGACGGAATTTTATCCCCTGTTGAACAGCGCGGCAAGAATTTTTCGGGCGGACAAAAGCAACGACTTTCAATAGCCCGTTCACTTGTACGAACCCCAAAAATCCTTATTCTTGACGATGCTTCAAGTGCGCTCGACATGGCAACAGAAGCAAGATTGCAGACTGCACTTAAAGAAAACATAACAGACTGCACTACATTTATTATCGCACAGAGAATTTCCGGCGTAATGTATTGCGACAAAATAATTGTTCTGGATGACGGAAAAATTTCCGGTATTGGAACACACTTGGAGCTTTTAAAATCAAATGAAATTTACAGAAGCATTGTAGTTTCTCAGCTTGGAGAGGAGGCGGTAGCTAATGGGTAATATGAGAGGACCAATGCCCGGCGGCAGACCGGGTGGACGACCCGGCGGTCCGGGAATGCCCCGCGAAAAGGTTAAACTTAAAAATGCCAAAGGCACATTAAAGCGTCTTGTCAGCTATATGAAATCTTATAAATTACACATTTTGGCAACTTTTATTCTGTCTGCCATTGTTTCAATTATAAGTATTCTCACAACAAGACTCAACGGCATTGCAATTGATGAATGTATCGCCTTTTTTGACCTTACATCTCTCGGCAAACTGTGTATCCTTATCCTGTCAATGCATCTTTTGTCGGCACTCAGCACTTATTTTATTCATTCAAATATGATAAAGGTGTCGCAAAACACTTCTGCAACCCTGCGTCGGGATTTATTTGCTGTTTTGCAGAAGCTTCCGCTGAAATATTTTGACAATACATCAAGCGGTGACATAATGAGCCGTCTGACCAATGATGTTGACAACATTAATCAGACCCTTTCACAAAGTGTTGCACAACTTTTATCCGGCGTAATTAATATTGTAGGTACTCTTATTGCAATGCTTATTCTCAGCCCATCATTAACTCTTGTCTCACTCGTAACTGTTCCTGTTATGCTTATAGTTACACGAAGCATTATGAGGTTTACCTCAAAATACTTCCGCAAGCAGCAAAAAGAGCTCGGCGAAATAAATGGTTATGTAGAAGAAATGGTTTCCGGTCAAAAAGCCGTTATCCTGTTCCGTCAGGAGGAGTATGTCAAAAAACATTTTAGTGGCATAAACAAGCGCCTTAGGTTAAGCGGTCAGGTTGCACAATCTTTGTCTGGTGTTATGGGTCCTGTTATGAATCTTATCAATAACATAACCTATTTGATAGTTGCGGTTGTTGGCGGATATATGATTCTTTCAGGTTCGGATATAACTACTGGAATAATTTTCTCTTTCCTGCTTTATACAAAAAACTTCTCCCGCCCCATAAACGAAATTGCAAATCTCTTAAACACCATGCAATCGGCACTTGCCGGTGCGGAGCGCGTGTTTGAAGTAATTGATGAGGCTCAGGAAACAGATTCTGAAAACGCAATATCGCTTAATGCTCCAGAGGGCAACATATCCCTTAAAGATGTTACCTTCTCCTATACCTCCGGTAAACCGGTTCTGAAAAATGCCACTTTTGATGCTTCACCGGGACAGACCATTGCTATTGTAGGACCAACCGGTGCAGGCAAAACAACAATCATAAGTTTGCTCAGCAGATTTTATGACATTGACAGCGGTACCATCACAATAGATGGTAAAAATATTTATGACCTAACTCGCGACAGTCTCAGAAACTCAATAGGCATGGTTCTTCAGGACACATATTTGTTTTCCGAAAGTGTTATGGACAATATAAAATACGGCAGACCGTCCGCCACCGATGAGGAAGTGGTTGATGCCGCAAAAAAAGCCGGAGCACATTCATTTATCTCACAGCTTGAAAACGGATATGAAACAATTCTTGCAGATAATGGTCAGGATTTGTCACAGGGACAACGTCAGCTTTTGGCAATTGCCCGGGCAATGCTTGCAAAACCACCCGTATTAATTCTTGACGAAGCAACTTCGTCAATTGATACACGAACAGAGCTTAAAATTCAGCAAGCTCTTACTACTTTGATGGAGGGCAGAACAAACTTTGTCATCGCTCATCGTCTCAGTACCATTCGCAACGCCGATATTATCCTGGTAATAGATAAAGGCGAAATTGTGGAGCGTGGCAGTCATGATGAGCTTATT
The DNA here is from genome assembly GCA_045648785.1 of Clostridia bacterium. Taxonomy (GTDB): domain Bacteria; phylum Bacillota; class Clostridia; order RUG12999; family RUG12999; genus RGIG7450. Next base: position 46,891 of record JAZROP010000020.1, on the reverse strand, counting down.
GCAAAAGACGGCTTTTATGCCAATCTTTATAATAGCCAGTTCCGTTCGGGACTCGCAATATAGTTATTTAAAAACTAAGGGATGTAACATAGTTACATCCCTTCTATTAATTTCACCGTTATTTTTTTATCTTTAATATTTACACTGCGAATAAATTCTTTAACTGCTGGAACAAGAATATCTCTTTTTTCTGCTGTTGTTATCTGATAAACATCATTTGCACCGGTAAAAATCACATCTGTGATAGCCCCGATTTCTGTTCCCTGCTCATCTATGGCAGTGCAGCCAATTATATCCTTTAAATAAAAGCTGTTCTCCTCAAGCTTCGGTAAATTGTTTTCATCTGCAAGTACCTGTTTTCCAATAAGTTTTTGTGCCTCCTCAACAGTATTTAAACCATCAATGTTAAGTACGGGGCAACCTTTTACATACTTCACCGAAGAAATTTTATATTCCTCATCACTTATATATATTTTTTTTAGTTTTCCGAACATTCCTTCTACATTCGTGTGAGGATAAACCTTTATATCGCCACGGACACCGTGAGTTGTTACAACTTTACCTATATTAATTTTTTTCATATTTTTCTCCCTAAGAGTATCGCCGAGTATAAATACCCGGCGATAAAATCAGTCTATAATATCAACTCTGACTTTTTTGTCCTCTTTGCTTGCAACTGCTTTGACAACAGTTCTGATGGCTTTTGCAATTCTGCCCTGTTTACCAATGATTTTACCCATATCTGACGGGTCAACCTTCAGTTCAAGCAGAGTGCCGTTATCATTAACAGTTTCGTCAACAACAACGCCGTCCGGATTGTCAACAAGCGATTGCGCTATGTTTTCTAATAATTCTTTCATAACTTTCTCCAAAGCGAATTATTTTTCAATACCGTTTTTCTTGAAAAGAGCTTTAACAGTATCTGTAGGCTGAGCACCGTTAGCAATCCATTTTTTAGCTGCTTCAGCGTCAACTGTTACAGTTGCAGGCTCTGTGAGAGGATTATATGTTCCAATCTCCTCAATAAAACGACCGTTTCTGGGGTATCTTGAATCAGCTACCACAATTCTGTAATAAGGACTTTTCTTTGCGCCCATTCTGCGCAGACGAATTTTAACTGCCATTTATATTCACCTCCATAAAATATTTAATATTAAAACGGGAACTTACCCATTTTTTTCATTTGTCTTTTCATATTTTTATTGCCCGTAAACTGCTTTATCATTTTTTGCATTGCATCAAATTGCTTTAAAAGTGCATTTACCTCCTGCACTCTCATACCACAACCATTTGCAATACGCTGTTTACGGCTTGCATTAATTATTGACGGATTATGTCTTTCAGCTGGGGTCATCGAAAGGATTATTGCCTCCGTCCGATTCATCTGATTATCATCAATATTTGCATTTTTAAGAGCTTTTGAATCTATGCCCGGTATCATACCGACAATTTGTGAAAGCGGCCCCATATTTTTCATTTGACGAAGCTGCTGCAGAAAATCCTCAAGGTCAAACTTATTTTTCATAAGCTTCGCTTCAAGCTCTTTAGCTTGCTTTTCGTCAAAGGCTTCCTGTGCCTTATCAATTAATGTGAGTACATCGCCCATACCAAGAATTCTTGATGCCATCCTCTCAGGATAGAACACCTCAAGGTCAGAAAGTTTCTCACCCATGCCGGCAAATTTAACCGGTTTGCCTGTAACTGCGCGGACACTTATCGCCGCACCGCCTCTGGTATCACCGTCAAGCTTGGTTAAAACCACGCCTGTAATATCAAGTTGCTCATTAAAAGATTCTGCCACATTTACCGCGTCCTGACCTGTCATGGAGTCAACAACAAGCAGAATTTCAGCCGGATTTGTAACTGATTTTATATCTTCAAGTTCCTGCATGAGCTCCTCATTAACATGAAGTCGTCCCGCAGTATCTATAATAACAAGGTCATTGCCGTTTCTGATTGCATTTTCAAGCGCTTTTTCAGCAATTGTAACGGGATTTTGTTCTCCCTCAACCGAAAATACCGGTATGTCAAGTTGTGCACCTACAACCTGAAGTTGCTTAATAGCCGCCGGACGATACACATCACAGGCTACCAGAAGAGGTCTTTTTGATTTTTGTTTTCTCAGAAGTGATGCAATTTTTGCTGAAGTCGTAGTTTTACCTGCACCCTGTAATCCCACCATCATTATAACTGTCGGCGGTTTGGAGGAAAAGTTGATTTTTGCTTCCTCTGTACCTAGTAGAGCAACAAGTTCCTCTTTAACAATTTTTATAATATGCTGAGCGGGCGTCAAACTTTGAAGTATTTCCGCTCCGACTGCACGCTCAGATGTTTTTGCAATAAAATCTTTTACTACTTTATAGTTTACATCGGCTTCAAGAAGGGCAAGACGAATTTCCCTCATGGCATTTTTAACATCAAGCTCAGTTACCTTGCCGTGATTTTTCATTTTTCTGAAGGTATCCTGAAGTCTCTCCATCAAGCTATCAAATGCCATGTCATCTCACCTCAAATCTCTAGGCTATCTATCATTTCAATTACCGGTGAAAGCTTTTCATCTTCCATTCCAGCAAGCTTATCTTTTATTATATCCATTTTTTCCGAAAGCTCTTTAAATCTCTGTGCAAGTCCGAGTTTTTCTTCTGCCTCTATAAGAATTGCCTCGGCTTTTTTCACACAATCTCTTACTCCCTGACGGGTTATTCCCACGTCCTGAGCAATCTCAGATAAGGACAAATCCTCTTCATAATAAAGGCTTATTATATCCCTCTGCCTGTCCGAAAGAAGGCTTCCGTAAAAGTCTATCAGTAAACCAATTTGATAATCTTTCGCCATACTTTTATCACCTGTAAAGCAAATCACTTTACATAGTATATCAAATGTAGGATGATTTGTCAATAGTTTTTTAATATTTTGTTTAACAAAAAAGCTTTTCCTTTAAGGAAAAGCCTATTTATTCTTTTTGATTAAATTAAGCAAAATGCAAATCACACTCATAACAATCACTTGAATCAATGTAAGATATATCATGAGTCCTCTCGCTTCATAGTAGCAGAATTCGTCCCAATACATTATAATTTCAATTATCACTGCACAAATAATGCTTAACCACGTTAATTTTCGATTTATTAATCTGAAACAGACCGGCAAAAATATTGTAAGTATAGGGTATGTATATATAGGGTACAAAAAAATCCTCCGTTCTATTTAACAAATGTAAGTGAATCATCGGTCATGGACTCAATCATTGCAAGGGACTCTACCCTTATTCCCTGCTTACGGATTCTGTCTCCGCCACCCTGAAAGTACTTTTCTATTACAATTCCTATACCCTCTAACGTAGCTCCCGACTGTTTTACAATGTCAGTTAGTCCGTCAAGAGCACATCCGTTTGCAAGGAAATCATCTATAACAAGTACTTTGTCATCAGCCGTCAGAAACTCTTTTGATACAATAACATCATATATTCTGCCGTGGGTATAAGATTGAACTCTCGAAGAATAAACCTCTCCCGCAATATTTTTTGTTTGATTTTTTTTTGCAAAAACAAGTGGTACATTAAACGCCTTTGCCGCCATACACGCGATGGCAATACCTGATGCTTCAATAGTAAGAATCTTATTGATTTTTACATCAGAAAATCTCTTTTTGAATTCTTTTCCTATTTCCTCCAGCATATGTATGTCCATCTGATGATTTAAAAAGCTGTCCACTTTTAAAACATTACCCGGTTTAACCTTACCATCGCTGAGAATTTTTTCTTTCAAGCTTTGCACGGCAATACCTCCAAAAGCATTTTTTATATTGTATCACTTTTTTGAACAAATTTCAACAACTTTAAACAAAAATATTATAAAAAAACTCTCTGCCACGCAGAGAGCTTTTATTAAAATGAAAACATTGCTCTTATAAGCTTTAAAATTGCACCAAAAAATGTCACTCTGGGAATGTCTGCATCAGCTACAAGTGGAGTGGTTACGGCAATATCACCATCAACACGAATTGTAAGCTGTCCTATTTCTGTCCCTTTTGCAACAGGAGCTTCAATCTCGTTTGCAAGCACTACCTCTTGTTTTATTTTACCTTCTTCCCCTTTTTTAACAACGACTTTCACATCATATGCCGGAACGGCTGCAACCTCGTCATACCTACCTTTAGCAACCTTAACCATCCCAAGATTTTTACTGGCAGGTGCCGCTGTTACAAGGTCAAAATCGTTATACCCGTGTTTGAGAAGTATCTCCGCCTGCTTAAAACGCGCATCATTATCTGCTGCTCCCAAAACAACCGCTATAAGCTTTGTTCCATCCTTTTCGGAAGTTGCGGAAAGGCAGTATTTCGCACTCGTTTCCGTTCCTGTCTTGAGTCCTGTAGCATATTCGTATCTGCTGAGTAAGCGGTTTGTGTTTAAAAGCTGGGTTTTTCCCTCTCTTATCCATTCCTCTTTAATTTTTGAATACTCAAGAATTTTGGGATATTTAGCCAAAATCTCCCTGGATAGGGTTGCAACATCATGGGCGGTTGAATAATGCTCAAAATCATCAAAACCAACAACATTTTTAAAATTAGTATTTTTCATGCCAAGCTCGTCCGCACGCTTATTCATACGGTTTACAAACGCTTCCGTGGAGCCGGCAATGTGTATCGCCAGTGCGACAGTACCATCATTCGCACTGGCGATACACATAGCTTTAAGTATCGTTTCAAGCGGAAACTGTTCCCCCACATCAAGAAACATGGTTGAACCGCCAATATCCTTTGCCTCCTGAGTTCCTGTTATTATCGTATCAAGAGTCAGATTACCTGCTTTTATTTCCTCCATGGCAATAAGAAGTACCATCAGTTTTGTTATACTTGCTATCGCAACTTTCTGATTGCTATTTTTTTCAAAGAGCACTTTTCCTGTTTCTGCCTCAACTAAAATTGCAGAATTACAGGTAATTTCATTTTCATCAAATGCAAATACCTGGGCAGGAATCAAGCAAAACACCAAAGATGTCAGGATAATAAATGTGATAATCTTTTTCAAAGCCTACCTCCCGGAAAACTGGTCTTTAATTTCCTTGTTTATAATATCTACAAATTCCGTGTTTTTCTTTGTTGATACAAGTTTTTTCAGCACAAATTCAGTTACCTCTGCACTTGGTGAATCACCAAAAGCATGTCTGATATTCCAGACAGCATTAAGTTCTTCATAGGGCATGAGGAGATTTTCTTTTCTTGTTCCCGATTTATAAATATCAATAGCAGGGAATATTCTTCTCTCGGACATTCGTCTGTCCAGATGAAGTTCCATATTACCTGTTCCTTTGAATTCCTCAAAAATGACATCGTCCATTTTGCTGCCCGTTTCAATAAGAGCAGTAGCAAGAATTGTCAGGCTGCCGCCATTTTTAATATTTCTTGCTGCGCCAAAAAACTTCTTTGGTTTATAGAGTGCACCGGCGTCAATACCGCCTGACAGTATTCTGCCCGTCGGTTGACCGACAAGATTGTATGCCCGGGCAAGTCTTGTAATACTGTCCAAAAGAAGAACAACATCCTTTTTCTGCTCAACAAGTCTCTGTGCTCTCTCCAACACCATTTCCGCAACTTTGGTATGGTTTTCCGGCGGCATATCAAATGTGGAATAAACCACCTCGGCGCCCTGAATAGAATAAATCATATCGGTTACTTCTTCGGGACGCTCATCTATAAGCAGCACCATAAGGTGCACATCTTTGTTGTTTTTCTGAATACTTTTTGCAATCTGTTTTAAAATGGTTGTTTTGCCCGCTTTTGGCGGAGCAACAATAAGTCCTCTTTGCCCTTTTCCGACAGGTGCAATTAGATCAATGAGTCTTGTTGCATATTCATTCTGAGCTACTTCCATTTTAAGACGGCTGTCAGGATATACCGGAACAAGATTTTCAAAAGGGGTTCTGTTTCTTATAACCTCAGGTTTTTCTCCGTTTACCGCAGTAATATAAATAAGCGCTTCAAATTTTTCACCCTCACGGCGAACTGCAAAGCCCTCTATTTTATCACCCGTTTTAAGATAATATTTTCTAATAAGCGCTGGTGAAACATATATATCGCTGTTTCCGTCAAGACAGTTTGCACCGCGTGCAAAACCGTATCCGTCTGCCAGAACCTCTAAGATTCCGTCAACATTTTTCTTGCTTTTATTAATATCAAAAAGCTGTTGTTTTTTAGGTTCTTCCTCCGGTTTTTCTGCCTGACTAACAAGCTCTGCAAGCTGGTCTTTTTTCATTGCAGAAACACCTTTTATCCCAAGCTCCTTTGCCTTTTCTTTAAGCTGGGCAACTGTTAAATTTTCCATCATCTCTCCTTACTTGTCAATTCCTGTATTTGCTTTAGGATTAACAATCTCACGCCACGCGAGGTCGCCTCTTTCAACTCCCATAATCAAAACTTCTGCCGTTGCAACATTTGTTGCCAGTGGGATGTTGTGCATATCCGCAAGCTTTAAGATTGACAGAACATCAGGCTCATGTGTCTGCGCAGTAAGCGGGTCGCGAAAGAAAAGCACAAGGTCAATTTCATCATACGCCATTCTAGCCCCTATCTGCTGGTCTCCACCTTGGGGGCCTGATAAAAACCTGTGAACGGTAAGTCCTGTGGTTTCAGCAACAAGCCCGCCTGTTGTGCCTGTTGCACACAAATTATGCTTTTCGAGAATACCTTTATAGGCAATACAAAACTGTACCATAAGTTCTTTCTTCTTGTCGTGCGCTATGAGTGCAATGTTCATCTGGTAAGTTCCTTTCTGATTATATTTGTGTTTTAAATGTCTATTGGAATATTTGCAACAACAGTCGATAATACACGACCGCTGTCGTCTGTACTTCTTTCAATTTTCACATCAAATGACTGCAGGTCAAGTTTTAAATATTTGCTGATAACCGCCATGATTTCCTCTTTAATGTTGTTTACCATTTCTTCGGTAATAAACGAAGTTTTCTGTCTGTCAACCGCAAGCAGTACCTGCATTCTGTTTTTCGCCACATTTCCCGATTTCTGTCTGCCGAATACTCTTGACACAAGATTAAGCATATTGACGACCTCCAAACATTTTTCTGACTCTAGAAATAAAACTTTCTGTGTCAAATTTTATATAAGGGATTTCCTCACCGCAGATACGCCCCGCAATATTGCGATATGCCTCACCAATCAGCGTTTTATCATTCATGGCGGCAGGTTCGCCCCTGTTGGAAGTAATTATAATATTTTCATCATCCGGGACAATTCCCATAACATCTATGGCAAGCAAATCCTGAATGTCCTCAACGCTCATCATATTACCGCGTTTTACCATATCAACGCGAATCCGGTTGACAATAAGCTTTGGCTTTTTAAGCCCATTTGCCTCAAGCAATCCAATAATTCTGTCCGCATCTCGAACAGCGGAAACTTCTGGTGTTGTAACAACTATTGCCCCGTCTGCTCCGGCTATCGCATTTTTAAATCCTTGCTCTATCCCCGCCGGGCAATCAATCAATATGTAATCAAATTCTTTTTTAAGCTGGTCACAAAGCTCTTTCATCTGCTCCGCACTCACACAATCCTTATCTCTTGTCTGAGCCGCCGGAAGCATATAAAGCTCTTTTTGACGCTTGTCCTTTATCAGCGCCTGCTTAAGCTTGCACTTTTTTTCAATTACATTTACAAGGTCATAAACAACCCTGTTTTCAAGACCCATAATAAGGTCAAGATTTCGCAGACCTATGTCTGCATCCACAAGCGCTACCTTATAGCCTTTTACTGCAAGTGCCGTACCGATGTTTGCAGTTGTGGTGGTTTTCCCCACTCCGCCTTTACCGGATGTTATAACATATACCTTACCCATAACTACCTCCGAAATTAATATATTTTCGGAGTAATTATACCATATTTTACCAGTAAAGTCTATAAACCGCAGCAATCAATCGTTAGATAAATTCTACTATAAAACTACCCTATCTGTCAAATATTTTTATTTTTTGAGCAAAGATTCTATATAAATTCTGTCTTCCATTATGTAAGCCGTTTCCGGCGATGTGGGCAGAGGTTGCTCATCGGGAGCTCTTGTAATAACATCTGCAATTCTTATTTGTGTAGGGGAAAGCACGAGTGCACTTACGCTTGCCGACCTGTCACCGGTTGCCCCTGCATGAACAGTTCCTTTTAACGCACCTAAAACCACAATATTTCCTGCAGCCTTAAGTTCAGCACCCGGATTAACATCTCCCTGAACAATAAGATGTCCTTCGGATGAAATCTTCTGCCCTGAGCGTAGTGTTCCCGAATGGAATACACAAACGGGGGTCTCTTCCCTGGGTATATCAAAATTCACAAGTGTATCTTTCCCGAGCAGTGCGAGAATATATTCTCTGAGCTCAAGTTTTTGTTCATGTGTAAGTGTTGTACTTTCAATCCAGATGGTCGTTTCTGTCTGATTTTTTAAAAGTTCTTTCACCTGAACAAGCTTTTCTTTTATTTCAAGCATAACGGTTTCGGAATTATTTGCACCTGCAACCTTAAGCTTAATTCCTCCCATCACACCTTTAACCTGTACTATCATTAACTTTCTCCTGTCAATTCAAAATGGTATTGCTTTTTATTATTTCTGCCGGCTCATTACTTTTAAAATAAGCATCATATATGGCTTTTGCAACACTATATGTGTGTTTACCGAGTCCATTTATTCCCGCGTGCTCAATAACAACAGCAACAGCAATCTGCGGGTCATCATAAGGTGCAAACGAAATAAACCAGCTATGGGGAGTCCTGTTGCCACCCGATTGAGCGGTCCCTGTTTTTCCTGCAACTTCAATTTCATAGTCACCAAAAATAATCTTGGCACTTCCCTCTGCCGCAACCGCTCTCATTCCTGCATGAACAAGTTTGAGGTTTTCAGCAGATATATCTATCTTATCAACCACCTCGGGAGCAAATTCTTTTACGGTCTTTGTTCCATCATAAGAAAGTATACTTTTTACCAGATGCGGTTTATATCTAGTGCCACCGTTTGCAATTGTTGCGGTATAATTCGCCATCTGAAGCGGCGTAAACATATTATCCGACTGTCCGATTGCCGCCTGAATTGTATCTCCAGGATACCATGTTGCATCAATAGACTTTCTGTATTCAGGTCCCGCAAGAACGCCCTCGGCTTCTCCGCTGAGCTCTATCCCCGTTTTCTGTCCAAGTCCGAATTTTTTTGCATAATCATTAAGGGTTTCTATTCCAAGTCGTCTCCCTGTTTCGTAGAAGAATATATTACACGAAACCTCAAGTGCCTTTGTAACATTAATATAATTATGACTGCCGCCGTAATCATTATGAATCCAGCAAGCAGGAGTATATGACGGTGCGTATGCCTGATACGGGCCATTACAGTTTATGGCTTCATTTCCCGAAATTTTGCCTTCTTCAAGCCCCGCAATTGCTGTAAGTGCTTTAAAAGTAGAACCGGGCGGATATGCTCCCGCCATCGCTCTGTTGAACATGGGATTTTTGGGGTTGTGCAAAAGCGCGTTATAGTTTTCTTTAAAAGTAAGCGGATTATATGTGGGGTTACTTGCCATTGCAATAACCTCACCGGTGTGAACATCAATTGCAACAGCTGCACCGCCACCCACATTAACAGCACCTTCATTATAAAGTGCATGTACTGATTCATTGAGCATTTTTTCTGCAGCAAGCTGAACATCAGCATCAATGCTCAGCACTGCTTTATTTCCCGGTTTAGCGGGAATATCCTCGGACAAAGTAACATTTTCTCCTTTAAGGCTGACATTTCTGCCCTCTCTGCCATCTGTGCCCCTCAGATAATCCTCCAGATATTTTTCAAGACCATCCTTACCAATCTTGTCATTCATTCCATAATTTTTATCTCTGAGCTTTTCATACTCCTCACGGTATATCCTGTCAACCTGACCTAAGAGATGTGCCGCGATGCCATTTTCGCTATATGTTCGTATGGGCTCGGAAATAATTTCAACCGCTTTGAGCATCTGTGAGTTTTCTTTAATTTTAGACACCATACCGATGTCCGCATCGGTATAAAAAGAAAAAGGATTTGCTCCGCTGAAATCACGCTGCCGCATATCATAGCGAACACCCATTATTTTTCTTTTAACTCTTTCATCTGAAATACCGGTCAGTTCAAATTCTTCAACAAAAAAATCTATAACCTGCTGCGCGGTCGCTTTTTTATTTATATCATATTTTTTCTTCCATTCTTCCTCAGTCAGATTAAAGCCGGACACCTCATCTATCCTGAATTTGTATGGCGTTGAAAGAGAAACCGGAAAGGTATCTTCATATTTTTCTCCGCATTGTTCAATAATTTCTATCAGCGTTTTGATTGTATTATTAAGTTCTTCTGTAGATTCAAAATCATAATCTATTATTATTCCTGACGCCGATTTGTTCCCGGCAAGTGTCCTGCCGTAACGGTCGGTAATTTCCCCTCTCGGCGCTCTGATTACTGTCGATTTATAAGTTCTTGTAGCAGCTATCTGTTTATAATATTCTCCTTTGACTATCTGGAGATTGACCGTTGCACAGATAAGTATAAGTACCATTATAACAGTCACTGTAAAAAGCACATAAAATCTGTTTTCAAAAAATCGTTTTATCGGATTCAATCAGGCCTCACTCCATTCTGTAGGAAAACTTTTTAAGGTTTTCAATAAGTATGAAAATAAACACCCCGACAATCATATTACAGAGTGCATACAACGGCGTTGTTATAAAAATGGAATAAATTATATCCCTGTTAAGCTTTGCAATATACATATAGGCAGACATGCCCACTCCGCCAGCAACGCTGACAATAAAGGTAATCAGTGCCGCTGTCAGAAAATTTTTTCCAAAAGTATTTTCAGCCAGCACACTTGCAAGCGCTGATGATAATAGATATACCGTCAGATTTCTTCCAAATCCCAAACCGGTTAAAAAATCCATTAATATACCAACCACAAATGCAGCTATAAATCCCTTTTCTCTGCCGAAAATCATACTGTAACAAATAACACACACTAATACTGCGTCCGGAGAAACCCCAAATACAGCAAGGTTACCAAAAAGAGTCGTCTGCATTATATAAACAAAGCATGTTATTGCGGCAAAAATCCAACCCGTCATTTTATGTCAAAGCCTTTCTGAAAAATTCAGTTAATTTTTAATACCAACACTTCTCTGAGTTTTTTAAAGTCCACAGCAGCTTTTCCGTCTGCCTCCTTTGAAATTCCATCAGGACCGATGTGGATATTTTCCACACGCCCAACAAGAAAGCCCTTGGGATATATTCCGCCTTCACCACTGGTTTCTATTGCTTCTCCCTGAGTTATAGTACTTCCTTCAGGAATGTAAGAAAGCGTATATTTCCCATCTGCTGTGCCATTCATACTTCCCTCAAGCATAACAATTTCGCCTGTTCTAGGCACAATACAGCTTATTCCCGAATCAGGAGATACTATTGTTGTAACCGTGCACCAGTTTGTTCCCACTTCACTGACATATCCGACAAGACCTGCTGTTTCAACAACAATATCATTTTTTGAAACTCCGCTGAGAGTCCCTTTATTCAGCTTAATGATCCCCGACCAGTTTTCAGCCTCACGGCCTATGACTTCAGCACATACCGGATTATACTGCGCATTCTGTTTGCTCAGTTCCAGCATCTCTTTAAGTCTTATATTTTCTTCTCTGTACTCGTCAACCTTATCAATTTTTGCCTCAAGTACGGTAATTTTTTCTTTAAGTTTTTTATTTTCTTCGCTTGTTTTTTTATTGCTCATAAAATAGTCTGCCGTATCCTTAATATTACCTATTGCCCAACCGAAAGAGCCTTGAAACGGGCTTATAACTATACCAACAGCATCAGCAAAAATATTAGCCCTTTTACTTTCTCCCGGCAATATTTTCCCTATACCGGCAATAAGTGCAATAATTACAAGCACTATAATAAGAACTGTAAAAAATTTCTTTTTAAGCAGCTCGTATATCACTTTACATCACTCCGGAAATTATTTAGCTTTTTTAGAATGTTCGAGTACGCGTTTAAGTCCTGTTTTGTCAGAGCCTTCCAGAATTTTGCCTATGCCGCGTATAACGCCGTTGAGCGGCTGGTCCGCAATATGAACCTTGATTTTTGTTTCTATTTCAATTATTCTGTCAAGCCCGCGAAGCATTGCGCCACCACCGGCAAGCATAATACCTCTGTCCATAATGTCTGCCGCAAGCTCGGGCGGTGTGTTTTCAAGTGTATTTTTTATCCCTTCAATTATGGCACCAATCTGCTCATATAGGGCATTTCTTATTTCATCTGCTCTTACCCTTGCCACTTTCGGAAGTCCTGTTACCATATCTCTGCCTTTAACTTCCATCATGGTCTCTTCCTCATAAGGATATGCCGAGCCGATTGAAATTTTTATTTCTTCTGCTGTGCGTTCACCAATCTGAACAGAGTGTTCACGCTTAATATAATTAACAATTGCTGTATCAAAGGCATCACCGGCAACTCTTATGGAATTGCACATTACGATTCCATTCAGGGAAATAACCGCAATTTCACTTGTTCCTCCGCCAATATCAACTATCATACTTCCAACAGGTTCTCCAACCGGAAGTCCTGCACCGATTGCAGCTGCCATTGGTTCATAAACCATAAAAACTTCTTTGGCTCCTGCCTGGATACCCACTTCCTCAACCGCTCTTTTCTCAACTTCGGTTACACCATAAGGTATGCAGATAACAACTGTTGGTTTAAAAAGCTGTCCCTGACCTGCCGCTTTTGTTATAAGCTTTTTCATCATAGCCTGAGTAACTTCAAAATCAGCAATTACGCCATCCTGCATAGGACGAACAGCCGCAATGCTTCCGGGGGTTCTGCCAAGCATTTCTTTTGCTTCACTGCCAACCGCCATAACTTCATTTGTCACCATATTTACTGCAACAACGGACGGCTCATTTGTGACAATACCCTTTCCTTTTACATACACCAGCGAATTCGCTGTACCAAGGTCAATTCCAATCTCTTTTGCAAACATTATTATATCTCCTTACATTATGTTAAATTTAAATTCATCTTTAAGTATTTTTGCCAGCAGAGCTGCAGGCAGCCCAACAACATTAAGATAATCGCCATCTATTTTCTCAACAAACAGGCAACCCTTGCCCTGTATTCCGTATGCTCCTGCTTTATCAAGCGGCTCCATAGTGCTGACATATCTATCTATTTCATCATCTGAAATATTTTTAAAATGAACTTTTGTCACCTCATAATCGGAAACAGACTTTCCACTACCCGAATGAGTAACACACACTCCCGTATAAACCTCATGAATTTTCCCCGAAAGACTTCTAAGCATCTTTTTTGCACCTTCGGAATCTTTTGGTTTGCCAAGCATATGTCCGTCAAGCCAGACAATAGTGTCTGCTGAAACTACAAGCGCCTTTTCTGACCTTGCCGCAACCTCTGCTCCTTTAAGCATGGCAAGCTCCTGAACTATCATATGTGGCGGCAGACCTTCTTCAACTTTTTCCTCTGCCAATGAGGTTACAATCTCAAAATCTAGTCCGAGATTTTGCAATATTTCTTTTCTCCTCGGTGATGCCGATGCAAGAATTATTTTTTCATCCATGTTATTTTCCTCACAGTAAATTCTGACAAAAGTCCTGTAAATGCACCGGTAACAACCGATACCGGCCCCAGAATCCATATATACGAAAGAATATGTATATCCGACATAACAGCAGCACCCACCGCCGTCTGCATTATATTATTGCTCCATGCGCCGATTATTCCAACTCCCATTCCGCCTGAATTTTTTATGTATTTTTCAGCCAATCTCATTGCTATTACAGAAAAAACTCCTCCGGCAAGAGAGTACGGAAGCGCCGATACTCTGCCAGACAGAAACATAGCAAGAAGACTTTTTATAGCTGTGGTCACCAACGCACTCTTTACGCCAAAGCTTTTTAGAACAACCATATTGACAACATTTGAAAGTCCAAGCCTTCCTCCCGGAAGAGGAAATGGTGACGGAATATATCCTTCAATTATCTGGACACATGCGCCAAGTGCGGCAAACAGAGCCGACATTACAAGGGGTTTTATTTTAGTAGCTGACTGCGTCAATTTCCGTTTCCCCCGTTATTCTCACCGTCATTTTGTTAGGCATACACACTATAACGCTGCCGGGCAATGATATTTTACCCTGACGGACATCAATCTTGTCCGGACAGTCTGCATGTATAACCCTCACATAATCAGGTGTAATCTCAACTGTGTTATGGCCCTTAACATCAACCGTTATATTTTCTGTCATCGGATATTCTGCAAAAATTTCGCCCTCCGACTCTATAATTACCTTTTTTGTTTCTTCGAAAGCGGCAAAGCCCGTAACAACATAACCCACCAGTGATATTATAAGCACCACAACCGCAATAAAAACATCTGCTTTTTTTACCATGTTTACATCACTCCGCGGAAAAAATGTCCTCTTGTAAACTCTTCTTTTGGCTCTCTGCCCGTTAAAAAAGCATTTATTATTTCCCTGCATTCAACCGGACTTTCGTTGGTAAAGCTGATGAGAGCTGTTGATATACCGGCCTTTTCTATGGCAGACAGTTTGTCCGCCATATATATCGGTTTGGAGTTTAATATAAAGGATGTCATCCCGTTACATAGAACCGGAAAATCTTCATTTTTTCTGTCTTTTAGATATGCCTTACATGTGCTGCCACTACATTTTTTCGTTGTGGCTTTAACTGAGCATACGGCAGTTTTCATCATAACTGTTTTCCCGTAAGCAGTCACCCCTAGGGGAATATCTGCACTAAGCTTTTCAATCTGCTTTAAGTTAAGCTCCTGCGAAAGAATTATTTCACTTACACCAAACTCATCCCAAAATTTTATACTTTCGCTGTTAAATACATTAAGTGAAGATGACGCAATTATTTTCTTTCCAAGTTTTTTTGCATATTTTAAAATTGCATAATTTGCCGTGCAAATTTCAGTTGATTTTGTATTTTCAAGAATGGAAATATATTTATTTACATAGTCGTTATGAATAATGTCCGGAAAAAGAGCAACCTCGTCTGCACCTGCTATTTCACAGGGTGCAAAAATTCTTTTCATTCCCCGTTCTCTTACTGCGTCAAGCTGCTCTGCATTTGAAACAGCCACCGCAATTTCAAGTTTGACTTCATCTTTAACAGATTTATTTTTATTATACTCTATCTGCGGCTCATTTCTTTTAAATGAACCCGTTATTTTTTCACTCAGTTTTTCAAGACTTTCACGCCTTAGAGCATTTATTTCTGACAGGGACAGGAAAGCTTTCCCATCGGTTATAACATTTATTCCACTTGCTTCAAACGGATAATCACCTGTTTTTACAATCTGTTTTTTTATAGTTTCTTCGTCCAGCGGTTTATTTTGTGCCTCCTGCACTATATTACCGCAAACCATCACACTTTTACCCGCTGCCGCTGCTGTAATTTTAAAGCTTTCGCCATGCACCGCTTGCACATCAAATGAAACGGGAATTTTTTTAACATTTGCGTTTTCAGAGGTATATTGTTTCAGTCCTTTTAAAAGCTGGATGTCGCGGTTTTTATATATATCATCATTTCCTCTTGCGGAATTGATATAGTCAGAAATTTCACCGGTAAAAAGACCAGAAGTAAATCCGTTACGGCTGAATGCATTTTCAAGCATTTCAAACTCACCGAGCGTACAGTTTCTCTGTTCATCAATAAGACGTCTGAACACGCTTACTGCCGCAGCAACATATTCCGGACCTTTCATCCTTCCCTCTATTTTAAGAGAAGTTACTCCCGACTCAAATATATCTGTCATATTTCCGGCAAGACTTAAATCTCTCGGGCTAAGATAATACCCTTTACCAATTTTTTTGCCGTTCCGGCAAAGCTCGTACGGCAATCTGCAAGGTTGTGCACAGCTTCCTCTGTTACCACTTCTGCCACCTATCATACTACTCATAAGGCATTGTCCAGAATAGGACATACACAGAGCTCCATGAACAAAAATTTCCGTTTCGATGCCACTGCCGACAATATCGCAAACATCCTTTTTACTAAGCTCCCTTGCAGTAACAACGCGTTCAAAGCCAAGCTCTTTCATCAAAAGTGCACCATCGGTGTTGTGAACAGTCAACTGCGTACTCGCATGAATCCTTACCTCAGGTAAATGCTTTTTCACAAGGCTTGCCATACCAAGGTCCTGAAGAATAAAAGCGTCAACGCCTATATTATGAGCATCTCTGATAAATGACAAAAAATCGCCCGTTTCACTGTCTGCGGTAAGAATATTTGCCGTAACATAAACCTTAACTCCGCGCATATGACAGTAGTCCACGGCCTTTTCCATATCAGAAATAGAAAAATTTTCTGCAAATTTCCTTGCACCAAAGCTGGTTCCACCAAGATAAACCGCATCGGCTCCCGCCTGAACTGCAGCCGATAAAGTATTTAAATTTACAGGGGCAAGCAGTTCCGGTTTCATCTGTAACAACCTTTCGTCATAACCTGATATTTTGCGACAAGGCAAAATATCCCTTTTACATTATATTATAACACAAATACAATAAAAAACAAGAGTTTTTCGCAAAAATATAGTCTTAAAATATTTTTTAAAAAAGGCTTTATTATTTCCATATTTTGTGGTATAATATATTTTAGATGTGCTTAGAAGCTGTTATGGATTTTTCCATGTAAATCATATAATCAAAAAGAAAACGGAGGTGTTTTTTTTGGCACGAAAACAAAAACTTAGAGTTGTTGCATTGGGCGGACTTAACGAAATCGGCAAAAATATGTATATTTACGAATGCGGCAACGATATTTTGGTTGTTGACAGCGGTATGGCTTTTCCCGATGATGATATGCTTGGAATTGACCTCGTAATCCCTGATATAACTTATCTTATAAAAAACAAACAAAAAGTCCGTGCGGTTCTTTTAACCCACGGTCACGAGGACCACATCGGCGGCCTGCCCTATCTTCTCAAAGAGCTAAATGTTCCCGTTTACGGCACAAGACTGACTTTAGGTCTAGTAGAGTGCAAACTCAAAGAACACGGGCTCTTATCAACATCGCAGCTTATCTGTGTTCATCAGGGTGATAAGGTAAAAATTGGTAACTTCTCTGTTGAGTTTATTCATTCAAATCACAGCATTCCCGATGCAGTTATGCTTGCAATCACAACCTCAACCGGTACGGTTATTCACACCGGTGACTTTAAAATTGACCCTACACCCATATCTGGGTCAATGATTGACCTTGGGCGGTTGGGCGAACTGGGTAAAAAGGGTGTTCTGGCACTTTTGTCTGACAGTACAAATGTAGAAAACCCCGGATATACATTGTCCGAAAGCAAGGTTGGAATTACATTTGATGAAATTTTTTCCAACTACAAAAAAAACAGGATTATTGTTGCAACTTTTGCATCCAATGTTCATAGAATTCAGCAGCTTATAAACTCCGCGGTAAAATACGGCAGGAAGCTTGCCCTGTCCGGCCGCAGTATGGAAAATATAGTCGAGGTAGCTTCCCTTTTAGGATATATTCATATGCCCAAAGGAACTCTTATCTCAATTGATGATATAAAAAAATATCAGCCTCATCAACTTGTGATATGTACTACAGGCAGCCAGGGCGAGCCCATGAGCGCTCTTTCCAGAATGTCAACTTCCGAACACAGAAAGGTTGAAATTGTAAAGGGTGACCTGATAGTAATCAGCGCAAACCCCATTCCGGGAAATGAGACATCCGTTTCCAAGGTTGTGGATGACCTCTTCAAGCGCGGCGCTGAGGTTATTTATGAATCCTCAAATGCCATTCATGTGTCCGGTCACGCTTGCCAGGAGGAACTGAAAATTATTCTTGGAATAACAAAACCGAAATTTTTTATTCCAATGCACGGCGAATATCGTCATCTTATCCAGCACGCAAGACTCGGAGAACAGATGGGTGTTAATCCTGAAAATATTTTTGTTATGGGAATTGGTCAGATGCTTGAATTCACCAGCGATTCAGCCAAACTGGTCAGTACCGTTCCCTCAGGCAGAATTTTAGTTGACGGGCTTGGTGTCGGTGATGTAGGAAACATTGTGCTCCGTGACAGACAGCATCTTGCTCAGGACGGACTTATTGTAATTGTAATTTCAATATCCGGCGAAACCGGAACCCTTGCTGCTTCACCAGATATAATTTCTCGCGGATTTGTATATGTCCGCGAATCAGAAGAGCTTATGGACGAAATCCGCGAAGTGGTTACAAAAGCCTTTAACGATGCAAAGGCAGCAGGAATAAACGATTGGTCAACACTAAAACTTAAAGTAAAACATTCACTCACATCTTTCCTTTATACCCGAACAAAACGCAGTCCTATGCTTTTGCCGGTTATCGTGGAGGTTTAACCGTGGTTAACATTAATGAAATTAAAAAACGGGCCCTTTCCGCATATAAATTTGATGTTGCCAGAAATGCAGGCGTTGAATTTATTGCTTTCATAGTAAAATTTGCACTTATTTTTGCACTTGTAACGGTTTATATCATTTGTCTTGCAAAGGCGGGCTCCGCTACAGTTTCTGCACCTGTAATGCTTATTTTTACCGCCGCATATATTTTAATATATCTATTTGTTATTGCTCCCATAAACCTGGGGCGAAATTACTACTTTATGAGAGTGGCGGCAAAAACTCAACCACAGACAGACGAAATGTTTCATTTTTATAAAAATATAAAACCGGCTGTTTTTGCTTATTTCAGAATAGCACTCGCCATTATATTTTATACCGTCTTTTTTGCGGCAATTACAACTGTATATTTCAGGGTTTTCGCGCTTTTCAGCACAAACTGGTTTTCATTTATAAACTTCCTTTTCTGTGCGACAATCATTGTTCTTTATGCCCTGTCAATCGTCGTAACCCGGCTGAAATATTCTCTTCTTCCTGTTGTTTACCATAAATTCAGCGTAACCAATGCCCTGCCCTTTGTCGCAAAAACCCTCAGGTGTTCAAAAGGCGTAAAATCCGACCTTCTTCTGCTTTATTTAAGCTTTGCAGGCTGGTATGTTTTGGGAATATTATCCTTGGGAATTGGTTTTATATGGATAAACCCCTACATCAGAATTGCAACAAAAATATATTTAAACGAAAATGTTCAATAAAAAATGACCGCAGATGCGGTCATTTTTTTATTTCTTTTTCTTTTCTTCTTTTATAAGTTTAGTATATTCATTGAGTGCTTTTATAGCCTCTCCCGACATGGGTATAAGTACAATCATGTTAAATACAGTCATAAGACCTATACCTATATCTCCCAAATCCCACACAAATGTATATGTCGCAAGTCCGCCTATAAAGAGCATCACAAGCGCTACAATTTTGTAAATGGTCTGAGCTTTCCATGTGTCACCGAATATATATGCCACATTGGAGCGTGCATAATAAAGTATTCCAATAAAGGTAGAAAAACAGAAGAGCCACAGGGTAATCGCCGTAAAGATTACACCCGCCTGTCCAAAATGATGATGCATTGCAGTCTGCAACAGTGACATTCCCTCATGTCCACTTAGTAAATCCTGCGGAGCAAGAAGCATAATCATTGCAGTACATGTGCAGATGACAATTGTATCAATTATTACGCCAAACGCCTGGAATAGTCCCGATTTTGCCGGATGGCTTACATCTGCCGCTGCAGCCGCACAGGGCGCCGAGCCCGAGCCCGCTTCATTTGAGAAAAGGCCTCGTTTAACTCCGTTCATCAGCGCAGCACCAAATCCACCAGCCACCATTTGTCTGAGTCCGAAAGCTTCTTCAAAAATTCGTTTAAACACAGCGGGAAGATGGTTGGCATTGTTAATGATAATTATTATAGCCAGGAAGAAATAAAGAGTCGCCATAATCGGCACCATTATATCAAGCACCTTAACTGTTGCATTTTTTCTCAGTACAATCACTGCTGCAAGAGCAACAAGAATAACTGTTGAAATTATTGGCTCTATACCAAAAGCATTATCAAAAGCTGACGAAACAGAGTTGCTGATAACCTGACTCACTCCACACCAGCAAAGAAGCCCTGAAAGTGCAAAGAGTATTGCTATCACAGATTTGCGTTTATTATTTTTCTTTGCAAAAAACGCATGTATGTAATGTGCCGGACCACCTCGATATCCACCATAAAGCGGGTCTGGCTCCTTGTGTAGCTGCGCAAGAGTGGCTTCAACATAAGCAGTTGACGCCCCTATAAGTGCCGTAATCCACATCCAGAAAACCGCACCGGCACCTCCTGCCGAAACCGCCGCAACAACGCCTACCATATTTCCCATACCAACTCTTGTTGCGGTAGAAACAATAAGTGTCTGCATACCTGAAAGAGCACCTTTTTTATTTTTAGTCTGTTTTTCCGTTGAAATGCGAAGCATTTCCGGAAAAAGTCGAATGGGCAGCACCTTTGTACGAATTGTAAAATAAATGCCCGCCGGAATGAGAATAAGCACCAAAAGGGATATTCCTACAGAAGACCCGCCCGGAAGCGGAATTGTAAAAAGGTCTCCCCACATAAGCCCATATACAAATTTAATAGTTGTTATTATTGCATCTAAAACTGTGTCCCATACCTGAGTTAAAAATTTCATGCAACCACTCCTAAAATAATACTTGATTTCTTGTCAATTTCATTATATAATACACCTATACATTTGTCAAACAAATAAAACCGATAATTTTGATAAATTTTATTTATCCTGGAGGAGTTAATATGGATTTGCGCAATCTCAGTACATTTATTCAGGTTGCTGAACTCAGCAGCTTCACCCGTGCGGCAGATAAGCTTGGTTATTCCCAGCCTACCGTTTCATTTCAAATAAAGCAGCTTGAAGCAGAACTGGGAATTCAGCTTTTTGACCGTATCGGTCACACCGTAACACTGACGGACGGCGGTCGAAAAACCCTTGCCTACGCGCAGAAAATTTGCCGTACGGCACAGGAGATGTCCTCTGTTAAAAATATTGTAACCGAGCCGTCTGGCATTATCAGGCTTGCTATGGCAGACTCCCTTTGCGCCCCGCTCATACTTCAGAAATTTGCACAGTTCCGCGAGTTATATCCACACATTTCCGTTAAAATAACAACCGCCGGAACAAATGAAATGTTCCGCCTGCTTGAACATAATGAAGCAGACATTGTTTGTACTTTGGATAATCATATTTACAATGCTACCTATGTTATCTCAAACGAGGAAACTGTAGGGGTACATTTTGTGTGTTCCTCTGAAAATCCGCTGTCATCTGAGAAAAACCTTACAATAAATCACTTGCTTAAAGAAAATTTTCTCCTTACAGAAAAGGGTATGAGCTACCGGCGATTGCTTGATGAAAAGCTTGCTAGTCGTTCAATTGAAATAACACCTGTACTTGAAATGGGAAGCGCCGATATAATCTGTAAACTTGTAGAAGATAATGCCGGAATATCTTTTCTGCCTGATTATGTAACAGAGCCGTCTGTTAAGGCGGGCAAATTGGTGCGTCTGTCTGTTGAAGATTTCAAAATTGAGTTATGGAAACAGATTCTGTATCATCGTGACAAATGGCTTTCCATCCAGATGCAGGCAATTATTGATTTTTTGTCCAAAATATCATTAAAATAAAAAGGGGCATTTTTTGCCCCTTTTTTATTTCGACTCTTTTGCTTCTCTTACCGCCCGTGCCAACTGGTCTGCACACGATGTATTTTTAAATCCACAAGTATTTCCAAGCAGTTTTTCTTCAATTTCAGCCACAGTCATGCCGTCAACAAGCTTTGCAATAGCCTTAAGATTTCCGTTACATCCACCCATAAATGTGACATCGGTCACAATATCTCCTTCGATATTGAAATTTATCTGTGCACTGCAGGTTCCTTTTGTTTTATAAGTATATTTCATTTTTTCTCCTCAACTTTCTTCAATATGTTCCATACCTTGTTTGATTATTGTCCCTACATGCCCGTCAGCAAGTGAATAAAACACCGATTTTCCTTCTCTTCGACACTTCACAAGCTTACTACTCTTTAAAATTTTCAGCTGATGTGAAATAGCTGACTGTGTCATATGGAGTGCCTCTGCAAGGTCACATACGCAAACCTCTGCGCTGGAAAGCACAAAAAGTATCCGTATCCTGGTGGAGTCACCAAAAACTTTAAAAAGCTCTGCAAGGTCATAAAGTTTTTCCTCATCAGGAAGCTGCTCATTTACAATTTTTATAAGTTCTGAATGTATTTCAACCGAATCACACACATCGTAATTCATTCTCTTTTCCTCCTAAAGTTTCTTCACATTTAGCGCACGGATTGCATTTAAAACAGCTATTATCATAACGCCCACATCTGCAAAAATAGCAAACCACATATTTGCAACACCAACAGCACTTAAAACAAGACAAATCAGCTTAATTCCTATTGCAAAAACAATATTTTGATGAACTATGGAAATACATTTTTTTGCAACCTTTACTGCTTTGGTAATTTTTAGCGGATTATCATCCATGAGGACCACATCAGCCGCCTCAACCGCGGCATCCGAGCCAATCGCCCCCATAGCAATTCCAATGTCCGCCCTTGCAAGTACCGGTGCATCATTTATTCCATCACCCACAAATGCAACCTTTCCGGTTTTCGTCAGGGAAATTATATTTTCCAGCTTTTCAACCTTATCCTGCGGCAAAAGTTCGGCATGTACCTCGTCTATTCCAACAAGTTCCGCCACCTTTTCTCCCGTGGCTTTTATATCTCCCGTAAGCATTATAGTTTTCAAAATTCCTGTTGTTTTAAGGTTTTTCACTGCCTGTACCGATTCAGGTTTTATTTCATCAATAATAACGATATGCCCTGCATATTCCCCGTCAATAGCAACATGGACTATACTGCCATAGTGATGACATGGTTTATATGTTATTCCCATCTTCTCCATAAGCTTGCTGTTTCCGACAAGAACTACTTCTCCGTCCACCTCAGCCGAAATTCCCAAGCCACTTATTTCCCGGACCTTTTCAACTCGCTTTTCATCAATCTCCGATATGCAAGCACCTTTTAAGCTAGCTGCTATTGGATGGTGTGAAAAACATTCCGCATGCGCTGCATACTCAATCAGTTTTTCCTCCGACATCTTATTATGGTGTACAGCATTAACTTTAAAAACGCCCTTTGTCATAGTACCGGTTTTGTCAAAAACCACATATTTAACATTTGCAAGCGTTTCAATATAATTTGAACCTTTAATGAGTATTCCAGCGTTACCAGCTCCGCCAATCCCCGCAAAAAATGTAAGCGGTATGCTTATTACAAGAGCACACGGACAGCTTACCACAAGGAATGTGAGTGCTCGGTATATCCACACAGACAGCATGGCATTACCGCTGAAAATCTGACCAAACACAGGCGGAACAAGTGCAATCGCCAAAGCAGCAATACACACTGCCGGTGTATAAACTGCAGCAAATTTTGATATAAATTTTTCCGATTTTGATTTTCTTGCACTTGCATTTTCAACAAGCTCAAGTATTTTTGCCACCGTTGATTCCGAAAATTGCTTAACAGTTTTTATTTTAAGTACACCCGAAAGGTTTATAAATCCGCTTAAAACTTCATCGCCCGCAGACACCTCTCGCGGGATACTTTCTCCCGTCAAAGCAGCAGTGCCAAGGGATGAGTTCCCTTCCACGACAGTTCCATCAATGGGTATTTTCTCTCCTGGCAAAACCACAATATAACTTCCTGTTTCAACTTCTTCCGGGTCCACTTTTGTAAGTTCGCCACTTTCATTTAGGATATTTGCATAATCAGGTCTGATGTCCATCAGTTCACTTACAGCCCGCCTGCTTTTCCCAACAGCATAGCTTTGGAAAAGCTCACCCGTCTGATAAAACAGCATAACTGCTGACGCCTCAGTATATTCACCGAGAATGATCGCACCAACCGTCGCAATTGCCATAAGAAAATTTTCATCAAACGCCTGCCTGTTTATAATGCCCTTTATCCCTTTTTTAAGAACATCATAACCAATTATAAAATAAGCCAGCATAAAAAGAGCAAAATTCAGCAGTTTCGGCGGTTTTAAAATATTAACAATAAGAATAACTGTCGCTGAAGCAATTATCCTCGCTAGCATCTTTTTCTGTTTTTTACTCATAGTACTATATATAAATCTCGCAGTCAGATTCCACTTTTTTACAAGCTTTTATTACATTTTTCATAACAGAATCCGCATCCGCTCCGTCCACAAATTCAACTGTCATTTTAAGTGCCATAAAATTTACAACAGCACTTAATACGCCTTCTGTTTTACTCGCCGCCTGCTCCATTTTATTTGCACAATTAGCACAATCAACCTCAATTTTATATGTTTTTTTCATATCTGTCTCTCCCCTTTTAGTATTAATATATGAACATTTGCTCATATATTAATACTATTATACTCCCCCTTTCAAATTTTGTCAATACATTTAAAAAGAAATTTCAAGAATATCGTCGAATTTTATCTTTGTTTTGACAACCGTTAGTGTTCGGAATGTAAAATCCACATTTGCAACCATTCCTTCCGCCTTAATATATTCCCCCTCATAAAAATATACCACTTTTATAAGCATGCCTTTTCTTACAAGTACAAGCTTGCTCGAAAGTTCATTTAAGTCATCCTCAGACAATACCTTTTTAGCTGTAATTACTCGCTCTTTTTCCCGAAGCATCTCATGAAATCCTTTAAGCGCCGAAAAAGGCATAAACTGTCTTGCTCTGTCACTCACCGTTATGCCCCCCTATTAGTCTGTTTCGTATTGGCGTGGTTGCTTTTTTCTGTAAATTCATTCCTTTTAAAACAGCATTTTTACCATATTTCTTTTTAATATTCAAAATCGCCTGTTGCTTTTTAAGCTCCTTTTCTTCAGCCTCATAATCCGAAAAGAAATCTAAATTTACATACTCACTTTTACTCAGATTATTAAACCCCACTGTAAGTTTACGGATAAGCATGGTTTTATCTGCCTTTTCTTTGAAGAACCTCTCAAATTCCGCCATTAGCTTTTCCGCTGAATTTGTAAAATTATTCAACTTTCTCGTACCGCCTGAACGCTTACCTGTTTTACCCGAATAGCCTATCATAAGAGAAATTGAATTTGTAAACATCCCCTTATCAACCAGCTCAAGCACAAGCAGGTCCACCATTTCCTTTAAAGCTAAAAGCGCATCCTCAAATTCATAATCCTCAAATAAAATCTGACTGTTTGAAAAGGATTCCGATTGAGGTACATAACTTTTTATTTCCGCTATTGTGCAAGGCTCATATCCTTTGGAATGGTCTATAATAAATTCCGCATTCTCTCCAAATTCCTTATACAGCTTTTTTTCATCTGCGTGTGCCACTCCGTACAAATCATAAATTCCATATTTTTCGAGTCTTGTTGCAATCCCCTTTCCTATGTTCCATATATCGGTTATAGGTCTGTGGTGCCATAGTTTCTTTTGAAATTCCTCTTCATTTAAAAATCCTATTCTGTCGCGCGAATGTTTTGCCGTAACATCCAGCGCCACTTTTGCGAGAAATAAATTGGTCCCTATTCCTGCACTTGCAGAAATTCCCGTTTCAGTATAAACCGCATCCATCAGCATCTTTGCCATCTCACGCGGAGTTTTGTCATATAAGTCAAGATAAGAGGTAACATCAAAAAAACACTCATCAATTGAATATACATAAATATCATCTTTACTGATATACCGCAGATAAATCGAGTAAATATGTGCAGAATAATCCATATAATATTTCATACGAGGCTTCGCTGTTATATATTTAATGTTTTCCGGAATCTCGAAAAGCCGGCATCGATTTTTTACGCCAACATTTTTAAGTGCCGGTGTAACTGCCAGGCAGATTGCCCCTCTGCCTCTTGTAGAATCCGCCACCACAAGATTTGCTTTAAATGGGTCAAGTCCTCGTTCCACTGCTTCAACAGAAGCATAAAAGCTTTTTAAATCTATACACAAATATATTTTATACACTTTCAAGCCCCCTGTTCTTAATCGAACATTTGTTCTTTTTAATTATACCGTCAATATTGTCGGTTGTCAATATAAAAACTTAATTTACTTTTTTATGTTGACACCACCCTTTTTCTGTCCTATAATATTTTTGTAAGATTAATTGAAACGGAGAATTTTAAATGACCAAATTAAAATCCATACTTCTTACAATAATCGGAACTGCAATAACTGGCTTTGCCGTTGCTGTTTTTTTAACTCCTAACAAGATTGTCTGCGGCGGTGTTTCGGGTGTTTCGACAATACTTTATCAGACATTCGGAATTGCTCCCGGTCTCAGTTACGCTGTAACTAACGCAATACTGCTTTTGACCGGTCTCAAGGTTCTCGGTAAATCCTTTACCGTTAAAACCATTTTCGGAGCAGGACTTATTTCTGTTTTTGTACAGCTCTTTTCCTATCTTCCCCACATAATAACCGATACTGTACTTTCGACAGTGTTTGGCGGTGCACTATATGGCTTTGGAATAGCTCTTGCTTTTGTAGCAGGTGCATCTACCGGCGGAACAGATATTCTAGGCAGACTGCTTCAATACAAAAATCCCAATCTTCCCATCGGGAAAATGCTTCTTATAGTTGATGGCGCCATTATTTTTATATCTCTGCTTGTTTTCAAAAACATAGAGCTTGCACTTTTCGGCATCATTTCGCTTTTCGTTTCAACAACTGCGATAGACTGGCTCATAAGAAGTCTTAATATTTCAAAAATGGCTTTTGTAATAACCGACAAAGGTGAAGAAATCTCAAAAACGCTTGTTTCTACATCTCCTCGCGGAGTAACACTTATAAAAGCAACAGGTGCTTATACATTTACAGAAAAAAATGTTCTGTTCTGCGCCTTAAAGTCAAAGGAGATTCATAAATTTCAGAATAAAATTCTTGATATTGACCCCGGTGCGTTTATTGTCTACGCCGAGTCGCAGCAGATTTTCGGTAATGGATTTTATATTTACAGATAAAAAATAGGAGCTGTATTCACAGCTCCTTTAATTTATTGTTATTTTTGCCATTCCGGCCTCTGATGTTTCTTTGTACCGATTTGATAAATCAAGTCCAGTCTCTTTCATTACTTTAATTATATTATCAAGCGATATTTTCCTTGTGCCACTCAAAAAGCTTGCGATATTCACCGCATTTATAGCTCTCATAGCAGCAACGGCATTTCTCTCAATACATGGTATCTGTACAAGCCCACATATCGGGTCACATGTTAGTCCAAGATGATGTTCTATTGAAATTTCTGCTGCATATTCTATTTTATCAATACTCAGTCCAAAAAGCTCTCCAAGTGCAGCTGCCGCCATTGCGCAAGCACTTCCCACCTCTGCCTGGCATCCACATTCCGCACCTGAAATGGATGCATTTGTTTTTATAAGATTTCCGACAATACCTGCCGTCATCAGCGCACGGATAATCTGTTCATCCGAATATCCGTTTTTCTGTTGCTGATAATAGAGTACAGCCGGCAATACCCCTGCCGCTCCACAGGTAGGAGCAGTTACAATTGTTTCACCCGCAGCATTCTGTTCGCTCACCGCAAATGCATATGCACACACAAGTCTGTTTTCACGGGTAACTGGAGATTCGTCAATATGTTCATGTCCAAAAAGCTGCTTTGCTTTTTTTTGAACATTAAGGCCTCCAGGCAAAATCCCCTCATCTTCCAAACCTTTCGAAATACTTTGCTTCATGGTTTCCCATATTTTTTTCATATAACCGTCAAAATCCGCATTTTCAAAACAACCTGGAAATTGACATATTCTGATGTTTTTTTCCTTACAATATGCGGCTATTTCGCTGAAACTTGTGAGATTATATACTTCCTCCGTTTCAAGAGCCTCTCTTCCATCAAAACGAACTGCTCCGCCGCCCACACTGAAAACGCGTTCCGACGCTATTTCTTTTTTATCTTTAAATGCAATCAAATCCATTGTGTTTGGATGAGGAATATTATCCTCACTGTAATTAAATTCAACCTCAGCAGGTATTGGACTGAAAGTTTTTTTAATTACCCTGTCCGTTCCATGTCCCTCGCCAGTTTTTGCAAGTGACCCGTACAGTACCGCCTTAAAAGAATCCGCCTCAGGATTTTCATTCATAAAAACCAAGCATGCTTTTTCCGGACCAATTGTATGTGAACTTGATGGTCCTCTGCCAATTTTATACAATTCAACAAGAGATTTCATAAACTCCACCTCCATGATAAATCTTAACACAAATTATTCAAACTGTAAATAATGAACAAGAAATCATTCAACCAAAGTTAATTTCAAAGTTTCAGCCGTCCTTCAGGACGGCTGTTTGAACTTTATAAAATTATAGCTTTCGAGAATGCTGAAATATGTGGCAAGCCGTTCATAAAGAGGTTTTGCCTTTTCACCGAACTTTGTTTCCACACCCTTGCCCAACTCCAAGATGCTTTTCTCACCATCAATAAGCGGCCACACAAAACTGCCGGTCTCATCAAGATGAATATAGCTTATCTTTGGCTTTTTAAAAAGCTTTTGGGCAATCCGATTGAAAGCTCCTTTGTTTTCCATCTCAAGAGTAACCTTACCCGTATCGTCAACCGACCATTTAATGTCTGCACGGACAGGCACCCGTTCAAGATAGTTTTCAGATATAATATTTTTCTTTTTCATCATTTAAGTGTGCGTTTTTTCCACATAGAGAATTTCAGTACTGTCAGAATAGTAATTGCAAAGAGTACAATTCCTCCAATATTTGCAACCGGAGCTGAAATTCCAAGAACTGTCGAAAGGTCAAGCATCTTGTCAATACCAAACACCGCAAGAAGTGCAAGAAGAATACCAACAATACCTTCTCCGGCAATCATGCCTGAGCAGAAAAGAATACCGTCGTTTACGATAGCATCTTTTTCTTCTTTTTGTTTTTTGAGTTTATCAAGTGAAAGACGAACAAGACCGCCAACCATGATACATGCATTAAGCTGAACAGGCAGATATACACCGATTGCAAACGGAAGAACCGGAATGCCGATAAGTTCAACCACAATAGCAATAAACACACCTATAAATACAAGTGTCCAGGGAAGGTTACCCTCCATAACGCCCTCAATTATAAGCTTCATAAGAGTTGCCTGGGGAGCAGCCAGTTCATCGCCGCCAAAGCCCCATGCACTGTCCAGCAGATAAAGTGTTCCACCAATTGCAAGAGCCGCGGCAACTACACCTACAACCTCAGCATACTGTTGTTTTTTTGGCGTTGCGCCTAAAAGGTAACCTGTTTTAAGGTCCTGAGATGTATCTCCAGCGATAGCTGAAACAATACAGATAATAGACCCGATTGCAATAGCACTTGCCATACCCGCAACTCCGTTATCCCCAGTAAGTTTTAAAATAAGCGTTGTAACAAGAAGTGTAGCTATAGCCATACCCGAAACAGGATTGTTACTACTTCCTACAAGACCAACCATTCTGGAAGAAACGGTTGCAAAGAAGAAACCGAACACAACAACAATCACTGCGCCGACAAGTGAAACAGGAATTGCAGGAACAAGCCATACAAGAAGTGTAAGAACCACAATAGCTCCTATAACAACTTTCATATTCATGTCCTGTGTTGTACGATTGCTTATTGTATTTTTAGAGCCTGTGATGCTTTTCATTGCTCCGCGGAAAGTTGAAACAATAAGCGGAAGTGATTTAACAAGACTTATTATACCCCCTGCCGCCAGTGCGCCTGCCCCTATATATCTTATGTAGGAGCTCCAGATAGCACTTGCACCGCCTTCAGCAAACATCTGACTTATGGGAACCGATCCGGGATAAAGGGTAATATCAGCACCAAAAAGTACAACAATAGGAATAATAACCATCCAGCTTAATACGCCGCCTGCAAACATATAAGATGCAATTCTTGCACCGCAGATGTACCCAACGCTCATTACCGCAGGATAAATCTGTGTACCGATTTCCCCGGCAAAACCTTTTACTCTGAGCGATACCTCACCAGAAACAAGTTTAAGACCGTCAATTATAAATTTAAACAGAGCTGCAAAACCCATACCTGCAAATACAGTAGACGCGTTTGCTCCGCCCTTTTCGCCTGCAAGAAGAACTTCCGCACAGGCTGTACCTTCCGGATAAGGAAGAATTCCATGTTCTTTTACAATAAGAGCATTACGAAGAGGAACCATGAAAAATACGCCTAAAAGTCCGCCTAAAAGTGCGATAAGTGTAATTTCCACAATGCCCGGCTTGTCCATTTTACCTTCAGCCGCCCACAAAAAGAGTGCAGGAAGAGTGAAAATAGCACCTGCCGCAAGTGATTCACCCGCAGAGCCTGCGGTCTGAACAATATTACTTTCAAGGATAGAATTTTTACGCATTAAAACACGAATAACCCCCATAGAAATAACCGCTGCAGGAATTGATGCAGAAACGGTCATACCAACTCTGAGTCCGAGGTATGCGTTCGCTGCACCAAATACAATAGCAAGGATTACGCCCATTACTATTGATGTAATAGTAAGCTCCGGTGTAATCTTTTCTGCCGGAACATACGGTTTGAAGTCGTTCTGATTACTCATATATTCTCCATTCTGTCGTGAACCCGACTTTTTATTTTTCTAATTATTTATTCTACCATATTTCGTCCAAAAAATCAACAATTATATGCTTTTTATTTAAAAAGTCTCCCTTGATTTAAGAGAGACTCATATTTTTTATTTCATTTTGCCAAGTAGTTCACATATCAGTTCATACATTTCCCTCGCCGATGATATCTTCAGTTTCTCCTTTGTGGTATGAACATCAGAAAGATCAGGTCCAACTGAAATTGCGTCCAGGTCTTTTATTTTGGCCGAAAGAGTTCCGCATTCAAGTCCCGCATGTATAGCTTCAACTGTCGGAAGATAACCAAACTTTTCTTTGAAACATTTTTTATAAATTTCCTGAAGTGCCGAATTTTCCTTATATTCCCACGGCGGATAATGTCCATAGGTTTTAACATTGCATCCAAGCGATTTTGCAAAAGTTTTCAGCTTTCTCTCAAGATATTCAAGTGCAGACTGTTTATTGCTCCTGAGTGCCGAAACCATAACAATTTTATCGGCCTCTGTCTTTAAAATCCCGAGATTTAGCGAGGTTTCAACAAGCCCGGCAATACTTGCACTCATAGACTGAACACCGTTAGGCATAAAAAGAAGCGCAAATATAAGCTTTTCTTTTGCAGTCCCATCAACAACCTCAAATTCACATTCTTCACCCGTCATTACCGAAACCTCAAAATTCGGCTCTGTTTCTGCAATTTCTTTTTTAACAATTTCATAACAACTTTTAATTTCTGAAACTGTTTTTTCAGCGTCTGAACACACAAGTTCAACCTCACAGGCGTTAGTTATTGCATTGCTCTTGTCACCGCCTGTAATTGAAATTATCTCACAATCCCCAATTTCATTCAAAAATCTTCCCGAAAGGACAGCCGCATTAATTCTGCCCTTATCAATTTCTATTCCAGAATGACCGCCTTTAAGTCCCGTCAGCGAGAAAGTAACTTTCCTGCCTCTTATCTTTTTTCGGTCAATGGGTATATTTATCTCAAATTCACTTCCTCCTGCACAAGAAACGGTCAACTTATCCTGCTCCTCTGAATCAAGATTTATCAACTGCTTACCCCTGAACAAAGAGCCGTCAAGCTGTGATGCCCCAATCATACCGATTTCTTCATCTGTTGTAAAAAGTGCTTCTATCGGCGGGTGTTTAATATCATTGCTCGCAAGTATCGAAAGAATCATTGCCGCCGCAATTCCGTTATCCGCACCTAATGTTGTCCCTTTTGCTTTTATATAGTCGCCATCGATATATATTTCAAGTCCGTCTTTTTCAAAATCTATGTCGCGACCTGCTTCCTTTTGGCAGACCATATCAAGATGCCCCTGTAAAATTACAGGATCAGCATTTTCAAAACCTTTTGTTGCAGGCTTATAAATAACAACATTATCCGCATTATCCCGAACCGCTTTTAGGGCGTTTTTATTCGCAAAAGACATACAATAATCCGCTATTTGTTTCATATTGCCAGACCCTCTCGGAACGGCAGATATTTCTTCAAAATATTCAAAAACCTTCTCTGGTTTTAATCCTTTAAGTTTCACCATTTTTCATCAATCCTCCACAAGTAATTATACAATATATACATACCTGTGTCAAACAAAAAAGCACTTTTGTCAAAAAGTGCTTCAATTGATTAAATCTTCTTGTATTATTTCACACAGAGGTTTTGCTGTAACACTACTTGCCCACACAAAAAGCTTCATTTTATCTGCATCTTCACAAGTAAATTGGGGTACTGCAAATGTATTGGTGCCGGTATTAATTTTAACTTCTGTACATTTCCTGCTCAGCATTTTTTCACTTTTATAGTAAGCCTTGCAAACCAATGCTTTTTCATATGGGTTAATACTGCTAACCGTAATTTCATTCTTTTCCGCATCAAAATCAGTCGTTGCTTCACAGCAATAGTGTTTTTTAGCGTTAGTAATCCCTGCGTTATATGAACCTACCGAAATACTTTTCCAGTCTGCAGAACCACCTGTATAATAAACATCTGTTATACTGTAAATTCTGTAAAAGGCTCTGTATCCAATTGTTTTCACCTTTTCACCAATAACTATTTTCTTCAGATTATTGCTTACCGAAAAGGCATACCAGTCAATTTCAGTAACAGAGGTTGGAATAACATACACATTTCTTTTATTCCCGGTTGCATACTGAAGCAGCTTTGTCATACTTTTATTAAAAAGTATCCCATCCTTAGATGAGTAAACAGCATTATTTTCATCTATATGTATTTCCGCAAGTAAACTACATCCATCAAACGCATATCTGTCTATTTGAACTACACTTTCAGGCAAATCAATTTTTTCCAGATTATAAAGTCCTCTGAATGCTCCATATCCTATGGACTCAACTCCGTTTTTAACAATCACTTGCGTTATCTCATCGCGCTGATTATACCAGGGAGCGGATGATGTCGAAACAAAATCATACATCTCACCCGTTCCGCTTACAGTAAGTATATTTTCAGTTACAGACCATACTAGAGCATCACCGCAAATTTCATCTGCACACGCTACATAAGAAAAAATTGAAACCATCAATATTACCAACGACAAAACCAAAAAGCAATACTTCCTCACACCAATCTTTCCTCCGTTCACACATAGTTGAGGTTGTGGTGGGCACAACAGGGCTCGAACCTGTGACCTCTTGCATGTCAAGCAAGCACTCTGACCAGCTGAGCTATGCGCCCACAGAATTCAATTCATTAATTATTTTATCAAGTTTTCATCTTAAATTTATGTGTGATAAGTCCGTCCCGTTTTCTCTCTATTACCGGTTTTAATATTTGATAGACAATTGTGCTGACAAATTGTTTAGGAGATGTTTTTTCAAACAATTTTCGTTGTTCTTTATAAATCCTTTCAATATCTCTGTCACATATAGCATCTACAAGTCTTGACTCTTTACCCCAATTATATTTCCACACATCATCCGTATCAAGCCACTTTTCAAACTGTATAAGGCAACCTTCAATATTAACCAGTGATTGTTCTTTTGCAAGATAATATACATACGGATATATAAGATTAAGTATGCGTTTAACTGCACACCATCCCATAATAGCATCTTTTTCGTTTTGTTTAATATTAAGCTTATCTACAAATTTCCCCATGAAAACATGGTACTTAAATATTCCCTCAATTAAATTTTCATGGTATTTTCTTGTCGCTGCATTATCATTGAGTTTATTATAGTGATATACTACCTTTTCTGAAATATAAAGTTTTTCACAACAACATAAATATTCAAACAAAAATATTGTATCCTCACCATAAGCTATATTGTTATCAAATCTTATATTATGCTTTTTAATAATCTCTGCAGAATAGAGTTTACCCCAAACCACATGAGATATATAAAGTTGAAAAAATTCTTTCCAACATTCAGCCTTGGTAGTGTTTACATCCATATAATTACTGGTTATATTAAATGCAGGTTTAATAATTTTATTGTTTCTGTGGTCGAACCACATCATCACAATTTCTGTTTGTTCTCTCGCTGATATAACAACCATATGTTCAATAGCTGTTTTCTCCAGCCAGTCATCAGAATCAACAAAAACTATAAACTCACCTGAAGCCACTGCTATACCTGCATTTCGCGACTCAGATACCCCGCTGTTAGATTTATGTATAACTTTTATGCGATTATCCGCTTTTTCATAATCATCACATATCCGTCCACTTCTGTCTGTTGAACCGTCATTTACAAGTAAAAGTTCAATATTTGAATATGTCTGCAATAAAATGCTTGTTATACATCTCGGCAAATATTTTTCAACATTATATACCGGTACAATAACACTAACCAACGGATTATTCATACAAACTCCTACAAATCAAGTTTTAAATCGTTTTCTTTAATCCAGCCGATTTTTCTGCATAAAAGCCCGAGCGCCCAGCAAATAATCGCCGGAAGAATTATATGTGTCAAAAGCATCCCAACCCAATGCATTGCAGTAATCGCCGTGCCGTCTGCAACCCATCCTGTATACATACCTATCTGACCAACCATTCCGCAGGTTCCCATTCCCGACGAAATTGGTGCCCCGTTCATTTCAAGTTTAAATACACAAGTAGAAACGGGTCCTACAATAGCCGAAGTAATGATGGGGGCTATCCAGATGCGGGGATTTTTTACTATGTTGCCCATTTGCAACATACTTGTACCTATACCCTGAGCCAGAAGACCACCCCAACGGTTTTCTCTAAAGCTCATAACCGCAAATCCTACCATCTGTGCACAACAACCTGCAAGAGCCGCCCCACCGGCAAGTCCGGTAAGTCCAATTGCATGGCAGATTGCTGCACTTGAAATAGGAAGTGTCAGTGCTATGCCAACAACAACAGAAATAATAATTCCCATCCAGAAAGGCTGAAGCTCAGTTGCCCACATTATAAAGCTACCAACCGCAGATGCACCTTTTCCAATAGGTTCAGCAATAAGCATCGCAAGCAATATTCCAGAGCAAATGGTTACAATAGGCGTAACCAAAATATCAAGCTTTGTTTCTTTGCTTACTGCTTTGCCAAGTTCTGCCGCAACTATTGTAATAATAAGCACCGCCAGCGCACCACCGGCACCGCCCAATGCATTTGCCGCATAACCGACTGCTGTGAGTGAAAACAGCACAAGCGGAGGACATTTTAGTGCATAACCGATAGCAATTGCCATTGCACTTCCCTGTACACTTTTCGCAAATGCACCAATTTCATCCAACACTAAAACATTAAACTGCTGACCTATCGTTGACAGTATCGTGCCTATAAGCAGTGACGCAAAAAGTCCCTGCGCCATTGCCGAAAGAGCATCTATACCATATCTTTTGGCTGAAAATTCTATGTTTTTTCTTTTTAAAAATTCCTTGATTTTTTTCATAACACTATTCCTCTTTTGTAAAATTATAGTTTAAAATACTCTAAAATTCCCATCTGAAAATCAACTGTATTCGTTGCTTCTTTCATGTTTTTTATATTTATGCCAACCGATTGCCCTTCTTTAAAAACAATATTATATATCCGATGAACCCACGCCACCGGAACCAACCAGTGATTTTTTTTGGCATATTCATATTTATCAGAAAGTTTTGACGCAGACGGAAACATTTTAACAACATAATTTTTTATTCGTGTACTCTTATTCCCTTCGGCCGTACGAGCATCAAGAATATAAGCATTATCCATCTCTCCATATACGCCGGTCATGACCATATATTCCATCAGCTTATCCACATATTCCTCATCAATCTCAGAAAAATCCTCCTGCGTATCAAATTCAAAATATTTCTTTGCCGCAAACAGAATCCCCTTGAAGATTTTTTCTGCTTCAAGCAGTTTTATCTGTTTATGAACATATTCCATATTAATCTTTGTTTTTTCCAGTAGCAGAACTATATCCGCAAGATTTCTTATTCCCGCCCCACGGGTCCTGAGATGTTTCATAAGATGTGTAAAAGAATGAAGTAACATATTTTCTGCTGACGGCATAAAAATATGTTCCCCACGCATAATGCGTGGATTAGCCCATATATCAATTTCCGTTCCTTTTGCTGATTTAAGCCCCGACGGAATTACATGAAAAACTTCAAATTTCAAAACATCTTTTTTATAATAAATGGTCGGCCCCGCATTTTCACTGACAATCTCATAGCCGTTTAAAAAAAACAAACTTTTGACCTCATTAACCATCTCAGGCTTTATTAAAATATCAACATCGCTCATTGTTCTGAGTTCAGGAACCGGATAAAGCTCTCTTAAAACCATGCCTTTTAAAACAAGCATATCAATCCCGTTTTTCTCTGCTGCTTCTAAAAGCGCTGAAATATGCTGCATCTGGAAAGCATAAAACAATGTACAACTAAGCGTCTGCTTCTCCCAGAGTTTCATTACATTTTCTTCCGGTTGGTGCTCTTTATCCAGTTTATTCACTGCTTCATACAACAGAGGAAGAATTTTCTGTTTTTCAGCTGTTTCTCTGATTTTCTGCCACGAAATATCATCTTTGGGCGGGTTAGGTGCGCAATTTCTAATTGCGCAGGACAGAAGATGAATCAGATAAATCTGTTCATTTGTCATTTATCACCGACTCCCTCTTTTCCCACGGATTTTCTTTGTTATAACAGTTAAGGTTAACTAATAACGCCAACAATATAAAGAATGGTGTTTCTCCTAAATATGTACCCGTAACCATAAGCTTAGGCAATGTAATAGCCATAAGAAAATAAAGCATACAGTCATTACCTGTTTTTCTGTTTTTCAAAAATCCGGTTATTATATTTACAATAATCCATCCAATGAAAAATGTTCCGAGTATAACGCCATACTCCATCCATAATTCCAAAAACAGATTGTGTGAGTATCCATGCTGTAGCAGATAAGGCTCCACACCATACATCTGCTTGATCAAAAACCTTGATCCTCCTGCCATTCCCCGACCGATAATCGGTGAATCCTTTATTACTTGTATAGCAGCATTAAATGTATTACTTCTTCCGCTATCGCTTTCAATCTTACCTTCCAAAAATAATTCTACTGTTCTGCTATCATAATCAAAATTTTTCAGAATTGCATCAAGTTCAATTATAAGCCTTTCCAAGTTCAAATAAATTGCAATTACCGCTATCACAAATGCTATTTTAGCTGCAATATGAATTTTTTTGTTAAGAATAAATTCCATAATAACATATGACAGAATACAAATCACAGCACCTCTGCATCCACCTATAACAATAAGTATGGTTCCAATTCCCGCAAAAATAAACATAAGTATATTTTTTCTACGGATACCAAGCCAGAATGCCCCAACAACAAACACGATATTATTATAAGAAAAGGACATATAATTTTGTTCACTTTGTCCGTTAATAATCAAAAATGTTAATGGTACAAAAAGAAGAAAGCCTAAAAGAATAAAGTACCTGCCTACTTTAATAAATTTATCCCAGTTGTTGAAATGACCGATACATATAATTCCACATAGCCCATATACCATAACAGACTCAAAATAATATATCTTCAGAAGCATTCTTGCATTTTCATTTGTCAAAAAGCTTATAAACCACAAAAACGCCACTAAAACCACTAATATAAATACCCTGCGTTCCATTCTTTTTATTGCAGCCATCGTTCCAATCACTATGAAAATTGCATAAACACCTCTTACAAGTGCAGTATCCCACCAGATATGATTATCCACAAAGGCCTCGACAATTCCGTTTATTGAATTGAGTATACCGATTTGAGTCAAAATCGCCCATATCGCAAGTGCAATCCATGTATCATCTTCAAGACTAAAAAAAGTCCTGTTATCTCTGTATAATTCTGCCATAATGTTTCCCCTTCAAAACTTATACTTATTTTATTCTATCATTATAAGCTTTTTTTGTCAATAACAACACAAAAAGTCAGGGCGGTTTTAAATTCGCCCTGACTTCATTTTTTCACAAGATATTTTCGCACATCTATTGATACTGCAAATATTATTATAAGTCCTTTAATTATATACTGATAATACGGACTTACACCGATAAAGTTGAGCCCATAGTTGATAAACTGCAAAATAAGCGTACCTATCAGTACCCCGGGAATTGTTCCCACGCCTCCCGAGAAGGATACCCCACCAACTACACAGGCAGAAATTGCGTCAAGCTCATAGTTAATTCCGGTGTTACTTGTCGCAGACCCCACTCTACCCGCCTCTAAAAAGCCAGCAAGTCCATATAGAACACCTGAAATTATAAATATTATCATTATATTTTTTACTATATTTACACCAGAAACTGCAGCCGCCTCCGGGTTTCCGCCTATAGCAAACATATTTTTTCCAAGCGTGGTTTTATTCCAGATAAACCACATTACCAGTGCCACAATTATAAGATAAAATATCAGATATGGTATTTCTACATTCCCAAATTTAATCGAGCCTGTTACAAAATCAATATATCTTTCATCAAGATTGGCGACAGGTTGTGCACCAAGTGGCGGTCTGTCAATGTAAATACAGGAAATTCCGTATGCAATAAGTTGAGTGCCAAGCGTGATAATAAACGCATGAACTTTAAGTTTTGCAACACCAAATCCATTTATAGCCCCGAAAATGCCACCTATAATAACAGATATAATAAGAGGAATAATAAGAGGCAGCGCAGGAAGGTCCGGGTACATTCTTGCCGCATAAGTCGAAGATTGCAGGAGTGACGCAGATATAATGGCGCAAAGTCCAAGCACTCTACCAACCGAAAGGTCTGTCCCCTGCAAAACAATAAGCCCCGCCACCCCAAGTGCAAGAATTCCCCTCGTTGATGCCTGACTTAAAATGTTTGTTATGTTTTTCAGCGAAATAAAGGACGGGTCGGCAATAATTACTGCCACAATCATTGCTCCAAGAACAATATATAGTGCATAGTCCAGCAATATTTCGTTAAATTTTCTGTTTTTAAGTTTTGTATCTATCATCAATATTTCTCTCCTGTGCTTACAGATATTTTGCAGACAGTTCTATAATTTCCTCCTGGGTTATCTCCTTAGCATCGCGTATTCCTGCGACCCTACCATTTGACATCACCAGAATACGGTCGCATATTCCCAACAACTCAGGCATTTCTGAGGAAACCATAATTACACCCTTATTTTTATTGGCAAGGTCAATTATAAGTTGGTATATTTCATATTTAGCACCAACATCTATGCCTCTTGTAGGTTCATCAAGAAGCAAAATCTCCGGTTCTGTCAAAAGCCATCTGCCAATAATAACCTTTTGCTGATTTCCACCCGAAAGGGTTCTGATTTGCGTTTTTTCAGAAGGGGTTTTAACTCTCATACTGTCTATAACCCACCTCGTCGCGCCATGCATTTTTTTGCCTTTTAATACACCTGCCACCGCATATTTTTTTATATTTGCAATAACCGAGTTAAATTCTATGCTCAGCTTTTCAAATATACCGGTTGCCCGGCGTTCCTCTGTTATAAGAGCAAATCCGTTTTTAATTGCTTGTGCTGGATTATTGTTTGTTTTTAGTTCAGAATGAAGAAAGATTTCTCCAGATTTCTTTTTTGCGATGCCAAATATAGTTTCAAGCAGTTCGCTACGCCTTGAACCTACAAGCCCTGCAACTCCTAAAATTTCACCTTTTTTCAGCTCAAATGATACATCATTTATTGCCGGTGGATACATACCGCTTAAATTTTTCACTTCAAGCATAATATCAGAAGGATTATTGGTTTTTGGCGGGAAACGGCTTGATAATTCGCGTCCTACCATCAGTCTTATAATTTTATCTGTGGTTACATCTTCCGCACGGTCTGTACTAACCCATTTACCGTCACGCATTATAGTAACTTCATCACAAATCTCAAGAATCTCTTCCATTTTATGAGAAATATAAATTATTCCGCACTTTTTTTCTTTCAGCTTTTTTATTATCTTAAACAGATGTTTTACCTCTTCTTCATTCAGCGAGGAGGTGGGCTCATCAAGAACCAGAATTTTAGCATCGTACGAAACCGCCTTTGCAATTTCAACCATTTGACGCTGTGATACAGAAAGTCTGCCCATTCTTATTCTGGGGTCAACATCAATTTCAAGCTCTTTAAAAATTTTTTCAGTATCCTTCAGCATCTTTTTTCTGTCAACCCTAAACCCTTTTTTAGGATATCTTCCAAGCCAGATATTATCCGCAACATCTCTCTGCAACACCTGATTTAGTTCCTGATGAACCATTGCTACACCATTTTTGAGTGCCTGTGCCGGATTTTCAAAATTTATTTTCTCACCATCAATATATATTTCGCCCGCGTCTTCCCTATATACTCCGAAAAGACACTTCATAAGCGTTGATTTCCCCGCACCATTTTCCCCCATGAGTGCATGAACGCTCCCCTTTTTCAGGCTAAGTTTTGCATTATCAAGAGCTTTTACTCCGGGAAATTGTTTGCAGATGCCGTCCATCTTCAATATATATTCGTCTGTCTGCATTTAACCTCACCGCTTTCCGCCTTTTTTATTGTCCGGTATATGGCTGATAAGGAATTCTGACTGCAATTCCTGTGTCATCATACTTATAGTTGCTATCCGCAAGGAAATCTCTGTCCTCTGCAGCGTTCATAGCAAGAGTTATAAGCGCCTCTGCCATTGCTTCCCCATCTTGCAGAACCGTACCTGACATATATTTCTTTGAAATAAGTTCTCTCGCCGCGTCTGTTGCATCAACGCCCACAACCGGAATGAATTTAGATTCATCACCTTTGTTATATCCTGCTGCATGAAGTGCGGCAATAGCTCCTTGTGCCATTCCATCATTATTGGCAATGACCACTTCTATTTTATCGCCATATTTGGTTATCCACGCCTCCATCGCACGGTTTGCCTGCTCAGTGTCCCAGTTGGCAACCTGAAGTCCAAGCTCCTCAACCTCAATCCCGTTTTCTTTAACTGTGTTTACTGAGTATTCCGTTCTTGCAACCGCCTCAGGGTTGTCCGGTTCCCCCTTGAACATAACATATTGCATTTTTCCGTCTCCGTTTGTGTCATGTTTTCCGGTTTTCCATAAATCAACAATGATTTGGCCCTGGATAATCCCAGCATCCTTTGCATTGGTTCCAACAAATCTTGCTTTGTCGTAACTTTTAATTACCGATGTATCAGGCTCTCTGTTAAAGAAAATCACCGGCACATCAGCCGATTTTGCTTTATTTACAATAGAAGAAGCTGCCCCGATGTCCACCATATTTACAAGCAGGACATCAACATCCTTTTGCAGAAGCAAATCAACCTGGTCATTCTGTGTTCCCTGGTCTCCTTTGCCGTCGTTGAGGAAAAGTTGTGCTCTGCCCTTGGCCTTTGCTTCAAGCGCCTGACGCACAGTTGAAATGTATGTGTCATCATATTTATATATGAGAACACCGATTTTTTCCTCACCGCCGGTTGCTGGGTCTTCCGCCATATTTTTTCCTCCACAACCCGCAAGTACAAATGATAATATCAAAATAAAAATTAACGCAGTTTTTTTCATTTTTACATCCTCTTTCTTTGTGTTTTCGCTAAATATTCTTTTCAAAAAATGTTTATACTATACATAACAAAATTATTTTGAGGGTGATAAAATGAAAAAACATATAGGAAAACAAACAATCTGCTTTGAGAATCCACCATCGGTAAAATCTTATTATGCAATTGTTTCAAAAAAAGAATCAGAAGGTCCTCTTGGTGAATATTTCACCAATGTTCAGGAAGATGTTATGTTTGGTGAGGAATCCTGGGAGCAGGGCGAAAGCAAGTTTTTAAAAACTGCCATGCAGGAGGTTATAAAAAAAGCAGGTCTTACCGAGAGAGATATAGACTATATCTTCTCAGGCGACCTGATTAATCAGTGTTTCAGCAGTCATTTTGCAGCCCGCGATATTGATACGCCCTTTTTCGGCATATATGGTGCTTGCTCAACAATGGCAGAAAGCCTGTCTCTCGCAGCTATGGCAATTGACGGCGGTTTTGCCGATAATGTACTTGCTGCCACATCAAGTCATTTCTGTTCATCAGAAAAACAATTTCGTATGCCACTCGAATATGGTGGTCAGCGCACACCAACCGCCCAGCGCACAGTAACCGGCAGTGGTGCAGTTATTTTAACCTCTGACCAAAGGCACCCTGTTTGCATAACCCATATAACAACCGGCAAGGTCATTGATTATGCCGTTTCCGACCCTAATAATATGGGCGCCGCAATGGCCCCTGCCGCTGCAGATACCATTAAGACACATTTTTCAGACACTGGCTTTAAACCATCCGATTATGACCTCATAGTAACAGGCGACCTTGGTAATGTAGGAAAAAACCTGCTTTTTGATTTATTAAAGGATGAAATAGATATCAAGGGGGTTTATAATGACTGCGGTCTTATGATCTATTCTATTAAATCTCAGGATGTTCATGCGGGCGGAAGTGGTTGTGGTTGCAGCGCTTCTGTTCTATGCGGAAAGCTTTTAAAGGATATGGAGGACGGAAAATTAAACAAATTGCTTTTTATTGCTACAGGAGCTCTTTTAAACGGTGAATCCTGTTTCCAGGGAGAAAGTATTCCGGGTGTGGCGCACGCTGTCAGATTTGAAAGGAGATAAAAATATGAACTTTGTCTGGGCATTTATAATTGGGGGTATTATATGTATCATAGGTCAGATATTGATAGATTTTACAAAACTTACCCCTGCACGAATTCTTGTTTTATTTGTATGCATCGGTGTGTTTGCAACATTTTTCGGAATATATGAGCCACTTGTGAAATTTGCAGGTGCGGGTGCAACCATACCTCTTACCGGGTTTGGTTACACTCTCGCTACCGGTGTTATAAACGCCGTTGACGAAAAGGGTGTTTTGGGCATTTTCACGGGCGGACTTGCCGCCTCGGCAGGCGGTATCACTGCAGCCGTTCTGTTCGGTTACATTTTTGCACTACTATTCAATCCCAAAGAAAAGTAAAAGGAGATGCATTTACATCTCCTTTTATCACATATTTAACTCTTTATAAGGTTCTTAGCGTTCATCTGCCGCCTTTGCTTTTTCAATATCTACACCATGCTGGTTGTCAACAACAAACTGCACAAATGTCTTTGGACCTAAATCAAGCACATCCTCATCAAGTTTAAAGTCCGTCTGGTGTGCTACCTGCATAATCCCTTTTTCTTCATTCCTTATTCCAACACGGAAAAATACACTAGGAACTACATCCGTGTATCTTGAGAAGTCTTCTGATCCGAGACCACGATTTAACTTTTTAATATTCTCTTTTCCCACAACTTTCTCCATACTGCCAAGCATAATCTCTGACAGATAAGGATTGTTATACACACAGGTTGACTTAAGTGGTGCATGAACTTTAATTTCTACACCGTAGTGCTCTGAAAGACGCTTTGCAAGGCTCTGTATTCTGTCGTGAATAAATTCACTGACCTGTACATTATATGTTCTGATTGTACCCTGCATAAGTGCACTGTCGGGCAAAATGTTCTGTGCAGTACCCGAATGAAGCTTTGTCACAATGCAAACAACATTCTCAGCAGGGCTTACCTCTGTTGCTGCAATTGTCTGTATTCCTGAATACATTTGTACAGCTATGGAAAGAGCATCTATGCCTTTATGGTATGCCGTTGCATGAACACTTTTCCCGCCAATTTCAATTTTAAAGTGGCGGCTTGTGGCGCTTAAAATACCCGAGCAAATGCCAAGTTCACCCGATTTGAGAGCAGTTCCCACATGGAGACCTGTCATAATATCAATATCATCCAAAACGCCGTTTTCTATCATCATCATTGCGCCGCTTGTTACGCCCTCTTCACTAGGCTGAAAAACAAGTTTCACACGGCAGGCAAGGTCTTTTTCTATTTCTTTAAGCGCCTTTGCTGTACCCAGAAGCATTGCTGTATGTGCATCGTGACCGCAAGCGTGCATCATTCCCTCATGGCGCGAACGATATTCACAGTCATTTGCCTCTTCCATACGAAGTGCATCCATATCGGCACGGATACCGATTGTAAAATCTGTCTTATCGGGATTAATGTAACCTACAACACTTCCTTTTCCGTACTTTTCAGTGTGAGGGATTCCCATAGAGTCAAGCTCACGCTTTACAAGTGCAATCGTTTTAGGAAGGTCATAATCCACTTCGGGATACATATGTATCTCTCGTCTTAATTTAATTACATAATCCTTATCT
This sequence comes from Clostridia bacterium, assembly GCA_045648785.1. Taxonomy (GTDB): domain Bacteria; phylum Bacillota; class Clostridia; order RUG12999; family RUG12999; genus RGIG7450. The sequence continues at coordinate 2,516 of JAZROP010000020.1, read as the reverse complement.
ATATTTATCATTTTATTCACCTCGTTCTATTCTTGCAATACTTTTAAAAAAAGCAGACGGTTTGAGGCGTCTGCTTTTTTATTTAGGTTTAAATTATTCGTTAATAGCTGTAACGATACCGGAACCTACTGTACGGCCGCCTTCACGGATAGCGAAACGGAGACCGTCTTCGATAGCGATAGGAGTGATGAGCTCAACGTTGATTTCAACGTTATCGCCAGGCATACACATTTCTGTGCCAGCAGGAAGCTCGATAACACCAGTAACGTCAGTTGTTCTGAAGTAGAACTGAGGTCTGTAGTTGTTGAAGAAAGGTGTGTGTCTGCCGCCTTCTTCTTTTTTCAGAATATAAACCTGACCTTTGAATTTTGTGTGGGGGTTGATAGAACCGGGTTTAGCAAGAACCTGTCCTCTTTCGATTTCTTTCTTATCAACGCCACGGAGAAGAGCACCGATGTTGTCACCAGCCTGAGCTTCATCGAGAAGTTTTCTGAACATTTCGATACCTGTAACAACAACTTTTCTGCTTTCTTCTGCGAGACCAACGATTTCAACTTCGTCAGAAACATGGAGACATCCTCTTTCAACTCTACCTGTAGCAACTGTACCACGACCTGTGATAGAGAATACATCTTCGACAGGCATAAGGAAAGGTTTATCTGTGTCTCTTTCAGGAGCAGGAATGTAAGCGTCAACAGCGTTCATGAGTTCAATGATAGGAGCATATTCAGGAGCTGTTACATCTGTAGAAGAAGATTCGAGAGCTGCAAGAGCAGAACCTTTAACGATAGGTGTATCATCACCCGGGAATTCATATTCAGAGAGAAGGTCTCTGATTTCCATTTCAACGAGTTCAAGAAGTTCAGGGTCATCAACCTGGTCAACTTTGTTCATGAATACTACGATGTAAGGAACGCCAACCTGTCTAGCAAGAAGGATGTGTTCACGAGTCTGAGGCATGGGACCGTCAGCAGCAGATACAACAAGGATAGCACCGTCCATTTGAGCAGCACCTGTGATCATGTTTTTAACATAGTCAGCATGTCCAGGGCAGTCAACGTGTGCATAGTGTCTTGAATCTGTTTCGTATTCAACGTGAGCTGTAGAGATTGTGATACCTCTTTCTCTTTCTTCAGGTGCTTTGTCGATCTGGTCGTAAGCAGCGTATTCAGCTTTACCTGAGAAACCTAATGTTTTTGTGATAGCAGCGGTAAGAGATGTCTTACCATGGTCAACGTGACCGATTGTACCAATATTAACGTGGGGTTTGGTTCTTTCGAATTTAGCCTTTGCCATTGGAATTTCCTCCCTTTAAAAGTTATTAATTTAATTTTAACATATTTGATTTTAAAAATCAAGTATTAAATGATTTTTACTTACCTTTACCGTTGGTTTCAATAATTTTTTCCTGAATACTCTTAGGTACTTCAGCATAGTGGCTGGGTTCCATAGAGTACTGACCACGGCCCTGTGTGTTAGAACGCAGGTCTGTTGCGTAACCAAACATTTCTGAAAGCGGAACCATTGCATTGATTTCCTGAACGCCATTTCTTGCTTCCATACCCTGGATCTGACCACGGCGAGAGTTAAGGTCACCGATAACATCACCCATGTATTCTTCAGGAACAATAACAACAACTTTCATGATTGGCTCTTTGAGTACGGGGTCAGCTTTGCGACAAGCATCTTTGAATGCCATTGAAGCAGCAATCTTAAACGCCATTTCAGAAGAGTCAACTTCATGGTAAGAACCATCGTAAAGTGTTACTTTTACGTCAACAACGTTGTAGCCTGCAAGTACACCGGATTCCATAGCACCCTGAATACCTGCATCAACAGCAGGAATGTATTCCTTCGGAATAACACCACCAACGATGTTGTTAACAAATTCATAACCTTTACCGGGTTCCTGAGGTTCAACTTTAATTTTAACGTGACCGTACTGACCTTTACCACCGGACTGACGTGAATATTTGTTATCAACGTCAACAGATTTACGGATTGTTTCTCTGTAGGATACCTGCGGGCTACCTACGTCTGCTTCAACTTTGAATTCACGAAGAAGTCTGTCAACAATGATTTCAAGGTGAAGCTCACCCATACCTGCAATGATGGTCTGTCCAGTTTCCTGGTCTGTGTAAGCTTTGAAAGTCGGGTCTTCTTCTGCGAGTTTAACAAGAGCAATGGACATTTTTTCCTGACCAGCTTTTGTTTTAGGCTCAATAGCAACACGGATAACCGGTTCCGGGAATTCCATAGATTCCAGAATAATAGGATTCTTTTCGTCACAGAGAGTATCACCTGTTGTAGTATTTTTAAGACCTACAGCAGCAGCGATGTCACCTGCATAAACCATTTTGATTTCCTTACGGTCATTAGCGTGCATCTGAAGGATACGACCAATTCTTTCTTTCTGTCCTTTAACAGAGTTAAGAACATAAGAACCTGCTTCCATTGTACCGGAGTACACACGGAAGAAGCAGAGTTTACCAACAAACGGGTCTGTCATAATCTTG
>JAZROP010000019.1:0-45050 GCA_045648785.1 Clostridia bacterium | reverse complement strand
TTAGCGTGCATCTGAAGGATACGACCAATTCTTTCTTTCTGTCCTTTAACAGAGTTAAGAACATAAGAACCTGCTTCCATTGTACCGGAGTACACACGGAAGAAGCAGAGTTTACCAACAAACGGGTCTGTCATAATCTTGAATGCAAGCGCTGAGAAAGGCTCAGTATCTGAAGAATGTCTTTCAAATTCTTCACCTGAATCGTCACCGGGGATTGTACCCTTAATCGGGGGTATATCAAGCGGAGACGGCATATAGTCAACAATTGCGTCAAGAAGTTTCTGAACGCCCTTATTTCTGTAAGAAGTTCCGCAAACAACAGGAACTATCTGAAGTCCGATTGTTGCTTTTCTTATAGCTTTTTTAATTTCCGGAATTGTAATTTCTTCGTCAGCGAAGAATTTTTCCATTAAAGCTTCGTCTGTTTCAACGATAGCTTCCATCATTGCTGCACGATATTCTTCAGCCTGGTCTTTCATATCTTCCGGAATGTCTTCCTGTCTGATATCTTTTCCAAGGTCATCATAGTAAACATAAGCCTTCATTTCAACAAGGTCTATGATACCTTTGAATGTTTCCTCTGAACCAATAGGAAGCTGAATCGGAACAGCATTACACTGGAGCCTGTCCTTCATCATGTTTAAAACATTGTAGAAGTCAGCACCCAGAATATCCATTTTGTTAATATACGCCATACGAGGTACGCCGTAGTTATCAGCCTGACGCCAAACTGTTTCGGACTGTGGCTCAACACCGCCCTTAGCGCAGAATACTGTTACAGAACCGTCAAGAACACGAAGCGAACGCTCAACCTCAACTGTGAAGTCAACGTGTCCCGGTGTGTCAATGATGTTAATTCTGTGACCTTTCCATGAAGCTGTTGTAGCAGCGGACGTGATAGTGATACCACGTTCCTGTTCCTGCTCCATCCAGTCCATTGTAGCTGCACCATCATGGGTTTCTCCTATTTTGTAGTTAACGCCGGTATAAAACAGAATACGTTCAGTAGTTGTTGTTTTACCTGCGTCAATATGAGCCATGATTCCGATATTACGAGTAACGTCAAGAGCAAATTCTCTTGCCATATTGGAATCCTCCTATTATTTAAATCAAGATTACCAACGGAAATGTGCAAAAGCTTTGTTTGCTTCTGCCATTTTGTGGGTATCTTCGCGTTTTTTAACTGCAGAACCTGTATTATTAATTGCATCCATAATTTCGCCTGCAAGTCTCTCACGCATGGTCTTTTCACTTCTTGCTCTTGCATAAAGTGTAAGCCATCTGAGTCCAAGTGTCTGTCTTCTTTCTGCACGAACTTCGATCGGCACCTGATATGTGGAACCACCTACTCTGCGAGCTTTAACCTCGAGAACAGGCATAATGTTTTCGAGAGCCTCTTTGAATGCTTCAAGAGGTTCTTTACCGGTTTTTTCACGGATTATATCAAATGCATCGTATACAATTTTCTGTGCAATACCTTTTTTACCGTCATACATAACATTATTGATAAGCTTTGTAACAAGCTTACTGTTGTACATAGGATCTGCTAAAACATCTCTTTTAGCGGCACTTGATCTTCTCACCGTACTTCCCTCCTTCATATTTTATGATTTCATCGGTACTCTGACGAATATTATCCGTCAGTATAGTGTGGACTCAAAACTTATAATATATAAATTTCGCAGCCTCACTATTTAATTAGGGTGCGAATAAAATTTCACACTAAGTTGGCAATTATTTTGCCTTGGGTTTCTTTGCGCCGTATTTTGATCTGGACTGCAGTCTGTTCTGAACGCCCTGAGTATCAAGTGTACCACGGATAATGTGATATCTTACACCAGGAAGGTCCTTAATTCTGCCGCCTCTGATCAGAACAACGCTGTGTTCCTGCAGGTTATGACCGATACCGGGTATATAAGCGGAAACTTCAATACCGTTTGTAAGTCTAACTCTGGCAAGTTTACGAAGCGCTGAGTTCGGCTTTTTAGGGGTCATTGTTTTAACCGTAGTACATACGCCTCTCTTCTGAGGAGAACTGTTGTCTGTAGCCTTTTTCTTAAGAGTATTCATACCCTTCTGAAGTGCAGGAGCTTTAGACTTTTTAACTGCGGTCTGTCTGCCTTTATTAACCAGCTGATTAAATGTTGGCACTCTTTTTCACCTCCGTCAAAAAAATTTAATTAGTATATGTGAAGTTAACTAATTACTTAATTACAAGGCTATATCCGGCATCTGAAGATGCCGGAACATAAACCCACATTCTAGTATTTTATATCAAATAATTTAAAATGTCAATCTTTTTCTTAAATTATTCTATTATTTCTTCTTCCTGGGCTTCCCCAAGCTCAATTTTATTGTAAGCTGTCATACCTGTACCAGCAGGAATAAGTTTACCGATAATAACATTTTCCTTAAGACCAATAAGCGGGTCGATCTTACCTTTAATAGCTGCATCCGTAAGAACTCTTGTTGTCTCCTGGAATGATGCTGCGGAGAGGAAAGAGTCTGTTGCTAGCGAAGCTTTAGTGATACCAAGAAGAACATCCTTTGCTTCAGGCAGAGTTTTGCCTTCTGCACGAAGCTTGTCACAAATTTCTTCATATTCGCGTTTTTCAACGGTTGTGCCCTGAAGCAGTCCGGAATCACCGGGTTCTTCAATCTTAACCTTACGCATCATCTGTCTGATAATAACCTCAATGTGTTTGTCGTTAATATCAACACCCTGAAGCTTATAAACTTTCTGAACTTCCTGTGACAGATATCTCTGAACGGTTGCCGCATCTGTAACGCGCAAAAGTTCGATAGGTGCGATTGAACCAACTGTAAGTCCGTCACCGGCTTTTACAACATCCCCGTCAGATACTTTAATTGTAGCATCATAAGGAATTTCATGTTTTTCTTCAAACGCTTCACCATCGGGAGTTCTGTTCGTAATCCAGATGATTGGGTTTTTATCAGTCTGTTCAATTTGAACAACACCATCATGCTCAGCAATGATTGCCTGACCTTTTGGCTTTCTCGCTTCGAAAAGTTCTTCGATACGAGGTAGACCCTGTGTGATGTCATCGCCTGCGATACCACCACTGTGGAAAGTTCTCATTGTAAGCTGTGTACCCGGTTCGCCAATGGACTGAGCAGCAATAACGCCTACTGCCTCACCCATATTGACAGGCTCACCTGTTGCAAGGTTTGCACCATAACAATGTGAACACACACCGATTTTGGAGTTACAGGAAATTACTGAACGAACTTCAATTTCCTTAATACCAGCTTTCTCAATTTCCTCAGCTTTTGCCTTTGTGATAAACTCACCAGCCGCAAGAATGATTTCGCCCGTTTCAGGATGAACAATATTGTTATCCTGTCCGTCAAGAGTCTTCCACGCAAGGAATCTGCCTGTAATTCTCTCCGACAGAGGTTCTATAATATATCTTGAGCTGTCGCCAGATGCGCCCTTGTGTTTTTCATTTTCAAGAGCAGAAATTTTAATACCTGTAAGTGTGCCACAGTCATCTTCTTTAATGATAACTTCCTGGCTGACATCAACAAGTCTTCTTGTGAGGTAACCGGAGTCGGCTGTACGAAGCGCTGTGTCGGCAAGACCTTTTCTTGCACCGTGAGAAGAAATGAAGAATTCAAGAACATCAAGACCTTCACGGAATGAAGATTTTACAGGAATTTCAACAGATTTACCTGTTGTATCCGCCATAAGACCACGAATGCCGGCAAGCTGACGAATTTGACCCACATTACCACGGGCACCCGATGTCGCCATCATGCTTATTGGGTTGAACTCACCCATGTTGTTCATAAGTGCTTTTGTAATGTTGTCTATGGCTACTTTCCAGATTTCAATAACATGGCTGTAACGCTCGTCATCTGTCAGGAAGCCCATTTTGTAAAGACTTGTAATTTCATCGATTTTGGTTTCTGCCTCTTTGATGTACTGAGGTTTTGTTGGCGGAATTTCCATATCAGATACACCAACCGTAATTGCACCTCTTGTGGAGTACTTAAATCCCTGCGCCTTGATCTGATCAAGAACAACAGCTGTTTCGGTAATTCCGTGTTTCTGAATACATTTATCAATGATTTTTTCAAGTTCTTTCTTTGTTGTTTTATAGGTAACCTCAAGGTCAAACATTGTTTCTGGATTATTGCGGTCAACAATGCCTAAATCCTGCGGAATACCCTGGTTGAATATGAGTCGTCCGATTGTTGCTTTGATGACTTTGGATTTTTCTTCTCCGTTAATCTCGCGTGTAACTCTTACCTTGATAGGTTCATGAATTTGAACAACCTTATTATCATAAGCAAGCAGAGCTTCATTAACATCAGCAAATGCTTTCATTGTGATATGCTTATATGTTGTAATAAGTTTGCCGTCCTCAATAACGCCTTCAATTCCCTCGCCATTTTCAAGCATAATTGCTTCATATTCTTTTATTTCGCCATTTTCAAAAGCTGTAATAGCTTCATCTGCAGTAGCGAAAGTCTTCATGTTAAGACGAGCTATATTTGTAATTTCCTTTTTAACGGAAATTGAGTCATAAAAACCTATTTGACCTTCTCCGTAAGCATTCATTGCCTCTTTTAAATTCTTGAATTCGGCTACAGGCGATTTTTTAGGTTTCTGTGCGCCTACAAGTTCCGATTCTCCCCTGGCAACTGTCAGATAGAAACTTCCCAGTACCATGTCCTGTGTAGGAACTGTAACCGGTTTTCCATCCTGAGGTTTGAGGAGATTGTTTGCGGAAAGCATAAGGAATCTCGCTTCAGCCTGAGCTTCGGGTGAAAGCGGTACATGAACAGCCATCTGGTCACCGTCAAAGTCGGCATTGTACGCTGTACAAACAAGCGGGTGAAGTCTTATTGCTCTGCCTTCAACAAGAACAGGCTCAAACGCCTGTATACCAAGTCTGTGAAGTGTCGGGGCACGGTTAAGCATTACAGGATGGTCTTTGATAATTTCATCTAAGATATCCCATACGCTGTCATCTGCGCGTTCTACTTTTTTCTTGGCATTTTTTATATTATGTGCAACACTGTCGTTAACAAGCTTTTTCATTACAAAAGGCTTGAAAAGTTCAAGTGCCATTTCTTTAGGAAGACCGCACTGATAAATTTTCAGTTCGGGACCCACAACGATAACAGAACGACCCGAATAGTCAACACGCTTACCGAGCAGGTTCTGTCTGAATCGACCCTGCTTACCTTTGAGCATATCGGACAGAGATTTAAGCGGTCTGTTTCCTGGACCGGTCACAGGCTTACCTCTTCTGCCATTGTCAATAAGTGCATCAACAGATTCCTGAAGCATTCTCTTTTCATTTCTTACGATAATATCAGGAGCGCCCAGTTCGAGGAGTCTTTTAAGTCTGTTATTTCTGTTAATAACTCTTCTGTAAAGGTCATTAAGGTCAGATGTTGCAAATCTGCCACCATCAAGCTGAACCATAGGACGAATTTCCGGCGGAATTACCGGAACTACATCAAGAATCATCCATTCGGGACGGTTGCCGGACAATCTGAAAGCTTCAACAACTTCAAGCTGTTTTATAATGCGAGCTTTTTTCTGTCCCTGTGATTTGTCCATTTCATCATGAAGTTCGGTGCTCATAACATCAAGGTCAATTTCCGAAAGAAGTTCTTTAATTGCCTCTGCACCCATACCTGCTCTAAAGTTTTTGGAACCATATTTTTCAAGGGTTTCTTTATACTCTGTTTCAGAGAGGATGTCCTTTTTCTGCAAGCCTGTTTTACCCGGATCGAGCACTACATACGCCGCAAAATAGAGAACCTTTTCAAGTGAACGGGGTGACATATTAAGAATGAGGCCCATTCTGCTGGGGATACCTTTAAAGTACCAGATATGAGATACGGGAGCTGCAAGCTCAATATGACCCATTCTTTCTCGTCTTACCTTTGAGCGTGTGATTTCAACACCACATCTGTCGCAGACAAGACCTTTGTATCTTATTCTTTTATATTTTCCGCAGTGACATTCCCAGTCCTTTGTAGGCCCGAAAATTCTTTCGCAGAAAAGTCCGTCACGCTCAGGTTTGAGCGTTCTGTAGTTTATAGTTTCCGGTTTTTTTACTTCACCTTTGGAAAAAACTCTGATTTGCTCCGGAGAGGCAAGTCCTATTTTAATTGCGTCAAAATTCTTTTCAAGCATTATAAATCCCCCTCCTTAAATTTCATCTATGCCGAAAATATCAGCATCAAGTCCGATATCGTCAATTGGTTCAACGCCTTCAATTATAAAAGCATCGCTGGCATCAATATCGAAATCGTCATCATCGTCATCCATGTCGAAATCATCATTTGACTCGTCATATTCAAGTGGAATGATGAAGTCTTCCATTTTTTCTTCGCTTTCAGGAGTCAGACTTTCAAGGATTTCGGGACTTGCCTGCGGCAGATCGTCATCCTCATCCTCTTTAAGTTCAATTTCGTTGCCATTTTCATCAAGTATATTGATGGACAGAGCAAGTGACTGCAGTTCTTTTACAAGAACCTTAAATGATTCAGGAACGCCCGGTGTGGGAACATTATCACCTTTGACAATGGATTCGTAAGTTTTAACACGACCCACAACATCGTCCGATTTAACTGTCAAAATTTCCTGAAGTGTATATGCAGCACCATAAGCCTCAAGTGCCCAAACTTCCATTTCACCAAATCTCTGACCACCGAACTGAGCTTTACCACCCAGAGGCTGCTGAGTAACAAGTGAGTAAGGACCTGTTGAACGGGCGTGAATTTTGTCGTCAACAAGGTGGGCAAGCTTCATGTAATGCATGTAACCAACCGTTACCTTATTGTCAAATGGTTCACCAGTTCTGCCGTCATACAAAACAGATTTACCATCCGGCTCATAGCCTGCTTTGATAAGACATTCTTCTATATCATGCTCGTTTGCACCATCAAATACAGGTGTTGCGATTTTCCAACCAAGAGCTTTTGCTGCATAACCAAGATGCACTTCAAGCACCTGACCAATGTTCATACGCGAAGGAACGCCCAGCGGGTTAAGTACAATTTCAAGCGGTGTGCCATCCGGAAGGAACGGCATATCCTCTACCGGCAGAATTCTTGAAATAACGCCCTTGTTACCGTGACGACCAGCCATTTTGTCACCAACAGAAATTTTTCTCTTCTGTGCAATGTATACTCTGACAACCTGGTTTACTCCGGGGCTCATATCTTCGGAATTTTCGCGCTCAAATACTTTAACATCAACAATGATACCCGCTTCACCGTGAGGAACTCTAAGAGATGTATCTCTAACCTCTCTTGCTTTTTCGCCGAAAATAGCACGGAGAAGTCTTTCCTCAGCAGTAAGCTCTGTTTCACCCTTAGGTGTTACTTTACCAACAAGAATATCACCGGGGCGTACTTCTGCACCAATTCTGATGATACCTCGCTCATCGAGGTCTTTTAAAGCGTCCTCGCCTACATTGGGAATATCTCTTGTGATATCTTCAGGTCCGAGCTTTGTATCTCTTGCTTCTGCCTCGTATTCTTCTATATGAATTGATGTAAACACATCGTCTTTAACAAGCTGTTCACTAATCAGGATAGCATCCTCGTAGTTATAACCTTCCCAGGTCATAAAGCCGATAAGAATGTTTTTACCAAGCGCGATTTCACCATTGTCTGTGGACGGACCATCAGCAATAATGTCACCAGCTTTTATTACATCACCTTTCTTAACGATAGGACGCTGGTTGATGCATGTTCCCTGGTTGGAACGCATAAATTTAATAAGCTTGTAAACTTTAACTTCGCCATCAGTCTGTCTAATGGTAATCTCGCTTGAAGATACCTTTTCAACTGTACCGTCAGCCTTAGCAACAACAACTGTGCCCGAGTCTTTTGCAGCTCGGTATTCCATACCTGTACCTACAATCGGGGAATCTGTTGTAAGAAGCGGAACTGCCTGACGCTGCATGTTTGAACCCATGAGCGCACGGTTGGCGTCGTCGTTTTCAAGGAAGGGAATCATGGCTGTAGCAACCGACACGAACTGTCTGGGTGATACATCCATAAAGTCAACATCGCTTACTTCAACTTCTTTAATTTCTTCCTTATATCTAACAGTAGCTTTGGATTTTACCCATTTACCGTTTTTATCAAGCGGTTCGTTAGCAGGCGCTACAATGTATCCGTCCTCTTCATCTGCCGCCATGTAAACTATTTCGTCTGTTACAATGCCGTTTTCTTTATCCACCTTTCTGTAAGGTGCTTCGATAAAGCCGTGCTCATTTATTCTCGCATAGGTGGCGAGTGAACTGATAAGACCAATGTTAGGTCCTTCAGGTGTTTCAACAGGACACATTCTTCCATAGTGAGAATAGTGAATATCACGAACCTCAAAGCCTGCACGGTCACGGGAAAGACCACCCGGTCCGAGTGCAGAAAGTCTTCTTTTATGAGTAAGCTCTGCAAGGGGGTTTGTCTGATCCATGAACTGCGAAAGCTGTGAAGAACCAAGGAACTCTCTGATTGTTGCAACAACAGGTCTTATATTAATAAGGTTCTGAGGCGATGCAATATCAGGGTCCTGAATAACCATTCTTTCCTTAACAACTCTTTCCATTCTGGCAAAGCCCACTCTGAACTGGTTCTGAAGAAGCTCGCCTACGCAACGGAGTCTTCTGTTACCGAGATGGTCGATATCATCAAAATTGCCTACACCATATTCAAGAGAAGTAATATAGTTAATTGAAGAAAAAATATCTTCCACAGACAGGTGTTTGCAAACAAGTATATCCATATTGCGTTTTACAGCCTGATAAATTTCCTCGTCTGTCTTTGCATCTGCAAGAACATCTTCAAGAGCAGGCAGATATACTCTTTCCTTAATATTAAGGTCGGAAAGGTCAACACTTACTCTTCTTGTAATGTCAATGAGATTGTTTGAGAAAACAGGAATTTCCTCACCGTCAATGCTTAAAACAATTCTGTTAACGGCGGACATATCCAGTTCTTTTGCAATTTCTTTTGTAATCACATCATCAGTTCCACAAATGATTTCACCTGTGTCGGGGTCAATGATGGGCTGAGCAGGTTTAAATCCTACAACTCTGTTTGCAAATGCAAGCTTTTTATTAACTTTGTATCTGCCCACTCCGGCAAGATCGTATCTCTTGAAATCAAAGAACATGCCGTCAACAAGAGCTCTTGAGCTTTCAACTGTGGGAGGCTCACCAGGTCTGATTTTCTTGTAAACTTCAATCAGTGCATCCTCTTCAGTTTTAGCATTATCTTTTTCAAGAGTAGCTGTTATTTTCGGGTTGTTGCCGAAAGTAGCCAGAATATCCTCGTCCGTTTTAAGTCCAAGTGCACGGATAAGAACAGTAATGGGCATTTTACGGGTTTTATCAATTCTTACCGAGAAAATGTCAGAAGAATCTGTTTCATACTCCAACCATGCACCTCTGTTAGGAATAAATGTTGAAGAATAAAGCGGTTTACCCGTCTTATCCTGAGTTTTGTCATAGTATATACCGGGAGAACGAACAAGCTGGCTTACTATAACCCTCTCCGCACCGTTGATGATAAAAGTACCCTGTGGTGTCATAAGCGGGAAATCTCCCATGAAAATTTCCTGTTCCTTGATTTCTCCGGTTTCGCGGTTAACGAGTCTCACCTTAACTCTGAGTGCAACCGAGTAGGTCGCATCTCTCTCCTTACACTCCTCAATGGTGTATTTGGAGGTTTCGTCAAAGTAGTAGTCGTAAAACTCCAGCGAAAGATTTCCTGAGTGGTCGTTTATGGGAGAAACATCTTCAAACACATCACGAAGACCTTTCTTCATAAACCAGTCGTAAGAATTCCTTTGAATTTCAATGAGATTTGGCATAGCCAGACTTTCATCGATTTTTGCAAAAGACATTCTCTCATTTTTTCCGTACATTTTCGGAGCAGGACGCTGCATAAAAATCACCTCATTCGGACGGACCTATAAAAATCCGCTGTATTTGTCAAAGCCTATACTCATAAAAGCTGAAAAAATTTAAAAAATAATTTCCTTAATATATATCCATTTTTTAGAATATACATGGCAATTTATCATTATATCACAAACTTTTTATGCAGTCAACCGCATGTACCTCTAAAAGTTTCACGAAATTACGCTTTAAATTTGGTTATTTTACACAAAATTTCCAATTATTATCCTGCTCCGACTCCGGAAAAATTATTCATTCATATTAACAGGGTCATACTTTTCATTTTTTCTGTTTTCCGCCCCCGGACGGTCGGTATTCTCCTGCCCGGCAGTGTATTTTTTTACAACATAAAACTCATATACATCTGTTATTGCATTTACGGTATTTTTATCTATAATCCCATTTTGTTCAATGCCGGCAATTTTTTGAATACTTTTTGTTGCTTCAACAGATTTTTCATCATGAATGCCCGTAATGCTTAATTCAGGAACATTTTCCACATTATCTGATATAACTTTCATTGCTCCCTGTATTACATACAAAAATTCGTCCTCGCTGCCTATGTCTATAATGTACGTCTCCTCCGGAAAAATCAGTAGTCTTTGGGGAGGTTTTTCTTCCTGTGTAACCTCATCAAAAACCTCTATAATTTTATTCCATGTATCAAAGTCCGCTTCTCCTGTTATTGGCAAACCGTAAAGTTTTTGAAACCCCTCAACTGAATTTTTCGTCTGACTTCCGAAAATTCCATCAGGCACAACAGTTGGTATGTCTCTGCTGTAAGATATTTTTCTAAGGAAAGTTTGCAAACTTCTTACCGGTTCTCCTGTAATAGGTTCCAGTGTTCTCTCCATTATCTTCTCTCCCTGTCCTGTTCATTTTCTTTGAGCGTCCTGCCCGGGAACTGTACCGGATGCGAAGTGTATGCAGACGCTCTGTCCCGATATCTGTTAGCTATATGTTTTCTTGTAGTTTCATCCGCAAATCCATTTTGAGTCATATTATGTGTTTTTTGATACTCACTAAGCGCCCATCTTGTATGTCTGCCAAAAAATCCGTTTTCCGCAACCTTGCGAATCGCGGGATTGGTTTCTGCTTCCGAATTTAAGAATTTCTGCAACATTAAAACCTCATCCCCACCCATACCTAATCTTAGGTCATTAGTGCCTAAATCAATGCTATTCTCCGGAAAGACAAAGCTGTTTGTAAATACGGTTTCAACTATTCCCTTATAGGCATCGTAAATCAGATTCCATGTATTTGCATCAACTATTCCGTTTGGAGTTATATTTAATAAGCGTTGGACAGCAACAACCGAATTATGTGTTTTCTGTCCAAACACCCCGTCATTATTAACCTGCGGTATTGTAGGATAAAAGGCAGATAAAACATTTAGAAAATACTGCAGAACAAAAACCTGCTCGCCTTGGTCTCCCTGCGCAAGTGTTCCCTCAGGATATTCAAGACTTGTCACTGCAAGGCTGTTTAATGTAGAATCGGGATATTCAAGACTTGTTCCAAAAAGCCTTTGTCCCTCGGAATTAAGTTCTGCAAGACGGGTTACCCCTGTATAAATAAAAATCAGTTCGTACCATGTGGCTTTATTTACAACCCCCGTTGGCGTAAGTCCAAATATTTCTTGAAATGTCCTTACTGCTTCCTCTGTAATTTCCCCATAAAAAGAGGTTACCTCTCCTATTTTTGGTATAAGAGGATAGTTTTGAGAAATTCTGTTAAGCTCGGTCTGTATGACATTTACATAGTCCCCACTCGCGCCCGGCCCTATTTCAAACCCAGGGTACGATGGTCGGTTTGTAATAACCCTCGTGTCCGGAACTATTTCAATATCATTACCATAGTAATTTCGCAAAATATCAACATCACTAAAGCCCTGCTCGGCAAGCTCCTGACTTCCCCATTGAGAAAGTCCCTCGCAGGTAACTGTCGTTCCGTTGCAATACTGTGCCGCAAGCGGTTCTATAAACCCCTGGCGCCTTATATATGTATCAAAAAACTCATCAACTATGTCGCTTATATTTTCAAAAATTGTTCTTCCATATATAAACTTCTGGTCAAAGGCTGTGTTGTTTGTAATGTCAAAATTATAACCCCTGCTAGGGTAATATTCCAGGTAAATTCGGTTTAGCGCATAGGAAACCTGCGCATTTATATTTGCCAATATTGCGGAATTATCCCATGTGGGATAAATTTCACTTGATGCAACATTTTTTATGTAATCAATAAATGGAACGGTGACATTTTCAGCCGGAGTCGCCGGAGCACCCAGGTGAACAGTTATACTTTCCGGCACAAACGGAAATACTCTTGCCATACTTTCACACCTTTCATTTTACAGATTTTGGGGAGAAACAAACACATTATCGGTTATTTTTTCAGTTGGTATGGCAAGTGGTATAAGATTTACATTCTGAACACTTTCTGTATCTGCAAAAATTTGTGCATCCACAATATAATGCGGATAGTACCCCGGATGCTCAATACGGATATCCACCACTGCAAACGGCTGAATATTCCCTGCCTGAGTGCTTAAATTTCTTTCAGGCGTATCTACATTAACTTTATCTGTTTCCCCATTTCTGTTGGTTCTTCTTGACGCAAGAATTGTGTCATTTTCTATTTCGTTTTTCCTGGCAATAAATACATTTGCTCCCTCAACCGGAATAAGTCTTTCTGCAGTACCAACCTTAACAATAATATTTCCCGAAGGCATATCTTCACCTCCCCGCTGCAATTTCTGTAAAATATTATATTATTTCATCAGCATGTCTTATTACACACATAAAAAATCCGTCCCTAAAGGCGATTGGTCTTAGGGAGATATCGGTTGCTCAGTGGGACCCTCTCTTGTTGGATTTATAACGGATTTTTCCGGGAATATGAAAACGGCATACTTGCAGGAATTGTATTCCCACTGATGCTTATTCTCACTCTTCTCGTAAAAAAATTCAAAGTCCGCTATTGACATTAATATCTTTTTATGATATTATAATATTAGTTAGTTTAAACTAACTAATCTGTTTTATTACAGAACATACTATCTCCGCTGGGGTCCCAAAGAAAAGCTTTGAGACCCCAGCAAAAACATTTATTCTCTTATTATAACAGAACCATAAATTGTGCATAATATATAAAAGCTTTTTTGGAGGTAAAAATTATGCACAAATCTGTATGGACAGACCAAACATCACTACCCGCATTTAACAGTTTAAAAAAAGATATCAAAACCGATGTTCTCATTATTGGTGGCGGTATCTGCGGAATTTTATGTGCACATATGCTTAACCAGGCAGGTGTAAAATATATTCTTGTCGAAGGAAATAAAATAGCATCGGGAATAACCAAAAACACTACTGCTAAAATAACCTTTCAGCATGGACTTATTTATTCAAAACTTGAAAAAACCGTTGGAACGGAAAAAGCCTTGATGTATCTGACAGCGAATCGAAACGCCCTTAGCGAATATAAAAAGCTGTGCAGCAGCATTGACTGCGATTTTGAGGAAAGAGATGCGTTCACCTACTCACTTACAAATAGACAAATACTTGAGCAGGAGATTGATTCATTACACAAACTTGGCTATGATGCGCTTTTGACAGAAACACCGGAACTCCCATTTAAAACCAAAGGTGCAGTCTGTTTTAAAAATCAAGCTCAGTTTAATCCGCTGAAATTTATTGCAAGTATTGCAAACAACCTGAACATATATGACAATACTTTTGTTTACGATATATCCCCTCACACAGCAATCACTTCCGGCGGTAGAATAACTGCAGAAAAAATAATTGTAGCAACACATTTTCCTTTTATCAATAAGCACGGAAGCTATTTTCTAAAGCTTTATCAACACCGAAGCTATGTTTCCGCTTATGAAAATGCACAACATATAAGCGGTATGTATATTGATGAATCCGATAGCGGTTTATCCTTCCGCAGCTACAATAATCTGCTGCTTATCGGCGGAAGCGGACATCGTACTGGCAAACAGAGTGGTGCTTGGAAAAATTTAAACAATTTTGCAGGTAGATATTATCCTGAGGCTGAACTAAAATACGAATGGGCAACTCAGGATTGTATGAGTCTTGACAAAATCCCCTATATCGGTTATTACTCTGCGAAAACGCCTGATATGTATGTAGCAACAGGTTTTAATAAATGGGGTATGACCTCTTCCATGGCAGCCGCAACCATTTTAACCGATATGGTTTTAGCCAGAAAAAACGACTATTCCGAGGTTTTTTCTCCTCAGCGAAGTATTTTAAAATCTCAGCTTATTGTTAACGGCATTGAATCGGTTTCAAATCTTTTAACTCCATCAACAAAACGCTGTCCACACCTGGGTTGCGCCCTTAAGTGGAATAAAGCTGAACACACCTGGGACTGTCCCTGTCACGGCTCTCGTTTTGAAAAAGATGGTTCACTGATAGATAATCCGTCTACCGGCGACGCACATATATAATTTTATGAAAGGAGTATTAAAATGCAATACTTCATAACCTTTCTTGAAGGCATAATCACTTTTATTTCCCCCTGCATGCTTCCCATGTTGCCCGTTTATTTTTCATATTTCAGTGGAGGCGGCGAGCTTGGTCCCAGACAAGCCCTTAAAAATGCTATTGGCTTTGTGATCGGCTTTACGCTTATCTTTATACTGCTCGGGTCGTTTGCCGGTACAATAGGCAGCATTTTCACATCATACAAAAGCTATTTTAATATAATAGCCGGAATACTTTTAATTCTGTTCGGACTTAATTTTCTGGGGATTATAAAAACTCACCATTCACACTGTTCACATCATAAAATTTCCTCATTCGGCAGCGGCTTTTTCTCTTCTGTACTAATGGGCGTAATTTTTTCAATGAGCTTTAGCCCGTGTGTCAGCACCTTTGTCGGGTCTGCACTTATACTTGCCTCACATCAGGGCAGCGCACTGGTAGGAATGGGATTGCTTTTCTGTTATTCGGCAGGGATTGGCATTCCGTTTATAATCAGCTCTATAATTATAGATAAGCTGAAAACCTCGTTTGCCTTTCTAAAAAAACATTCAAAAACTACAAACACTATCTGTGGTTTACTTCTTATTTTGTTTGGCGTGCTTATGGCAACCGGTCTGCTTGGCAATATACTTGAACTTTTTCACCACCACTAATAAAACTTTACATAAAATCTTTACCACACATAAAAACACCGGGACTTTTTTGCCCCGGTGTTTTTTATTCTTTTTCTACTTTGTCGGTTTCCAAATCAATTATATACCACGCATCATAACCAAACCGTACTTTTTTATTTTCCTCATCAATTGTTACATTGTCAAAATATTTATTCCCGTGCAAACTTACCGACTTAAACTGTGCACTGTAGTCAACCAATGTGCCGTCCTTTTTATTCACTTTCTTTAAAAACTGCGAAGAACCGTGTGTGTTAGGCTGCAGCATATAAAGGAAGTGGTACTCATCTGTTTCAAACTCAGATATGATTTTGTACATATTGAACTCAAAATAATTCATCCGGTCCTCATAAGTTGGCTGTGCCGGTTCAATATCCTTTACGATTTCAGCAAATTTATCCACATACAAATAATCAACTGGCAGCTGCCATTCTTGCACCTCAAGTGAATACTTTCCTTTTTCATCTACTACGAAATTTACTATCGGGAATTTGCATTTATACCCGATTATCTCATCGCCATACATCAAAGGATTTATGGAATTGTCCGGAATAACAATATCATTGAGTATCTGCCCGTTCATAAGTGGTGCTACAACAAGCTCCGCTTCAAGTACGCCGTCTGTATCCTTTAATATCATATTCAGATGCTTGTCTCTAAGCAGTTTATGTACTTCAAATGAATATCCGTACATAAATTCAAGTGAAATAGTGCGTTCATCGGCGTTCCAGATAAATTTTCCGCCTATGTCCGACCATTCACCATTTGCTCCTAAATCCTCCAAGGCAACCGCCATTTTCCCATTAAGCGACCAGCAAGGAATTTCCTTGCCACGAACAATCGTTTTAATATCCGTTTGGTAGATATTTCCCACCGGCGTGCCCGGGGCTCTGTCATAAGTTTTTGTTCCGGGAATAAGTGTGTTTGGTGAAAGTTCCCACAAAAGCAGAGTTCTCAGTTCATCCGAGTATTCACATTGATTTGTGATATCCTCAAGCACAACAACCGTTTTGCCGCCAATGTTGTAGGATTCCATCTGCACTCCGTTTATGTATGCTTTTATATCTGTGGAATAGATTTTACCAATAACATCTCCGGTTTTCGCAAATGTAGTCATTGACAAAATCATTGTAAATGTAAGCAAAAAAACAATACTTTTTTTCATGGTTAGTCCCTCCTTAAAGAAATTATAACATGAGAGGCTGTAATTGTAAATGTATCTTAACTGAATTTTTTTATTAAAGCTGTAAAAAATAATTATACAAGGAGTGATACTTATGAAAATTGCTTTTTTTGATACAAAACCATATGATAAACTTTCTTTTGAAAAGTTTGGTGAAAAAGCCGATATAACATTCAAATTCTTTGAAACAAAATTAAATGAGGATACTGTCGGACTTGCAAACGGATTTGATGGTGTTTGCGTTTTTGTTAACGACACCGTAAATGCAGCGGTGATAGACCGGCTGTGCGACTTAGGTGTTAAAATAATAACTTTGCGCTGCGCCGGTTTTAATAATGTGGATATGAAACATGCTTTTGGGAAAATTCATGTTCTGCGTGTGCCTGCTTACTCTCCTTACGCCGTGGCAGAGCATGCAATGGCACTTCTGCTCACATCAATCCGCCGTATACACAAAGCATATATCAGAACAAAAGATTTCAACTTCAGCCTTTCGGGAATGACGGGATTTGACCTGCACGGCAAAACGGTAGGCGTAATCGGTACAGGACGAATTGGCAAAGTTTTTATGGACATTTGCCGCGGATTTGGCATGAACATACTCGCCTATGATAAATTCCCTGCCGACGACCCTTCAATCAACTATGTATCTCTTGACGAGCTTTTTGCCGGCAGCGATATAATCTCACTTCACTGTCCGCTTACTGAGGATACACACCACATAATAAGCAAAAAATCTATTGAAAAATGCAAGCAGGGCGTTGTTATTTTAAACACCTCCCGCGGCGCTCTTGTTGATGCAGAGGCACTTCTTCAAGGCATTAAAACACGCAAGGTTGGTGCTGCATGTCTGGATGTATATGAAGAAGAATCAGAACTCTTTTTTGAGGACTTCTCCGGTCACATCTTAGAAGATGATACTCTCGCACGACTCATCTCCATGCCTAATGTAATTGTTACATCTCACCAGGCATTTTTAACTGAAGAAGCTTTATCCAATATAGCTGAAACTACCGTAAATAATATTAAAGATTTTTTGGAGACCGGCAAATGTGCAAACGAACTTTGCTACCGCAATGGTGGGGCAGAGGATTATAAGACAGGCAAATGTTTCTAAGTTCTTTTTTTCGCCTCCGATGCATATATTGAATAAAAAATGTATGCATTGGAGGCTACTTTAAGTTGAAAGAGCATATCGAAGAACGAACTGTTGAACTTGCAAAATACATTATAGAAAATAAATGCACCGTTCGCGAAGCAGCCAAAAAATTTGGCATTTCAAAATCCACAGTACATAAAGACATCACAGAAAGGCTTTTTCAAATAAATCCCTCACTGGCCGAATTATCCAAAGAAATAATGCTTGATCACAAACAGACACGGCACATTCGCGGCGGGATGGCAACAAAACTGAAATATGCAAAACAAAAAGGTATTAATATCTAAAAAAAATCCACCCATAGGGTGGATTTTTTATAAAATTTCTATTTCTTCAACCGACTGATTTACAAGTCTCTCCATATCAAGACGAGCTTCCGATTCCATTATTCTTTCAAGCTTAGGATTAATGTCAGGTCGTTTAGGAACAAAAAGTGTGCAACAATCCTCATATGGCAAAATGGATGTGTCATAACTGCCAATTTTTCTTGCATAATTGATGATTTCAACTTTATCAAGACCGACAAGCGGGCGAAGAATGGGCATTGTTGCAACCTCACTTGTAACAACCATGCTTTGCATGGTCTGGCTCGCAACCTGGCCAAGACTCTCCCCTGTTATCAGAACTTTTGCACCAACTTTTTGTGCTACCTTTTGGGAGATCCTATTCATAAATCTCCTCATAATAATTGTAAGCTGTTCTTCAGGGCACTTTTCCTTTATTTCCATTTGAATTTCAGTAAACGGGGCTATATGAAGAGGCATTTTACCACAGTACTGACGAAGAATATCCGCAAGGGCAGCAACCTTTTCTTTTGCACGCTCCGATGTGTAGGGATAGCTGAAAAAGTTAATTGCCTCAAGCTCTACCCCTCTCTTTGCCATAAGCCAACCAGCAACAGGTGAATCGATTCCTCCTGAGAGAAGAAGCAGTCCTTTTCCACCCATACCGGTGGGAATTCCACCTGCTCCCGGAATTTTATCACAGTAGATATACGCAAACTCATCACGAACATCAACCACAACCGTAATTTCAGGAGTTTTAACATCAACTGACAAATGATTAAAATTTTTAAGTATAACTCCCCCCGCCTCACGGCAGATTTCGGGAGATGTCAGCGGAAATCGCTTGTCCGCGCGTTTTGCTTCAACCTTAAAGGTTTTTCCTTTATTAAGCGAATCGGCAAGCTTTTCAACTATAACCTTATAAATTTCATCCATATCCTTTGGTGCTACATACGCATGGGAAATCTGTGTTATGCCAAACACCTTTTCAATTTTTTCAATCGCAGGAAGTATTGGCGAATTTTCATCCCTTGGCTCAACATACATGGTCCCCTGGGATTTCCATATACGATAGCTTCCCGTGTCGCGCAAGGCATTTTTTATATTTGTCATCAGCCTGTCTTCAAATCTTGACCGGTTGTTTCCTTTGAGTATTAACTCCCCTATTTTTATGAGTATAATTTCATTCATTTTCCTTCCTCCAAGAAAACCGGAATAAAACGCCTATTACCCCTCGTCATCTGTTTCTTCAACGGGCTCTTTTACTGTGACAATAACTTCGTGAGTCATAAGATCGTCTGCATTTGTAACTGCTATGGTTAAATTTTCATATTCAAAAGAATATCCTTCATCAGGAATATTTCCATAACATTCAATTAACCAACCATTAACTGTGGTTGCTTCCGATTCTTCATCCGGCTCAAGTTCAAAAAACTCAAAAAAGTCTTCAGTTGAAGTGCTGCACAGCACCTTATATGTTGAATCGTCAATTTTACTAATATTATCGACTTCTTCATCGCTTTCATCCCAGATTTCACCAACGAGTTCTTCCAAAATATCCTCCATTGTTACAATTCCGGACGGAACTCCGAACTCATTTACAACCATAACAATGTGATTGTGCTGACTCTGCATATCTTTAAACAACAGGTCAAGGTGCATTGTTTCGGGAACATAAGTCGGCTGGAACATGGCCTGTTCCAGTGTAAACCCTTCCTGTTTATGTTTCAGCAGATAATCTCTTGCATAAAGTATGCCGGAAATTTCATCAACCGTGTTAGAATACACAGGAATTCTTGAATAACCTTCTTGTTTAATAACTTCAATAATTTCTTCTTCAGTTGCATCACTGGATATGAATACAATTGATTTTCTTGGTGTCATAACATCGGCAGCTGTAAGATTGTCAAGTTTAAATACATTTTTTATATACTCAACATCATCTTCATCAAGTGTACCTTCATCAACACCCGCATCAAGCATAATTTCAATATCCTCTTCCGAAACGGATTCATCTTTTTCGTTCGGATCAATGCCAAATATTCTTAAGACGCCGTTGGTGGAAACTGTAAGAAACCATATAACCGGTTTTAGTATAACAGCAAGAGTCGAAATACTTCCACATACAAACTCCGCAAGTTTTTCCTTGTGACGCATTGCTACGCGTTTGGGTACAAGTTCACCCAGAACAAGAGTAAAGAAGGACAATACCAAAGTAATTAAAATAACCGCCAAGGTATTTATCAATTCAATATTTGCAGATGAAATATTAAATACTGTTACCAAAAATGCTGACAATTTTTCTGCAAAGTTGTCGGCAGCAAACGCAGAACCCAAAAATCCGGCTAAGGTTATACCAATCTGTATTGTAGATAAAAACCTTGTTGGTTCTTCTATCATTTTCAGCATTTTAGCAGCCTTTTTATCACCATCTTCTGCTTTTGCTTTTACTTTCTTCTCATTAAGCGAAATAACCGCTATCTCTGTTGCAGCAAAGAAAGAATTAAGCAAAATCAAAAAAAGTTGCAATAATATTTGTTTAAACATAACTTTCTTAAACCTCCAAATTTAATATAAGTGTCTTTTGTCAGATTTTGATAATCTGCGTCAGCAACGAAGTTTGCGTCTGCCGATGAAATACCACCTATATAAATTCAAAGATTTGCCTCTACTTCGGGGCAACGGGTCCACAAAACCAGCTCCTTTTCATTTGTTTGTAACTTTTAATTCTCTTATTGATTTTATACAATAAAATATTACTTCTATCAATTATAACACATATATTTGTAAAAATCAACTAAATAGATACTTTTTACAAATTTTTTTAAAAAAACGCTTGACTTTAGCGTGATAAAGTGTTATCATAGTAAAGGGTCGGTGAAAACCCTGTTTTTATTAATTTTAGAAAGGTAAAGGTATTTACAATGAAAATGAAGAAAATTTTAGCTCTTACACTTGCTGCAGTAATGGCAGTATTCGCTTTCGCAGGCTGCGGTGCTGAGCCCGCTGCTGAATCTGATTTAGCGTACATAACAGATAAAGGCGAAATGGTTATCGGTTACACAGTATATGCTCCTATGAACTTTACTGACGAAGCAGGCAACTTCACAGGTTTTGACACAGAACTTGCAAAAGCAGTTTGTGAAAAACTGGGTGTTACACCTAAATTTATCGAAATCGATTGGGATACAAAAGAAATTGAGCTTAATGCAAAAAATCTAGACTGTATCTGGAACGGCTTCACAATTACTGAAGAAAGAAAAGAAAACATTTCTTTCACAAAACCTTACATTGAAAACAAACAGGTAGTTGTTATCAGAAAAGCTGACGCTGCTAAATACACAGACGCTGCTTCTCTTTCTGCTGCTAATCTTGTTGCTGAAATTTCTTCAGCAGGTGAATCCGCTATTGCAGACAATACAGATCTTGCAAAAGCTAACTACACAGCAGTTGCAAAACAGACAGATGGTCTAATGGAAGTTAAAGCTGGCACAGCTGATGCAGTTGTTCTTGATGTAACTCTTGCAAACGCTATGGTTGGCGAAGGAACAAATTATGCCGACCTCACTATTGTTGATGGTCTTGACCTTGCAGTTGAATTCTATGGTGTTGGTTTCAGAAAAGGCAGTGACGCAGTTGCTAAAGTTGATGAAGCTTTTGATGCACTTATTGCAGACGGTACAATGGAAGCTCTCGGTGCAAAATACGAAGTTAATATTTGCAAATAATTAAACACCACATTTATATCAGCGAAAAACTAAGGCGGTATCGCCTTAGTTTTTCGTGTGTTTTGAAAGGTAAAATAATATGACTTTATCTCAGCTTGGTGTTGTAAGCCTAAAGCTTCTTGAAGGCTTTAAATTTAACATAATAATATTTGTTATAACACTTCTTGCATCACTCCCTTTAGGACTAGTGCTTTCTTTTGGCTCAATGAGCAAAATAAAGCCTATTTCCTGGGTGACAAAAATTTTCATATGGATAATCCGCGGAACTCCGCTTATGCTTCAGATTATGCTTGTTTTCTTTGGCCCCGGACTTTTATGGCAGGGCGAATCATTAAACAGACTGGATGCAGCAGTGGTAGCGTTTGTTATAAACTACGCCTGCTACTTTTCCGAAATATTTAGAGGCGGCATCGAATCAATTCCCAAAGGACAATATGAAGCCGGTCAGGTTCTTGGTATGACCAAAACACAGATTTTCTTTAAAGTTGTTCTTATGCAGGTTGTAAAAAGAATTGTCCCCCCCACTTTCAATGAAATAATGACGCTTATCAAGGATACATCTCTTGCAAGAATTATATCTGTTGTGGAAATTACTCGCGTTGCAAATAATTTTATAACATCTCAGGCTCTCATCTGGCCTCTGTTTTATTCTGGTGTATTCTACCTTATTTTCTGCGGAGTGCTTACCATTCTGTCAGGATATATCGAGAAAAAACTTAATTATTACAGGGGGTGAGTAGGTTGGAAAATATTCTTGAAGTAAACGGTTTAAGAAAAAGCTTTGGAAAAACTGAAGTTTTAAAAGGGATTGATTTTTCTCTTGAAAAAGGTGAGGTACTTACCATAATCGGTTCTTCGGGCAGCGGCAAAACAACCCTGCTCAGATGCCTTAATTTCCTTGAATTTGCCGAGGGCGGAACCATTGCCGTGAATGGTGAAACAATTTACGATGGTGCGGACAAGGAAAAAATGAGCGATTCACATATTCGGGATATGCGTCTTCATTTCGGGCTTGTTTTCCAGTCATTTAATCTTTTTCCGCAGTATAATGTGCTGAAAAACATTACTCTTGCGCCGTCACTTTTGAAATTTGACACACCCGAAAATATTGAGCAAAAAGCACTTGCCCTCATTGATAGAGTTGGTCTTTCAGATAAACTCTATAACTATCCGTGTGAACTTTCAGGCGGTCAGCAACAGCGCGTTGCAATTGCTCGGGCACTTGCTCTTAATCCGGATATTTTATGTTTTGATGAGCCTACTTCCGCACTTGACCCTGAGCTTACCGGTGAAGTGTTAAAGGTTATTAAAGGTCTCAAAAGTAAAGACAGTACAATGATTATTGTAACTCACGAAATGGAATTTGCAAAAAATGTATCTGATAAGGTAATTTTCATGGCAGATGGTGTAATCTGCGAAATGGGAAGCCCCAAGGAGGTTTTTGAAAACCCCAAAAATGAACGAACAAAAGCATTTTTAAATTCATTCAACAAATAGTCATCGCAATCAAATATTGCGGTCGGGTAACCCTGGAACCTTGATTGTTTTACAAAAAAATCCACCCATGCGGGTGGATTTTTTATATTCTATTATACTATATTACAAATATGCTGATTGTTCCAAAAACAATTGGAATAGTTATAACCGCCATGGTGTGAGATATCAATGCAAGCCGTGCACCAAGTCTGCCATCTCCCCCATAGGCTTCGGGAAATACAACCGTATTTAGCCCGAGTGGCATTGCAAGTGTTGCAATAGCCACAATTACAATGTGCGAATCCACTTTCAGAAGGATCAATACAGCAAGTGCAATAAGTGGCAGAAGAATAAGTCTTATCAGCGATGCAACATAGGGCTTTATTCCTTTAAGCATCTCTTTAAGTGGTTTTGCTGCAATAACCGCACCCGTCATCATCATAGCAATAGGTGCCATACATGCTGAGGCAGAAGATGCTATGTCTGCAACAATTTTTGGAAGTTTAATTCCGACAAGACCAACAAGCGCCCCTGCAAAAAGCCCAACAATGGATGGGTTTGTAATAAATCCTTTCAATCCCTTTGATGCATTTGGACTGAGCATTGCTATTCCCTTTGTGTAAATGAAAACATTCATAGGGAGCACAAACATCATCATGTGAAAAAGTGCTTCGCTTCCAAACACTGCTTCAACCATAGGATATCCCATGTATCCAAGATTAGGTATAGTAAACGAATAAATATATACACCTGTTTCAAACTTATTATTTGCAAAAACTTTCGAAAGAACCAGCGCCACAACATAGCCCATAGCAAGAATGATTAATCCAAAAAATATGGTTTCTCCCTGATTTAAAACATTGTTAATGGTCATATTTTTTGCCTGTGTTGAAAATGATAAGCAGGGCATACAAACATATACCAAAGCTGTTGAAAGAATTTTGCTTGCATTGTCGGGAAATTTACCGCTTTTGCGGAGGACATATCCCACAAGCATAAATGCAAACATAATAATTACCTGATTAATTGCCGTAGAAAAGGTTTCCATTTTTCGCCTTTCTTAAAACAAACTAATAATATCTGTGGGATTGGACACTATTATGTCCGCGCCATTTTTTCTGAGTTCATTTTCTCCTCTGAACCCCCAAAGAACGCCAACCGTATAAAACCCTGCACCCTTGCCCGTTTTCATATCCACATCAGTATCCCCAACATAAATACATTCATCACTCAAAACGCCCAGGTCTTTTGCGACTGCAAGCGCCGGAGCCGGATCAGGTTTGAGGGGAACGCCCTCCCTTGCGCCCAGACAAATATCGAAGGTGTCTTTTTCAAAAAAGCTGTTTATTACATCAACAGTCGCTTTATGGGGTTTATTTGACAGAACGGCAAGCTTTATTCCCTTTTCCTTTGCCGCTGTTAAAAGCTCCTCTATTCCTTCAAAAACCTTTGTTTTATAAAGAGCGTCAGAATTATATGCAACATTGTAATCCGCAAACACTCTTTCAAAAAGAACATCGTCAAAGCTACCCGACTCAGCAAGCATGCTTTTCACAAGCTTTCTTGCTCCTCTTCCTGCCATGTAGTTATATTTTTCCGTATCAATAGCCTCAAATCCATACTTTTCCAAAGTCATATTGCCATAATACGCAATGGTTTCAATAGTATCAAGAAGAGTACCATCCAGATCAAAAATTATACCTTTATACATAAATCTCTTTATACAATGGAATCTACAAAGATTTCAACAAAAAACTCTGTTCCTGCCGCCAATTTTGTATTAGCTTTTGTAATTACCCAGTCTTCAAACATTTCAGCCGGGGTTACCTTTGTGGAATTGAGTGCTGTTACCTTTACTCTGAATGCAAAACCATTTCCTGTTTCATATGCAAGGGATGGGTAGAAAGCTATTTTCAGTTTCGCACCATAAACCGCTTCTGCAGCTCTTACAAAGTCTGCACATTTAACCATAAAGAGTTCGGCATAATCTCTTGCAAAATCATAAAGCTGTGCTGGAGATTTGCTGCCTTTTATCGGATAATCATACACTTCCTGTGGAATTCCTTTAAGAATTACTCCAAACTGCTTGTAACTCTGTGGATATTTTCTCACATCAGTCTGAATTGCTACATTTTCTTTTTTAAATTTATCATTTACAATCTCTGTAGTGTACACAAACTGTGAACCAAATACAGCATCATATTGCACAATAAGTGCCACAATTTCCTTTTGTGTGACTGCTTCGCTTTTGTTTTTTTCACCATCAGCATAAATAAGTGCGTTGTTAAGAATGGTTCCGGAAATAATTCTCTCCGCCGCATTTTTAATTGCCTTTTCTGCTGTATCTAAACTCGCATTTGAATTTGCAAAAGTTGTCGTAAAATTAGAAAGCCCTATATTTGAGTTACACATAACATACAGCGCTTTTGATTGGGGGTGATCAATTTCCGCACCAATAGAATATTTAGAAAAATCAACCTCATCCGCATTATTTGCAAATTTAGCTGCTGCTTCTGCAAGCTCTGCATTTGTAACCTTTGCTTTGCCGCTGTATTTTCCATCAAAAATCCCAAGACTTTCAACTGTGTTTTTTAAAATATTTTCCGAAACCAAATTGACAAAATTCTTCTTTTCCGAAGCTTTTCCGCTTTTTACTATAAGTGCAGCTGCTTCCGCTCTTGTAAGCGTATCTCCCAGTCTTAAATTAAGACCATCATCACCTACTAAAATTCCATATGTATATATCCATGAAATTGCCTCTTTTGCAACCGCATATTTTTCAGCTTCTTTCAGTACAAACGGAGGTGCTTCCACGCCATCTTTACCAAAGCGCCTGTATAAAAGTTCAATTGTCTGCGCTCTTGTAATAGCCTTGTCGGGATTGAAATTATTCTGACTGTCAGATTTAAATCCTGATGTAATTACATATTTATATGCCCAGTGACTCTGCGGGACATCAGCATAATCATTTTCCCTTTTTGTCGTCCCCTCACCGACCATTTTCACAAATTCTGCACGGGTAACTGTGTTGTCCGGACGGAAACTACCATCTGTATATCCACCAATTGTTCCCTTTGAAACAAGTTCGGAGATTGCAGAATATGCCCAATGTCTGCTGGTAATATCAGTAAATGATACTGCGCTCACCGTCATACTCATGCAAAAAATTATTATTGCGAGAATTAAAGATATGGTTTTTTTCATATTAAATCATCCTTTCTTCCACTTATTATTAGTGGAATACGCATACATTTTTATTATAACACCTTCTATCGTCAAAGTCAACAAAAAACGACCTGGAAAAAAGTTTTAATATATCTTGAAAACTTCCATTTTTTGTGATATCATATAGTTGTTATTATAATACCCGCCGGTTTTCCGGCAGATTGGAGAATTCTTATGAAAAATTGTATTGTTGGTCAGTCCGGAGGCCCTACCGCGGTAATCAACTCCTCACTTTGCGGTGTCGCAACAGCTGCTCTGAAATCTGACAAAATTGATAAAGTTTATGGTGCCGTTAACGGCATTGAAGGCGTTCTCGCAGAGCGTTTTCTTGATATGGCTGAGATTCTTAAAACTGATGAGGATGCTGAAATTTTAAAACACACCCCCTCTTCTTTTCTCGGCTCATGCCGTTTCAAACTTCCCGCAATAGACGACGATGCTTTTTATAAAAATGTTTTTGATATTTTTACAAGAAATAACATCGGCTATTTCTTCTACATAGGCGGAAACGATTCTATGGATACGGTTGACAAGCTTTCCGCATATGCTAAAAAAATCGGTTATGACATTAACATCATTGGTGTTCCCAAAACTGTTGACAATGACCTGACCGAAACAGACCACACCCCCGGCTTTGGTTCTGCTGCAAAATATATTGCAACAACTGTGCGCGAAATTGGTATTGACAGCGATGTTTACAATTTAAACTCCGTAACAATTGTTGAAATCATGGGCAGAAACGCAGGATGGCTGACAGCAGCTTCAATCCTCGCAAGAAACGAGCTTTTTAAAGCTCCTCATCTTATCTACCTTCCCGAAGCAGATTTTGACGACGAAAAATTCTTAAACGACATTAAAGCTCTTAATTCATCTGGTGTTAATAACATTATCGTTGCTGTAAGTGAGGGCATTAAATATTCCGACGGAACATATGTCTGTGAAGCTGCATCAAGCGGTCTTACTGATGTATTCGGTCACAAAAACTTAAGTGGTACTGCAAAAGTTCTTGAAAACCTTGTTCGTGAAAAACTGGGTTACAAAGCAAGAGGCGTTGAAATTAATGTAAGCCAGCGTTGTGCAGCACATTTCACTTCCGAAACAGATGTAAGCGAAGCTTTCACAGTTGGTCAGTGTGCAGTTAAAGAAGCAGAAAATGGCGGCACCGGTATGATGATGGCTTTTGAAAGAGTTTCCGATGCTCCTTATAAAATTGAAATTAAAGCTAAGGAAATTAGCAAAATCGCCAACGGCGAAAGAGTTGTTCCCTCTGAGTGGATTGTTAACGGAAATGACCTCACAGAAGACATGATTACATATCTCCGTCCCCTCATCATGGGCGAACCAAAGCTCAAAACAGAAAACGGAATTCCCGTATATATGAAAAGATAATTTTAAAGCCTGAGATTTTTAGAATTATACAAAGAATTAAATCACGGTAATACTGACGTATTACCGTGATTTTTGAAATAGTATAAACTAAAAATATGGTTTGGGAACCGATTTCTCCCTAAGACCAATCGCCGTTTGTCGGGGGGGTTCTTTATAACGCCACTTTTCCAATACCATTTTCAATTTTCATTTGGATACCGTATCCTTTACACATTTCGGCAAATCTGTTTATAATATCGCCTGACTTATCAAATCTCGGCAGACCTACCTGCGAGTGTTTCATGCCGTGACCAAGCTCAATGGGCATAAATTCAAGACTAACAAGCTTTTCACCGTCAAATTCAAAGTAAGGTATAACCGCTTCAAGCATAACTTTCTGTGACTGCAGACTTTTCGTAAAATTGTGTGTGCGCTTTTTAAAAAGCTGATAAAGATTTGTATCCGAGGTCATTCCCTGTTTTATGTAATAATCCTCAGGTGCACACTCAATATTTTCAAGCTGAAGCATAAAATCGCCCAGCGAATAGAAAATTGGTTTGCCTTTATAGATTTCCATAGGCCTCAGCAGATGCGGACCGTGACCAATTACCGCATGTGCACCGCAATCAACCGCATGTCTTGCAAGCTCTTTCAAAAATTCCGGCACAACTTCTTTTGCACCGCCCTCAATCTGATGTGAGTGCACCGACAGAATTACATAATCCGCCTGGAATTTTGCTTCCTCAATCATACTTTCAATTCTTGCCATATCGGCAGAGTTGATTTTATTTTCAAGGCCGTCCTTTTCTCCCGTTTTGAAAGAAATTGTACCAAATTCAAAGCTGTCACCACTCAGTGTAGGCAGATAACCTTCTTTTCTGATTATATCATTTTTGGCATTTACGCCTGTTTTTTCTGCAATGGATTTTAAAACTTCTAGCTCTTCACCGCTGACAACCACCGTCTGTTTTGTGCGCAGAGCGTTGATTCCCGGTCTCCCGGGAAGTCTGCGTGACTGATATCCTGCCGGAGCTTCGGGCGAAAAAGATGTTGAGCAGGCAATGAGTGCTACTCTGCCACTGGGCAGGTCAAGATACTTGGGAGCTGCCGCTTCGTTTAAGTTTCTGCCTGCTCCGGCGTGAACATATCCCGATTTATCAAGATATTCTATTGTCTGCAAAATCCCGTCAAAACCAAAGTCGAAGCTATGATTGTTGCAGACGGTTGTCATATTGAATCCGAAACATTTTGTATCTTCAAGCACTTCGGGAGAAGTTCTCAGCCAGGTACCGCCGCTGACATTTGCGCCGTAGCAATCTTTGTTAACGGTGGTTTCAAAATTGAAAAATTTTGCATCACCGCGATTGATAAAACTTTTCAGCTCGGAAAGTCCATCATAATCCTCCGGAATTCTTCTCTGTATGCAGGCATCCCCTGCCGCAGTAAATTTCATTTACATCAGACCTCCTTCGGTCATAACAAGCTCCATTGTCACTTTAAGTCCAGCTTTGAAGCTTGCTTTCTCAACCCATTCTTCCCGTGTGTGGGTTCCTCCACCGTTATAGTTGGAAAGTGCAACTGCCGGCACCGCCATTGAATGAGGAATATTGCAGTCGGTTGACCCGGATTTTTCTTTCACTTCAACGCCAAAATGCTTTGACTGAATAGCCTTGGCACGATTTGTAATCTCCTGTAGCTTATCCATATCCAAATCATTACTCATACAGGGACGGTTGCCCACAAGTTCAACCTTCAGTTCCTGACATTCTGATTTTGCCGTTTCAAATATATCGTTGAATTTCTTTTCCATAATCGCGAGACATTCAACATTATCCGAACGGTATTCGCAAAGCATTGAAGCATTCTGAGCTATTGTATTAACGCTTGTACCGCCATTTATAATTCCTACATTGTAGGTTGTGCGGCTTTCACCAATTTTGGGAACTTCGATTTTATAAATCTCATTTATAATGCCCGCCAGAACGTTTATGGCATTGCGGTTGCCGAAGGCGCCGAAAGAATGACCACCTTCAGTGATAGCCGTAACCTGATATCTGTGTGAGCCAACACTTTTGTTGACAACGCTTCTCGGCTTGGCATCAAATGTATAAAGGTATTCGATTTTATCTCCGAAATCCTTGAACAGCTGACGTGTCCCTTTGAGATTGCCTAGACCTTCCTCGCAGGAGTTGGCAACAAACATAATGGTTCTTTCGGGCACGATATTGTGCTCAGCCATATATTTCACGCAAGTAAGCATACCTGCAAGGCTGCCCGTGTCATCCCCCGCTCCGGGACAGTGGATTTTTTCGCCATCGTCCACATAATTAAGGGGGGTTTCCATCGGGAATACAGTATCTGTATGTGCCATAAACACAATTATTTTTTCGCTCGGTTTACCAAGTGTGCAGATTACATTTTTTGCTTCGTCTATGTATGCATTGTCAATGCCTGCATCTTTTAAATATTTTAAAACATACGACGCTCTCTCATCCTCAAAATGTGAAGGTGCAGGAATCAAACAAAGTTCTCGGTGGAGCTTCAGAAGCTCCTCATAATATTTTCCTTCAAGTTCTTTAAACATTTTTATCTCTCCTTAAATTAAACATTTTTATATTATTATCTTTTTACAAATAATCTGACAATATTTTCCGTCGCGCGTTCTAGGCATTCCTCCGCAGTTTTTATTGCAGTTTCAAGGTCGCATGTGGTTGATACAGTTGCAAACGCCGCGGTAATTCCGCAGTTATAAAGTTCTGTAACATCACCCACAACCGCTCCGCTTATAAGCGCGCAAGGTACACCATATTTTTTCGCAATACCGGCTACTCCAGCCGGAAGTTTGCCGAAAGACTTGCTTTAAACGAATCGGGTGCAATAACTATTTTCACACTGGTTTCTCCTTTTTGATTGACTGTTTTGGCGCCACTCCGTAAATCTGGTTGTATTTCATAATAAAGTAGGATATACATGTGAATCCTGTGTGGCTTCCCTCTTTGGTAACACTGGCATCAGCTTCTTCAAGTATTTGTTTCGCCCTTTCCAATCTGAAGGCACACAAGTACTTACCAAATGTGGTTCCAAAACAGTTTTTAAATTTTCTGGAAAAGCTGTCAAAACAAATACATATATACCCAAATCTGCCCGGCAGTACATCAATTCTATGTGGTTGCCACAGAGAAACAAATAAAACTTCACCTTTTCCGGCATGATACTCTTTGCCGTCAAGATAAACCAGTGCTTCCCCGTCAGTTATATATATTATTTCTATTTTTTTATGAATGTGCAAAAGCGTAAGGCATGTTTTATCCGCAAACACCTTTGTTGGCTGAATTTCATGAATTGCTAATGGTATATCACGGTATCTTTTTTAAATCTGTCATCCAGCATTCAAGTCACCGTCAATATAGTTATTTTTTATCAAAAAAATTGTAGATTTCCCCTTAAATATATGATATTATTATAATATAAAGAAATTTATCTGTCAATAAGAAGGGTGATTAATAATGAATTTTTCAAATAAAAAACATTTTACCACGACCATTTGATGGATGTTATGGATTTCTTGATGAAAAGTGACCTTATTGATAAATAATACGGCGTTATTATTTACTTTATCGACATTGACGGTCGTCCCTGTGACCCGCTCGAATGGGATATGAAACTCTGGTAGGTACATTGTGAGGCTTTTATAGCAACGCTTTATGCTTATGCACTTACAAAATACAAAAATTACTTAAAACAGTTTGAGTCACTACATAAGTACACATTCTCCCACTTTCCAGACAAGAAATTTGGTGAATGGTACGGATATCTCCATCGCCACGGAACTGTGTCTCATACACAGAAAGGTTCAATGTGGAAAGGTCCTTACCACCTTCCCCGCGCGCTTATGACAATCGAAAGAATTTTCGAAGCTCTTGAAAAAGGCGAAACAGATTTCTTCATATTATAAAAAATCTCCCGTAAAACGGGAGATTTTTTATTATTTAAGCTCTTTTTGTCTTTTAAAATAATCCTTTGTTTCTTTTGCAACAACCCCACTTAAGGCAAACAGCGCTATAAGGTTGGGGAAGGCCATAAGTCCATTGAATACATCCGCAAGATTCCATACAACCGAAACAGTAAGATATGGACCAACAAGCACTGCTATGATGTAAAGCCATCTGAAAGTCTTAACCATACCCATTTTACCGTTTGTGAGATATTCAAGGCACTTTTCTGCATAATAATCCCAACCGAGAATTGTGGTAAATGCAAAGAACGCAAGGCATACCATAAGCATAAACGACGAGAAACTTTCATTCCAGGGAAGTCCGTTCTGCCACGCTGCAGTAGTAATATTTACCCCTTCAAATACATTGGGCACATAAAGATTTTGAGAACCGGTCACAACAATCGAAAGGCCTGTCATTGTACATATAATGATTGTATCAATAAACACACCCGTCATGGAAACAAGGCCCTGTCTTACAGGCTCTTTTGTCTGGGCCGCTGCCGCTGCGATAGGTGCACTACCCATACCTGCTTCATTGGAGAAAATACCTCTGCCAACACCTTTTTGTATTGCAAGCTTGATTGTTATACCTGCCGCACCGCCAAGTACCGCCTCCGGAATAAACGCACTCTTGATAATAAGTGCAATTGCACCGGGAATTGCCTTTATGTTGCAGATAAGAACAATAAATGTAAACACAAAATATATTATCGCCATAAAAGGTACAACAATTTCGGACACCTTTGCAATTCTTTTAAGTCCGCCGATAATTACAAGAGCAGCAAACAATGTTACAACAAGTCCCGCAATTACAGTCGCCCACGGATATGCTGTTTCTCCGATTGTAAAAGCAATGCTTGTTTTTTCGGGGTCAAAGAAACTCTGCACTGCAGTGGTGATA
Organism: Clostridia bacterium; assembly: GCA_045648785.1. GTDB lineage: Bacteria > Bacillota > Clostridia > RUG12999 > RUG12999 > RGIG7450. The sequence continues at coordinate 12,585 of JAZROP010000019.1, read as the reverse complement.
CCATTAATCTGCGTAATTGTACCAATACCCATAAGACCGGCAAGGATGCCAAGAAGCGCAAAAAGCTTTGCAAGCCATTTCCAGTTTTTACCCATACCTTTTTCTATGTAGTAGAAAGGTCCTCCCAGGAAATGTCCGTCAGCCTTTTGCTCACGGTATTTTACCGCTAAAAGTCCTTCAGCATATTTTGTAGCCATACCAAGAAAAGCAGCTACTTCCATCCATAAAAGTGCACCGGGACCACCAAGACATATAGCCGTTGCAACACCGACAATGTTACCTGTACCGATTGTAGCTGAAAGCGCTGTACAAAGTGCGCCAAAGCTTGTTACATCACCAACGCCGTCATCTTCATTTTTAAACATGAATTTGAATGCTTTGCCGAGATGTCTTACCTGCAGGCACCTGACTCTTATGGTCAGATAAAGTCCTGCTGCTATAATCAGCACAATGAGTGGAGTTCCCCATACCCACTCGCCTACTTTTGATACGATTTCGTTAAATTGTTCCATTTTGCTACACTCCTTCAAAAAAAATAAAGCCTTAAAGGCTTTGAAGAGTGGACAAACAGCAATAATTCGCCCTGTCCTTTTGCCTGAGAGATTGGAAAGATAGCTTTCCGTACACCTTCGGCGCCCGCTTATAGATTCCGGGACTCTCCAGAGGTTCCTGCTGAAACTTACAGGAACAGGAGATATTATACCATAAAGAAACAGACAATGCAATAGTTTTTGACAAAAAATCCCGTTCATACGAACGGGATTTAATATTATTTACAAATTTCACGGGCAAGTGATAATGCTTCATCAATATTTGGCAGGAAATTTTTCTCACCAACCATATCATAAAATCCTGCTTTTTTCATTACATTCATAGGTTGCTCATTTACATGAGAGAACAAAACCCTGATGCTTTTCTTTTTGCAATGTGAAACTACATCAATCATTGATTGCAGTGCAGAAATATCTAGTGCTGGAATATTTCTCATCCGGAGAATAATAACCTTAACTCCCTCTTTAATGGGTATAGCCGCCACCACATCAGAAGTTGCAAAAAACATCGGTCCGTTAATTTCATATACCTGAGTACCTGTCGGTATTGCTTTAAGTCTGCCGTTATCGTTTGATACCTTTTCGTCAAAGTCCGTCCATGGACGAATATGTGTTACATCTGCCATGCGTTTCATAAAGAGTATTACCGCTACCAAAAGGCCTATTTCTATTGCAACCACAAGGTCAAATACAACAGTTAAAACAAATGTCAGCACAAGAACAACAATATCACTTTTAGGTGCAGTTTTGCAAATTTTCACAAATTGACGCCACTCGCACATATTATAAGCTACCATAAAAAGTATTGCCGCAATAACAGGCATTGGAATCCATGCTGCATAAGGCATCAGTACTACCAGAATCAGAAGCAGTACAATCGCGTGAACCATTCCGGAAACAGGAGTTTTTCCACCATTTTTAACATTTGCCGCAGTTCTTGCAATCGCCCCCGTCGCAGGAATTCCGCCAAAAAGGCCAGAGAAAATATTACCCGCGCCCTGTGCAATAAGTTCTGTGTTGGAATTGTGTCTGTCATTAATCATACCATCCGATACTACACAGGACAGAAGTGACTCTATTCCTGCAAGAATTGCAATTGTAAATGCACTTGGAACCAACTCTTTAATTGCTCTAAAATCAAATACCGGAATGGCAAATGTCGGAGCTGAGCGCGAAATTGTGTAAAGGTCTCCAATGGTATTAACATCCATTTTAAACGCTTTTACAATCAAAACACCAAGCAAAACAACAATAAGTGAGCCGGGAATTTTTTTATTGATTTTTGGCCACACGATAAGCACCGCAAGCGCAATTATTCCCACCAACACACTCTGCCAGTTAATTGTTGTAACAGACCCTATGACAGCGCTCAGCTTTTCCATTGTTTCAACCGCGTGTGTCCCCTCAGGGAATGTCAGTCCGAAAAAGTCTTTAAGTTGCCCTATTACAATGGTAAGTGCTATCCCCGATGTGAATCCCGTTGTAATTGTATAAGGTATGTATTTAATGAGCACACCAAGTCGGCATAGTCCCATTGCAATTAAAATGAAGCCCGCCATAATTGTCGCAATGGCAAGTCCGCTTACGCCGTGCTGAGCAACAATCCCAGCAACAATGGTAGCAAACGCCGCAGTTGGACCGGAAATATTTACATTACTGCCACCCAAAAATGCGATTACAAACCCTGCAACAATTGCAGTATAAAGTCCCTTTTCCGGAGAAACTCCCGAAGCTATTGCAAGCGCTATGGATAGCGGAAGTGCGATTATCGCAACTATAAGTCCCGCTACAAGGTCGTTGGCGAGCTGTTTACCCGAATATTTTTTCAAACTCACAAAAAGTTTTGGCTCAAATATTTTCATATAAGTCTCCTGTAATCACAATAAAAAAGACAACCTTAGTTGTCTTTTTTAAATTATTTTTATCTGTTAAGAATAAGCTTTGTAAGTTCAACAGGTTCAACAATTTTGTCGCCCTTATAAACACGCATATTGCCTGAAGCAATTTCGTCAATAAGGATAACTTCACCATTGTTGTAGCCAAATTCAAACTTTATATCCCAAAGGTCAAGACCGATTGTTTTAAGGTCATCTGCAACAATCTTTGTAATTTTAAGAGTCTGCTCTTTCATGCTTTCAAACATTTCAGGAGTCATAACACCGAGAGCTGCAAGACCTTCGCCTGTTACAAGCGGGTCACCTTTTTCATCATTTTTGAAAGTACATTCAACATATCCGCCCTCAAGCTTTGTACCATCTTCAATATATTCACCATATCTGCGGATAAAGCTACCTGTTGCAACAAGTCTGCAGATAACTTCAAGCCCATGACCGAAAACGGTTGCAGGAAGAACTTCCATTGTTGCTTCTTCAACATTGGCACTTACATAATGAGTTTTGATACCTGCTTCTTTAAGCATATCAAAATAATAAATTGATGTTCTTAAATTTTCTTTACCAATGCCTTCAATTGTAAGACCTACTGTATTTTCGCCGGGGTCAAACACGCCGTCTTTACCGGTGCAATCATCTTTAAACTTAAGCAGTACATTGCCATTTTCAAGACTGTAAACATCTTTTGTTTTGCCTTCATAAATTTTCTTCATTAGTCTTACCCCTTTTCAATTTCATTTAATAGCAATATTATAATACATTTTTGGAGAAATTTCAATATTATATTTCATAAAATTCAAAAAAATGTATTCGCATTTATAAGCTAAATTGTATAAAAAGATTATTCCGCATTAACCGGATAATCCTTTTTAAAGCCATGCGCCCCGAAAATCTGCCAATTTCCTGCACCAAGCCTTTGCATAATAGCTCTTCTTTCCAAAGCACACATTTCGGGATTGGTATCAACCGAAGTCATGAGAATGGGGGCATATTTATTAAACTGTTTCTGCTGGGCAGTAAGTCCTTTTATGTTTATATAAATATCACCTGTGAAAGCTATCTGATGAGCGTAATCTATTAACACCGTTTCTCCGGGCAAATGACCCCCACTGCCCTCATATACCTCAAAATGAAGTTCGCCAAAATTAAAAATTCCCACCTGGCTTATAGGCTCCATACTTTTATCTCTGTCAGACCAAAGCACCATTACTTTTTCAGGCTCAGGCGGCTTATAATCAGTCAGAATTTTACTGATATTAATATATGGTTTGTGAAATGGGTTTTTCTCTCTGTAGCCACTGTTTTGCTCATATTCAAGTCTTAAACATTCAGCTGTTTTTGGGCTTGCAATTATTTCATCAAACATGGGTAAAAGTCCGCAATGGTCAAGGTCCGCATGAGTTACAATAATCCTTTTTTTCATACTGTTAAACCAGGGCACAAGTTTATTAAATACCGCTATCATTTCCTCTTTATAAAGAGCATAACCACAATCAACAAATAAAACTTCACCACAGCTTTTTATTATTGCAGTGTTGCTTCCGCACGGAGGTTCAATTAATATTATTTCTGTATTCTCTGTTATTTTATGAACGGATATCCTCGGTGAAAAAGCCGTACCCTTACTTTCAGCCAGAAGCTCTGCAACTTTTCCAATACTGTCAAATGTTTTATAGGGTGAGAGTCCCTGCTCATCCAACATCTGCATAGCAAGATTTGCATTAACAAGAAGGTCCCTTTTTACTTCCTCTGAAAGACCCATGCTTTGCGACAAACCAGACACAAAGGAATTATAAAAAATACTGTTATCGTAAACTTTTTCGGTATGATTATAATCTATAACCCTGACTTTGCAAATCTCTTTTGCTACAGACAGGAAATTTTCTATTTTTTCAGTATCGTCAACAAACAGTCCCATTTTCAAAAGTTGCCAGTCGGTTCCATTTTCCTGCGAACTGATGTAAGATATATTAAAATTTAACTTATTTATAAGCCTTAGCAATCCCGTTACGCTGCCAGGAACATCTTCAATCTGAAATTCCAGCAAAACTATACTTTTGTCGTTTTTATTATCCTGGAGGTATCCTAATTTATCCAGTTGCTTTTCTGCCTCGGCAAGCTCATTTTTATTTCCCTCGGCATCAATAAAAAGGGTGTGTGAATCCACCGCCTTATTGTAGCTTACACGCGTAATATTAATGCCCAACGACGCTAAACATTCACTTGCTTTTAAAAATGCCCCTATATGATCTGGCATTGTTGTGATATATGTTTTTTTCATAAACTTACCTCATAAACAAGAAAACTCCCGCTAAGCGCAGGAGCTTTAAATTTACTTAAAGGACGGCTGTGGAACATCAACATTAAGAAACGGGCTGTCTTCAGGTGACGGCTCTGACATACTGAAATACATTCTAGCCGCTTTAGTAGTTCCAAAATCACGATTTGAGCCGGTGTTCTGCACTTTATTAAATGCTTCTCTGAACATAGCATTGTGAGCTTCCTCACGATTAAGCAGAAAATCAATTGTTTCTTTTACTTTTTTATCTTCAATTTGTCTGTACAGGTATTCATATACAACCTTCGCCCTCTGCTCGGACGCAATATTTGAAAGTAAATCTGCACACAAATCACCTGTTACACTAACATAATCACCGGTCCATGAATAGCCTGACGCATTAATAAGCCCCGGGTTAAGTCCCAAAAGAACATGAGTCTGTATTTCCCCGGCCGGAACACTCATAGCATCTACTTCATGTCCGTTTAAAAGATTAATTGTCTGTGCTATCATTTCCATGTGACCAAGTTCTTCAGCCGCAATATCAAGAAAAAGGTCTTTTATTTCTGCATCTTTTATTCTGAAACTTTGTGACATATATTGCATAGCTGCTTTAAGCTCACCGTTCGCGCCACCAAGCTGTTCCTGCAGCAATGCCGCATACTGCGGATTTGCTTTTTCTACCGCCACCGGATGAAAAAGCATTTTTTCATGTTTAAACATATTAATTACCTGCCTTTCTGTTTTATTTTTTCCACTTTTCAAAAAAATATGTCCAGGCAGGCTATTTAAAGCTAAAGCTCCTTACTGTCAAGTACAAGAGTAAACGGTCCGTCGTTTATAAGCGATACCTTCATATCGGCACCAAATACGCCACACTGAGTTTTTTCAAAAAGCTCATCGCATCTTTTTAAAATATGCTCATATATTTCCTCCGCCAAAGCCGGGCTTCCGGCATTTACAAAACTTGGTCGGTTTCCTTTTTTGCAGTCAGCATAAAGAGTGAACTGCGATACCACCAGAACCTCGCCACCGACATTATCTATACTTAAATTTGTTTTCCCATTTTCATCTTCAAAAATTCTAAGTCTGGAAATTTTTTCAATAAGCTTGTCAGCAACCTCAAAAGTATCCTCGTTTGAAATGCCCACCAGAAGAAGATATCCTTTCCCGATTTCTCCCACCGTCTTTCTATCTATTTCCACCTTTGCCTCAAGTACTCGCTGAAGTACAATTTTCATATCATTTCACCTCATATTAATTATAAAATCAGTGTGTAAGGAAATATTTTACCAGAAGTAAAAATGCTTGCAAGGGCATTTTTACGACGCCGTCAATTAACACAGCTGTCAATGACCGCAAAAGCCGAACGGCTTTCAGGGATTTTATAAAATAAAATTCCGCATGTGTTAATTATAACACAAAAAAGCAAAATGGCAATATCCGTTTAAGATATTGCCACCTTTTAGTTTTGTATATAAAAATTATTGTCCGTTTTTTTATCATATGCTATCAGTTTATCAGCGTTTAGGTTTTCTTTATGCATATCAACCGCATTTATTGTGCTGTTACTATAAGTTGTATAATAATAAATCCCTTTATTCGTATTACAACAGGAGGTGTAATGCGTAATAACAAAATCCTTCTCCGCCCTTACGCATCCCCTCTGCTGATAAACCGAATACAGAATATGAAAAAACTGACTCACACTCTCCTCTTCTGACTCACCGCATACCGAGTTAAGCTTCGTAAAGCAAGCTTTAACAAATCTTGACATTGAGGAACAATCTCCCGGAAGCCCCACCGCCCCCATTCCTCTACTGTATGGTTCAAGCCTGATTTTATTAGAAAAAGTGTTTTCCGGCTCTCTGTTTGACAGCGATATAAAGTTTTTAAGATTAAACAGCTGAATGTCAAAAGTGGGGTTATTAGTCAGCACTCCAACAGGATTTTTATATATCTGCAGACCCTTATCCGTTTGTTCAACCGTTATGCATCCTCTTGTATCAGCTATAATCCAATGAAGTGCAGATGGCGGCATATCATTGTCAAACGCCTCATCTGTTATATTTAAATTTTCAAGTATTTTCTCTGCCTCATCCACATTTGCACACTGCGTCAAAATCCATGGTATAAATTCAAATGAAGCAACATTTTCACAGCTACTTATATTTTTCATATAACAGGCGTTTCCCGGAAAATTAAGACCAGCCACACTCAGTCCCTTTTCATTTGTCCCGTCAAAATATAGCGGATATTCTCTCACCGGCAACGCCATCCCGATTATCGCATAATGATTTCTAAGCTCCAATCCGTTTCGGAACTTAAATGGGTAATTTCTTGGTGTAATAGTTATTTTTTCGCCAAAAGGGTATTCATAATCTAAATTTCTCCCAAAATAATGGTCTTTACTTTTAAATGAAATTGCAGTGCACATTATAAATATTCGCGAATATCAACAGCAAGTTTTTCTTCAAGATTAATAAGTCGTTTTGCAATATCCTTTGAAATCTCATCTGCCGCCTCATACTTGTTCAAGTATTTGTTCAGCGACTTCACGCCCATGTTGCAGCCGTCTGTCATTAAATCCGCAATAGTATGGTCCGAATCATCCATAGCAAGCATTACGTTTGTTTTCATCCAGCTCATTCCCTTTGCCATAACGGCTGGGTCCTTACCGTCATCCTTGTATTTGTTCAATAATTTGTCAATTTCTTCATCAAGTTTTTCATGCTCGGTCTTACATTTTGTCAAAAGCTTTTCAAACTCATTACTACCAACTTTATCAAGCACATCATCAATTGAGGAAATCCCCATTTTAACCCCCGCATCACATTCACGCAAAAGTTTAATTGTATCCTGTTCTATCATAATAATACTCTACCCCTTTTCTATTATAAATCCTGCAAATCAGCCGCTGAAAGATGGTTCTCTAAATTATCTCTCGCCAAATCGGTATCAATTGCCGGATAGGCTGAAGAAATAGGTCTTTCATTTGAAAAAATGTTTTCACAACGGCTTTTTTTATTTTGTTGTATAAAATTTGTATCTTTTTTTGGATTATCCATAAAAAACACCTCTGCGATAGTTTATCACAAAGGTGTTTTTTTTATGTAAAATTTTTTAAGCTAAAAAGTAGCTGTTTTATATGAGTAAATATCAATATTTGCTCTATCAATGATTATTTATACTTGGCTATCTCATCTGCAGAATAAGTATATCTATTACCCAATGTAATTCTATTATATCTTTCAGCAATTTGTATGTCTGTCTGGCTATATATTCTGCACCATTCATAGTCATAAAAACAATCCCAAACCACATCTATTGTAGAACCATTTTTAGATACTACATAACCAACAGGATAATATGCACTCGGTCTGTTTAACCAAACTCGTTGTCCAATCTTATACGAATCTGCTGTTCTTTTCAATTCATTTATTTTTTCAATTTCACGCCAATAATACCATCCAACACTGCGTTGTTCTTCTACGCTATCTGCCGGAAAAACATCGCTGCGACCATCAAGAGTGTATAAAGTGACCGGTTCTTTTCTATACCATCCGACAGCACATTGTGCTTCAACCTCATTAGGCAAAAAGTATTCTCTCCTACCATCTAAAGTATATAATAGTACCGGCTTTTCCCTGTACCAACCAACCGTACACTGCGCATCAACATCTTCATTGTAAAAATTTTCTTGTCTTCCGTCAAGAGTATATAGGGTTGTTACCGGTCTATCATACCATCCAAGATTTAAATATGTTTGTTTATCTGCAGGCGTAACTCCAAAAGTTCTTCCACCCGGAGCATATAATGTTATTAGAGATTCATACCATCCCAACTCTAAATAAGTCTGCTTCATAAATTTGGGTATGGTCAACGTTTTTTCGGTAGCATATAAAGTTATTTTTTCACTGTCACTATACTCATCAATTGTCTTGTATCCCCATTTTCTTGCATCAGAAATATCCTTCTCATCAACTACAAGCTCCATTGGTGTTCTTGCCCATATACCGGGACCATATCCTTTTTCTACATACTCTAAATACTCCTGAGGATAAACAAATTTTTCTCTGTACATAGTTCCTGCACTTACCTGTAATGTTCCCATTAACAAACTTACTGTCAAAAAACTCAGTAGTAGTCTTTTTTTAATCTTCATTAAATATTCCTCCAAAAAAATTATTTATGTAACAATTTGTAACATTATTATTGTAACAAATTGTTACAATAATGTCAAGGGGTGTTTTTATGAAAGGATTAAGAATTATACGAAAAGAAAAAAATTTAAACCAACTTAAAGTTGCTATGGATTTAAATATTTCACGAGAGGCATTATCTCATTATGAAAATGGAAAAAGAGAACCTAGTCTTGATATGCTAAACAAACTTTCCAAATATTTTAATGTTTCAATAGATTTTTTAATAAATGGCGAGGAGTTTAACAAAAAATAAAATCCTAGTGGTTTATTCACCATTACCTAAATCAGTTTTCTCCTACTTCCGACCAATCACTATTCCATAAACAATACCTAAAATGGCATATGGAACCAATAATCCTATGCAAACCACTGTGCTAACGGGCGGCAGAAAAATGCTAACAATAAAGATAATACCCATAACAACTGTTTCGTAACCAACAAATCTGTTAATTTTTCTTGCTTTTTCTGTTTGCAAATCATAATTTTTAATATAATCAAATTTTGGCAAATAGTTTCCTATTACAAGAAAAATAACTCCTACTATAAAAGCAACTGACTTTCTTATATCCAAATTCCAACCAATTCCATATCCTAAAGTTATTACCTGAAGAACAACCGTAAGACACGGAATAATCCATTTTGTTATTGTTTCAAATTGTCTTCTTTCTCCGTGTTTATATGCATTTATGTCATTTACAAAGCAACAAAATGCTTGCAATACCACCATTAAAATTGGCAGTCCAAAAACAACAAACCCCTTTGACGCAAAGTTATCCGGGTTACCATAAACATTAAAATGAATTGCCATTAAATCGGGGAGTTTGTTCCAAAGCGAAACCCCTAATAATATAGGCAACAAACAAACTACACTTGTAACAATAAAAGTTCTACATTTAAAGAATTTCATTATTTATTACCTCCTAACATGTAAATCCACCTAATTACATCTTCAAAAACAGATGTATTAAGTTCGTAATATATATAATTTTTGTATTTTTGTTCCGCAATAAGATCTGCTTTTTTTAGTTTTGCCAAGTGATATGAAACGGTTGCACCCGTCAAATTAAAATGCTCACCAATTTCTCCTGCTGACTTTTTACCATTCTTAAGCATAGACAATATATCTCGTCTTACTGGGTCAGATATGGCTTTTAATGTTTCGTTCATTCCCATTAACATCACTCCCTCGCAAGTATTTAGAAATATTTCTAAATAGATTATATACCAAAGTAACATAATTGTCAAGAGCTATTTAGATATTTTTCTAAATGTTAAAAATTAATAAACCTACAATATTTTTATTAAGTAGCAATCGTCTACATATTTCGTTCAATTTCGTCATATATATTTTGGGGTGATAAAAATGAAAGGTATAAAATCGTACATTTTAACAGGATTCATATTCGTATCTGTTTTAGGAACCTTGCTGCACTTTGCATACAACTTATCGGATAACAATTTAATTGTGGGTTTATTCACACCTGTTAATGAATCCATTTGGGAACACACAAAATTAATCTTCTTTCCCATGCTGTTATATGGGCTGTTTTTTTATAAAAAACAAAAGAATATATATGCAGCCACAATTTTTGGTGCACTTGTGGGTGTGCTACTTATCATCATTACATTTTACACATATTCAGGCATAATCGGATATCATACTGCATTTGTGGATATATCTATATTTTACATCGTTGTACTTATCGCATTTTATGTCACTTATAAAACAGCATTATCCCCAAAAATCAATAATTGGTATACCATTTTAAATATTTTAAGTATTTTGATGATTGGCATATATATCATCTTCACCCTCTATCCGCCCAGCATTCCCCTATTTATAAATCCATCAACAGTAATAAATATCCCCTCGAACGGCGATTGGTCTTAGGGAAAAATCGCCGTTCGGGGGGTTCATTTTCTGGCATAGCCCTAATACTACTGGCGACGCACAAGTGCGTTTTTTTATTGGCCTGCCAGCCATGCATTTGCTACTTGCTACCCATAAATGGGTCTCTGGGGTCAAATATACTCAACCGGTCACTTTCTTTATCTTTTTCTCTTTTCATCTTGTTGCATACTTTTATTATATCTAATGCAAATTGCTTTGATTTTATAATCAACGGACTATCCATAAACCTTCTCCTTTTCAACAGAAACTTGTCAAAGCGAGTTTCTACCTTAACTTCGTCCCTTTTCACTATTACTTTTCAAAAAAATCCGTACATAAATATTTTTAGGAAATAGTGAAGAGTGAATAGGTAATAAGCAAAAAAATCCGCACACTATCGCGTACGGATTTTTCTGTCTTTCACGTTCATAATAGAAGCAGGTCTAAAAACCCCTTATTTTATCAGGGTTTGCTTGCTTGGTCAAAAATGTCAATTTCCTGTTTTAACATTTTACTGTCGCAATCCGAACCCACGACTAATGCTACACCATTATTTTAGGTCTTCCTTTGCAATCAAAATACAGTCCACATATGTAGACGTTTTCGATAACTTACTTTTTAACTACTCCAAGCAGTCTTGCAAACAATGTTGCTGCTTCTGCTCTTGTCGCATTGTTCTTAGGAGCAAAACTTCCGTCTGCATTTCCTATAAGAATACCAAGATTGTTTGCTGTATTTACAGCTTCCCTTGCATATTCTGAGATTTCAGCGCTGTCTGTGTAGGTAACATCGTCCTCATCAGATGCATCAAGCTTCTTGTGGTTTGCATATCTTGCAATCATTGCTGCCATCTGTTCACGGGTTACCTCAGCATTGGGCGCAAACTCTGTTTCGGTTATACCCTTTACGATACCGTTTGCATTTGCCCATTTAACAGCATCTGCATAGTACTGACCTTCTGCTACATCAGTGAAGTTAGCACCGTTTTCTGTTATGGGCTCACCCTCTATTCTGTGAAGAATTGTTACAAACATACCTCTTGTAAGGGTGGCATCAGGAGCAAACTCTGTTTCTGAAATACCGTTCATAAGACCTCTTTCTATAATAGTCTTTACAAAGTCATAATACCATGCGTTTTTGTCTATGTCTGTGAACTTAGCCAATTTATCTGCTACAGTTTCCTCAATCCACTTTGCGTAAAGTGTAAATGCCTTTGTAACAGGTGTTGAGAAGTCATATTTTGCTGTGAGAGCCTCGTCTGTGTACCAGCCGTCAAACTTAAAGCCTTCCTTTGTGGGATCTGTCGGTTTTGCAAGAACTTCGCCTTTCTTTACTGTTACACTTGCAATTGCTCTTCCGCCATTTGTATCAAACTTAATTGTGAACTGGTTTAAAACAGCACCGCCAGCAGATGAACCGAGTCCGGGAGTAGGTGTACCAGGTGCAAGGTTTGTACCGCATCTGTCACAAATATCATCATTATCAGCATCAATGTGATTTATCTTTGTGATTGCAGCTTTAAGCTGATTTGCAATGTAGTTGTGTCCGCTTTCTGTTACAACTGTACCTGCTATAAGCTTATTGTCCAATGTCATTATAGCCTGCATAAGCGAACTGGGATTAGTCGTGTCAATATTAATTGTACCTTCATAGCCTGCGATTTCTGTTTCGTCAGCTTCAACAAAGATTACATTTTCACTTGCTGCTGCATAAATTGTGTTGTACACATTTGTAACCTCAATAAAGTACTCAACATATTCGCCAAGGT
>JAZROP010000018.1:0-68530 GCA_045648785.1 Clostridia bacterium | reverse complement strand
GAAGCTGGCGAAGCTGGTTACATCATCAGCGGTCTCCAGGGTGGCGAAGAAGCTACACTCTTCCTCAACACAGAAGATGTTGCATCCGTTGTTAAGAAAGCTGCATACACAGACAACACAAAATCTGTTAAAGAACAGCTCGGTTCTGCTCTTACAATCGGTGATGGTTTAGGCGAATGGAACTTTGCAAAAGGTGACGTTCTTCTCTACAACCTCAACGCTAAGGGTGAAGCTCACGATGTAATCGTTCTCGTTGATGCAAGTGATGTAACAACTTCTGGTTCTTACGGTGCACTTTCTACAATCGACGGTAACTCCACATCTACAACAGTTCTTTCTACAGAATCTGTAAGCGGTACAGAATACAAATTCGTATTCGGTTATGCTAAAGAACTCAAGAACGGCAAACTCACACTTAAGAGTGATGATTCCGCTGCTCCTGTTTACTCTTTCGCATCCACAGCATTTGGTACATCTTACGACGCATTCACAACTGCTGCTGGTAAAGTTATGGTAGCTGAAGCTTCTGACATCGTATTTGACGCTGTAGTTGAAACACCTACAGAAGTATTTGACGGTGACATGGTATTCGCTAAGATTTCTGCTGGTACAAGAATTTCTGAATTCGTAGTAATCGCTAACGACAGATAATTGTTGAGCCTAATAAATTAAGAGACGCGTTTAACGCGTCTCTTTTTTCTTTATATTTTAGTGTGAGATGTGTGTATCTGTTCTAGCATTTTTGTTCTATATCGCATTTTCCTAAAATAAAATATATTATGGGGGATGAGATATGAATGTTTTTGAATTTATAATAATGCTGATAGGGGTTCTTCTTTGTATCTGGCTTATTTTTTCAAATTTTGGAAAGGTGTGGAAACTGTTTTATAACAGTATTTTTGGTATGCTTGCACTGATTCTGGTAAATTTTCTTGGTGCCCCATTTAATATTAATATTGGCGTAAATGGTGTAACCTGCCTTATATGCGGATTTCTTGGACTGCCCGGATTTATTATGCTATTTATACTAAAACTTTTTATATAAAAAAGGACGGAATAAATTTCCGTCTTTTTTTAATTTACATTTTATTAACCGTTAGTTTTTCATCTTTATAATCAATTAGAATTTTGTCACCTTCGGAAACGGCACTGTCAAGCATTTCTTCGGCAAGTTTATCTTCCACCTTAGATTGAATTGCTCTTTTAAGTGGTCTTGCTCCGTAAACGGTGTCAAACCCCGCTTCAGCTACATATTTTACAAGTTCGGGCGTATATTCAGCATAAATTCCGCTTGCGCTGAGTCGTTTAACCATGCCTTTCAGCATAATATCAGCAATGTTTTCAATATGCTCTTTATTTAATTGATGAAAAACTATAATTTCGTCAACACGATTAATAAATTCTGGCCTGAACGCTTTTTTAAGCTCGCTTAAAACATTTTCTTTAATTCTCTCATAATTATTAGCCTCTGCATCATCCGATGCGCCAAATCCAAAGGTTTTGGCTGTGTCGGTAATTAGCCTTGCGCCAATGTTTGAGGTCATTATAATAACAGTATTTCTGAAATCTACACGCCTGCCCTGAGAATCTGTTAAAATTCCATCATCCATAATCTGTAGCATGATATTAAATACATCGGGGTGAGCTTTTTCGATTTCGTCAAATAAAATTACAGAGTAAGGTTTTCTTCTTACCTTTTCGGTAAGCTGACCGCCCTCGTCATATCCGACATATCCCGGAGGAGAGCCTACAAGTCGGGATACCGAGTGTTTCTCCATATATTCAGACATGTCAACCCGAATCATAGCCGATTCGTCGCCAAACATCGCCTCGGCAAGTGCTTTTGAAAGCTCAGTTTTACCAACACCGGTTGGACCTAGGAATATAAAACTTCCGATGGGGCGTTTGGGGTCCTTGAGCCCCACCCTACCACGGCGGATTGCCCTTGCAACTGCGCTTACAGCCTCTTCCTGACCGACCACTCTTTCGTGCAGAACTGATTCTAGGTTTTTTAGCCGTTCGCTGTCCCCCTGGGTTAACTTCTGAACGGGAATATTTGTCCAACTTGAAATTTTTTCAGCAATTTCCTCAGCGCCAATCGACAATTTTTTAGCCCCGTTTTCATCTGACCAGCTTTTCTTTTCTTCCTCAAGCTGTTTTTTCAGCTTATTTTCTTCATCGCGTAGTTTTGCAGCTCGTTCGTAATCCTGAATGGAAATTGCAGCCTCTTTTTCTTTGGCAGTAGCCGCAATTTTGTTCTCAAGCTCTTTAAGAGAGGGTGGTGCGGTCAGCACTTTCATACGCATAGCAGATGCTGCCTCATCAATTAAATCGATTGCCTTATCGGGCAGAAAACGATCGGGGATGTAGCGGACTGAAAGGGAAACTGCGGTTTCTATTGCATCGTCGGTAATTGTTACCTTATGATGTGCCTCGTACTTATCACGAATTCCTTTGAGAATTAAAACAGCCTCTTCTTCGGAGGGCTCGCCCACGGTTACAGGCTGAAAACGGCGTTCTAAAGCCGCATCCTTTTCGATGTGTTTACGGTATTCGTCCAAAGTTGTTGCACCAATTACCTGCAATTCGCCACGGGCAAGTGCCGGTTTTAAAATGTTGGCGGCATCAATCGCACCTTCGGCTGCACCGGCTCCGATTATGGTGTGGATTTCATCAATAAAAATTATTACATCACCTGCTTTTACAACCTCTTCCATAGCCTTTTTAAGGCGTTCTTCGAACTCGCCTCGGTATTTTGCTCCGGCAAGCATTGAAGAAAGGTCAAGTGCGAATAGGCGCTTGTTTTTTAGAATTTCGGGCACATTACCGTTTATAATATGCTGAGCAAGTCCTTCAGCGACCGCCGTTTTACCAACACCGGGTTCGCCTATAAGACAGGGGTTGTTTTTTGTGCGGCGACTCAAAATCTGTACAACACGGTCAATTTCCTCGCTTCTGCCAATTACCGGGTCGATTTTTCCTGCTTTAGCAAGCTCTGTCAGGTCGCGTCCGAATTTATTAAGCTCGGGAGTTGATTTTCCTGAAGCGGTTGCAGTCCCTTTGGAGGAAAAAGGATTTTCGTCGGCAAGTGACTTTATAATGTAGGCATATAAATCTGCCGGATCAATCCCGAATTCAGCAAGTAATCTGATGGCAAGCCCTTCGCCCTCTGCAAGAATTGCAAGCAGAATATGCTCGGTACCAATATAGTTATTACCAAGCTTGCGAGCCTGAATTACGCTTAGCTCAAGCACATTTTTTGTTCGGGGAGTAAACTGCACATTTCCGCCGGTTTCGGGTGCGGAATTGTAATATTTTGCAAGCGCATCATGGATTTCCTCATATGTGACACCGCGAGATTCAAGTGCCTTGGCTGCAATGCCGTCGCCGGCGCGGACAAGACCTAAAAGCAGGTGTTCTGTGCCCACAACACCGCCACCTAATTCTATTGCACCTTCCTGAGCATAACGAATGGCGATAGCGGCGCGTTCAGTAAGTTTAAAACCGTTTATTTCCATAATATTTTACCTCTTTTCTTTGAAAAAATCTCGAAGCAGAGCGGCGCGGGTTTCGTCACGCCGACGAATATTGTCATCATCAATAAGTTTTGTAACATGAGCCGGTTGCATGGTTATTATGAGCTTGTTGAGTCCCGCAGCATTTAAGTTTTCAAAAAGTCCTGCACACACACCCATTTTAACATAAGGAATAAGGCTCATGAACTCTTGTGTACTCATTGTATAAGCATTTGATAGTGTGCCAAAGGCACGGAAAACCTTGTCGCTGAAAGCGATGGGATTATTGTCATACAGGGTTTTGCAAATATGGCGTTCCTTTTCGATAATCATATCTACCACATCACGGAGCTTTTTTAAGGTTTCTTCCTCGGAAATACCCAGAGTGAGCTGGTTTGACACCTGATATATATAAGCGTTTGCGCTACTGTTTTCGCCATACATTCCGCGGACGGTAACCCCAAGCTTGCTTACGGCGTTTATAATGGTGTTAATATTTTCGGAAATGGTCAGCGCAGGCAGATGTAACATCACAGAAGCTCTCATGCCTGTGCCAGCATTGGTAGGACATTTTGTAAGATACCCGTATTTTTCGCTGAAAGCGTAGGAAAGCTCCTTTTCAAGAGCTAAATCTGCTGCGGATATTTCCTCATAAGCTTTTTCGAGGTCATAGCCGCCCATAATATATTGAATACGGAGATGGTCCTCCTCATTCACCATAATACTTAAATTTTCACCAACAAATACACCGCAGGGATTTTTAGAAGATATAAGCTCGCTGCTTACAAGGTGGTCTTCGAGAAGAATAGTATTATAAAGCGGTTGAGCGGAGGAGACATTGATAAAATCAAGTTTTTCGCCTTGCAGAGCTTTTTTTGTTTTTGCTATAATTTCATTTGCTTCCTCGGCAGACATTTTGCCGGGGAAAGGTTTATCAGAGAGATTTCGAGCCAGACGGATACGGGTGCTTATAACAACATCGGTATCTTTTCCGCAGGATTCATACCACATTATTTTTCACTCTCCATTTCCTTTATTTTATCCCGAAGCAGAGCCGCCTGTTCATAGTCTTCACGGGCGACGGCAGATTTAAGTTCTTCCTTCAAAGAAGAAAGCTGACGCTCTTTTTTAAAGTTTTCGTCCGCGTTTTGGGGCAATTTTCCCACATGACGCGTGTTTCCGTGGATACGCTTCATTACGGGTTCAAGATAGCTATCGAAAAACTCATAACATTTGCTGCAACCAAGTTTTGAGGTTTTGGCAAGCTCGCCAATGCTCATGCCACAAGAAGGACAAATTTTTTCTTCGGACAGGGCGGGGCTTATGCCTTTACCCATTAGACCACTCATAAAATCACTGATGTTAAAAAGTAAATCATTGTTTCCGAAAAAACCCATTTCTCTGGCACATTTTTCGCAAACTGTAAATTCTTCTTTTTTTCCATTTATATTACGCGAAATATGAACACTTGCCTCGCGTTTTAAACATCTTGGACAAATCATAATATCACACTCCTAATTCAGCTGCATAAGCATATTTTTAAAAAGTCTTGCGCGGAGAAGTCCGCGCTGATCACGAGGGAGAGGAATAACGCGATCGGTAAGTACAGACATCATTATTTCCGCTTCTCGGCGGGTTATAACATCATATTCCCACAGATTGCGGATTATTGCCTTTGCCGAGTCAAAATCAATGCTTTTTCCAATGGAATTAACCACATGCATAATGGTATTATCTGTCGGATAAACAACTTTTTTTATGGATATATATCCGCCGCCTCCCCGTCGACTTTCGACAGTATATCCGCGCTCAGTGGTGAACCGGGTGGATATAACATAATTAATCTGCGACGGAACGCACCCGAGATGTTCGGCAAGTTCGTTACGCCTAATCTCGGTGCGACCATCCTCGTCTTTGAGACGGTCATTTATAAAAGCTTCTATAATATCGGAAATATTCATCATCTTTCTCCCTTTTTCGACTTTGACTAACTTTGACCTTTGTCTAAATTATAGCCATAAATTGGTAAATTTTCAAAGTTTAAAATAGGTTTAATTTTGAAAATAGATTTATTTTTCTTTGATTTTCTTTGTTTTTTGAGGTAATATAGATTATTTCGTTTGAAGGCAGGAAGTTTAGTGAAAAGAAAATATTAATAAAACCATACAAAAACAGACCATAATTTATGTGTAAATTGCATATATTATTATTTGCTTAAAAATGATAAAATTATAAGGAAAATGGGATAAAATATGCATTTTTACCAATATAAAAGAAAGGCTATGGACACATATGTTTGTAGATTCAGCAAAAATTTACATTGAAGCAGGCAAAGGCGGCAACGGTCATGTATCTTTTCACAGGGAAAAATATGTGGCGGCGGGCGGTCCTGACGGCGGTGACGGCGGAAAGGGCGGCAATGTGGTTTTCCGTGCAGACGCTCAGCTTGCAACACTTATGGATTTCAGATATAAAAGAAAATATAAAGCACAAAACGGTGAGGATGGCAGACCTGCAAAATGTCGTGGAAAAAACGGAGAAGATATTGTAATTAAGGTACCGTGCGGCACTGTTATAAAAAATGCAGCAACGGGAGGCGTTATTGCTGACCTAACCTATGACGGAGAAGAATTTGTTGCTGCAAAAGGTGGTAGTGGCGGTTTTGGCAATGTTCATTTTGCAACTCCTACTCGTCAGGTTCCCAAATTTGCAAAACCCGGGCTTAAAGGGCAGGAACTTGAGGTTGTTTTAGAGCTTAAGCTTCTTGCGGATGTAGGTCTTTTAGGATTTCCTAATGTGGGTAAATCAACACTTTTATCCAAAGTTAGCGATGCTCAGCCCAAAATTGCAGATTATCATTTTACTACGCTTGTTCCAAACCTTGGCGTTGTTAAAATTGGTGAGGGCGCAAGCTTTGTAATAGCGGATATCCCTGGACTTATCGAGGGGGCGAGCGAGGGTGTAGGCCTCGGGCATGCGTTTCTCCGCCATGTTGAAAGAACAAGACTTCTTATTCATGTGGTGGACGCCTGCTCAATTGAGGGCAGAAACCCCATAGAGGATTTTGACACTATAAATACAGAGCTGAAAAAACACAGCGAAAAGCTTGCAGAGAGAAAGCAGATTGTTGTTGCTAACAAAACTGACCTTGGAATGAATGGCGAGATTAAGGATGAGTTTATAGCTGAAATGAAAAAGCGCGGTTATCCGGTGTTTGAAATTTCTGCAGCTACCGGCAGCGGCGTTGCAGACCTTATGAAATATGTTTACCGCGAGCTTGAAAATATTCCCAAAGAACCGCTTTATGATGTGATAGAAGTTGTTCCTGAGGTGGATAATAAAACGGATGACTTTACAGTTACTGTGGAAAATGGTGTATATGTTGTGGAGGGCGGATATATTGAATATCTCATAGACTCCACAAACTTTGATGATAACGAATCGGTTCAGCATTTCCAGACAGCGCTCAAACGCAAGGGGATAATTGCGGCTCTTGAAGAAAAAGGTATTCAGGAAAATGATACTGTCAGAATGTATGACATCGAATTTGATTTTGTTTACTGATGAGGACGGGGATTTTTGGCGGAAGCTTTGACCCTCCGCATAAAGGACATATTAAAATAATGCTTGCTGCTAAAAAGGAACTTAATCTTGATAGAGTTATAATGGTTCCTACCGGGCAAGCGCCTCATAAACCAAATATATCGGCAAACCCTTCCGACAGGGTTAATATGTGCCACGCCTTGTGTGAAAGGTTTGGCTTTGAACTTTCCTGCTACGAGGCTGAAAAAAAGGGTAATTGTTACACTGCTGATTTACTTGAGTATTTTACCTCGGAATATCCTGAGGATGAGTTTTATCTTATAGTCGGGGGCGACAGCCTTGATTATATGGACAAATGGTATCAGCCCGAGAGAATTTTTGAAAAATGCAAAGTGGTTGTAGCAAGACGCAGCGGAATAGCAGATGAAAAAGCCCATTTTATGCGAGAAAAATTTGGCGCACAAATAATATTTTTAAACTGCGATTATTTTGATGTTTCCTCAACCGAAGTAAGGAATATGATATTGTCGGGACAAATGCCGACAGATATGTTGGAGCCTGAAACGGCTGAATATATAAAAGAAAAAAATCTATACAGGTGAAACTGATGTTTGACATGGAAAGTCTTAAAAATCATATATCCGGGCTGATGAATGAGGAACGATTCAGACACAGCCTTGGGGTTATGGAGCTTTCGGCTCTTCTTGCCGGTATTTATGGCGTTGATACCGAAAAAGCTGCGGTAGCAGGACTTGTGCATGATGCTGCAAAACAGCTTCCTAAAGATGAGCAGCTGCGCCTGATGAAAAAGGCATACCAAAGCAAAGAGCCGGATGAAATCGTTTTTAATAACAAGGCACTCTGGCACGGACCTGCCGGAGCTGTATATGTCAGTGAGACACTTGGCTTGGACGATGAAATTGCAAGTGCGGTTTTTTATCATACAATAGGCAAAGAAAAAATGTCTCTGCTTGAAAAGATAATTTTTCTTACCGATTGTATAGAGGTGAACCGTGACAGTGAGTTTGACTGGGCAAAGGACACCAGAGAAATTGCAAAAAGGGATTTGGACGGGGCAATTTTGATTGCGGTCAACAAATCGCTAAAATCAATTATTGACAGAAATCTTATTATTCACCCGGGTTCGGTAGAACTCAGAAATGAAATTCTGCGGACCAAAGCCGCTACATCTGCGGCAGAACGGAGATAAAATGAAAGAAGACAAAGAAATTTATAACTCTGAGGACTGGCAGAGAACCATGGAAGTTCCGGCAGTTGGGAGTGCTAAAAAGGAGCCTGCGGGAGGAATTTATGACCCGTGGCATTTAAATTCCGGCGGTCCGTCCGAAAGTATTCTTGATTCAATAGCAAAAAGCCTTCGGGAAGCGGACAGCATGCCGGAAATGCTGATAATTTCAGACAAGTCGGAGGAAGAAATAATTCCTCAAACAACTTCGCAACAGGAAGAATATAAAAAAGAGAGTGAGCAGGTGGCGGAGATAGAGCCTCAACCTGAAATAAAGCCGGATGACACAATTGTTGTTCAAACTGTGTCTGAAGAGAAAGAGGAAAAAGTTGCTGATGTTCAGGCAACAATGGTTGTTCCAAGGGTATTAAAGGAAGGAAAACCTGTAGATACAGAAGCGACTGTTGTAATTCCTGCTACAACAACTGAAGATAAAGATGATTTGGACGCTACCACGGTAGTACCAATGATTGAGGTAACTCCAAAAGAAAATAAGCAGAAGCAGGAAATTGTTCGTCAAAAAACAACAGGTGGCAGACTTTGGCCACCGGTATTGATGAGCAGCATTTTTATGATAATTGCCTGCATTATAACCCTTACTGTGGGGATTATGCCTGTGCTGATGGAACATGGGGTTGCGCGTGGTATGACACAGATTATGTCCCCGGTAATAAATGCAGGAGAACCCCTTGCTTATACCAATGTATTGCTTGTAGGCGTTGATAAGGATGGTTATCGTACAGATACCATGATGGTAGCAACCTATGATATTAATCAGGACAAGGCATATATTATGCAGCTTCCGAGAGACACATATGTTCATAACAACGGGCGTAGAGATAAAAAGCTCAATTCTGCATATTATTCTGGGCTTGACCAGCTTAAAAGGGAGGTTCAGATGGCGTATGGCATACAAATCCATAAGTATGTTGAGGTTAACCTTGATGCCTTCAGGCTGATGATAGATGCAATTGGCGGCGTTGAGATGAATGTTCCCATTAATATGATATATGACGACCCTTACCAGGATTTCCATATTTATATTTTAAAAGGCAATCAGGTGCTTAACGGGAAAAAGGCAGAGCAGTTTGTCAGATTCAGGCAGAATAACGACGGCTCGGGTTATCCGAGAGGTGACCTGCAGCGTATGGAAGCTCAGCGTGAATTTATCATGGCAACTGTAAAACAAATGATAAGTTTGGAAAGTCTCTCCAATATTGATGATCTTATAAAAATTGCTCAGGAAAACTTAAAAACAGATTTGACATTTGATGAAATATATAATTACTGCACGGCTGTTTTAACAGCAGAAAATGATGCAGTTGAGTTTGTGAATACTCCGGGCGAGGCAGCAAATTTGCCGGGCGGCTCATATTTTGTGGTGGACTATGACGGAGCAAGAGAAATTGCGCAAAATTATTTCTATGCTACCCAGGCAACAATGGCAAAAATGAAAAAAATTGTCGTTCAGCCGGTGCAGGCTGAGCCACAGCAACCGGAAACAAACAGTAATGAGAACAGGCCGCCTCAATCTTCTTCGGCAGCAAGGAGTGAAGAGAACGATAAGCCGTCGCCGCCGAGAGACAGCAGTAGTTCAACTGCAGCAAGGCGGGATGAGGGTGTTCCCCGGCCTTCGGGCGAGAATTCGGGGTCAGGCGCAATGAGCAGATAAAGAGGTGAAAAAATTGACACAAATAACATCAAAAGAACTTGCACTTAAAGCGGCTGAAATTTTAAATGCAAAAAAAGCTTCGGAGCTTAAAGTGCTTGAAATAAAAGAGCTTACCAGCATATGTGATTATTTTGTAATATGTTGTGGCACATCTACTCCACATATTAAAGCACTTTGTGATGAAACAGAGCTTAAGATTGCAGAGGCGTATGATATAAAATGTAGAAATGAGGGGTACAATGCCGCAAACTGGTTACTCATGGATTACGGCAATGTGGTTATCCATATATTTAATAAAGAAGGTCTTGATTTTTACGGGCTTGAACGACTTTGGGCAGATGCCCCTGAAATAGATTTATCATTTTTGGAGGAATAAGGATTATGAGTTACGATTATAAAAGAATTGAGAAAAAATGGCAGGACAAATGGTATGCGGAGAATACCTTTGCTGCATCGAATGACAAAACCAAGGAGAAGTTTTTTGCACTGGTAGAATTCCCATATCCGTCAGGACAGGGACTTCATGTTGGTCATCCAAGAAGCTACACAGCTATGGATATATTAGCAAGAAAACGCAGAATGGACGGCTACAATGTACTTTATCCTATGGGATGGGATGCGTTTGGTCTGCCTACAGAAAACTTTGCTATAAAAAATAAAATTCATCCGGCAAAGGTTACAGAAAACAATGTAGCAAACTTTAAACGCCAACTCCAGAGCCTTGGATTCTCCTTTGACTGGACCCGCGAAATCAATACCACAGACCCGGAATATTATAAATGGACTCAGTGGATTTTCTTAAAACTTTTTGAAAAAGGTCTTGCATATAAGCAGGAAATGCCTATCAACTGGTGTACAGGTTGTAAGGTTGGCCTTGCAAACGAAGAAGTTGTGGGCGGCGTTTGTGAACGCTGCGGCAGCGAGGTTGTTCAGAAGAAAAAATCCCAGTGGATGCTGAAAATCACAGAATATGCCGACAGACTTTCAAGTGATGTTGATGATACCGATTTCCTAGAAAAAATTAAAACTCAGCAGAAAAACTGGATTGGACGCTCAGAAGGTGCAGAAGTAACTTTCGGCATAGACGGAAAAGAAGATACAATCCTCGTTTATACCACACGCCCCGATACACTCTTTGGTGCAACATATGTGGTTCTTTCGCCTGAACATATGCTGCTAGAAAAATTAAAAGATTCAATAGAAAATTATAACGAAGTCTTAAATTATGTAAACGAAGCGGCAAAGAAAACAGAATTTGAAAGAACTGAACTTGCAAAAGATAAAACAGGTGTTGAACTTAAAGGAATAAAAGCCGTCAATCCTGTAAACGGCACGAAAATACCGGTATGGATTTCCGATTATGTACTTACTACTTACGGTACAGGTGCTATCATGGCGGTTCCCGCACATGACACCCGTGACCACGAATTTGCAAAAAAATTTGGTCTGCCAATCATTGAGGTTGTTGGTGGTGGCGAAAATGTTCAGGAAGAAGCTTTCACCGATGTTGCAAACGGAACAATGGTTAACTCAGGATTCCTCACAGGTAAAAATGTTAAAGAAGCTATACCTGCAATGATAGACTGGCTTGAGGAAAAAGGTCTTGGTAATAGAAAAATCAATTTTAAACTGCGTGATTGGGTGTTCTCCCGTCAGAGATACTGGGGCGAACCCATTCCGCTTGTTTGGTGTGATAAGTGTGGTTGGGTATCAATCGGAGAAGAAAATCTGCCTCTCACATTGCCCGACACAGAAAATTTTGAACCGGGCGAAAATGGCGAATCTCCGCTTGCTAAAATGGAAGACTGGGTAAAAACAACTTGTCCTCACTGCGGCGGTCCTGCTACAAGAGAAACTGACACAATGCCTCAGTGGGCAGGTTCATCCTGGTATTTCCTCAGATATACAGATGCACATAACAGTGAGGCTTTTGCTTCCAAAGAAAATATAGACTACTGGATGCCGGTTGACTGGTATAATGGTGGTATGGAACATACAACTCTTCACCTCTTATACTCCAGATTCTGGCATAAATTCCTCTATGATATCGGCGTGGTTTCCACAAGTGAGCCTTATGCAAAGAGAACATCGCACGGTATGATTCTCGGTGAAAACGGAGAAAAAATGTCCAAATCAAGAGGAAATGTTATAAATCCGGACGAGATTGTTGATGAATATGGTGCAGATACATTCAGAACATATGAAATGTTTATCGGTGCGTTTGACCAGGCAACACCGTGGTCAATGCAGGGAGTAAAAGGCTGCTACAGATTCCTTGAGAGAGTTTGGGCACTACAGTTTATGCTGAAAGATGATATGAATTATTCACCTGAAATGGAATCTGCTATGCATAAAGCGGTTAAAAAAGTTGGCGAGGATATTGAAAGAATGAAGTTTAATACAGCCATTGCGACACTTATGGCGCTCGTTAACGATTTCAATAAGCTTGGTAAAATCACAAAAGGGGAACTTAAAACATTCCTGCAACTTTTAAACCCTGTTGCACCTCATATAACAGAAGAAATGTGGGCTATGGCAGGTTTTGAAGGTGAACTTGCATACAGACCATGGCCCGAATATGACGAGGCAAAAACTGTTGATGAAGAGATTGAAATTGTTCTGCAGGTTAATGGTAAAATTGCAGAAAAAATGAATATTCCGTCAGGTCTTGACAGAGCGGCAATGGAAGAAGCAGTAAAAGCTTCGGGTAAGCTGGAAGAAATTGCAGGCGGAAAAACAATTGTAAAAGTTATTTGTGTTCCCGGTAAACTTGTTAATATTGTTGTAAAATAATGGATGAAAAGAAATCTTTTCTTAAAAGTCTGTTTTTGCCGGGAGTAGGTGCACTGGTTGCAGCGGTTGTTGTTATATTTACAATGAGCTGCTGCAATGCAGAACGCGATACTAAAGCAATGGTTATTATGCCGGATATAAAGGTTTACATAAGGGGAGAGATTGCATCTCCCGGACTTTATAAAATCGGAGCAGATGTCCGTTTGTGTGAGCTTATGGAGCTTGCGGGCGGTGTGACGGAAAATGCCGATGTTGAAAAGCTTAATCTTGCAGCTATTTTAACGGACGGCACAACCATTGATATTCCTGCCGTTGGCAGCGAAAAGACGGTTGCTCCAATGATTGCTGCAACAAGTCAGAATATGTATAAAGCGGGAAGTGCTGAGGCACAACAAAGTGTGACTGCTCCGGAGAAAATAACTGCAGGGACGATAAATATTAATGCCGCAGCGGCATCTGAGCTTATGAGACTTCCTGGAGTCGGTCAGTCCACGGCGGAGAAAATTGTGAATTACCGAAATTCATACGGCGGTTTTATGACAATAGAAGAAATTATGAATGTTCCAGGCATTGGCGAAAAGACTTTTGAAAAAATGAAACAGTATATTACTGTGGAGTAAAAGGATAATAAAATGATAAAAGATACAATAGCGGCACTTGCGACAGTCCCCGGCAGGGGCGGCATAGCGGTAATCCGTGTAAGCGGAGAGGACGCGGTGAAAATTTCTGCATCCGTTTGCGGACAGGAAATTCTTGCAGCAAAATCCCATACTGCGCATTTTGTGAAACTAAAAAGACCTGACGGCGGCATTATTGACCATGCCGTGGTGACGGTTATGCTTGCACCCCATTCATATACGGGCGAAAATGTTGTTGAGATAAGCTGTCACGGTAGCATGACTCCCGTCAAAGAAATTCTTCTTCTTTTGACGGAAAGGGGCGCAAGATATGCAACTGCCGGAGAGTTTACGAAAAGAGCTTTTTTGAACGGCAGAATGGATTTATCTCAGGCAGAAGCGGTGCTTGATATAATAAATTCGGAGAGTGAAATAGCTCTTTCTGTTGGCGTAAACCAGCTTGAGGGCAGACTTTCTGCAGAAATCAACCGAATTCGTGATGAGGTGGTTTATCTGACAGCTATGCTCAGTGCGGAAGCGGATTTCCCTGAGGAGGGGGTGTCGGGTATTTCGGATGAGGTGATAGAACAAAAAATCACTCTTTGCCTGGACAGGCTGAAAAAGCTTATTGAAAGTTCTAAATCCGGAGAGCTTGCCCGCGATGGTATAAAAACTGTTATTGCAGGAACACCAAATACAGGAAAGTCTTCGCTTCTTAATATGCTTGTGGGGAGAGAAAGAGCTATTGTTACAAATATTCCCGGCACAACGAGAGACAGTATTGAAGAATATATCACGCTTGGTCACGCGCTTATAAAACTTATTGACACCGCCGGAATTCGTCAGACGGATAACGAGGTGGAGAAAATCGGAGTAGGGATTGCGGGGAAAGCGGTAAATGCTGCTGACCTGATACTTTTTGTTATCGACCTGAGCAGGAAAATAAATGATGAGGACAGGCAGGTGCTTGACCTCGTAAAGGATAAAAAAACAGTTGTTATTTTCAATAAAACAGATATTAAAGACCAGTCGGCGGAAAATGAATATGAAGAACTTTTAAAGGATTTTAAAAAGGTATATATTTCTGCAAAAACGGGTGAAGGAATAGAAACTCTAAAGAAAACAATTTCAGACATGTTTGATTTTCAGGAAATTGCAGGTGGCGAAAGCGCTGTGATTTCTAATGTGCGTCACATTGCGGCGGCAAAAAAAGCATATAAACTTATAGAAACTGCATATAACGACTATCGTATGGGAGTTCCGGCAGATTTTATGGCGGTGAATTTAAGTGGTGCGGCAGAGGCGCTGGGCGAAATTACCGGAATGAGCGTGTCTGAAGAGATAGTTGACAGAATTTTCAAGGATTTTTGTGTAGGAAAGTGATAATATGGAACCGATTATATTAGGGATTGAAAGCTCGTGCGACGAAACTGCAGCAGCAGTCAGCCGTGGTGGCAGGAAAATCCTCTCAAATATTATATCTACGCAGATAGATATTCATAAAGAATATGGCGGAGTTGTACCTGAAATTGCATCCCGGCACCACTTGAAAAACATTTCGGCGGTGGTGGGAAAAGCGCTGGATGACAGCGGGCTTACCATGAAAGATATTGATGCAGTTGCGGTTACGGCAGGTCCGGGACTTGTCGGTGCGCTTCTGGTTGGGGTGTCTTACGCAAAAGCACTTGCACTTTCGCTTGGAGTACCGCTTGTACCCGTTCACCATATTGAAGGGCACATCTGCGCCAACTACATAGCAAACTCGGAGCTTGAGCCGCCCTTTGTATGTCTTGTGGCATCGGGCGGACACAGCCATATTGTGCATGTCACCGATTACGGAAAGTTCGAGATAATGGGCAGAACGCGCGATGATGCAGCGGGAGAGGCGTTTGACAAGATTGCAAGAGTAATCGGGCTTGGTTACCCTGGTGGACCGCTTGTTGAAAAAGCGGCAAAAGAGGGAAATAAAGATGCAATATCTTTTCCCAGAGTTCGGTTTGAAAATAAGATGGATTTCAGCTTCAGCGGTGTAAAAACGGCAGTTATGAACTATATACACCACGCTGAGCAAAAAAATGAAAAAGTTAATATAAATGATGTTGCGGCTTCTTTTCAGGAGGCGGTGACTGATGTTCTGGCGGAAAATACCATTTATGCCGCCAAACTGAAAAATGTGAAAAAAATATGCCTGGCAGGGGGCGTGGCATCCAACGGATATTTAAGAGACAAGCTTCAAATGCTTGCAAGCAAGGATGGTATTTCAGTTTTATATCCGCCACCGGTGCTTTGTACTGACAATGCTGCAATGATATGTTGTGCAGGGTATTATGAATATAAAAATAAAAACCTCGCAACGGGCAGACTCAATGCATACCCCTCGCTTGAGCTTGGTGATAAAATCATTATGTAAACGCATAACATGTTGAAAAAACAGTAGATTTATGCACTAACCCTGTGGATAACTCGCGAAAATACACACAAAAACGCTTGTTTGCTGTGGATAACCTTGTGGAAAATGTGCAAAACCATAAAATTTATGTAACCTGAAGGAGAGTTGACTTTTTATGAAAACAGATATTGAAATTGCTGAAAGCTGTAGCATGCTACCCATAACAGAGGTTGCTGAAAAAATTGGAATTACGGCTGACAATTTGGAGCTTTACGGAAAATACAAAGCGAAAATCAGCTGGGATGCTATTGAAAAATCAAAAGCAAATAAGGATGGTAAACTGATACTTGTAACAGCGATAAATCCCACACCGGCCGGTGAAGGAAAAACCACTACGACAGTTGGAATAGGCCAGGCTTTTGCGAAAATAGGTAAAAATGCTATTATTGCGCTCAGAGAACCTTCGCTCGGTCCTGTATTTGGTGTAAAGGGTGGAGCTGCAGGTGGCGGTTATGCTCAGGTTGTGCCCATGGAGGACATAAATCTTCATTTTACGGGCGACATTCATGCTATGACAGCAGCAAATAATCTTTTATCTGCACTTCTGGATAACCACATTTATCAGGGCAACGAGCTGGGTATCGACCCAAAGAGAATTGTCTGGAAACGCGTTATGGACATGAACGAAAGAGCGCTTCGCAACATTGTCTGCGGGATGGGCAGAGAGGTTGACGGCGTTACCCGCCAGGACGGATTTCAGATTACGGTTGCATCAGAAATAATGGCTATTGTATGCCTCGCTGAGGGTATTGAAGATTTAAAAGAAAGACTTGGTAAAATAATTGTCGCATATACATACGACAACAAACCGGTTACAGCGGCGGACCTTAAAGCAGTAGGCTCAATGGCTGTGCTTTTAAAGGATGCCATAAAACCAAACCTTGTACAGACTCTTGAAAACACACCATGCCTTATGCACGGTGGTCCTTTTGCAAATATTGCACACGGATGTAACAGCGTGACGGCAACAAAACTTGCACTCAAACTTGCAGATTACTGCATAACAGAAGCAGGCTTCGGTGCCGACTTAGGCGGAGAAAAATTCCTGGACATCAAATGCCGTAAAGCGGGACTTAATCCTGCGGCAATAGTAATTGTTGCTACAATTCGTGCACTTAAATATAATGGTGGAGTCAAAAAAGAGGACCTTTCACAGGAGAATGTTGAAGCACTTAAGAAAGGTCTGCCTAACCTTGGTAAACATATCGAAAACATTAAATCCTGCGGTATAGAGCCTATTGTTACATTAAATTCCTTTGCTACAGATACAGATGATGAAGCTAAAGCGGTTGAAGAATTCTGTGCAAGCTACGGCGTAAGCTGTGTTAAATGTGAAGGTTTTGCAAAAGGTGGCGATGGCGCAACGGAGCTTGCAAAGAAAATTGTTGAGGTTACAGATAAAGAAACTGTTCCCTATAAACCTTTCTACGAGCTTGAACTGCCCATTAAGGATAAAATCAATGCAGTTGTAACAAAGGTTTATGGCGGAAAAGGTGTAAACTATACTGCGGCTGCATCTCAGCAAATTGCGAGAATTGAAGCGCTGGGATATGGTAATCTGCCGGTTTGCATGGCGAAAAACCAGTATTCGCTGTCCGATGATGCTACAGCACTCGGCAGACCGGAAGGTTTTGAGGTTACCGTAACAGAAGCAAGAGTTTCTGCAGGTGCAGGGTTTGTGGTTGTTCTCACAGGAACAATAATGACAATGCCCGGGCTTCCCAAAACTCCGGCGGCAAATAGTATTGACATAGACAGTAATGGTAAAATAACAGGGCTTTTTTAAGAAACAAGCTAATATAAAAAATACGCAACCGCTAAAGGTTGCGTATTTTTTATCCTAACATTTCAAGTAAGCCTTTGAGATAGCCGATTGCATAAAGTCTGCCTACAGTATGGTACGGATGCTCTAGCTATGCCGTTGGCGGTCCCCAGACAAATACAATCGAAGCAGATGACTGGTTTGCTCAGGCATCCAAAGGAATGGATGTTGAAAACGGCAGAAGTTAAAAAGGCAACCGACTGTTTTGACAAAGCAATCACCCACTACTGTCCTACAAACGAGGACCAGTATGGCGGATACAGAATCGGACCTGCATATCCATTCCGGCTTGAGGGAAAATAAATGTTAAGGAAACAATTCCAATAGCACAGCAGGATTCGCGATTTGGTTGGGAACCAAGTATGGAATACACTGCCGACGAGGACGCACTCCGTTGGAAACTCCGTCAGCTTGAGTATGAACTTAATATAATTTTGCCTAAGTTCAGAAAGGGTAATGACCTTATTAAAATTTTTGAATAATTTTGCTTTTCTAACAAATTTTGTATTGACATGCTTTTTATATGTGGTATAATCCTAATTAGGGTTATACCACATTTTTATAGGAGAGTAAATTTATGCAGAATTTTATTATTGAAAGAACTCAGGAATACATCAATGCTATCGCAGATACAATCAATTCCAAACAGAAAGCGGTTGAAGAAATTTTTGTATCTCACGGCAAGGAAAAAACAGAGAATTGGGAGAAATACGATGGCTCGGC
The DNA here is from genome assembly GCA_045648785.1 of Clostridia bacterium. Classification (GTDB taxonomy): domain Bacteria; phylum Bacillota; class Clostridia; order RUG12999; family RUG12999; genus RGIG7450. The sequence goes on along the minus strand of JAZROP010000018.1, from coordinate 50,150 downwards.
GTGGGGCGGTTATGATATATGGGGATGGTTTAAATTTGAGGTAACAATCCCTGAAGAACTTGACGGCAAAACTGCTGTTGTTGAATTCAAAGAAACCGCAAGGGACAGCTGGGCGAGAAGTGAGACTCAGATGGCTGCTTATGTGAACGGGCATATAAAATGTGGAATAGATTCAAACCACAGACTTATTTATCTTTCGCAGAAGGCAAAAGCAGGGGATAAATATGTGATTGAAATGCGCGCATATTCTGGTATGCAACAGAATAAAACCGAGATAAAGCCTGTGCTCTGCATGCACAATCATAATCTGCAAAGCCTCTACTTTAACCTGAGGGCTGCGCTTGTTGCGGCAAAAATGCATCCTGAGGATAACGACTACAGAATAAAAATAGAAAACTATCTCACAGCAACCCTTAACATGATAGATTTGCGTTTGCCCGGCTCGGAGGACTATCTTAATTCCTGCCAAGCGGCAAACGAGTATATGGAAAAAGAATTTTACGGTAAATATTGCGGTTATCGCGAAGGCGGTCCAATAGTTGGTTGTGTTGGAAGCACTCATATAGATGTGGCGTGGCTGTGGAATTTAGAGCAGACACGGCAGAAAGCTGTCCGCAGCTTTGCGTCTGTAATAGATTTGATGGACAGATATCCCGAATATATTTTCACATCAAGTCAGCCTCAGCTTTATAAGTTTGTAAAAGAAGAAGAACCCGAACTTTATGAAAAAATTAAGGAAAAGGTAAAAGAGGGCAGATGGGAAGTTGAGGGCGCAATGTGGCTTGAGGCGGATTGTAATCTTTCAAGCGGCGAGAGTCTCATCCGACAGATTCTTCATGGCAAAAGATTTATAAAAGAAGAATTTGGCAAGGAATCGAAAATTTTGTGGCTGCCTGATGTTTTTGGTTATAGCGCGGCACTTCCTCAGATTCTTAAAAAATCGGGTATTGACACATTTGTCACATCCAAAATCAGCTGGAATGAATATAATACAATTCCATATGACACATTTAATTGGCAGGGAATTGACGGCACTGAGATTTTTACTCAGTTCATAATCGGTGCACACCCCAATGTAAGTCTTGAAAAGGTAGAAAGGTTTTCAACCTATAGTGCATCCATTCAGCCACTTACCCTTGAATATTCCTGGAGAAAATATCATCAGAAAGATATAAATAATGAGATTTTAACAAGTTACGGCTATGGTGATGGTGGCGGTGGTGCCAACGAAGAAATGCTTGAATTCCAACGCAGAACAGCCAAATCCATTCCTGGAAGCCCCACATCAAGGCTGACAAAGGCGGCAGACTGCATTGCCAGAATAAAAGAAAATGTAAAAGGGAAAAAACTACCTAAATGGGTTGGCGAACTTTATCTTGAAATGCACCGCGGTACATATACAAGCATGGCGAAAAATAAAAAATTCAACAGAATGTGTGAACATCTGCTTGCACACACAGAAACCGTGTCGCTGATAAATAAAGAACTGACAGGCGGAAAATACCCTAAAGAAAGTCTTTATAATTCGTGGGAAAAGGTGCTGTTAAATCAGTTCCATGATATAATCCCTGGCTCATCAATTAAAGAGGTTTATGAAGATTCGGACAGAGATTATGCTCAGGTAATTTCCGAAAACACAAATCTTTCCAGGGACGCAATTTCTAACATTGCTGAAAATGTTTGTGAAAAAGGTGTGCTTGTTTACAACCCCACAAGCTTTGAAAGAAGTGAGGAGGTTGAATTTGACGGAAAACGCATTTTTGCGGAAAATATTCCGGCCTACGGCTACAAGGTGGTAAAAGATAATCTGTTGGCAGAGGACATCAGCATAAGTGAAAATCGCATAGAAAATGACTATTATATTCTTGAAATTGATGAAAAAGGTGCATTTTCGAGAATTTTTGACAAGAAAAATTCCAGAGAGATGTTAAAGCCGGGCGAGCGTGGCAATGTTATCTATGCTTACGACGATCACCCGTTTAAATTTGATAACTGGGAGATGTGCGCATATTATCCTGAGCAGAAATGGGAGGTTGGCGATGTAGTTTCAACCGAAATATGCGGAAATTCATTGAAAATCACAAAGAAGTTTATGAATTCCACCATTTGCCAGTCCATTACTGTTTACGGCAATACCCCCAGAATTGACATAAAAAATGATATTGACTGGAATGAACATCATATCATACTCCGCAGTCTTTTTCCTGTCGATATTGATGCCGGAAAAGCAACATTTGAAATTCAGTATGGTGCGGTGGAACGCCCCACCCACATGAATACCTCCTGGGAAGCAGCAAAATTTGAGGTTTGTGCTCATAAATGGATGGATTATTCAGAAAATGGCTACGGGGTTGCACTGCTTAATGACTGTAAGTATGGCTGTGACATTCACGACGGTGTAATGGGGCTTACACTTTTAAAATGTGGCACATATCCCAATGAAAATGCTGATATAGGTAAGCACGAGTTCACATATTCCCTTATGGCACACAGTGGAAGCTGGCAGGAGGGCGGCGTTGTAAAAGAGGCGTTTGCACTTAACTGTCCGCTTATAGCGGCAAAATCTGAGGGAAAAGGAAATCTGCCGGCAAACTACAGCTTTATTTCCTCAAGCGTAGAAAATGTTATAATTTCTGCAGTTAAAGAAGCTCAGGATGGTGAGGATATCATTGTGAGAGCATACGAAGCCTGTGGCAGAAGGACAAATGTAAAAATTGAAACGGGTTTTGACATAAAATCAGTTAGTGAATCGGATTTTGTTGAAGCTGAAGAATTTGCACAGATTAAAGCTGACGGAAATACTTTTGAAGTTACGATGAAGCCTTATGAAATAAAAACCTTCCGCATAAAAAGGGCATAAATTTTTGAAGGCAATTAAAGTAAAATACCTTGAAAATGAGAAGAAAAGCATTTTTCTTTTCATTTTTGCATGGGTATTATATGCGGTAATTTATATGACAAAAATGTGTTACAATGCGGCAATAGCCTCCATTGTAGCCGAAGGACTATTTACAAAATCTCAGACGGGAGCCATTACAGCGGCATTCTGGCAGATAAGTATTCGCCCTATAAACTGATTTTCATTGGCTTTGCCGGAGCGGCGATTGCAAATGCTGTGATTTTCATCAATTAGAACTATTATGTTATGATGGGCGCATGGGTTTTCAACGAAATAATTCAGGCAGCGGTATGGCCGGGGATGTTTAAAATATTCTCCACTCAGCTTTCGCCAAAACACAGAGCAAGAGCGCTTTATTATGCAGGTACGGCATTGACTCTCCTTAACACTATTTTAGTTGTTGTTGGAGCGTGCAATGTATTTATTGCAAAAACAGTTTACCCAAAACTAGTTAAAAATGAGTAGGGAGCACTATCGTTGTTCCTTGGTCTAGCGCTTCCACCACTTGCGCTTATAATGCTTGTGGGGAAAATTTCTGAAAAATACATAAAATAAAGCGTTTTACTATTGACACAGAATGATTTTTATGATACAATACTGTATTAGCCGCACGGGACGGGTTATAAATCCGATTTTCGGTACCCGGCAGTCCGGCGAGTAAGGAAGGATGGAGGAAAAAGATATGTACGCAGTAATCGAAACCGGCGGTAAACAGTACAAAGTTGAAAAAGGCGATGTAATTCTCGTTGAAAAACTTGGTGTTGAAGCTGGAAAAAAGGTTAAATTTGATGTTCTTGCAGTTGTTGACGGTGAAAACACAAAAATCGGTGCTCCTACAGTAAAAGGTGTTTCTGTTGAAGCTACTGTACTTGAAAGCGTTAAAGGCAACAAAGTAAGAATTTTCAAATACAAACCTAAAAAAGGTTATCACAAACGCCAGGGACACAGACAGCCCCTTGACAAAATTGAAATCAAGGCTATCAAAACTGCTAAGCCCAGAGCTCCCAAGGCTGAAGCTGAAGCAGTAGCAGAAGAAAACTAAGCTATGACAACCGTAAAATTTGCATTGGATGATGGTAATATCACAGGATTTTCGGTTTACGGACACTCCGGTTATTCCGAAGAGGGTAGTGATATTGTCTGTGCGGCGGTTTCCGCAAGCATCCAGATGCTTGAACTTCAGATTGCACAGGTAATCGGTGAAGAAAAAGCTTCATTTAAGGTTCTCGGTGATGCCGAAATAGCCTGTAGATTGCCTAAAGATTTGTCTGAAAAAGAAAAGGAAATCATAAAACCTATGATGGACGGCTTTTTTAAGATTGTGCAATCGGTAAGCAAACAGTACGAAGATTTCTTAACTTTAAAAACGGAGGTAAAAAAATGTTAAATTTAAATTTACAGTTTTTTGCTCACAAAAAGGGTGTTGGTAGTACAAAGAACGGTCGTGACAGCGAATCCAAAAGACTTGGTGTAAAAAGAGCTGACGGTCAGACAGTACTGGCAGGTAACATTCTTGTTAGACAGAGAGGAACAAAAATTCACCCCGGCACAAATGTTGGCAAGGGTAGTGACGACACATTGTTCGCTCTGGTAACGGGCAAAGTTAAATTTGAGCGTCTCGGCAGAGACAAAAAACAGGTAAGCGTTTATCCTAATGCTTAATTAAGTGTTTTATCGCTAAATAGAATTGCATTTTTGCAGTTCTGTTTAGCGATGTTTTTTTTGGAGGGAAAGGTTATGAGTTATGTATCAGCAAACAAATATAAACATCTTGAAAATGACAGTGCAATGATTCAGGCGGCCGTTGATGAAGCAACAAGAATTCGCGGAATTGCGGTTGTTCCTGCATTTAACGAAAGAACGGGAGAATCGCTTTGGACAATTACAAAAGCAATCCGGCTTCACTCTGGTTCATCCGTATGTCTTGAGGGTTGTCATATTGTTCAGGCTGATGGAGTTTATACCAACCTATTCACAAACTCCAATTTCGGAACACCGGAGGCATATACAAAAGCCGGAACACAGAAAGATATTCACATCTATGGTGTGGGTGGTGTTTTGCTTGACGGTGGCAACTGCGTAAGCAAACTGACAGAAGAAAATCATAACAAAAACGGTCTGCCCCATATTACACAGAACAGTATGTTTAATTTTATCAATTGCGAAAGAATAAGCATAGATAATGTAAGAGTGAAAAATCAGCGCTACTGGGCGTTTGTATTCCATTACTGCACCCACGGCAGAGTTTCAAATATAGATTTCTACGCACCTTGTACTTTCCGCAACCAGGATGGCATTGACCTGCGCACAGGCTGCAGCGATTTTATTATTGAAAATATCACAGGTGTAACGGGCGATGATGTTGTTGCGCTCACTTGCCTGAGAAGTATTTACGACGACAGTATGGACCCGGAATTTGATACTTCTATTAACAGTGTAATTATAAGAAATGTTATTGCAAGAACTAACTATTCGTTGGTAAGACTTCTTAATCATTACGGCAAAAAGGTTTACAATATCCTGCTTGATGGTATTATAGAGGATATTGAAAGAGAACCTGCAAAAGAAAAGCTGTGGAAACACCACGACGAAAGAAAAAAGTGGGTTAGAACGGGTGCTACTGTCCGCATAGGCGAAAATACTTATTGCAAAGAGGAAAGCATGAAAGCAAAGCTTGGTGATACCTATAACATTACTGTTAAAAATGTTTCTTCCAGAGGAAGAATGGGAGTCCGTGCGGCGTGCACACTCAGCGACAGCGTTATCGAGAATGTAAAGATGTATGGTAATGGCGGCGCGGCAGTGTATTTCGGCGAAGGCGAATATAAAGATGTCACAGTTAAAGACATTATGTATCCTTCTGGAGTCGTTGCGAAAGAAACGGACGACAACAGAAAAGAAGGTAACTGGAACGGTCAAACCTTCCCTGTGGACCATGAACGACACATTTGCGGAATGTATTTCAAGGGCGCAAAGGCAGAAAATCTCATAGTTCAGAATGTTACAGCTGGTGAAAATTTAACGGCTGTGTTCGGTGCAATTGACGACTCAAATGTTAAAATGCGTGCCGCGAATGTGATAAGAAAAAGTGAAAAAATTCCAGTAACATTAGGTGATGGACTGGATATAAATTTTCAAAACCCCGCAATGTAAAAATACATAGTAAAAAAAGAAAACCTGCCACAGTCAGGTTTTCTTTTTTTGTTGGTAAAAAGCTACAAAAAAATTGACAAACAGACAGTTTGTATGGTATAATTAACAAATAAAGCTTGCAATTACGCTTTTGCGAAATTGAGGTAAAAACAAAAAGAAAAGGTGGGTTTATGGAAAATAAAAAACGCGGTAGTTTTACCGGTGGAATTGGTTTTGTACTTGCCGCAGCAGGTTCGGCGGTAGGTTTGGGTAATCTATGGAGATTCCCTTATCTTGCAGCAAGAAATGGTGGAGGTATCTTCCTGCTGGTGTATATTATTTTAGCACTTACATTTGGCTTTGCTCTTATGACAACTGAAATTGCCATTGGTCGTAAAACAAAGCTCAGCCCTATTAAAGCATACGGAGAGATTAATAAAAAGTTCAGTTTTCTGGGCATAATTTCTTCTGTAGTTCCTTTTCTTATATTTCCCTACTATTGTGTAATTGGTGGCTGGGTAACAAAATATACGGCTGATTACCTTATTGGTAATGGTATGGCTACTGTTGCAGATGGATATTTCACGGGCTTCATTACCTCCCAGTGGGCGCCCATTTTCTGGTGTGCACTTTTTATGGGCGCAACGGCACTTATTGTTTATGCCGGGGTTGATAAAGGTATTGAAAAAATTTCCAAAATTCTGATGCCTGCGCTGCTAATAATTATTATAGGTATTGCAATCTTTTCCTTTACAATTAAAGGAGAATTCGGTACAGCAATTGATGGACTTAAGATTTATTTTGTTCCCAATTTTGGCGGTATGACTATAGGTAAATTCTTCAGAGTTTTACTTGATGCAATGAGCCAGATGTTCTATTCAATGAGCCTTGCAATGGGAATAATGATTACATATGGTTCTTACACGAGAGATGATACAGACCTTGTAAAATCAGTTAACCAGATAGAAATTTTTGATACCGCGGTAGCACTGCTCGCAGGAATGATTATGATTCCTGTTGTTTATGTGTTCCAGGGATATGCAGGCCTTGAAGCGTCCGGGCCCAGCCTGATGTTTGTATCGCTCCCAAAAGTATTTGCATCTATGGGCTTTGCAGGACATTTTGTAGGCGCAGCATTCTTTATTCTGGTTGTTTTTGCGGCAATCACATCCTCAATCTCTTTGCTTGAGGCTATAACATCGGTTGTTATGGATAAACTTGGCTGGGAAAGAAAAAAATCCTGTACAGTTGTTTTGATTATTTCAGCAATTCTTGCACTTGTAACTTGTCTGGGATATAACATCTGGTACTTTGAATATAAATTGCCTAACGGTGCAATGGCCCAGATACTTGATATTTTGGACTATGTTACAAATAATATATTAATGCCAATTGTTGCTTTTGTAACATGTGTTCTCATTGGCTGGGTTGTTAAACCTAAAGTGGTTGTTGACGAAATTAAAAAAAATGGTGAAAAATTTGGCAGAGAGAGTCTCTACAAGGTTATGGTTAAATTTGTGGCTCCCGTTCTTCTGGTACTTATTTTCCTGTCAGCCTTCGGTTTATTCAACAATTTATAAATTACCGGGTAAAGGGCAGCTTGCAGGTTGCCCTTTTAAGTTTTAGTAGGAGATGATTTAAAATGATGGACATGTTTACGGAATGTCTGCTAAAAAGAAAAAAACAATTAAGGGAATATGCAATAATATTTCCGCTACTGACTCTTGGGTTTGCGGGGACACTTTTTTATCTCGCATTTGTGTGGGGTAGCATAATTTCAGGCGTAGGCTTTGCAGCGGTTGTTGTTATGTGGTGGGCAATTTCAGTCGGAATTACAAACCAGAATCAGGAATATGAATACACAGTTACGAACGGAGATATTGATATTGACCTTATAATGTCAAAGAAAAAGAGAAAGCGCCTTATTAGCTTTAATGTGAAAGATATTGAAAAAATGGCGCCAATCAACCTGCTTGATAAAAATGAAACTTTTATAAAAACCATTGATGCGTCTGCTCATGATGATAGATTTGATGTTTATTTTATTTCGGCAACAGTTAAAGGGGAAAAAACAAAAATTCTTGTTAACCCCTCGAGAAAAATGCTGGATATTCTGAAAACCTTTAAACCTGAAAATATTATAATAGGTGAGGAATAATGGATAAATTGGTTTCAGCGGAAAAGATGCGCCTGCTTGAAAGACGTGTTTTTGACCTTGGAATTGACAGCTTTGCAGTTATGGAAAAGGCTGCTTTGCGAATAGCTGATGAAATTACCGCAAGGTTTGATAAAAATTCAAAAATTCTTGCGGTATGCGGCAAAGGTAACAACGGCGGAGACGGGCTTGCAGTAGCAAGAATACTCAGCATGAGCGGCTATAAAACTGATGTTTGTCTGCCTTTGGGAATGCCGTCTAAGACTGATTCACTGAAAAATTTTGAAATTATAAAAAAGCTTGGTGTAAACATAATTCAGCTGATGGATTTTACGGGATATGATGTTATAGTTGATGCACTCTTTGGGACGGGACTTACCAGAGATGTAGAATCAGACATTACGGAAAAACTAAACCATGCAGGTGCATTTATTGTGGCTGCAGATATCCCAAGCGGTATCAGCACGGATACGGGTGCAGTCTGTAAAAATGCAGTAAAAGCGGATTTGACGGTTGCTTTGGGCTTGAAAAAGTATGGGCACTCGGTTTATCCGGGCAGAGAATACTGCGGAGAAATTGTGACTGTTGATATAGGAATTCCTTTTGATGGCGAATGTGATACTTTTGAAACTGATGGGAATTTTGTAAACAATTCACTTCCGGAGGCTAAAACAGATGCGCATAAAGGAGATATGGGGCGTTTGTGCGTTGTTGCCGGAAGCAGAGGGTTCACAGGCGCGGCAACTTTATGCTGCGAGGCGTCGCTCAAAAGTGGTTGCGGACTTGTAACTCTGTTTACACCTGAAAACTTAAATGAGATATACGAGAAAAAACTCACCGAAGCGATGACTCTGTCGCTTGAGTGTAGCAATCATATTAACGCTGACCTGATACTTGAACATAAGAACAAACTTTTAACAGCCAATGCGGTTGCTATTGGACCCGGACTTGGACGGGAATGTGATGCATGTAAAATAATTGAATTTTTGTTTAAAAATGAAATTCCAGCAGTAATCGATGCTGATGGAATAAACGCCATCGCAGCGAATATAAATATATTAACTAAGAAAAAAGGCGAGGTTGTTCTCACCCCACACATGGGAGAATTTTCGAGACTGACAGGGCTTAGTGTGGAAGAAATTTTGCTTGACCGCCTGGGTATAGCGAGAAAATTTGCCGAAAAGTATGGAATAACGCTTGTGCTTAAAGGTGCCGGAACGGTTATTGCTCTGCCCGACGGAAGGGCGTACATTAATCATACCGGTAACAGCGGGATGGCGACGGGAGGCAGCGGAGATGTTCTTACGGGAATTGCCGGTGCACTTCTTGCAAGAGGAATTTCAGCGGGAAATGCGGCGGTTTGTGCTGCATATATTCATGGGCTTGCCGGGGATATTGCCGCAGAAAAGCTGGGTCGTGAGAGCATGCTTCCTACAGATATCATTAACAGCTTGCCAGTTGCATTTCATAGGATAAAAAATCAGGACTGCTGACAAAACAGCCTCCGGATTATAAGGTTAACCTGAATTTGGAGGATTTTTTGTATGAAAAAAGTAATTGTCACCATAATTTTATGTGCGTGTATGTTCTGCGGTTGCGGGAAATTGCCGTCAGCGGATGTCAACAAACGGTGTTATGACACATTTTCAAATATGACATCTTTTATGGCAGAGGTAAAGATTACATCCTATTCAAACAGCAATAGTAATGAATATACAGCGGTTCAGTATTTCAAATCTCCCGATAAAATGAGAACAGAATCGCAAGAGCTGGTAACCGTTGTGTCAGATGGCAGCATGTGTGTGAAAAATGCTTTAACTGGGCAGATTGTCCGGGCGGAACAACTCCCTAAAACTGATGTGGATTATATGTTTTTGCAAAATGTTGTTGCCGCTTATTATCAAGGTGAAATAACTACTGCTGCAATGGAATCGGGAGGAGAAGAAGAATTTCTGACTCTTACGGTGGAAACGGGGCTTGCAAATCCCTACAAGGCGGTGGCAGAACTGAAAATTCGAGCGGCAGATATGATGCCGGTTACACTTGAAATTAAAGGAAGGGACGGTAAAACCTATACCGCAATAGAATACCTTTCTTTTGAAATAAACAAAGATATTGCAGATGAAATTTTTAATTTTTGAGGAAATACAATGAAAAATTACACCAGAAGAACATGGGCAGAGGTAAATCTTGCCGTCCTGAAGAATAATATTGAAAATATAAAGGATTTTGTTGGTGAAAAAACAAAAGTACTTGCTGTTGTAAAGGCAGATGCTTACGGACACGGTGGTACAGAGTGCGCAAAGACGCTTGTTGCAAACGGCGCAGATATGCTGGGGGTTGCCTTTGTTGATGAAGCGGAAAAACTGCGCAGTGATGGTATAGATTTCCCTATTCTTCTGCTTGGCTACACTGCCCGGGAGGATGTAAAAAGAGTAGTGGACGCCAAAATCACACCTGCGGTATTCAGCTATGAGTCAGCCAAGGATTTTTCGGATGAGGCTGCAAGGAGCGGCGAAACCGTGAAAATTCATATAAAAATTGATAGCGGAATGAACAGAATAGGTTTTGCCTGTAAGGAGGAATCGGTAGCGGAAATTGAGAAAATCAGCAAGCTGCCGGGCATTGAAATTGAAGGGATTTTCACTCATTTTTCCTGTGCCGATGAGGAAAATCGCGAATATACTGATATGCAGGCGAAACGATTTATTTGGCTTGTTTCCAAACTTGAAAGTCAGGGGATAAAAATACCGATTAAGCACGCGTGTAACAGCGCGGGGATAGTGAATTTCCCCGAATATTATTTTAATATGGTCCGACCAGGAATTATACTCTATGGTATGCCGCCGTCGGATGAGGTGGATATTTCGGTGCTTAAGCTTAAATCAGTAATGACGGTAAAGAGCACGGTTTCCCGTGTGTTTGATATAGAGCCGGGCGAAAAAATAAGCTATGGTGGAACTTATGCTCCTGACAAAAAAATGAAAGCCGCAACGATAGCCGCCGGATATGCCGACGGGTACACTCGTCTGCTCAGCAATAAAGCAAGCGTTATAGTTAATGGGCAGAATGCAAAAGTTGTTGGACGAATTTGTATGGATCAATGTATTATAGATGTTACAAATGTCAATAATATAAAGGTCGAGGATGAGGTTATAATTGCTGGCGGTCAGCCAGGCTGCCCGACGAGCTTTGATTTTCTCGCAAAGCTGTGCGGCACAATAAGCTATGAGCTTTTGTGTATGATAGGCAAAAGAGTTCCGCGTATATATCTCAAATGATAATTGGATTAAATTACATTTGCATTTTACATAAAATCGTTGTATAATGTAACTAAGCCGATGTTTAAATTTGAGAAAGGGGGCGGAAGGGTTGTCAGAAGTGAAGAAAATTTTAATCAGCGTACCTGAAACGCTGCTGCAAGAGGTTGACGACCTGGTTTCATGCGAGAATTTAAGTCGCAGCCGCCTTATTCAGCGTGCAGTTATGTTCTATATTAGAGAGCAGAAAAAGGCACGCCTTCATGAACAGATGAAAAATGGTTACCGCGAAATGGCTGATATAAATCTCAAACTCGCCGAAATATGTTTCCCTGCAGACTGCCAGCAGGCAGAATGCTATGAGGAAAAACTGGCGGAGTGTGACTGATTTGGTTGTAAAAAGAGGCGACATATTTTTTGCGGACTTAAGTCCGGTAGTGGGCTCTGAACAGGGTGGAGTGCGTCCCGTTTTAATTGTTCAGAATGATGTGGGAAATAAGTACAGCCCAACAATTATTGCGGCTGCGATTACCTCGCAGATTAACAAGGCAAAGCTTCCCACTCATATTGAGATAAGTGCGGAGGAGTATGGACTAACAAAGGATTCGGTTATTCTGCTGGAGCAGATAAGAACAATTGATAAACGCCGCCTTAAGGATAAAATAGGCAGGCTGGATGATAATCTCATGAATGTTGTAAATGAGGCTATCAGCGTCAGCTTTGGGTTGACGGAAATTTAGTAATTTTGTATAATTATCTAAAACAGTATAAATTCGACATCTTTAGGCTAAGGAGGATATGACAAATGAAAAAACATTTTTTTACAGGACTTATTACAGGACTTGTTATTGTGGTAATCTGTACTGCAGCGGTGCTTGCAAACACCGGTAGTCAGGAAGATCCGCTGATTTCAAAATCATATCTTGACAATGTTTTTTTGAATACTGTTAAAACGGAAATGTCCTTTAGCGTTGTATCTCTTAAGGAAGGACAGCAACTTGTCGGAGATGCAGGATGCGAAATGATTCTCCGTCAGGGTAAAGCAACAATATTTTCTACCGAAAAGGGTGGAATTTCTGATGTTACCTTAGGTGGTGACCATCCAAGCGGCAGCGATATGCCTGCAAACCATCTTCTTATAGTACCGGTTGGGGACGGCAGAGGAATTACTGCAGAGACAGATGTTTTGGTGATGGTGAAAGGAAAATATGCGGTGAAATAAAACGGAGCGGCGCTCCGTTTTTTTTGTTGACTTTTTATATGCCCTGTGGTAGAATTAAGCTATGATTAAATTCAGTCCATGGAGGTAAATTAAATGAAAATAGAAACAAAATGTTTACACGAAGGCTACAAACCTTCTCAGGGTGAACCCAGACAGGTTCCGGTTTATCAGAGCACTACTTTCAAATATGATACAAGTGAGCAGATGGGCAAGCTTTTTGACCTTGAAGCGGAAGGATATTTTTATACAAGGCTGCAAAACCCTACAAATGATGCGGTAGCAGCAAAGATTGCGGCTCTTGAGGGTGGCGTTGCAGCTATGCTTACATCCTCCGGCCAGGCAGCTAACTTTTTTGCAATTTTCAACATTTGTGAAGCAGGTGACCATTTTATAGCTTCCTCAGCAATTTACGGCGGAACATATAATCTGTTCGGTGTAACTATGAAAAAATTGGGTATTGAATGTACATTTGTTGACCAGGACCTTCCTGAAGAAGAGCTTGCAAAATACTTCAAACCCAATACAAAGGCTCTGTTTGGCGAAACTGTAACAAACCCCACGGTAACAGTGCTGGATATTGAAAAATTTGCACGCCTTGCACACTCTCACGGCGTACCGCTTATTATTGATAATACATTTGCAACTCCAATAAAGTGCAGACCTTTTGAATGGGGCGCTGACATTGTAACTCACTCCACCACCAAATATATGGATGGTCAGGGTGTAGGCGTTGGCGGATGCATTGTAGACAGTGGCAATTTTGACTGGATGGCACATGCAGATAAATTCCCCGGACTTACAACACCGGATGAGTCTTATCACGGAATTACATATGCGGAAAGATTTGGCAAAGGTGCATATATAACCAAGGCGACAGCTCAACTCATGAGAGATTTTGGCGCAATTCAGTCCCCTCAGAACGCTTTTTATCTCAACCTCGGACTTGAAACTCTTCATGTGAGAATGGACAGACATTGCGAAAACGCACTTGCAGTTGCAAAATTCTTAAAATCTCATGATAAGATAGCATGGGTTCATTATGGTGACCTTGAGGGTGATGCTTATCATGAACTGGCAAAAAAATATATGCCGGGAGGTACTTGTGGTGTTCTTGCGTTTGCAGTAAAAGGTGGCAGAGAAGAGTCCATTAAATTTATGGATAAGCTCAATCTTGTTTCTATTGTTACGCATGTTGCGGACGCAAAAACATGTCTGCTTCATCCTGCAAGCCACACTCACCGTCAGCTTAGTGAAAAGCAGCTGGAAGAGGCGGGAGTAAACCCTGATTTAATCAGACTTTCCGTAGGTATTGAAAGTGCGGATGATATTATAGAAGATATTAAACAAGCACTTAATTAAAATAAAAATGCTGTGACAAAAAGTTTTGTTTGTCACAGCATTTTTTCACTTTCTGTCCGGGGAATAGCTGGTTTCCTTTTCGTCTCTGAAAAGAAGGGAAATTGACCAGATACCTGCCAGCGCTACAAGAGTGTAGATAATACGGCTGATTACCGAAAGCTGACCGCCAAACAGCCATGCGATCGCATCTACGCCGAAAATGCCGATAGATCCCCAGTTGAGAGCACCAACGATTACAAGAATCAGTGCAATAGTATCAATCATAATGTACCTCCGCATGAAAAATTAATGCAGGACATTTTGTGTCCTGCATTAAAGTATTTCCTGTTTTTTAGAAAATATACCCCGCATTGCCGTCATCATGGTGTACTCAAACCTGCATAAGCAGGTGGGATAAATCCCGGCTACATTATAAGTCCCCTGGCACGCCAAAAAGCGCGGGGGCATTTACGCCGCAACCGGAGAATAGCTTCCCGTATTAAGAGTGTTGGTTTAAGTAAATCCATTCATAACGCACATAGCAGGGCGAACTTTCATTTCCTGAAATAAGTATATCATTTTTCAGGCAAAAATACAATAGAAATTTACACCAAATCAGTCTTCAAAATCAAAGAAATCTTTGTTGTTTTCTTTGAAAATTGCATAAACCTCGTCAAGAATTTTTTCATCTGTAACTGTGAGCAGAGTATCATCCTCTTCAGTTTCCCCTTCTTCCAGAAGCATGATGACAACATTTCCGTCGTCGTTGTCATCCGCGGGAAGCATAATAAGATAAGAATTGCCTTCATATTCAACATTGTCAAGAAGGTCAAATTCAACCTCATTTCCATCCTCGTCTGTTAAAATTATGCCGGTTTCCATTTCTTCCTCGGCGATAAAATCTTTGTTTTCTTCACTCATTTTGTATATCTCCCTTCGTTTTTATTTATCTAAATATGACTGCAGAATTATAACGGCAGAAACAGTATCTACAACATCTCTGCGCTTTTTACTGCCGGACATATTCACATCATTTAAAATTCTGTGGGCAGAAACGGTTGACAGCCGTTCATCCACAAGCTCGTGAGGAACACCTGTACGCTCAGTGAGCTTACCGGAAAATTCCCTTATAAGCTCAGCGGATTCGCCCTCTGTTCCGTCCATATTTTTAGGAAGACCGAATATTATTTTGTCCGGTTTTTCCAATTCTATTATTTCGCAAACTTTGTCAAGCTGAATTCTGAAATTTTTTTCATGAATTGTGCCGACGGGACTTGCTAAAAACCCAAGTGCATCACTTTTTGCAACACCAATTCTTGCTTTGCCGTAATCGATACCTATATATTTCATTGCGCTACCTCATCATCTGCTCAGCTAAAAGGGCAGTTTTGTCGGCAGCCTTTTTAAGTTTAGCTGCACTTTCGAGAATATTTTTGCTCGTTTCCTCTATGTCGAAAAGGGTCTCGTCAATAATTTTCTCGTATGCACCATCTGTAAAATCAGACGGATTAATGGAAGGCTGATTAACGCAGCTCTGAAAACCTACAACCTTGGGGTCATAGGCAATACCTATCCCGGGCACACCGGAAAGGGTGGCGTAAATCAGCATATGCAGACGAACAGAAACCGTCAGACTGCTTTTTTCCACAATGCTTAAGGTTGTGGCAATGTCTGTTCTGCCAGAAATGAAAAGTGCACGGTTTTTCATTTTTGTAATAATATTTCTGCTCACCGAGGCATCAAACGGATAATGAAGGGGCAGAAATACGGGCGTAAGTCCATGTTTTTCAGCAATATAGTCTGCCATTTTTGCAAAGGTATCATCAAAATCCCCCGGAAAATCACGCCATTTACGGACGGAGAAAAGAGCGATCTTTTCATTTTCGCCAAGCCCCGCTTCTTTAAGCAGATTTGCCGCATTTTCAGGATTTCTTACCTGGGCTGCAAAAACCGGGTCGGCGGTTACAACCGATTCGGGCTTGTTAACGCCCAGACTTTTAAGTTCTGCGAGAGAATTTGCGTCACGCAGGGTAATCAGATTAACACGATTTAAAATTTTTTTTGTGAGCTTTCTGTTTTTAGGTTTTGTAACAGGGCCGATGCCGTTAGCGTAAAGCATTACTGGCGTTTTCATTCGGATTGCACGGCGCACCATCCAGAGATAATAAAGCAGGGATTTGGTACTGGTTGCGTCCTGGATAAGGCTACCGCCACCCAAAATAAAAAGCTCAGAATTTTTTATTGCCTGGTGAGTTTTGAATATGTTGTATCTCGACAGAGAATCAACGCCGTAAATTTTTGAGGTTTCCCTTGGATTAAAGGATAAAACATTGATTTTAATGTCCGGATAAATTTCGCGAAGTGAGTTTATCATAGCATAAAGCAGAGCATCGTCGCCACTGTTTTTAAATCCGTAATAACCGAGAATGGTGCAGTCATATTTTTTGGGACCGGAAACCATTTCGTACAGGGCAAGATTGTCCTTTAGCATACTGCTGAGCGAATATTTTTCTTTAATAATGCTACGGCCGTAAGCACCAAGAGTCAGCCTCTGTTCGTTTGACATATCAAGCAGAGTAAGTAAATCCTGCTTGAATCTATCGTCATGAATATCCATGCGGTGACGGCAAGTAAAGTTTGTTTCTACTGCAATGTCAAGGGTGTTATGATCGAAAATACCGATATATCCTTCCTCGCCGGCTACAATTACCGGTTTGCCCATGGACATACACTCAAGAATTGCTCTGCCAACACCGATACCAATGTCGGCGGCGGCTATATATTTTGGGACATCGGTCAGCGCGCCGGTCAGCACTACAGCATTGCGGGAAAGGCGGATGTTGATTTCCTTTGCCCTTGCGGCAATTTTGTCAAAACAGTTTCCGTTTCCGATTACCATAAGCTCAAGACCGGAATGTTTTGTTTCAATTTCCTCGAAAAATTCAAGCAAGCGGAAAAGAGGCTTGCAGACATCGTCGTTAAGTCTGCTCATATAAACTATGCGTTTTGCACTTTTGTCAAACCCAAGCTCCGGCAAAACGCTTTCATAGGCGGTGTCAGGCGAAAACCTGTCTGTATCCACTCCGTTAACGCTGACAATAATATTTTTACTTTTCAATCCGTAATTATCCTTGAGATATCGCTTGATATCTTCGCTTACGGCAAGAGTTTTGCTTCCCCAACGAGTGAAAAGCTTGAGAGGGAAAGAAGTGGAATATGTTCCGTGAGCCGAAGTTACAAACTTAAACTTAACTGTTTTGCGCACAAGATGGCACAAAAACGCCGGAATTCTCGCGTGAGCATGAACAATGTCAGGCTTTTCCTCGCGGATAACCTTGCGAAGTATTTTGTAAGCCACGCTCATTGACTTAAAATCGCGGCTGGCAAGCGGAGCATCGATAAGTTTTATTCCGTAAGATGAAACTATCTCTGAGTAAGCTCCCGGTGCCGCAACTATTATTATTTCATGACCTTGAGATGCAAGCTGACGGGAAAGCTCCACAACATGGGTTTCCGCGCCGCCTATATCAAGGCTCATTAGCGTCATAATAATTTTCATGGATTTATCTCTCCTGAAAAAGTATTTTTTCTGTATATTTATATATTATACCACAGACGGAAAAAATTTCAAGTATTAATATATTTTAATATATTTACACTTGAAAACAAACCAGATTTGTGGTATAATTAGTCATAGCTGTAATCGAAAGGAGATGACGGCTTAAAATATGGATAATATATACGAAAAACTGCGTTGCCGCATCTTATCGGACGGCACAAAAAAGGCTTACACAAAATTTTATGGGTGTGCACAGAATGAGGCTGATATGGAAACCATTAGGGGCATGCTTGAAGTTATGGGATTTGAGTTCACCGATGAGCCATCAGAGGCGGATATTATTGTAATAAATACCTGTGCGGTTCGTGAGGGAGCAGAGGACAGAATTTACGGCAATGTGGGGGCGTTTAAAAAACTTAAAGAGAAAAATCACGACCTGATAATTGTAATTTGCGGTTGTATGACTCAGAGGCCCGGCCCGGCTGATAAGCTGAAAAAATCATACCCTTATGTTGATATAGTTTTCGGCACTCATGGAATCGAAAAATTTCCCCAAAAGCTTCTTAAAAGGCTTGAAACAGGCAAACGCGTGTTTGAAATAGAAGAAAAAAGTGAACTTGTGGAAGGACTTCCCAAAAAGAGGAAAGAGAGCGCATCTGCAAATGTAAGCATAATTTATGGTTGCAACAATTTCTGCAGCTACTGCATTGTGCCCTACACAAGAGGCAGAGAACGGTCGCGCAGGTGGGAAAATATTGTTTGCGAGGTAAAAGAGCTTGCATTAAAAGGAGTTACTGAAATTACTCTTTTAGGGCAGAATGTAAACTCCTACGGCAAAGACCTTGAAGATGGAATAAACTTTGCCGGACTTCTCAGAAAAATAAATGAAATTGACGGAATAAAACGGATAAGGTTTATGACATCCCATCCGAAAGATTTGTCGGACGAGCTGATTTTAGCTATGTCGGAATGTGACAAGGTTTGCCGTCAGCTTCATTTGCCCGTTCAGGCGGGGAGCAACCGTGTGCTTAAGGATATGAACCGGAAATACACAAGGGAAGATTATCTTAAGCTTGTGGAGAAACTTCGTAAAGCAATGCCGGACATCACACTTACCACGGATATTATAGTGGGATTTCCTAATGAGACAAAAGAGGAATTTGAGGACACACTGGATATAATAAAAAAAGTTCGGTATGATGGAATTTTCAGTTTTATATATTCAAAACGCAGCGGCACTCCTGCTGCAAAAATGGATGATATTATCCCGGACGAGGAAAAAAGTGAAAATCTTTCAAGACTGCTTGAGGTGCAGAAAGAAATTCAGCTTGAGAATAATAAAAAGTATCTTGGTAAAAGGATTGAAATTCTGGTTGACGATAAGAGCAAAACGGACGAAAACCTTTTAAGCGGCAGAACAGACGGCGGTAAAATAGTTCATTTCCCCGGAAATGAAGAACTTATCGGCAAATATGTAAATGTAAAAATAAATGAGGTCAAATCTTTTTATCTGACCGGAGAAATTGAGGAGAGATAACAATGAATAAAGTAATCGAACTTGCAAAACAGCTTGGAGAAGCGATGTCGGGCAGTGACGAATTTTTAAGATACAGAGCAGCGGATGAAGCATATCACGCTGATGACGAAGCGCTTCGCCTCACCGAGGAATATGGCAAAAAGAGCGAAGAGCTTGCAAAAGAACTTACAAAAGATGATATAAAACCATCCGAAATGATAAAAATCCGTCAGAAGATGACAGCGGAGTATGGCGCGCTTTGCCTTAACCCCGTAATAAAAGAATTTCTTGAAGCAAAGCAGGATGCGGAAAAGCTTCTATCTGAGGTTAACAGCATAATTCATTTTTATGTAACGGGCGAAGAAGAACAGCAGGGCGGATGTTCAGGAAACTGCACTGCCTGTGGAGGATGCCACTAATCAATTATAAGGACAGGGAGTGTTTTCTTTGCCATATACACCAATGATGCTTCAGTATTTTGAGATAAAAGAGCAGTATCAGGACTGCATTTTGTTTTACAGGCTGGGCGACTTTTATGAAATGTTTTTTGAGGATGCGAAAAAGGCGTCCTGTGAACTTGGGCTGACTCTTACAGGCAGAGATTGCGGCATGGAGGAAAGGGCGCCCATGTGCGGCATACCTTTTCACAGCAGCGAGGGATATATTGTAAAGCTTGTATCAAAAGGGTACAAGGTTGCAATCTGTGAACAGATTGAGGACCCGTTAGCGGCTAAAGGAATTGTAAAGAGAGGGGTTATACGCGTTGTGACCCCATCTACAGTTATGAGCGAGTCTGCCGTTGATAGCAGTCGCAACAACTTCCTTATTTCTGTTTATAAACAGGGCGGCGAGCTTGGAGCCGCATTTCTTGACTTTTCTACGGGCGAATTTTTTGCAACCGAGATAAAAGAAGAAATTTACCACAGCTTAAATGGTGAGGTTGCACGGCTTATGCCGTCCGAGGCGCTTTTGTCCCCGGAGGCGGCTGGGGATGATAATATTGTAAATCTGCTTGAAAATGTAGGCTGCTATATCACATATGACACCTATGAATATTTTGAAATGAGCGACGAAGATGTTGACACGCATTTTGCCGGCAAGGCTGAAATAAAAGAGGACCAGCTTACAAAAAAAGCAATTGGCGGTGCGCTTAGATATATTTTGCAGACACAGAAAGTAAAGGTAAGCCATATTAACGCCGTTACATATTATGAGATGAATCAGTATGTGTATATGGATTCATCCACGCGCCGTAATCTGGAGCTTGCGGAAACTCTCAGGACAAAGTCGCGCAAGGGCAGCCTTATATGGGTGCTTGATAAAACTAAAACGGCAATGGGTGCAAGGCTTCTCCGAAGATGGATTGACCAGCCTCTTATAAACCGGGGGATTATTGAAAAAAGACTGTCCGGAGTAGCTGAGCTGTATGAAAATGTGATGCTTCGTGAGGGTATCAGAGAAAAGCTTGAATATGTACTTGATATTGAAAGACTTCTGGGCAGAATTGTATGCAGGAGTGCTATCGCAAAAGACCTTCTGGCTTTAAAAGAATCACTTAAAGCACTTCCGGCAATAATTTTCGATCTGGAATGTTGCACAAGCGAAATGCTGACAGAAATAACGCATGATTTTGACACTCTCGAGGATGTAAAAAATTTAATTGAACTGAGCATAAAGGACGATGCTCCCGTTTCTCTTCGCGAGGGGGGTATTATTAAAGATACCTACAGCGAAAAACTGGACGAGCTCAGGCGTGCACTGACAGAAGGCTCATCATGGCTTGCTGATGTTGAGACAGAGGAACGCGAGAGAACAGGCATAAAGAACCTCAAGGTTAAATATAACAAGGTTTTTGGTTATTATATAGAGGTTTCAAGGTCCAATCTTGACAAGGTTCCGGAAGATTATATCCGGAAACAAACTACAGTCAATGCTGAAAGATTTATTACTCAAAGGCTCAAAGAAATTGAGGATATGGTGCTTGGTGCAAAGGATAAAATTGATGCGCTGGAATATGCCATTTTTGAGGATATTCGTGAAAAAGTTGCAAATGAGCAGGCGAGAATTCAGAAAACTGCGAGAAAACTTGCGGTGCTTGACTGTATAGCCTCTTTTGCAGAGACGGCGGTTAAATATAACTATGTGAAACCGCAGATTAATACCGACGGAAAAATTGAGATAAAGCAGGGCAGGCACCCCGTTGTTGAGCGGCTGACGGAAGATATGTTTGTGCCAAATGATACTCTGATGGATAAGGACGAAAACAGGTTTAATATAATTACCGGACCCAATATGGCTGGTAAATCCACTTATATGAGGCAGATTGCCGTTATAACACTTATGGCACAGATTGGCAGTTTTGTTCCTGCCCAAAGTGCGGACATTGGTATAGTTGATGGGATTTTCACTCGTATCGGTGCATCGGACGATTTAGCATCAGGACAGAGTACATTTATGGTGGAAATGAATGAGGTGGCAAATATCCTGAAAAACGCGACTCCCGACAGTCTTATTGTTTATGACGAAATAGGCAGGGGGACAAGCACTTACGATGGACTTGCCATTGCATGGGCGGTTGCCGAATATACAGCGGATAAATCGGTGTGCGGCGCAAAAACCACCTTTGCAACTCATTATCACGAGCTTACCGAGCTTGAAGATAAAATAGACGGTGTAAAAAACTACAGCGTTGCCATAAAGGAACGGGACGGAAACATAATCTTCCTCAGAAAGATTATAAAAGGCGGAGCGGACAACAGCTATGGTGTTGAGGTTGCGCGTCTTACAGGAATTCCTGACAATGTAATTTGTCGTGCGAGAGAAATTCTCAAAAAACTTGAAGGCGGCGAAATTGAAAAAAGCGTAAAAAAATCGCCCGCTCAGGCTGAGCAGAGCGAGGCATTGGTACTTGTGGAGGAACTCAAGAAAATTGACATCGACACGCTCACTCCTATTGAAAGTATGAATATTTTATACAAACTTAAAAAACTCCTGTAAGGGGAAATTTAAATGTTTATTAAACTTCTTGATAAAAATTTATCAAATATGATAGCGGCCGGTGAGGTTGTTGAACGACCTGCATCGGCGGTTAAGGAAATGATAGAAAACTCGGTTGACGCAGGCGCAGGTGTTGTAACGGTTGAAATTTCGGGCGGTGGACTTAAAATGATTAAGGTTACAGATAACGGCTGCGGAATTCACCCCGAAGACGCATCGGCGGCGTTTATGCGTCATGCAACAAGTAAAATTTCAAAGCCGGAAGACCTTGATGCAATCTACACGCTCGGTTTCCGTGGTGAGGCGCTTGCGAGTATAGCGGCGGTGGCGGAAGTGGAGCTTTACACAAGAACATCTGAATTTGAAACTGGCATGACCGCAAATGCCGATTACGGCGAGATAAAAAATCCCGTGGAAACACCAGGATTTGTAGGCACATCCATAAAGGTGTCCAATTTGTTTTATAATACACCGGCAAGGCTTAAATTTTTAAAGCGTGAAGCAACCGAGGCGGGATACTGCGAGGAAGCAGTCCGTAAAACAGCGATTGCACATCCGGAAGTGTCTTTCAGATTTATTAGTGATGGGAAAGAAAAGCTTTTCACCCCCGGGGACGGACTTTTAAAAAATACAATTTTCACACTTTACGGTAAAGATACTCTTCAGAGGTTGACCGAAATTTCTCTTGAAAATGATGGGATAAGGGTTGGCGGTTATGTCAGCGACATAACAGGGGCGAAAAAAACCCGAAACATGCAGATGTTTTTCGTTAACAACCGACCTGTTGTGAGCAGAATGATAGCAAATGCCGTAGAAGAAGCGTGTAAAGGAATGATTCCCAACGGAATGCACCCTATGGCGATTTTAAAAATTGACATTCCGGCAACCGAGGTGGATATAAATGTTCATCCGGCAAAGCTTGAAGTGAAATTCTCCGATGAGGGCAGAATTTACAGGGCGGTTTACCATGCGGTTAAGAATTCTTTTGCGGTGCCCGAAATGCCAAAAATAGATATTCAGCCAGCAGTAGAAGAAATCGAGGCGCCTGTTTTCAAACCTCTACCGAAACAGGAAGCGGCTTCTTTAAAACAGGATAATATTCAGTATGAGCCGGTAAAAACACCATTGCAACCAAAGGAGTTTGTGCCTGTTTATAAAAAAGCTCAAAAGCCTGTGATAATGCAGGAGAACATGTCTCCTCAGCAGACAGTGATTGAAAGTGAAACAGCCAAGGACTATAAGATAATAGGGCAGATTTTTGATACATACATTATTGTTCAGCGTGGTGAGGAAATGCTGATGATAGACCAGCACGCAGCGCACGAACATATAACCTACGGCAAACTAAAAAAAGAGTACGACGAGGGGGAAATTTCCGCTCAGCAGCTACTTGTTCCCAAAACAGTCAATCTTTCAGCGGTTGAAAAGGCAGTAGCTTCAGAAAATATCGAGCTTCTTGCTCAAGTAGGTTTTGAATGTGAGGATTTCGGTGCGGGAAGCATAATTGTAAGAGGTGTTCCGGAGGCGCTTGATACTGATAAAATTGATGGTGCACTCTCGGAAATTTTGGCGCTTATCAGCAACCATAAAACCGAAATCACTCCTGAAAGCAAGCTGAAAATGCTTGAAACTATTAGTTGCAGAGGCTCTATTAAGGCGGGGAAAAAACTTTCCCTTGCTGAAATGGAAAACCTTGTGAGACGACTTTTTGAAACAGAAAAAACGGTTAATTGTCCGCACGGCAGACCGGCGATAATTGCACTGACTAAAAATTTTGTGGAAAAACAGTTTGTGCGGATAAAATAAATTCCTGTGGAGGAAAAAGGTTATGATACCTCTTTTGGTGATAGGCGGACCCACTGCGTCGGGTAAAACGGCTCTTTCAGTAGAGCTTGCAAAACGGCTTGACGGGGAAATTGTTTCTGCCGATTCAATGCAGATTTATAAATATATGGATATTGGCAGTGCCAAACCTTCAAAAGAAGAAAAAGAAGGAGTGCCTCATCATCTTATGGATGTGGCAGAGCCTACCGAAAATTTTTCGCTGGGCGACTATCTTGCGCTTGCAAGAAAGGTGATTGCAGAAATCCATGAAAGAGGTAAGCTTGCTGTTGTAGTGGGCGGAACAGGACTTTATATAAATTCTCTGGTAAACAACATAGAATTGACAGACGAGCAGGATACCATTATAATTCGTGAAAAATTAACGGAGTTTGCAGAAAAAAATGGTAACGAGGCGTTGCATAACAGACTTCGGGCGGTTGACCCGGAAAGTGCAGAGAGAATACACCCTAACAATGTGAAAAGGGTTATGCGCGCAATTGAAATATATGAAAGTACCGGAAAAACCATGACAGAAAGCCTGAAAGACAGTATAAAACCACCAATTTACAAGGCGGTTCAGTACGGCATAAATTATGACCGCGCGGTACTTTATGACAGAATTAACAGGCGGGTTGACATAATGATTGAGCAGGGACTTGTCGATGAGGTTAAAAAACTTGTAGAAATGGGCTGCAGGAGAGATAATACCTCCATGCAAGGGATTGGATACAAGGAAGTTTTGGATTATCTTGACGGCAAAGTAACACTTGAGGAAATGGCAGAAGAAATAAAACAGGCGACTCGCCGCTATGCCAAGCGGCAGATTACCTGGTTTAAAAGAAACGATATGATATGGCTTGATGCGGAGAAAATCGATTATGATGTTCTCTCAGATGAGGTAAGGAGTAGTCTAAGATGAAAAAATCAATTCCTCTTATTCTCATATTTGTGGCGCTTATAGTGCTCTGGTCTGTTTACGGGAGAATTATGAACCCGCAGAGCGAGGCTACGGCAGCGTTTGGCGAATATAAAGTGGAAATAGATGATTATGCACTTGTTCTCAGGACGGAAACACCTATCACGGTTGACGGTCAGGGGTATTTTCAGAATGTTGTGGAAAGCGAAAACAAGGTCTGGGCAGGTGAAGCAGTAGGTTGGTTTTGCAAGGGGGAGCCGGATGTTGAAGTTGTTAAACAGCTTAATGTAATAAACCAGAAAATCCGTGAAGCCTCAATGGCTGAATCCACCGACAAAGCGCTGACAAATGATATCTTTTCGATAGATAACAAAATATTCTCTTATACAAAACAAATTTCGGCACTTGCGGCCGTGGGTGACCAGAAAGCCATAAATGAAATCAGAAATGAAATAGATTTGCTGATAGAGAGAAAAAATAATATAGTGAAAAATGAAAAGGGCAGCAAGGAAAGCATTTTAGGTAATTTAAACAGACAGAAAATCGAGCTTGAAGGGCGGCTTGGGGCTGCTAGACAGACATTAAGTGCTCCGAGAAGCGGTGTATTTGTTGCATCTGCGGATGGACTTGAAAAAACACTTTCTTTTGAAAGTGCTCAAACGCTTACACCGTCTGCGGTAGAGGAATATCTGGGTAGAGATGAGTATAAGGCAGATGAGGAAATATATCCATATCCGGTATGCAAAATTACTGACAATACCCAATGGCTACTGGCAGCTTTATGCTCAGAGCAAGTAGCGGAAAAAGTGCCGGTAGGAAAGAGAGTCAGGGTGTCATTCCCGGAAGAGGGGGATAAAACTCTTGGTTGCACGGTATATAAAAAATCGGAGCCGGAAGACGGCAAGGTTGTAATGTTCATATCGGGAACAAATGAGATATACAACATCCTTACGGCGCGCAAAGTTAAAATAAATATTCTAATTGAAAGCTATGAAGGACTTCGGATTCCTGCCAAAGCGGTTTACACTGTTGACGGGAAAGATTATGTAACTGTACAAAAAGGCGGCGGGGGAAAAGAAACAGAGGTTGAAGTCCTGTTTAAGGATGCGGATTTCGCCATAATTAAAGAGGGCGGAAATCTGGAATTTTATGACAAGGTTAAGGTGGATGGTAAATGAGCATTGCCGAAAATGTTAAACGGGTAAAAGAAAAAATAGAAAATGCGTGTGCCCGTGTAGGGAGAAATCCTGAGGAAATAACGCTTATCGGGGTTACAAAAACACACGGCGCAGATATAATAAATGAGGGAATTGCTGCAGGAATAACTGACATAGGAGAAAATCGTGTTCAGGAGCTGATGTCCAAGATTGATGATATAAATAAGAAAGCAAAAATTCATCTTATCGGACATCTTCAGTCAAATAAAGTTAAATATATTGCAGACAAAGTGGAAATGATACATTCGGTAGACTCCTTAAAACTTGCAAAAGAGATTTCCAATAAGGCACTCAGTTACGGAAAAGTGATGGATATCCTCATCCAGCTTAACATTTCGGGAGAGGAGTCCAAATCAGGGCTTGCACCGCAGGAGCTTGACGAATTTTTAGAAGAAGTTTCCTCAATGAAAGGAATTTTCGTGAAGGGGCTTATGACCATACCGCCGATAGAAAGTGGAAAAATGTCGGTCAGTCGTGAAATTTTCAGAGAATGCAATAAAATTTTTGTTGACAAACGGAAGAAAATATATGATAATATAAAGATGGATATTTTGTCCATGGGAATGAGTAATGATTTTGAAATTGCAATAGAGGAAGGCAGCAATATGGTTCGTGTCGGCCGTGCAATTTTTGGAGAAAGATAATTTTTTGGAGGTAGGATATAATGGGTAAATTTTCTAAACTTTTAAACGCTATGGGAATTCCTACGGAGGAAGAATACGAAGAAGTTGAGGAAGCGGTTTACGAAAGCGAACCGACTCCGGCTGCAAAAAGAGGCAAGGTTGTAAACATTAATGCAACAACACAGTTCAGAGTTGTTGTTATTCAGCCTGAAAACTTTGACGAAGCAAAGGAAATTGCTGACCATTTAAAAGAAAGAAAACCTGTGGTAATAAACCTTGAGCTTATGGACAAGGACTCTGCCCAGAAGATTTTTGATTTCTTAAACGGTGCAATTTATGCGCTTGGTGGCAGTGTTCAGAAGGTTGCCACAAACATTTATCTTATTGCTCCCTATAATGTTACAATTATGGGCGACTTCAGAGATGAACTGAAAAACAAAGGACTTCTGTGGTCTTAAGGATTAACGGAATATGCTGGTATATGCTGTAATAAGAGCTGTAAGCTCACTGTTTAAAATAGCGGAGTTTCTTATAATTGCAAATGCACTTATAAGTTGGTTTCCCCTTTTCTGGCAAAACCCAACTCTGTCAAAAGTTATGCAAATGATTTCGACACTTACAGAACCCCTTTTGAAACCTGTCAGGAAACTCCTTTCGAAAACTCCGGTTGGCAATATGCCCATCGATATTTCGCCAATTATAGCACTTTTACTACTGAGTTTTCTGCAGAATATTGTGATTATAATTCTGGTTGCGGTGCTAGGGTGAGGTTAAAGTGGAAGAAAGAGATGTACTTATAACACGCCTGGATGATTTGTCACGCAGGAGAGATGGTGGGAATTACTGCACATTTTCACCTTTTTTAAGTCCGGACATTTTACCCCATGCACGGCGTATCAGAAATGTTGCATTTTCAGGAGGTTATTCCGATGCTGAAAGGGTGGTTGCGGCATTTTTGCCTGACTACATGGCGCCTGAAGATGTCGAGTGGCCAATTTCCCTTCTTGTCATAACGCCCACCGATGGTAAGGTTTATAATCATCGTGATTATCTCGGCAGCCTAATGTCGCTTGGAATAAAGCGGCAGGTGATGGGGGATATAATTATTGATGGCAGTTGTGCATATCTTTTTTGTCAGGAAAGTATAGAAGAGTTTATTTTAAATAATCTGACTCATGTAGCCGGGGCTTCTGTAACTGTGCGTAAAGCGGAAAATAATGAACCTCTGCCTGAGCGGAAGTATGAGGATATTGCCGGAACGGTGGCGTCCGAAAGACTGGACTGTGTAATTGCACTAGCGGCAAATACAAGCCGCAGCAAGGCGGCAGAATTTGTTCTGGCGGGAAATGTTATGGTGAACGGGAGCGAAATGACAAAAACAACCTATGTGCTGAAAAACGGAGAGAGATTTTCCGTAAGAGGTAAGGGAAAGTTTGTATATGAAGGTATGCAAAGCATAACCAGAAAAGGGCGCACTCTGGTCAGAATAAAAAAATATATTTAGGAAGAGAGGAAGAATATGTTATCACCAATAGACCTTGAAACAAAAGAATTTAAGAAAACTCTCGGCGGATACAGCAGGGAAGATGTTGATGGTTTTATGGCTATGCTCTTCCAGGATTATAAAACACTGTATATGGAAAATGTATCGCTCAAGGACAAGGTTAATATGCTGTCCTCGGCGGTATCAAAATATAAATCAATGGAGGATGTTCTGCAGAGTACACTCGTCGTGGCTCAGTCGGCAAGTGACGAACTGAAAAACAGCGCGCGTGAAAAAGCAGGTGTTATCGTTGAAGAGGCCGAGCTTAAGGCCGGCAAAATTGAAATTGAAGCAAGGCAGAAGCTGAGCTCTATTGAAAATGAATATAATAATGTGAAATTACAGATGTCAAGCTATAAAAAGCAGATAGCATCGCTACTGGAAGGAATTCTTGAAACTGTGAAAAATCTGCCGGATGACACTGAAAGGAAGGATTAACAATGGATTACGGTAAAACACTCAATCTGCCCAATACGGAATTTTCCATGAGGGCAAATCTGCCTACTAAAGAGCCCATGCAGCTCGAAAAGTGGGAAAATGAAGAGCTTTACAAAAAAATAATAGAGAAAAATGAGGGTAAACCGACATACATATTGCATGACGGTCCTCCGTATGCCAACGGAAATATTCACCTTGGGCACACTCTCAACAAAATTCTGAAGGATATTATAGTTCGTCAGAAAAATATGAGCGGCTATAAGGCTCATTATGTTCCGGGTTGGGACACACATGGTCTGCCCATTGAGAAACAGGCTATTAAAAAACTTGGAATCAACCCGGCTCAGGCAGGAATTGTTAAGTTCCGTGAGGTTTGCCGTGAGTTTGCACTTGGTCATGTTGACAATCAGAGAACTCAGTTCAAACGCCTTGGAGTGCTTGGCGACTGGGATAATCCATACATTACTCTGGACAGCGAATATGAAGCAACCCAGATTGAAATGTTTGGAGAAATGGCTAAAAAAGGCTACATTTATAAAGGACTTAAACCGGTTTATTGGTGCGAGGACTGTGAAACAGCCCTTGCCGAAGCGGAAATTGAATATCAGGATGATACAACTGATACAATTTTTGTAAAATTTGCTCTGTGTGATGACAAAGGTATGTTCGGGGATATCTCCGAAAAAATCTATTTTGTTATCTGGACAACAACAACATGGACTCTGCCAGCAAATATGGCAATCTGTTTGAATGCAAATTTTGAGTACAGCATTGTTAAAAATGGTGATGAGGCTTATGTAATTGCAAGTGAACTTGTTGACAGCGTTATGGCAACTGCCGGCATTACAGGTTATTCTGTAATTAAAACAGTTTCGGGTGCAGAACTTGAATATATGAAATGCCGTCATCCTTTCCTTGACAGGGATTCTCTTATAATCCTTGGCGACCATGTAACACTTGATGCAGGTACAGGTTGCGTTCATACAGCTCCCGGTCATGGTATGGAAGACTATATGGTGTGCTTCAACAACTATCCGGAAATTGAAATTCTTGTTCCTGTTGATTCCAAAGGATATCTCACAGAAGAAGCGGGTGAGTTTGCAGGTCTGTTCTACGCAGATTCCAACAAGAAAATTATTGAAAAACTTCGCGAAACAGGAAATCTCTTGGCTTGTGAAGAAATCACTCACTCCTATCCACATTGCTGGAGATGTAAAAAGCCGATTATTTATCGTGCTACAGAACAGTGGTTTGCTTCTGTTGACGGTTTCAGAGCAGAAACTCTTGAGGCTATTAAAACAGTTAAATGGATTCCTGCATGGGGCGAAGACAGAATTACAAACATGGTTAAGGACCGTAACGACTGGTGTATTTCCAGACAGAGAGCATGGGGTGTTCCTATTCCCATCTTCTACTGTAAGGATTGTGGCAAACCAATTATAAACGACGAAACAATCAAAGCGGTTGCAACTCTTTTCAGGACAAAAGGTTCAGACCAGTGGTTTGCACTTGATGCGTCGGAAATTCTGCCCGAAGGATTTAAGTGCGAGTGTGGCGGCACTCAGTTTACAAAAGAAACTGACACTATGGATGTTTGGTTTGACTCTGGTTCGTCAAACGGTGCTGTTATGAAAGCAAGAGAAGATCTTACTTTCCCTGCGGACCTTTATCTTGAAGGTAACGACCAGTACAGAGGATGGTTCCAGTCATCACTGCTTGTCAGTGTTGCAAACTATGGTGTTGCACCTTATAGAAATGTACTGACTCACGGTATGGTAATTGACGAGGAACGGAGAAAAATGTCCAAGTCTTTGGGCAATGGTATGGATCCGCTTGAAATTATAGGCACAAACGGTGCTGATATCCTGCGTATGTGGATTGCATCTTCCGACTATAAATCGGACATCAAAATTTCAAAAGACATTATTTCACAGTTGTCCGAGGGTTACAGAAAAATCAGAAATACCGCAAGATACATTATTGGTAACATCAGTGACTTTAATCCCGATACAAACGCGGTTTTGTATGCTGATATGACAGAGCTTGACAAGTGGGCGCTTATGAAGCTTACAAGACTTGTTAAGACGGTAAATGAAGCGTATGATAACTTTGAGTTCCATGTGGTTTACCATGCAATTCATAATTTCTGCGTTGTTGATATGAGTAACTTCTACCTCGATGTTGTAAAAGACAGACTTTACACAGAAAAGGCGGACAGTAAAGAAAGAAGAAGTGCACAGACTGCAATTTTCATGATTCTTGATGCACTTGTAAGACTTCTTTCACCTATCATTGCTTTCTCTGCTGAAGAAATGTGGAAAAGCATGCCGCACAGAGCATCTGATGATATCGACAGCGTATCGCTCAATGATATGCCTGTTTATAACAGCGAGTATGAAGACGAAGCTCTTTGGAACAAATATGAAGATATTATCGCAATGCGTGGAGATGCACAGAAAGCCCTTGAAGAAGCAAGAAATGCGAAGGTTATCGGTCATTCTCTTGGCGCAGCAGTTGAAGTTTTTGCGGAAGGAAAAGCTTATGAATTCCTGAAAGCAAACGAAGAACTGCTCAAAACAATTCTTATTGTTTCATATGTAAAAGTAACCGAGGGCGAGGGCGGAGAATATAAGGGTGAAAGCTACAAAGCTTCTTATAAAGTAACCGCAGCTGAGGGTGAAAAATGTGAGCGCTGCTGGATGTTCAGCGAAACAGTTGGTAAAAATACAAATCATCCCACGCTTTGTGACAGATGTGCAGCAGTTATTGAAAACTAATTTTTACGCCTCGCTTTAAGCGGGGCGTTTTAATACTGAAAGGAAAGAAAAGTATGCGATTCGATGTACTGACACTTTTTCCGCAGATGTTTGAAGGTGTTCTTGGTGAAAGCATGATTGCAAGAGCACAGAAGAACGGACATGTTGAACTTAATTATGTAAACATACGCGACTTTTCAAAGAGCAAACATAAAAATGTTGATGACTATGCATATGGCGGCGGAACGGGACTTGTAATGGGAGTTCAGCCGATATGTGATGCATGGAAATCGGTAACAGGCGGTGAAAAGGTTTTTACGGTGTATATGTCACCTCAGGGTAAGGTGCTTGACCAAGGATTGGTCCGAGAGCTTGCGAATAAACCTCGGATTGTGGTGCTTTGCGGGCACTATGAGGGTGTGGATGAAAGAGCCATAGAGGAAATTGTGGATATGGAAATTTCAATTGGTGACTATGTACTCACCGGAGGAGAAATTCCCGCCATGGCGCTTATTGATTCGATAGCTAGAATGATACCCGGCGTCCTGCCGGACAGTTCGGCATACGAAGAAGATTCGCACTATAATGGCCTTTTGGAATACCCTCACTATACCCGTCCTGAGGAGATAAACGGGCGACGGGTTCCGGATGTTTTACTTTCGGGCCATCATAAAAACATTGTAGCGTGGAAAAGGGAGCAATCTCTGTTCAGGACATGGCTTAAAAGACCTGATATGCTTCGCAAAGCGCCTCTTACCCAAGAAGACAAAAAATTCCTGAAAAAGCTGAAAGGCAAACGCAGAAGCTCTTTTAAATCAGGAGTTTATGAAGAATAACTTTTTGTAAATAATGTACAAAAAACCTCTCAAAATTTCGTCCATTTTGAGGGGTTTTTGCTAAATTGCACATAAAACTTTTTAAATGATTGTTTATTAATGCTAAATACAAGAGAAAATTAATATGATATAATTATTATATAAACCATAAAAGGAGCTGATTGCATGAACATCTATACCAGTGAAAAAATCCGAAATGTAGCGTTGCTTGCGCACAGTAAAGCAGGTAAAACATCTCTTGCTGAAGCGATGCTTTTTAATACAGGTGCTATTTCCCGCATAGGCAAAACAGAAGATGGAAACACAGTATGTGACTATGATAGCGAAGAAATAAAGAGGGTAGTTTCTATCAGGTCGTCACTAGCGGCGATTGAATACGCAAATCATAAAATAAATATAGTTGACACTCCGGGATATTTTGACTTTGTCGGTGATATGTACGGTGCGATCAGCGCATGTGATATCGGCATTATTGTTGCCAGCGGTAAATCAGGAGCAAAAGTAGGCGGCGAAATTGCTTTTAAACAGGCTGAAAAAGCTAAAATGCCCATTATGTTCTTTATCAACAAGATGGGTCATGAAAACTGCGATCATGAAAAGGTTCTGGCAGATATTCAGTCGGCTATTACACCCAAAGCACTTCCACTTCAAATTCCAATTGTAAATGGCGGTGTGTTTGAGGGAGTTATTGATATAATTGACAGCGCGGCATATATATTTGAGGATGGAAAAGTAAGAAAAACTGATGTTCCGGATGAATATTATGCACAGCTGCAGAATGCAAAAGCTGAGCTTTGCGAAGCTATTGCAGAAACAGATGAAGAGCTTATGGATAAATTCTTCTCGGAAGAACCATTCACAGTAGAAGATTTTATTAATGGTACAAGAAAAGCTATTGTTGAGAGAAATCTGTTCCCGGTTATGTTTGGTAGTGCCACAGCAAATAAAGGTGTGGATTCACTTCTTAACATAATCACAAGATATGCACCGTCACCTCTTGATATGCCGGCAAAAGAAGTAGAAGAAGGCGGCGAAATAGTTGAAATTGCCTGTGGCGATGGAAATCCGCTTTGTGCAAGAGTTTTCAAAACAGTTAATGACTCGTTTGTAGGCAAAGTTTCCTTTGTAAGACTTTATTCGGGCACTCTGTCCAAAAATGCAACAGTTAACAACTCCACCAAAGGTGCTACTGAAAAACTGGGTAGCCTTATGACAATGCGCGGTAAAGAAAAAATTGAGCTTGATACAGTTCATGCCGGTGATATTTTTGCGGTTGCAAAGCTCGGCGTTACAAAAACAGGTGACACTTTTGCCGCTCAGGGCAAGGCTTATACTCTTGAGCCGATAACTTTCCCCGCACCACTTTATACAATGGCGTTTGAACCTAAGGCGAAAGGCGATGAGGATAAAATTGCGGCAGGTCTTGCAAAGCTTATTGAAGAAGACACCACTCTGAAATTTGAAAGCAACAGCGAAATCAGACAGCTTTTGGTTTCGGGTCTTGGCGATCAGCATCTTGATGTTGTTGTAGCAAGACTTAAAGCTATGGGTACAGAAGTTAACATTGTTCAGCCAAAGGTTACATACAGAGAAACGATTACAAAGAAAATTCAGGCTGAAGGTAAACATAAGAAACAATCAGGCGGTCACGGTCAGTATGGTCATGTAAAAATGGAGTTTGAACCATGTGACAGTGAAGAGCTGATTTTTGAAGAAAAGATTTTCGGGGGCAGCGTTCCCAAGAACTATCATCCTGCAGTAGAAAAAGGTTTGCTTGAAATGATGCCGGTAGGTATTCAGGCAGGATACAGAGTTGTTGGCGTTAAAGCTACACTTTACGATGGTTCTTACCACGATGTTGACTCGTCTGAAATGGCGTTTAAGATGGCGGCTCACCTTGCATTTAAAGAACTTGTTAACGCAGGTCCCATCCTTCTTGAACCTATAGGTCACCTTGAGGTTTTAATTCCC
Source organism: Clostridia bacterium (assembly GCA_045648785.1). Taxonomy (GTDB): domain Bacteria; phylum Bacillota; class Clostridia; order RUG12999; family RUG12999; genus RGIG7450. The sequence continues at coordinate 15,948 of JAZROP010000018.1, read as the reverse complement.
GATGAATATACTGGTGACATCATGGGTGACATCAACAAACGCCGCGGCAGAGTGCTTGGTATTGAACCGGGCAAGATTATTGCCGAAGTGCCTATGAGTGAAATGAATAAATATGCTATTGAGCTTCGCTCCATGACACAGGGCAGAGGAGAATATACCCTCGACTTTGAAAGATATGAACAGGCTCCTCCGCAGGTTGTCCAGAAAGTAATGAGTGAAAATAACTAAAAACTTTATGTTTTCCTGAAACATATGGCAAGCCGTTCTCCAACTTTTTTGTTCGAGGGCGGCTTGCTAAATATATCAAAAAAAATAAAATAAAAAACATTGCAAATATATCGGGTTTATGATAAAATAACAGAAGTTGTTAATTTGGAGGAAATAAAAATGAGTTTTATTGAAGTTTTACTTATAGGCATAGGCCTTTCTGCCGATGCATTTGCAGTTGCAGTATGTAAAGGGCTTAATATGAGGAAAATCAACTATATACACGCCCTTATAATTGCCTTGTTTTTTGGTGGTTTTCAGGCGTTGATGCCGCTTATCGGATGGGTGCTTGGCAGCAGCTTTAGGATATATATTGAAAACTTTGACCATTGGATTGCATTTGTTCTGCTTGGGTTTATAGGCGGTAAAATGATTTATGAAGCATTAAGTGGTGGAGAAGAAGGCTGCGGTTGTTGTGACAGTCTTGATATAAAAGAAATTTTTATTATGGCAGTTGCAACAAGCATTGACGCACTTGCGGTAGGAATAACATTTGCTCTTGTTAATGTTAATATATGGGGTTCTATTACATTAATTGGTCTTACAACATTTATACTTTCAGCAATCGGTGTGGTAATAGGAAATAAATTTGGCGCAAAATATAAAAGCAAGGCTGAACTTGCTGGCGGAGTTATTCTTGTGTTGATAGGACTTAAAATATTATTTGAACATTTGGGAATTATCAATTTTTAATAAACCGTAAGATTGTGCGGACTGTTCTGGCTAAATTTGTGTTGCCGGAAGAGTCTGCATTTTTTTTGAAATAGCAGGAGTGAATATGTTTATCAACATCAAGCTCCTTGATAAAACACTGATAAGGTCTGAAATTTTTAAAAAATCGGGGGATTTCTACCTGACACACTGGATCACCTGGCAGTGACAGGTCGACCGTTTTGCCGTAAAGAGGTTTGCCGACGGTTAAAACGGGAGATCCCACGCGTATAATTTTTGAAATATGCATTTTTTTCTTCAAATGCTCGGCAGCAACAGTAGCTGCAATACCGCCACCGCTGTAACCGACAAAGAAAATACATTCTTCGCCTGAATAGTTTTTCATTATTTCGTTTGCCATGATTTTTACGGTGTTACCACAAAGAGCATAAGCATTTTTCATTACCTGAAGTGTATCTGAGATGGTGGTGCCCGAAATTGAGTCATCGTAAGGGTAGAGGGTTAAGGTGTTAACACTGCAACCGGGCGTGCTTACCTTGAGTTGGTCTGCGATTTCCTTGCCGGGATGCTCGAAAGTGCCACGATTAGTATTTATTCCTGCAAAAATAACCACATAATATGAACTGTACATTTGTTATAAAGCCTTTCTGTCCGCAAGCTGAAAGATACGCTGGATGCGGACAAAAAAGCGTACCGGAGAGGAAAAACCTCTCCGGTATCAGTATATTATGCAATTTAAAGTGCGGTTACAGATTATACCTCAAAGCCAACAAGGAATCCACCGTCTTCAGCGTAAAAACTGCAAAGTCCGCGAGTGGGATAAATCTGTATGTCTGCATCCGGGAAAAGATTTAATATTTCGGTTTTAAGAGTCTCGCCGCATAGGGGATTGTTGCAGTGAGCAATTCTTACTTTACCGCCAGAGTAACCCATTGATAAAATATTTTTTATAATCTCGGGAATGGATTTTTTATTACCACGAACCTTACTTATAGGCTGAAGAGTTCCCGCGTTGGATGCTTTGCCAATCAGGTTTATTCCAAGTATGCCAACAAGCTTTGCAATAGCAGAAGAAACCCTGCCGTTATTCGCAAAATTGTGGAGCGATTCAAGAGAAAAAAGAAGTCGGGTTGTAGCCTTGTATTCCTCGGTTAGTTTTACAATTTCATCAAATTCTGTGCCTTGAACGGAAAGGTCTCGAATTTTTTCTGCAAGAAGCAACATTTCAGGCCCTGCAGACAGTGAGTCTACAACATAAATATTGCGGTCAGGATATTTTTCTTTATAAGCCTCTGAGGCTATGCAGGCAGAGTTATAACTTCCTGAGAGTCCGCTTGTTATTGTTATCACAAATATATTCTCTGCATCCTCAAAGGCTTCGGAAAATTCACCTACGCCCGGGCAGGCAGAAGAAACCGTCCCTTTGTACCTCTTTAAAAAATCTATCATATTATCCACATCAAGGTGGCTATTATCTGTAAATTCAGTATCGCCGGCAATTATTTTCAGTGGAACGCTTGAAAGAGAAATTCCATCAAGTGTCACGATATCTCCGGCAGAATCTATAACAATCTTATTTTTCATTTTGTACTCCTTAAATGTGGTTTTAAAAACATTATAGCAGATTTTGTAAAACTTGTAAAGGGTTTTTGAAAAACTTATTGACAAATTTATAAAATCTTGTATAATAGAGGTATGAAAAATAGCGTAAAACAGCATATTGTGGAATCTGTGTGCGGTTTCCGTTTGCCGCGGTACAATGAAATTCCCGATATGGGACTGTATCTTGAACAGACAACTAAATATATAAACGGATATTTAAAACCGCTCGGGTGCATGGAAATTACAGCGTCAATGCTCAGTAATTATGTTAAAAAGGGGCTAGTGCCTAATCCTGTAAAAAAACAGTATTTTGCAGAACATATAGCCCATTTGTTTTTTGTTACAATAGCAAAAACAATTATATCGCTTGAAGATGTGAATTTGATGCTTGAAATGCAGAAACAATCTTATTCTGTGCCGGTTGCCTATAATTATATGTGCGACGAACTGGAAAATATGATTCTTTATATTTTCGGTTTTAAAAGAGCTATGGATAAATGCGGTGAAACATCATCGGAGGAAAAGGACATTCTATACAGTCTTTGCTTTTCAGTTGCCCATATGGTTCATTTAAATGCACGATTTAAATCAATAAGGGAAGAATAAAATATGATGTGAGTACTTACGGAGCCCATTTAATTTGGTTACCGTTTTTAACAAGTGGTGGTATATCACTTATGAAGCGTATATTTTTTATATGACATACTTGTTTTAATAGACAGAAACTGAATTTATCCACATAAAAAGACTAAAAACTATTATTGACCACCTGTTCAAGTAGGTATTGTACAGGTGGTTTTCTTTTGTCGAAAATAAACTTTGAATCGGTAGGTTAAATATTTCCCGCTCCGGCAATAATAGAATCGTAAGATGATTATTTCCGGAGGTGCACATATGAATAAGGTGGAAATTTGTGGTGTTAACACATCAAAGCTGCCGGTTTTATCAAGAGAAAAGAAGAAAGAACTTTTTGAGAGAATAAAGCAAGGTGATGAGGCGGCAAGGGAGGAGTTTGTCTATGGAAATCTAAGACTGGTTTTAAGTGTTATGAAACGATTTTCAGGACGAGGTGGCGAAAATGCTGACGATTTGTTTCAGGTGGGCTGCGTGGGACTTATTAAAGCAATTGATAATTTTGACACCTCTCAGAATGTCCAGTTTTCAACATATGCCGTACCCATGATTATAGGGGAAATCAGAAGATATTTAAGGGATAACAACCCTATAAGAGTTAGTCGTTCTATAAGAGATACCGCATATAAAGTGTTGCAGACAAAAGAAAGATTGACAAATTTAACCGGACAGGAACCTACACTTGATGAAATAGCAAAACAGCTTGATATAACAAGGGAAGAGGTAACATTTGCACTTGATGCCATTCAGGACCCCGTTTCCCTGTATGAGCCGATATATCATGACGGCGGCGACGCTGTTTATATAATGGACCAGGTCAAGGACGGCAAAAGCACCGACGAAAACTGGATTGAAAACATTGCTCTGCATAACGCCATAGATAAACTTTCAGAACGCGAGAGACATATTTTAAGTCTCAGATTTTTCAAAGGCAGAACCCAGATGGAGGTTGCTCAGGAAATTGGAATTTCACAGGCGCAGGTGAGCCGGTTGGAAAAATCGGCACTGAGTCATATGAAAAAATATATATAAAATAGTGTGCGAACTTGCAAAACACTTTATATGGGTATTGACATTAAAAAATATATATGATACAATGGTGATGTAATAAAAAAGGGGGAGATACCGATGGGCAAGTGTTTTTTAAAGAGGATTGATACACTTAAATTACAGCTTCGGTCGTTCTCCTTTGCAGATATGTAAAAAGTGAAGAAAATGGCAATGTAACGTGTAGGTCAGCCCTCTAAGGTATGAGGATTGATTTACACGTTTTTCTTTTTTGTAAGGAAATGATAATATAGTATTTGCGAAGTGGTTTTATTAAAAAATATTATGAGGAGTGATACTATTGAAGAAATATAAATTTTTATCATTTATAATGATTGTAATAATTATTATGGGAAGTGCTATTAACGTGGGTGCAACCACACACAAGCTTAATATGACAGATAGAAGGCAAGAAAAAACAAATTGGTGTTGGGCAGCAGTGGTTTTAATGGTTATTGATTATCTTAATTCGTGGGAACCATTGCCCAGTCAAAGCGATATAGTTACTACATTAAAGGGGTCTGCGGTAAATGAAGGAGCAACGGACTCTGAAGTGACAAGCGTACTTGGATGGTATATGGTTTCAACCACTTATACACCAACAGCTATTCAATTTAGTACAATAAAAAATATGCTGTCAGGTTGGTATAGTCCAATAGCGGTAGGTATTAGATGGTCAAATAGTGGTGGAGGACACGCCCAAATTATATATGGATATGAAGAGAATAATGATATATATCAAGGGGTATATGTTTTAGATCCAAAAATGAGTGGAACGCAGCGTTCCTATTATAATTTTAGTGATTATTGTAATAATTCCACTTTTTATTGGAATGCAACCTGGTACAATAATAAGAAGAAATCTTGATTGCTTGATATGAGGAGATGAGAAAATGAAGAAATTATTTACACTAATTTGTGTGACTATCCTTTTGTTTGGTATGACTGTAACGGCCGAGGTTTCAAATGAAATTGCTGATATAGAGGAGTTGTTGGCAAGCGGAACTATAGATAATTATGAAACCATTCTAATTCCGCTTCGTGGGGATCCTGAAAATTTTAATATAACCCCGGAGGATGATCTAAATACAATAGAGTTCGGTGAAGGTGTTGAGGGATACGCAGTAGACTTTGTAGAATTGGAAAAAGCATATAAAAAAGGAGAAGAAAAGGTTTCTTCGTATTTGGTAAAAGATAATAAGTATTATTTTCCAATAATTGTTTCGGGCAGAGAAATTGCAGTTGTTGAAGTTATAAAAAGCCAGGAGGGGTATAGAGTTTTTTGCGTTACTGCAGGACCACTTTCCGATAGTTTTATTAGAGAGAAAAAAGAGATAGATTTTGATAGTGCAAAATATGTAACAGACACCACAATTATAAATGGTTTTGTTGTAACGGATGGGACAGAAGAAGTGTTTGTCGATTTAGACAGAGCTGATACGTATGATGTTGTTGGGAGAACTTGCAATATAAAAACAAATGAAGATAATTTGGTTGAAGAGTTTCTTAAACGGCGAAGCAAAAATGACGAAACATTGAAATACGGCGGAGGCGCCACGATGAATGACAGGGAAAATAAGGGAATGATTGCAATTGCTATAATTTTTGTTGTCCTATCAGGAATTCTAATTTATGTTTTTGTAAGAAAGAAAAAAACGATTTAAAAAAGCAATAGCAAAGGCAACCAAATGGTTGCCTTTGCTACATTATTTCAGCACAACACAATCATTGCCAAGAAAATCTTTAAGCTCACCGAGAAGATTTTCGGTTGGGTTAACCGAAAATTCCGCATCGGCGACAAAGGTCTGCCTTGTTTCTTCAATAAAAATATACACGGGCGTGTTGCCTGGAGATTTTTTTAAAAACTCCTTCACCTGAGGCAGAAGAAAATCCTTACCCAATGCAAATTTTATATATAGCTTGCTCTCCTCAGGAGCGGTGGGAGCGGAAATATTTACATTTTCCAGAAGGTCTATATCGTCTGCAATTATTTTTGATTCCTGCTCGTTTATATCAATTCTTCCGCGAACCACGAGGGGCACATTTTCTTCAAACAGATGTTTTGTCTTTGAAAAAAGATTAGAGAAAACAACAGTTTCAACCGAGCCGAAAGTGTCTTCAACATCAAGGAATGTCATGGTTGAACCTGTTTTTGTGACCTTATCCTTGCGACCGGCAAGTATGCCTATAAAGGTGACTCTGTCGCCATCTTTTATGGGAGCTTCCGGGTCCTCTGCCTGGGCAAGAGCGATGTCACCGCACGAAACATGCGGAATTTTGTTTAAAATCTCTGCGTAGCTCTCAAGAGGATGACCGGATACATAAAGTCCGAGCATTTCCTTTTCCATAGAAAGTATTTCCTGCAGAGAAAGTTCAGGAATATCTTTAAAATCGTTTGGTTTCTCATTTAATACATCACCAAACAGTGAAAGCTGCCCTGCAGCGTTGCCTTTTTTCTCGTTTGTCAGCCTGTCAAGGATGCGTTCATACGCTTCAAGAAGCTGGGCGCGGGAGTGGGGCAGAGTGTCAAAAGCACCTGATCGGATGAGGCTTTCAACTGTTCGTTTATTCATGTCTTTGCCCTGCATGCGCTCAGCAAAATCGGTAAAATCAGTAAAAGGTGAAGATTTGCGTTCTTCCACAACCTGTGCAACCACATTGTGACCGACATTTTTAACTGCGCCAAGACCAAAACGAATATTACCGCCAACAGGCGAAAAACCGTCAAAGCTTGAGTTTATATCAGGTGGCAGTACTTTAATGCCCATGCGTTCGCAATCGGTGATATACTGATAAATTTTTGCTGAATCGGAAAGCACACTGGAGAGTAGAGCCGCCATAAAATGAACGGGGTATTTATATTTCAGGTATGCTGTCCAGTACGCTACAAAGGCGTAGCAGGCAGCGTGAGATTTGTTAAAGCCATAATTTGCAAATTCTATCATTTCGTCAAATATGGAAATGGCGACGTCTTCGGGAACGCCGTTTCTGATGGCACCCGAAAGGGTAACATTACCATTTTCGTCGGTTATTCCATAGACGAAATTTTTTGCTTCCTGCTCCATCACATCAAATTTTTTCTTGCTCATTGCACGACGGACAAGGTCGGCACGTCCGAAAGAATATCCGCCAAGGTTACGGCAGATTTCCATAACCTGCTCCTGATAAACCATACAGCCGTAGGTTACTTCTAAAATAGGCTTTAAAAGCGGGTGCTTATAGGTGACACCGTCGGGATTGTTTTTGTTTTTTATGTAAGTGGGAATCTGGTCCATCGGACCGGGGCGGAACAGAGAAATTCCCGCTATAATATCCTCAAGATTTTTCGGTTTCAGCTCGCGTATAAAGCTTCGCATACCACGGGACTCAAGCTGGAATACCCCGTCAGTATTACCGGCGGAAAGCATGTAATAAATTTCGGGAATATTATAGTCTATATGAGCAAGGTCTATTTCCTCACCGGTATCCTGTTTTATCATAGCCAGGGCGTCGCGGATAATGGTGAGGTTTCGAAGACCTAAAAAGTCCATTTTTAAGAGGCCCATTTCCTCAACAGTATCCTTTACAAACTGAGTTGTAACGGCATCGCCGTTTTTGGAAAGAGGAATATAATTTGTAACATCGCCAGCGCAGATTACAACTCCTGCTGCATGAACGGAGCTGTGGCGCACCATGCCCTCAACTTCTTTTGCGGCATCTATGACCTTGCGAACCATTTCGTCCTCAGCATAGAGGCTTTTAAGCTCACTTGTTTCAAGGGCTTTATCAATAGTCATCTTAAGCTCGTTGGGAATTAATTTGGCGATTTTGTCTGCATCAGCATAGGGAATATCAAGAGCACGCGCACAGTCACGGATAGCCTGCTTTGCACCCATGGTACCAAAGGTTATAATCTGCGAAACACTTTTCTCGCCGTATTTTTCAATAACATAGTTTATAACCTCCTGACGGCGTTCGATGCAGAAGTCAATATCAATATCGGGCATACTGATTCGTTCTGGATTTAAAAAACGCTCGAAAATCAGTGAATATTTTACCGGATCTACATCTGTTATTTTAAGAACATAAGAAACAAGGCTTCCTGCGGCAGAGCCTCTGCCCGGGCCCACCATGATACCACGCTCTTTTGCAAAACGGATAAAATCCCATACGATAAGAAAATAGTCAACATAGCCCATGTTGTTGATGGTTGTAAGCTCGTAATCAAGCCTGTCCGAAAGAGACTGCCAACTATCGGGGTAACGCTCTTTAAGTCCCTGTTCACACTGTTTTTTCAAATAACTGAAGCTGTCAGAGCCATCAGGAATTTCAAACTTTGGCAGATGAAAATTACCAAATTCTATTTCTACATTGCACCTGTCTGCAATTTTAACAGTATTTTCTGTTGCCTCCTGAATTGCAGGGAAAATCTTTGCCATTTCCTCGGGCGATTTTACATAAAATTCGTCCGAATAAAACTTCATGCGGTTTTCATCTGTAACTTTTCGGTTTGTCTGGATGCAAAGCAGAATGTCATGAAATTTGGCATCCGACCTATTTACATAATGTATATCGTTTGTAACTACAAGACCCAGGCCATGTTTTTCGGCAAGGGAAATGAGGTGGGAGTTCACCTGTTTTTGTTCGGGAATTCCATGGTCCTGAAGTTCTATGAAAAAGTTATCTTTGCCAAAGATTTCTGTGTAGTTTTCAATATATTTTTCAGCTTTTTCAATGTTTTGCTCCATAAGACTTCTTGCAATATCGCCGGCAAGACAGGCGGAAAGCGCAATTATGCCCTCGCTATGCTCGCGCAGAAGTTCAAGGTCAACACGGGGTTTGTAATAAAACCCTTCGGTAAACCCTGCGGAAACAATCTTTATTATGTTGTGCCAACCGGTATCATTTTCAGCTAAAAGCACAAGATGACCGGGCTCGGCATCCTGCCTGCCCTCCATTTCAAACCGGCTACGGGGTGCTGTGTAAACTTCACAGCCTAAAATAGGTTTTATGCCCTGTTTTTTCGCCTCTTTATAAAAATCTATCACGCCATACATGTTTCCGTGGTCGGTAATGGCAATAGCGTTCATGCCCAGCTCTTTAACGCGTGAGACAAGCTTTTTAATGCGGCATGCCCCGTCAAGCAGGCTGAATTCTGTATGCGTATGAAGATGAACAAAATTACTCATTTTCGTTTTCTCCTGTCAGGCTATCAGCAATTTCTATTATTTTTCTCATTCTGTGATTAACACCCGATTTGCTTATTTCAAGTCTTTCTGCAAGCTCGCTTAGCGGCAAATCACGATTATTAAGTCTAAGCTGTGCAAGCTCTTTAAGCTGAGGGGGAAGTTTTTCAAGCCCTAAGTGATTATCTATTGTATTTATGGCAATAATTTGTTTAACCGATGCAGTTATGGTTTTATCATAGTTTGCATTTTCTGAGTTAATCAGCCGGTTGTCGCGGTTTGCAATGCTTTTTGTGATGTTTGTTTCACTTAATGTGAGTGCAGCCCTGCCCGCCCCCATGAGAGCAAGAATGTCACATATCACATCATTGTCTTTGAAATATGTGACATACCGGGATTTTCGCCTGAGCGTTTTTGAAGGAATGTCAAATTCCTTTAAAAGTTCACGAAGTGGTTCTGATATGCCAAAATGATGGGTTGAAAATTCAAGATGATATTGTTTTTCTGGGGAGGAAATGGTACCGCTGCTTAAAAAAGCTCCTTTGATAAAAGCTCGCTTACAGCAGTCCTCAGGCATTTTGGGAAAAGAAAATTTTACCTGTCCAGGGGTTAATATGCCAAGCTCCTGCAGCAGCATAGTTGCCTCGGGTAAAATAAGCGAATAGCTGCCGCTTCTTTTTACAAGTGTGGGGCATATAAGAAATTTTTCTGCACATAGAATGCTTAAAAAATCAAGAAGCCGGTAGCTTTCACTGTTTAAAGTATAATAGTCGTTGGAGGAAAATTTGCCACCAAAACACAACATACCGGAAAGCAACGAGTTTGCACAGCAATCCTTTTCTGTAGGCAAATCAATAAGCTCTTTTTTTACATCTGATGCGAATGACATAATTATTCCTCCTTTCGATGAAATAAACAAACTGATACTTTATTTGTTTTCTTCGAATCCCTGAATATAGTTGTGCATGGTTTCAGATACGATTTTACTGTGGGCAACAGCCTCAACTACCGTTGTTGTGGATACAATAATATTGAGAGCCCCTGACTGATAGCAATAATAACAGAATCGGACGGATAAAAAGCGTCACTGCTGTCAACTTCAGTCAGACTTCCGTCTGTGTTCTCGGTAACTTTGCGAAAAATCACTCCATTATCAAGAATGTCAACGGGTTTTAAATTATAATTGAAGTTTACCCCTTCAAGATAGCCTTATAGCCATCACGGAATAAATCATCTATACCGATGGTATCGTCAATGCGGTTATGGGATACCCTTTGTGACATGCAGGGTTTTTACATTCAAGGCAACGGTTTGCCCCATCTAAAATATGTAACGCCATATAACTTTGACCGTTTATTTGCTTTTTTATTTATATATAGTTAGTATAACATATAATGTTGAATTTTTCAACAATAGAAATAATATTTTACAAAGTATATTTTTTATGATACAATAAAATTAATGAATAAACTAAGGTGACAATATGAAGAAACTTGTGACGGGAATCCTCGCTCATGTTGACTCAGGTAAAACCACCTTATCCGAGGGGCTTTTATACTCAGCGGGTGAGATAAGAAAAAGAGGCAGAGTTGACCACGGGGATACTTTTCTTGATACAAACATAATAGAACGGGAACGGGGAATTACCATTTTCGCAAAACAAGCAGTTTTAAAGACTGCCTCAAGCGAGATTACCCTGCTGGACACTCCTGGTCATGTGGATTTCTCGGCAGAAACCGAGAGAACTCTCTCGGTGCTTGATTATGCGGTTTTGGTTGTAAGTGGAAGCGAGGGAGTGCAGAGCCACACCGAAACGCTGTGGTATATTCTCAAAAACAAAAATATTCCGGTGTTTATATTTGTAAACAAAATGGATATTTCAAGCTACAGTGCGAACGCTCTTTTGCATAATCTCAAAGCAAAGCTTGATGATAACTGTATTGATTTTGCATCTTTCGGCAGCGAAAGCTTTTACGAAAGCGTTGCTCTGTCGGATGAAAAAGCGATGCAAGAATTTCTTGAAAGTGGAGAAGTTGGCAAGGATAGAATATTAAGACTGATAAAAAGAAGAAAAATATTCCCCTGTTTTTTTGGCTCAGCGTTAAAACAGGAGGGAGTTGACGAGTTTTTAAAGCTGTTTGATGAATTTACGTTGCCGGCAGAAAAAAGAGATGAGTTTGGTGCAAAAGTATATAAAATTACTCAGGATGAGCAGGGTAATAGACTAACTCATATGAAAATCTGTGGGGGTACTCTTAAGGTAAGAGAGCTTATAAGCGGCACTGATAAAAATGGTAATGAGTGGAATGAAAAAGTAAATCAAATCAGAATATATTCGGGAGAGAGGTTTAAAACTGCAGAGTTAGCGGAGCAGGGAACGGTTTGTGCAGTTACCGGTCTTTCTCAAACCTTTGCGGGGCAAGGGTTGGGCGCCGAAAACAACACCGAGGAATTTGCACTTGAACCTGTTTTTTTATATAAATTGCAAATAAATGATGGAACAGACAGTGCCGTTGCGCTTTCAAAACTTAAAAAATTTGAGGAGGAAGAGCCGCAACTAAGTGTAATTTGGAATGAACAACTTTCGGAAATTCATCTGAAACTCATGGGCGAAATTCAGTGTGAGATTTTAAAAAGAATAATTAAAGAGAGATTTGACCTTGACGCAGATTTTGTTCAGGGGTCAATTCTATATAAAGAAACTGTAGCAGCACCCGTTGAGGGAGTGGGTCATTTTGAGCCGCTGAGGCATTATTCGGAGGTTCATGTTATGATAGAGCCGGGCGAAAGAGGCTCGGGAGTTAAAATAGCTTCAACCTGCAGTGAGGATGAGCTTGCGAAAAACTGGCAAAGGCTGATACTTACACATCTTGGAGAAAGAAAGCATGTCGGGGTACTGACAGGCTCGGAGCTTACAGATGTAAAGTTTACACTTGTTTCGGGCAAGGCTCATATAAAGCACACCGAGGGTGGCGACTTTCGTCAGGCGACATACAGGGCGGTGCGTCACGGTCTGATGCGTGCAGAAAATGTTTTGCTTGAACCATGGTACAGCTTTACATTAGAGTTGCCTACCACATATCTGGGAAGAGCAATGACAGATGTTGAAAAAATGGGCGGCAAAATTTCAATGCCCCATTCGGATGGCGATAATTCGGTTGTTACGGGAAGAGCTCCTGTATCAAAAATGCGGGAATATCAAAAGGATGTTACAGCATATACCAAAGGACTTGGGCATCTTTCCTGCCGTCTTAGCGGATATGAGCCGTGTATGGACTCTGACAGGGTGATTAAGGAAATAGGCTATGAACCCGAGGCAGATGTTAAAAACACGGCAGATTCAGTTTTCTGTGACCATGGGGCGGGCTTTCTTGTGAAATGGAATGAGGTTGAAAACTTTATGCATCTGCCCTATCAGAAGGATAAACCGGCAGATGAGATTGCAGCTCCGCTTCCTGCACCTAAACGCAAGGAAGAGTGGGTTAGTGAGGAAGAGCTCATAAGGATTTATGAGCATACCTACGGGAAAATTGAGCATAAGCTGCCACGGAAAATGAAAACGGAAAAAACCTCTGCGATAACACCCAAATCGTTGCCAAAAGCCAAAATCTATGACAAAACATATTTGCTTGTTGATGGTTATAACATAATTTTTGCAAGCGATGAACTGAAAAAACACGCCGATGAAAGTCTTGATATTGCAAGAAACAAGCTCGTTTCAAAAATGTGCAGCTATAAAGCGGTGCGTGACTGTGAAATAATCTTAGTTTTTGATGCATACCGTGTAAGTGGAAAACACCGGGAGATTGAAAAAACGGGCGGAATAAGTATTGTTTATACCAAAGAAGCTGAAACGGCTGATGCATATATAGAGAAAACCAGCCATGAGCTTTCAAAGAACAACAGAGTACAGGTTGCCACTTCTGATAATCTGGAGCAGATTATAATTCTTGGCGGTGGTGCACTCAGGATACCCGCACGGCAGTTTCTCACCGACCTTGATGCGGCAGAGGAGGAAATAGCCAGAAGGGTTTGGGAGATAAATGAGAAAAACAAGAGAAACAACCCAAAAATAGATTGGTGAGGTGAGTGTTATTTTTTATAAGATAAAGACATTCGTAAAGGCAATTATTGAACGCTACGGAAAGCATGATGTTGCCCAGACGGCAGGGCAGATAGCATATTTCGGGTTTTTGTCACTTTTTCCGTTCATAGTGTTTATAAACTATCTGCTTCACAAAATGCACCTGTCTGCGCTGGATATAGCGGCAGTTTTAAATCCGGTATTTCCAAAAGAAATTGTGACCTTTCTGACTTCGTATATGGATTATATTTCTGATCAAAATTCCTTGGGAGTTTTATCAATCGGTATCATATCCACAATTTATCTTGCGTCAAGGGTTATCCGATCAATGGAGCAGGCGGTTGCAAAATCATATGGAACCCGAACCGAAAGATCATTTATTAAAAGCGTTCTTGTTTCGGCAGTTGCGGTTATATGCATAGCACTTATGCTTGCTGCAGCGGCAATGTTTATAGTGTTCAGTAAAAAACCTGTTAACTTTTTGCTGGGGATTTTAGGACTTTCAGACATGGTTGGTGCAGTGCTATTCTTAAAATGGGCGTTTGTGATATTTGTTATGCTCATGGTATTTGCGCTTATTTACAAACTTTTGCCAAATAAAAAGACGACATTTGCCGAAGTTGTGCCGGGCACTGTTTTTTCGCTTGTTTGTTTTATGGTGCTTTCGGCTGGATTTGGGTGGTATGTCGGTTTTGCGGCGGGTTCATCCTCTATATATGGATATATCGGTACGGTGTTTGTGGCACTTGTATGGATATATTTTGTAGGGGTGATATTTATCCTAGGAGCAGAAATAAACGGGTACTTTGACAGCATTAAAGGGAAAAAATGTTAAAGTTTTATTTCAAATAAAAAAAAGACTTGATTATTTAGTGTAAAAATTGTATAATATTAATATTAATGAAAAATGGGAGGTAAGTTTTATGGATCCGAATACAATTACAACAGTTGTTTATCTCGTGGTTATATTCGTTGTGTTTTACTTTTTCCTTATCAGACCTCAGAAGAAAAAGGAAAAACAGACAAGGGATATGATTAATGCAATTCAGGTTGGCGACGATATTCTTACAATCGGCGGCATCAGAGGCACTGTTACAAGAATTAAAGATAACAAGCTTTTCATTGAATCTTCAAAACAGGACAAGACTGTTATTGAAATTGAAAAGTGGGCTATTAAAGATGTACTTAAATATGTAGAAGATAAGTAGGTAAAATTATGTCGGGAAGAGGAAAAGAAAGAGACGGTTCCGGTAAAAAAATCAAAGGACTTTTAGCGTTTTTTGTACCTTATTGGATTTTGTCTTTTATAATGATATTTATAATATTTGCGTTTGTTGCGCTTATATTTTTAATAACTCCGTTGTCGCAAAGTACCTTCCCGTTTATTTCCTGTTTTGTTTTTGCTGTGGTTGAGCTTGCCGTATCCTATTTCATGGGCAGATTTTGCTCTATGCCCGCGATTTTTTCGGGGGGGATTTTCGGTGCAGGACTTGCGCTGATTATGCTGATAGTAGGACTGCTCACAGGAAGCCTTTCGCTGTTCAGCCTGAAATTTCTGTTTTTACTGATTACCGGTATAATGATAGGAATTTTTGGTGCGATTGCAGGCTTTAACTCTAAACCGCGCAGAAAATATGGGAGATATACGGTCAGGTAAGGAGCCCACTCCCGAAAATTAATATTTTAACTTAAGACAATTTGCAAGGAGGCAAAAGCTAATGAAAGCTAAAGGTATTGTAAAGCTTGTGCTTGCGCTTATTGTTATTGCAGCACTTGTTGTGGTAACTTTCACAGGCGTGACAATCGGCTCCTATAAAATGATGCCGATTACAGACAGCATTAAGCTGGGACTTGATATTGCAGGAGGCTCATATGTTGAGTATCAGGCAGTTGAGGGAAACGAAAATTTAAGTGATATTTCTACGGACGAAGTAGATACAACAATTGCGATTCTTCGTCAGAGAGCAACATCTCAGGGTTATACGGAAGCAGTTGTAACTTACATGAATAACGGCAGATTCAGAGTTGAGCTGCCCGATGTTAAAGACCCAAATGAAGCATCACAGCTTCTTGGTAAGGTTGCAAAACTTACATTCACAGAGCCGGAAGGAACAGTTGTTGTTGAAGGTACAGACATTAAAAACGCAACATATCAGTATGGTCAGGCTACCGACGAAGGTTATCAGCACTTTGTAAGCCTTGAGCTTAACGCTGAGGGTGCGAAAAAGTTTGCTGATGCAACAAGAAGACTTATCGGACAGCCTATTTCTATAAACCTTGACGAAACCGTTGTTGCTGCTCCTACAGTTCAGAGCGAAATTACAGACGGTAACGCAGTTATTACAATGGGTAATACAGAAGAAGCAGAAACAGAAGCTCGCAATATTGCAAGTCTTATCCGTTCAGGACAGCTTCCCTTTGCACTTCAGGAGGTTGGCCTTTCAACCGTTTCTGCAACACTTGGTCAGAACTCCTTTG
>JAZROP010000017.1:0-5517 GCA_045648785.1 Clostridia bacterium | reverse complement strand
CATTGAGATAATGCGTGAAATGGAACGTGCGTCAGTCATTAAATTTACCGGAATAATAAATAATTCCAATCTGGGACCTGAAACAACTGCTCAGGATGTAATTTTTTCGATGAATTATGCTGAGCAGATTTCAAATATGGCGGAGATTCCGATTCTTTTCACAACAGTTGACGAAGGACTTTTTGATGAACTGGACGGAAAAGTTCCGAATTTATATCCGCTTAAATTGCAGAAAAAATATTTCTGAAAAAGGAGTGACTAAATATGTCAAAAGTAACATTTAAAACTGACTTTTGTAAAGGATGCGGTCTTTGTGTAGATGCTTGTCCCAAGAATCTTCTCAGACTTTCACCTGACAAAATAAATAAAAAAGGACACAATCCTGCTGAAATTACTGATGAAGCAGCTTGTATCGGCTGTGCTTCTTGTGCTATTATGTGTCCTGACTGTGTAATTACGGTGGAAAGGGGTTAAGTAAAATGGCAGATAAAGTACTTATGAAAGGTAACGAAGCGCTTGCTGAGGCTGCAATCCTTGCAGGTTGCAGACATTACTTCGGTTATCCTATTACTCCGCAGACAGAAGTTGCGGCTTATATGGCAAAAAAGATGCCTAAAATTGGCGGTACATTCCTTCAGGCAGAAAGTGAAATTGCGGCTATCAATATGGTTTATGGTGTTGCTGCAACAGGAAAAAGAGTTATGACATCTTCTTCCAGCCCCGGAATTTCCCTTAAAAGTGAAGGTATTTCATATCTCGCAGGCTCCGATCTCCCTGCACTTATCATAAATGTTCAACGTGGCGGCCCCGGTCTTGGTGGTATCCAGCCCAGCCAGTCTGACTATTTCCAGGCTACACGCGGCAGCGGTCATGGTGACTATCACTTGATTGTTTATGCACCTGCTTCCGTTCAGGAAATGGCTGAACTTACAGTTAAAGGTTTTGCAGTTGCAGATAAATATCGTATGCCTTGTATGCTTCTCGCTGACGGTACTCTCGGTCAGATGATGGAACCTGTTTCTCTTGATTTTAATGAGCCTCCGCATCCTTCAAAACCTTGGGCAACAAACGGCACAAAAATGGAGCGTGAGCACAACATTGTAAACTCACTTTATCTCCAACCTGATAAACTTGAAAAGACAAACTTTGAAAGATTTGAGCGTTATGAAATTGTAAAACGCGACGAAGTTATGTATGAAGAGTTTATGATGGATGATGCAGAAATCTGCGTTGCAGCATTTGGTATTGCCGCTCGAGTTTCCAAAAATGCTGTAATTGAAGCAAGAAAACAAGGCATCAAAGTTGGTATGATTAGACCTATCACACTTTGGCCTTTCCCGCAGAAACCATTTGAAGAAGCGGCAAAACATGTTAAAGAAATTATTTCCGTTGAGCTTTCAATGGGACAGATGATAGAAGATGTTAGACTTGCATCACAGTGCAAGGTTCCTGTTACACTATGTAATCGTGTTGGTGGTATGATAGTATCACCTGAACAGGTATTTGATGCAATCAAAAAAGCAAACGGAGGTGCGAAATAATGGCAGTAGTTTTTGAAAAACCTCATGCACTTGCAGATATTCCTCTGCACTATTGTCCGGGTTGTACCCACGGCATTATTCACAGACTTGTTGCCGAGGTAATGGATGAGCTGGGCATTGAAGGCAGAACAATCGGTGTTGCACCGGTTGGATGCTCTGTTATGGCCTATGATTATTTTAACTGTGATATGATTGAAGCGGCTCACGGTCGTGCACCGGCGGTTGCAACAGGTGTTAAACGCTCTGACCCCGAAAACAATATTGTTTTTACATATCAGGGCGATGGTGACCTCGCATCAATTGGTATGGCTGAAACAGTTCATGCTGCAGCTAGAAATGAAAATATTACAATTATTTTTGTTAACAATGCTATTTATGGTATGACTGGCGGACAAATGGCTCCTACATCTTTGCCTGGTCAGGTAACACAGACATCTCCTTATGGTCGTGACACAAACCATTGCGGTTTTCCAATAAGAGTTTGTGAAATGCTTTCCCAGCTTGAGGGACCTGAATATTTAGAGCGTGTTACAGTTAACAGTGTTAAAAATGTAAGAAATGCCAAAAAAGCTATTAAAAAAGCGTTCCAGAATCAGATAGATGGTAAAGGCTTCTCACTTGTTGAAGTTGTTTCCACCTGTCCTACAAACTGGGGTATGACTCCTCAGGCGGCATTAAAATGGGTTGATGATAATATGCTTCCTTATTATCCGCTTGGTGTATATAAAGACAGATCCGCAGCAAAGGAGGAAAAATAATGAATACAAAAAATATTATACTTTCCGGCTTTGGCGGACAGGGCATCCTTTTTGCAGGCAAATTTCTTGCATATAAAGGTATGCTTGAAGAAAAAGAGGTCAGCTGGCTTCCGTCTTACGGTCCTGAAATGCGTGGGGGTACAGCAAGTTGTAGCGTTATTGTAAGTGATGAAAAAGTTGGTTCACCTATCATTACAACACCGAATATTTTAATTGCAATGAACCTCCCGTCACTTGATAAATTTGAATCTTCAGTTGAAAAAGGCGGAATAATTATTGCAGATTCCACACTTATAGAACGCAAAGTTATGCGCGATGATGTAACAACATATTATGTTCCTGCTACAAAACTTGCAAGTGATAATGGATTCCCGACACTTGCTAATATGATAATTGTTGGTAAACTTCTTAATGTTCTTGGTGAAGATAAACCGGAGGACATTGAGGCGGTTCTTAGCAAAATTATTCCTGCAAAGCGTGCCGCAATGGCAGAATCTAATCTGAAAGCATTGCAGATAGGCGCAAGTCTGTAAAATTAAAATTCCCCGCACCATTTGATGCGGGGAAAATTTTAATGAGGTGGTTTCTATGAAAAAAACTCGCGGTTTTGAAATTTGCTCAGCATTTGAGGATAAAGAAATTAATCTCCCAGCACGTTCCACTAAAAACAGTGCAGGTTATGATATAGAAGCGGCAGAAGATGTAACCATTCCTTCGATGTGGAGTTCTGAAACTAAAAAGCCGACACTTGTTAAAACGGGAATTAAAGCTTATATGGCAGAAGATGAGGTGCTATATCTTTATAACCGTTCTTCCAATCCAGGTAAAAAAGGGCTTGTTATGGCAAACTCTGTTGGTGTTGTTGATAGTGACTATTATAATAATCCCGACAATGAAGGGCATATTATGTTTGCGTTTTATAATTTTTTTCCTGAGGATACAGTTATAAAAAAAGGGGACCGTATTGGTCAGGGAGTGTTTGCAAAGTTTTTAAAAGCAGATGATGACAAAGCTGATGCAGACCGCATAGGTGGTTTCGGTAGCACGAATAAGTAAAAAGACGGGAGAAATTCTCCCGTCTTTTATGTTTTAAGTATAGCATAAGCGTCTCTTTTAGGGATGCCTTTATCTTTCGCGGCTTTTTTGAGGGCTTCTTTTTCGTCCATACCGCCGTCAATGTATTTCTTATAAAGGTCTTCCAAAGAAATATCTTCAAATTCTTCGGTTATGTTGGGGGTGTATCCCTCAATTATAAGAACATATTCGCCCTTGGGGGCTTTTTCCTCATAGAGCTTAATTGCACCCTCTATGTCTGTTCTGATAAACTCCTCGTAAGTTTTTGTAAGCTCACGGCAGAGAGCAATTTTCCTGTTGCCGAAATACTTTAGCATATCTTCAAGAGTGGATTTCAGTTTGTGCGGTGCTTCGTAGAAAATAAGAGTATCGGGTAGCTTTGATGCAATTTCAAGATGCTCTATTCTTGCCCGTTTATTCATTGTAAGAAAGCCTTGAAAAGTAAATCTGCTTGCAGAAAGACCTGATGCAATGAGTGCAGTCAGTGCGGCATTAGGTCCGGGTAGGGGAACAACATCAATTCCTCTTTCAATGCACTGGGCAACAAGTACCTCGCCGGGGTCTGAAATTGCAGGCATACCGGCATCTGTAACGAGAGCCACATTTAAGCCTTCATTAAGCCTTGCAATAATTTCTTCGCCGCGCTCAAGTTTATTATGCTCAAAATAACTTATCATCGGCTTTTTAATTTCCAGATGATTAAGTAATTTTAATGTATGCCTTGTGTCTTCGGCGGCAATTAAATCCACTTCGGAGAGTGTACGGATAACACGCAGGGTGATGTCCTCAAGATTGCCTATTGGCGTAGGACAAAGATATAATATTCCAGCCATTTTTCTCATCCTTTCGTGTCAATAATAGGAGGATATACTGTCATTTGCGCTCCTCCGCCTTTTAAAAAGCTAATAAGCATCAGTTTGGAATTTTTGTTTAGTGCTCCATGCTGAAATTGAATTTCTTTAGGCTCCAGATTATATTTTTTTGCTTCAAAAATAATTTCAGCAAGTCGTTCTGATTTATGTATCATGTAAAATCTGCCACCAAATTTTAAAATTTCCGAGACACTTTTAAAGATATCGGGTAGTTTGCAGTAAATTTCGTGGCGGGCAATCATTTTGGAGTCCGACTCGTTTACATATCCGCCACCCCATTCGGTGTAGGGTGGATTGCAGGTGACTACATCAACGGTTTTTTTAATATGGTTTTTTGCATTTTTCAGGTCATCACAAATTATGGTAATTTTATCTTGAAGATTATTAAGTTCTACAGATTTTTCAGCAAGCTGGGCTGAAGATTTCTGAATTTCAATTCCAAGAATATGCGATGTTTTGTATTTTGCTGATAATATTAGTGGAATGATTCCGTTTCCGGAGCACAAATCCACAACAGATTCACCGCTTTTGACCTTTGCAAATTCTGAAAGAAGAACCGCATCGGTTCCAAAACAAAAGGCTTCCGAATCCTGAATTATACGGAGCCCACAACTCAGCTCGTCAATCCGTTCCATAGAATCAGTCCTTTATGTTGAGGTAGATTTTTTGCTCAGGTGTCAGAGAATCAATTTCAATTCCCATGGATTTAAGCTTTATACCTGCAATTTTTTTATCTATAGACTCGGGCACGCTGTAAAGCTTGTTTTCGAGGCTACCTGAGTTTTCAAGCAGATAGTGTGCTGAAAGTGCCTGAACGGCAAAACTCATATCCATAATTTCGGCAGGGTGACCGTCACCGGCGGCGAGGTTTACAAGTCTGCCTTCAGCGAGCACATTGATTCTTCTGCCGTCTGCCATAATATAGGTTGTAATATTTTCTCTGGAAATTTTCTTTTCAGTTGCAAGTCCGGCAAGCTGACGAAGATTAATTTCAACATCAAAATGTCCTGCGTTTGCAAGTATAACACCGTTTTTCATTGATTTAAAATGGTTTTCGGTTATAACATTTTCGCAGCCTGTAACGGTAACGAAAATGTCACCGATTTCTGCTGCTTTGTCCATTGTCATAACTTCAAACCCGTCCATTATAGCTTCGATTGCTTTGATAGGGTCGATTTCGCAAACAATTACTTTTGCACCGAGGGCTTTTGCACGCATTGCACAGCCTTTTCCACACCAACCATAGCCTGCAATAACAGTATATTTTCCTGC
>JAZROP010000016.1:0-27569 GCA_045648785.1 Clostridia bacterium | reverse complement strand
ACATCTTTTGCATCCCCCCAGGTCGCAGCAGCTGCAGCAATTGCAAAAAGCATTAATCCTTCCCTTACTCCGTCTGAGTTTGCAGACATTCTTAAAAATACTGCTTACCGCTCAGATGCCGTAAATACACAGGAACCTGTTCGTGATAACGAAATCGGTTATGGGTTGCTTGATATAGAAGCGATGATGAATTATATGCTCGCCGGCAAATCGGTTTATATATCCCCCATTGATGACGAAACAAAGTCGGTTACACTTTTCAATCTTACAAGCTCTCCGGTTACAGTTTCCACTATATTGGGAGGATATCAAAATGGAAAAATGGCGGATTACGACCACAAACCAATAACTCTTGCCTCAGGCGGCAAATACACACATACATTCACAACAGACAAAGCTTATAACAGGCTCCGACATTTCCTATGGGAATCATTTGGTTCACTTAAACCCTACGATAATGATTATATTCCGCGCGAGCTTTTAATTCCTGCTGAATAAAGGTGACTTTTATGGATAACTCTAATCTTTCAGCATTCCCTCTGACCGTGATTTCGCTCAGCAAAACCCACGACCATACCTGGGCATCTTCCGGCCACGAACATGACTATTTTGAGCTTGTATATCTCAAACGGGGGAGTGCAGATTTTGAAACCTCTGAGGAAACTGTTTCTCTTTCTCCTCATAATATTATTATTATAAAACCGCATCAGCTTCATAAATTCACGGTCACTTCTTCCACCTGTGAATTTATGGTGCTCAGTTTTGCAATAGACATTTCGGAAAATCTCTCTGCCGACATTGCCGAACTCGCAGATATTATAAACGAGCTTCAGCAAAGGCCTCACATGGTTCTCACTCCAGGACCAAAAAATGCCGTTTTAAACGCGTTAAAACGCATTATCTGGGCAAGGCAGAATCGTGAGAAATGGGATGATTTCTTATCATACTTGCTTCTTCTTGAAATGCTTGTTTATCTGTCCAGAGAAATTCTCTCATCCTCAGGTTTTTCAGCCGAAAAGGGCATAAACGATGCAATGATGCGGGCAAGGGATTATATTACCGCAAATTTTCACAGACACATCAGCTTAAGCGAGCTTGCTGCACATGTTTACCTCAGTGAAAGCTATCTTTCCCACTGTTTCAAAGCTCGTTTCGGCATAAGTCCTAAAAACTTTATACTTCAGGTGCGCATAAACCGCGCCAAGGAGCTGCTCTCCTCCACCGATATGAAAATAAATGACATTGCGCTTAAGGTTGGTTTTTTAAGCCAGCAGCGTTTTAATGATTCATTCAAGCGGCTAGAGAATATAACTCCTCTTAAATACAGAAAAAACTCGAGAAATCTTACGACAGAACAACCTGTCGAAACTTTAAACTGAAAGGCAATAGAAAAATGAAAAAAAATAAATCTTTTAAAACAAGTATTGGGGGACAAGCTGTTTTAGAGGGCGTTATGATGAAAGGTCCCGATGAAATGGCTGTTGCAGTCAGAAAATCAAACGGTGAAATTGTTATTGATAAAAAACCTGTTTCCTCCGTTACAAAAAAGAACAAAATTTTAAAATTTCCCATTATTCGTGGAGTGGTTAACTTCATTGAATCAATGATTTTAGGGATAAAAACACTTATGTTTTCCGCGGAACTTTATGATATGGGCGAAGACGACCCGTCATATCAGCCCTCCAAATTTGATATGTGGTTGGAAAAGCACATCAGCAAGGACGCTGTTGTATATGTTTCTCTCGTTCTGGCACTCTTTTTGTCAGTCGGACTTTTTGTGCTTCTCCCCGCTTTTATCACAAAGTACACCACATTTTTTATTGAAAACCATATTATAAAAAGCCTCATTGAAGGCTTAATCAGAATGGCAATTTTTGTGGTTTATATCTACCTTGCATCTCTTGCAAAGGATATCCGCCGTGTGTTTGAATATCATGGTGCTGAGCACAAAACCATTTTTTGTTACGAAAAAGGGCTTGAGCTTACCGTTGAAAATGTCAGAAAGCAGCCCCGTCTGCATCCGCGATGCGGAACTGCTTTTCTCATTGAAGTAATGATTATCAGCGTTCTTGCTTTTTCTGTAGTTTCCTGGGACAGCTTGCTTGTCAGAATTGGCATTAAACTTCTGCTATTGCCTGTTATCGCCGGTGTGGCGTATGAATTTTTAAAATTCTCAGGCAGGTCAAACAGCAAGTGTGTTGCACTGCTAACAAAACCCGGTCTTTGGCTGCAGAAAATTACCACGCGTGAGCCTGATGACAGTCAGATTGAGGTTGCAATTGCCTCTATGAAAGAGGTTATTCCCGAAAATAGAGAGGATGCCGCATGGTAAAAATATCTGATCTTATTTCACTCGGGGCAGAAAAGCTTAAATTCGTGGCTGAAAATCCGCGAAACGAAGCCCGTATTCTGCTTGCTCATGCTTTTTCCATCAGTGTTTCTGAAGTTATTCTGAATATGGATATGCCTGCCGACAACAGCAAACAAGCCTTGTTTGAAAACTGCATTGCAATGCGTGCAGAGCACAAACCTATCGCATATATTACAGGTGAAAAAGAATTTTACGGTATGCCCTTTTATGTAAATGAGCATACACTCATTCCCCGTCCCGAAACTGAAATGGTTGTGGAAGAAATACTTGCTTCCGAGAAAACACATCTGCTCGATTTATGCACTGGAAGCGGTTGTATTCCCATTGCGGCTTGCAAAAACTCGTCTGTCACCGGGCTTGGTATTGACATATCTGCCGGGGCTGTGGAAATGGCAGTGAAAAATGCAAAGCGGCATAATCTTGAAAATAAACTATCTTTTGAAGTATGTGATATTTTTGAAAAAAACCACTTTGGCACTTTTGATATTTTAACATCAAATCCGCCATATATAACCGATGAAGATATGCTCTCGCTCGCCCCCGATGTGGCAAACTTTGAGCCATACACCGCTCTCTCAGGCGGCATAGACGGTCTTGACTTTTACCGCCGCATAGTGGAAATTGCGCCTGAAAACCTTTCAAACGACGGCATGCTCATATTTGAAATCGGCATTGGCGAAGGAGATGCCGTTGCCTCATTAATGGAAAACAATTTTACTAATATAAAAATTAAAAAAGACCTTGCCGGAATTGACAGAGTTGTCACCGGCAGGATAAGGAGAATCTGATGTTTGATAAACTTGACTTTATTGAAGGACGCTTTGCCGAACTTAACAAAAGCGTCAGCGACCCCGAGGTAATAGCAGATAATGCTCTGTGGAGTAAGCTTTGTAAAGAGCTGTCGGATATTACCCCGATAGTTGAAGAGTACCGCAAATACAAAAAGGCAAAAGAAGATATTGCCGAAGCTAAAGAAATTCTTGCCGGCTCGGATAAAGAGCTTAAAGAGCTTGCAGAAATGACAATTGAGGAGTCTAAAGAAATAATCTCAGATTCAGAAAACAATCTTAAGATTTTACTTCTTCCAAAAGACCCCAACGACGAAAAGAATGTTATTATGGAAATTCGTGCAGGTGCAGGAGGCGACGAGGCGGCTCTTTTTGCATATGTTCTTTATAGAATGTACTCAATGTATGCAGAATCAAACCGTTTCAAGACCGAGCTTTTGGATTGTAATGAAACAGGACTTGGCGGCTTTAAGGAAGTTGTTTTCCAGGTTTCTGGCAAGGGCGCATACAGTAAGCTTAAGTTCGAAAGCGGAGTTCACCGCGTTCAGCGCGTTCCCGACACCGAATCCTCCGGACGAATTCATACTTCAACCGTTACCGTTGCTGTTCTTCCCGAAGCGGATGACGATGTTGATATTGAAATTAATCCTGCCGACCTTAGAATTGATGTTTACCGCGCCAGTGGTGCCGGCGGTCAGCATGTTAACAAAACTGAATCTGCTGTCCGTATAACGCATATGCCCACCGGCATAGTTGTTGCCTGTCAGTCTGAAAGGTCTCAGCACCAGAATAAGGATGCGGCAATGAAAGTTCTTCGCACCAAGCTTTATGAAGAACAGGAACGCAAAAAATTTGAAGAACTTGCAAGCGAAAGAAAATCTCAGGTAGGAACAGGTGACCGCAGCGAAAGAATCAGAACCTATAACTATCCTCAGGGGCGTGTAACAGACCATCGTATTGGTCTCACACTCCACAAGCTTGAACAAATTTTAAACGGAGATATTACCGAACTGATCGAATCTCTCACCGCAGCTGATCAGAGCGAAAAACTTAAAAATAATGAAAACTGATTTTTTTGATTCCATCAAAGGTAAGGTTTTTGCCGCTCCGCTTGCCGGAGTGACTGACCTGCCCTACAGAAAAATTTTAAAATCATTTGGTGCGGCGCTTTTGTATTCAGAAATGGTAAGTGCGAAAGCGCTTTGCTATAAGGATAAAAAAACCTACCGGCTGACAAATATTGACCCGTGCGAGCAACCTGTCGGAATTCAGATTTTCGGCAGTGAGCCGGATATTATGGCAGAGGGCGCACGAATTGTCGCGGAACAAACCGAGACTTCATTTATAGACATTAATATGGGGTGTCCCGTTCCAAAAATTGTTGGCAATGGCGAAGGCTCTGCACTACTTAAAAATCCACGGCTGGTCGGTGAAATTGTTTCTGCGGTTAAAAAAGCAGTAAACATTCCCATTACGGTAAAAATCCGGGCAGGATTCACTGCAGATACAGTTAATGCTGTTGAAGTGGCAAAGATTTTAGAGGCAAACGGTTGCGACATGATAGCCGTTCACGGCAGAACGCGCGAGCAGTATTACAGTGGCAAAGCCGATTGGAATATTATACACGATGTTAAAATGGCAGTTAAAATCCCCGTTATAGGCAACGGCGACATTTTCTGTGGTCAGGATGCCGTTAATATGCTCAACGAAACCGGGTGTGATTATGTTATGGTAGCCCGAGGTATGCTGGGTAATCCCTGGTTGATTGACGAATGTAATCATGCTATTGATGGCAAACCATACATTCCGCCATCAGTAGAGGAAAAGCTTAAAATGGCATACTACCATACTTCAAAGCTTGCCGAATATGCAGGAGAGGACCATGGAATAAAGCAGGCACGCGCCCATCTCTCATGGTATGTTAAGGGTATGCACGGTGCTTCCAGAATGAAAAACGAACTAACCCGGGCATGTACACTTGCAGAAGTTAAATCCATCTTGGATGGGTGGTGTAATATATGAATTTTTTAACAAAAAACATTCGCCTGATTTCCATTTTAATTTTTGCCATAATCCTTTCTCTGGGCCTATTCCTTTCACAGTACAACAAAGAAACAAAGCGAACATTTTTTTGTTTTGATACACTGATTGATATAACCCTGTCCGGCAAAAATGCGGATATAGCTGCAGATGAAATTGAATCTGTACTTTTGGATATGGAAAAAACCTACAGCAAATACAGGTCCGATTCAGCAATTTTTAAATTTAACAGTCTCGCCACAGGTGAAATTCTTGATATCCCTGATGAAATGGCAAAACTTATTCAACAAACATTAACCTTTAGTCAAATCACAGACGGAGCATTTGATATTACAACCTCCAGTCTCTCTGATTTATGGCAGGTTAAATCTTCATCTGTCCCCCCCGAAAGGAGTCAGATTAAGAAAGCCCTACAGCAAACAGGATATGAGAAAATTAAACTGAAAAACAACTTACTTACCAAAACCGAAGCCAACATTGACTTTGGCGGTGTACTTAAAGGTATGGCAGCAGATAAAGTCCGCACCATAGCTACAAAACATGGCATTACAAGCGGAATTATAAATCTTGGAGGAAATGTCTGCCTCGTCGGTTCAAAAAGTGGAAAACCTTGGACTGTAGGAATTGTAAATCCTTTCTCTCCCAGCGAAGTTTACCTGACGGTTAATGCAAATGACACAAATGTTATAACATCGGGTGCATATCAGCGATATTTTGAATATGAAGGAAAAACTTATCACCATATTCTTTCCCCAAAAACAGGATGTCCCGCAGAAACAGATGTTGCTTCCGCAACCGTAATTTCCAATGACGGGGCTCTTGCCGATGCTCTTGCCACGGCAATTTTTGTACTTGGCAGCGAGCGTGGTATGGAAATTGCCAAAAAACAAGATACTAATGTGATTATAATAAAAAAAGACGGCAGCGTAATCGCTACCGAAGGAATAAACTATATTTTACAAAACTAGAGGGATAGCTTAACGCTGTCCCTCATTTTTCTTCACTAAATTTTTTATCATTAAAAGCAAGTAGGAAACAAGCACAAAAAATGCCATTACCCCAAGTATAACCGATATTACTTCACTCGATTTCGGACTTACATCGTTAAAGAACATAAAATAAACTACCATAACCGAAAGTATAACAGTTGCAACCTTGCCTACTTTACTGGCAGGAATAACCACATCCTTTTTAAATAGAAAAGATGCACTTATTATCATAATAAGCTCTTTCATAACAAGTACCGTCACAATCCATTGCGGAAAAATTCCCGAAATAAACAAACATATAACTGCACTTATCTGCATCAGCTTATCAGCCAGCGGGTCAACAAGCATACCGAATTTTGTTATAGCATTAAGCTTTCTTGCAAGAAATCCATCCACTATATCCGTTACGCAGGCAGCAACAAAAACCACGCCGCCCCAGAAGGGATTTTCAAAATACATCCACCAGAAAACCGGTACCAGAAAAAGTCTGATAACCGTCAATATATTCGGTATTTTCTTCATTTTATGTTCCTCCGGAAATTTATAGAATCCTTATAGGTGTAAATTCAAGATAGTCTGCCGCCACAAGCCTGAATTTAATTCCGCTTATGGTCATGGTATGATTTTCATTGGGGTTAATATTATGAAGATGTCCGTAAACACATTGCTCCACACCATATTTTTTCATCAGGTCTATAATCCGGCCATCACCTGCTACAGACGCAATGAGCGGCGGGAAATGTGTCATTACTATTTTTTTATCAAAGCCTGCTTTTTCGGCTGCCGAAAGTGAGAGCTCCAGACGAGATAGCTCTCTCTCATAAATTTTTATGTCCTCCTGGGAAGATGAAAAAATCCATCCACGGTTGCCGCAGATTGCATAGTCCTCATAAACAAAAAAATTGTTATGAAGAAATTCCACCGTTTCAAAACCTTTTTCCTGTTTATATTTACCTAGCTTGCTGACAGTATCCCACCAGTAGTCATGGTTACCTTTAGATATAATTTTTCTGCCGGGAAGAGCATCCACAAATTCAAAATCCGCCGTTGCCTGTTCCATATATGTCGCCCACGAAAGGTCTCCGGCAAGCAGGATTACATCATTTTCGTTCAGTGTATTTTTCCACCCGTCCTCAATTTTTTCCATATAATTATGCCAGCCTGCACCGAAAACATCCATCGGCTTGTCCTTTATTCCCAGGCTGAGGTGCAGGTCACCCATTGCATATAATGCCATACGATAACCTCTTTCAAATTTACAAAAATTTTCAATACAAATCAGCGCATAAACACAAGGTTATTCGGAAATTATAACATTGCATTTTTTGATGCACATTATTTTTAAGGAGGTAACTATTTATGTCACCTTGTGAATGTGGCCGCGACAAGCTCGACGGCATTTATTGCAGCGTTGCAAATTGCACTTATCATACTTCCGATAACTGCTGTACTGCAAATCAAATTAAGGTTGACTGCCAGTCCGCTACCACAAAAAGTGAAACCAACTGCTCCACTTTTGAGCTTAAGGATTAAGGTTCAACTTGCATTAATAACTGCTCCGGTCGGACTTCCTCCGGAGCAGTTAATCTTTTTAAATAAGAAATTCTTCCACGCGGGATTCCATATCCTCTTTCTTGCAGCATGCATCAAAACGCGGCGTTTTTGTTTTAAGTTCCGCGAGAGACGCAGGAATTTCATTTCCTGTCATCGCAGAAAGTTTGTCTGAAATTGCAAATTCATCAGTTTCATCCACACTTCCTGACAGAGCTTCATAAACACTGCCGTTAAACTTATATGGATTTGCCGTTGATGCAATAATTGTCTTTGTGCCATCAGCAATCTTATCATTAACTGCGCACGCAACAGCTGTATGTGTGTCGATAAGATATCCGTACTTATCCCAGATTTTTTTAATTTCGGCCTTAGTTTCTTTATCATCTACATAACCGGCTTCGAATATATCAGAAACAGCATTTTTAATTTCAGTGGAAACTTCATATTTGCCGTTTTCTTTAAGCTGTTGCATATAATCTGCAACACTTTCGGAATCGGAAAGGTTGTAAAGAAGTCTTTCAAGGTTGCTGGAAATGAGAATATCCATAGACGGAGAAATTGTTGTTTTAAAGCTTCTGTTTCTGTCATACACACCCATTTTAATAAAGTCGGTAAGAACATTATTTTCATTGGATGCACAGATAAGTTTAGCTATCGGAAGTCCCATATCTTTTGCATACCACGCAGCAAGAATGTTACCAAAGTTGCCTGTTGGCACGCAAACATTCACCTTTTCACCAAAGCTGATGTCACCCCGTTTTACCATATCACAGTATGCGGAAACATAGTAAACTATCTGCGGCAGTAGTCTGCCCCAGTTTATTGAGTTGGCAGAAGAAAGCTGATAGCCTTTTTCTGCAATTTTGTCAGCAAATTCTTTGTCGCCAAAAATCTGTTTAACACCGTTCTGAGCATCGTCAAAGTTGCCGAAAACGCTCATAACATTAACATTTTCACCTTTTTGAGTAACCATCTGAAGCTTCTGAATGTTACTTACACCATCATTTGGGAAAAACACCATAATTTTTGTACCCTCAACATCGCAGAAACCCTCAAGTGCAGCTTTACCGGTATCACCAGAGGTTGCGACAAGAATAACAACCTGCTTTTCTACACCTGTCTTTTTCATTGATTTTGTGAGAAGATGGGGCAAAATTTGAAGCGCCATATCCTTAAAAGCACAGGTAGGTCCGTGCCACAGTTCAAGAATATATTTATCATCATCCAGTTTATGTATGGGAGCCGCATTTTCCGAGCCGAATTTTTCCACACTGTACGCCTTATTTACACAATCTTTTATCTCGTCCGATGTAAAATCCGTCAGATACATTGCAAAAATTCTTTCTGCACGGCTGCGATAATCCTCATTTATCATTGCGTCAAAATCCGCCTGTGATATTGTAGGAATACTTTCGGGTACAAACAGGCCGCCATCTTCGGCAATACCTTTAACTATTGCCTGCGCAGCCGAAACCTCCATCGCTTTTCCTCTGGTACTTTTATATTTCATCCTTATAACCTCACTCATTTAAGAGGGCTGCAACACCAGGTGCTGCAGCCCGATTTTCTTATGCACTACTGCAGAAGATTCCTTAAATACATTAGATGTATTTTTTCATGTATTCGGGAACTTCTTCAGCATCAATACTTGCAGTAATTGTCATTGTAACATTATGTTTTTCACAAACTTCTGCAATGCCTGCAAATACATCTTCTGCTGCGTTGATATCGCCTTCTTTAACAATTTTTGTAACACTGTCAACAAAAATTTCGGAGATATCATAGTCCTGGGAAAGAATACCACAAATCATGCCATAAAGAGCGTCATAATTTTTAATGGCATATTCCTGTGCATCCACCAGTCTTACTTTAGAATCTAAATCAAACATGTGTCTGCTTGTATCATTAATAAACACTAAATGACCTTTTTCTGTTTTTACAGCTTCATTAACATGTGCAATAAGCTTATTTGTTTTACCTGTACCTTTTTTACCAACTATAAACTTAATCATTAAATCTGCCTCCCTTGTTTATTTTTGTAATTACTTATATTTTACCATACAATTATCTAAATTGCAAGAGTATTTTCACATTAAATCGGATAGTTTTTCCTCAAGGTTCTTTTTGTACTCACTGTCCGACCCCGGTTTGCCCAAAAGTGCAAACATATTTTTCTTATAATCCTCAACACCGGGCTGGTCAAACGGGTTTACGCCAAGCATATAACCGCTGATACCGCAAGCCTTTTCAAAGAAATATACAAGATATCCGAAATAATATGCATTCATTTCGGGAATGTTTATTATAATATTGGGCACTCCGCCGTCTGTATGAGCTGCCAGTGTTCCGAGGAACGCTTTTTTGTTAACAGCATCAACCGTTGTTCCCGTGAGGAAATTAAGACCGTCCACATTACCCTCTGTTTCATGAATTTCCAGGTCGTGCTGTGGTTTTCCTACATTAAGAACAGTTTCAAACATCATTCTTCTGCCTTGCTGAATATATTGACCCATAGAATGAAGGTCTGTTGAGAAATCAACGCCTGCTGGGAAAATTCCCTTGCCGTCTTTACCCTCACTTTCACCATAAAGCTGTTTAAACCACTCTGTGAGATAGTGAAGACTCGGCTCATAATTGACCATAATTTCAGTCATTTTTCCCTTTGCATAAAGAATATTTCTTGCTGCTGCATAAAGATAACAATCATTATCTTCTCCCGGGGATTTAAATGCTTCTCTGGCATCCTGCGCGCCTTTCATCATACTGTCGGTATCAATTCCGGCAGCCATAATCGGAAGAAGTCCCACAGCCGTAAGAACACTGTAACGACCACCGATGTCATCAGGAACAACAAATGTTTCAATTCCTTCCGTATCTGCCATGCCCTTAAGTGCGCCTTTCGCTTTATCTGTAGTAATGAATATTCTGCTTTTTACTTCCTCTGCAGAATATTTTGTTTCCATAAGCTCTTTAAGTATTCTAAACGCAATGGCTGGTTCAGTTGTGGTTCCTGACTTGGAAATTACATTAAGTGCAAAATTCTTGTCCTTTAAGTATTCTACAAGTTCTGCAAGATAGCCTGAGCTTATGGAATTGCCGGCAAAAATAATCTGCGGCATACCTTTTTTACCCGCATTAAGGTTGTAGAAGTTGCCCGCAAGAGCCTCAATTGCCGCTCTTGCCCCAAGATATGATCCTCCAATTCCTATTACAACAAGCACCTCGGAACTTTCACGAATTTTCTCCGCTGCAACTTTGATTCTTGAATACTCTTCCTTATCATAATCCACTGGTAGGTCCAGCCAACCGAGAAAATCATTCCCTGCTCCTGTTCTTCCATCTAAAACTTCATGTGCTGCTTTTACCAGATAGCTACTTTTTTTCAGTTCCGCCGTTGTTACTGCTCTTTTTAAATCAACTGTAATTCTGTTCATATTTTTCCTCCGAAAAGATTATTTTATTAAATTATATGATGTCAGAAAGTATATAATTCGAAACATCAAATCCCTTATCTGTAAAATGAATTTTGCCATTTTCCCGAATTATATATCCAAACTGTATATATTTTTCCATCACAGTTTTATTCTCTGCATATTCTTCACTAATACCCTCCGAAAGCCTCATTCCCATAATTAGTTTTTCTGTTTTTTTATCGAGCTCCGTCAGAACAAGGACATTTTCTTTAATATCCGTCCTTGATATATATTCCCAGGGCGATAAAATATTGTTATATCTCTTTCCGTACAGATAAGAATGTGCCCCTGCACCAAGTCCGACATACTCATCACAATGCCAGTAATGTATGTTATGCCTGCTTTCAAACCCCGGTTTTGCAAAGTTAGAAATTTCGTATCGGTTAAAACCACATTTTTTTAAATATTGTACGGTATATTGTTGCAGTTTTCTATCCGTTTCCTCGTCAAGGTTTTTCATGCCGTTTTTATCAAAAGGCGTGCCTTCTTCAATTTTCAGCCCATAGCAGGAAACATGGGGAATTCCAAGCTCTTTCACCTTTTCAAGGTCAGTCTCCCATATTTGCTCCGTCTGTCCTCTGTAGGAAAACATAAGATCTGCAGAAATGTTTGAAAATCCCACATCAAATCCCGCTTTTATTATATCCTGTGCTTGATCTAAGTCGTGCAGTCTGCCAAGGATTTTCAGCATATCATCATTAAAAGATTGTACTCCTATACTAAGTCGGTTTATTCCCAAACTCCTATATGTTTTCAGTTTATTTAAATTCACCGTTCCGGGGTTTACTTCTATTGTGATTTCTGCATTTTCTTCTATTTCAAAGTTATCAAAAATCCCATTTGCTAGGCGCTCTATAAGTTCCTCTGTCAAAAGTGACGGTGTGCCACCGCCCAGATATACGGTGTCAACCTTTACGCCCTTAAATTCTTCCGCTTCTTTTAAAAGCCTGTCAACATAGCTTTCTGCAAGAGAGAGCTTGCCTGCATATGAATTAAAGTCGCAGTATGGACACTTTCGGGCACAGAAAGGAATGTGAATATAAAGTCCTCTCATATCAGTCAAGCTTGAGGACAGACATAAATGCCTCCTGGGGAATGGAAACCGTTCCAACCTGACGCATACGCTTTTTGCCCTCTTTCTGTTTTTCAAGCAGTTTTTTCTTACGGGTTATGTCACCACCATAACACTTGGCAAGGACATCTTTTCTCATTGCTTTAACCGTTTCTCTAGCAATAACCTTACCACCTATTGCCGCCTGAATAGGTATTTCAAAAAGCTGACGCGGTATATTTTCCTTGAGTTTTTCGGCAATCCTTCTTCCTCTTGCGTAAGCCTTTTCCTCATGCACGATAAATGACAGTGCATCAACAACCTCACCGTTAAGCAGAATATCAAGCTTTATGAGTTTGGATTTCACATATTCCTTCATCTCATAGTCAAAAGAGGCAAATCCCTTTGTGCGTGATTTTAATGCATCAAAGAAATCATATATTATTTCATTAAGCGGCAGCTCATAATTTATAACCGCCCTGTCACCGTCAATATATTTCATATCCTTATAAACACCACGACGGTCCTGACAAAGTTCCATAATATTGCCTACAAATTCGGACGGCGTGATTATAGACGCCCTTACAAAAGGCTCTTCCATAGACTCTATATTTCCTGCCGGAGGCATATTGGTTGGGTTATCAAGCCAAATACTTTCTCCATTTGTCAGGTTTATTTTATAAATAACACTGGGTGCTGTAGTTATTAGGTCAAGATTATATTCTCTTTCAAGACGCTCCTGAATAATTTCCATATGCAAAAGGCCAAGAAATCCGCACCTGAAGCCAAAGCCGAGAGCTACAGAAGTTTCAGGGTCAAATGTCAGCGACGCATCGTTAAGCTGAAGTTTTTCAAGAGCATCACGAAGGTCTGGGTATTTGGAACCATCAACCGGATAAATACCACAGAACACCATCGGAACTGCTTTTCTGTAACCATCAAGCGGTTTTTCGGTCGGTCTTGATGCTTCTGTTACTGTGTCACCTACTGCAGTATCCTTAACATTTTTAATGCTCGCTGCAAGATAGCCTACATCTCCTGCTGAAAGACCATCTGTCGACTTCAAACCAAATGGTGTCATAATTCCTGTCTCAACAACATCAAAGGTCGCTCCGTTAGCCATCATTTTTATTTTCATTCCCGGCTTAACCTTGCCCTCAAATATACGCATATAAACTATAACGCCTTTATAGCTGTCATAATAAGAGTCAAAAATAAGCGCTTTAAGAGGTTTATTTTCATCTCCGGTGGGAGCCGGAACTTTTGCAACTATCTGTTCTAAAACATCAGGGATATTTATACCATTTTTAGCCGAAATTTGCGGCGCATCCTCTGCTGGAATTCCAATTTCATCCTCAATTTGATTAATTACAAATTCAGGACGAGCCGACGGCAAATCTATTTTGTTAATAACCGGAAGAATTTCAAGGTCATGTTCAACTGCAAGATAGGTGTTGGCAAGTGTTTGAGCCTCAATCCCCTGTGCCGCATCAACTATCAATAAAGCTCCTTCACACGCCGCAAGGCTTCGCGACACCTCATAGTTAAAGTCAACATGCCCCGGAGTGTCTATAAGATTAAGGATATATTCCTGACCATCCTTTGCTTTGTAAGACATTTTAACCGCGCGTGCCTTAATAGTAATGCCGCGTTCCTTTTCAAGGTCCATGTTATCAAGAAGCTGTTCCTCCATCTCGCGTTGCTCAACCGCACCGGTATGTTCCAAGAGTCGGTCGGCAAGGGTAGATTTGCCATGGTCTATATGTGCAATTATACAAAAATTTCGTATTTTATCCTGATTATACGCCATATATTGTCTCCTTTACTAAACGAGGCGGTTGAAATCAACCGCCTTTAAAATCAGTAAATCAATTTTCTCTTTACGGTTTCATCCTGAATCTTGTTGATATATTCAAGCGCTTTACCTGTACCTACAGCAACGCAAGAAATAGCATCGTCAGCTACTTTTACATTTATGCCCGTGCGCTTTTCAAGAAGCAGGTCTAGACCCCACATAAGTCCACCGCCACCTGTAAGAACAATGCCGTTCTGGCTGATGTCACCAACAAGCTCGGGAGGTGTTCTTTCAAGTACACCATGCACAGCATCTGCAATCATTATTGCAGTTTCAACAAGTGCTTCGGCAACCTCAGTGGAATTAATTATAATTGTTTTGGGCAGACCTGTAACAAGACATCTGCCTCTAATTTCCCAATTAAGTTCTTCTTCACGGGGAACAACACATCCGATATGAATCTTCAGTTCTTCTGCCATTCTTTCTCCAATAAGCATATTATGTTTTTTGCGGATATATTTCATAATAGCTTCGTCAAACTTATCGCCCGCAACCTTAATTGAATCCTGTTCAACAATTCCGTCAAGCGAAATAACCGCAATATCAGTTGTACCGCCACCGATATCAACAACCATGTTTCCGCAGGGTTGGGTTATATCAATACCTGCACCGATTGCTGCTGCAATGGGTTCTTCAATAATTTTAACCTTTGATGCACCTGCCGCAACCGTAGCGTCAATAACCGCTCGTTTTTCAACCTCGGTAACTCCGCTGGGTACACAAACAATAACTTTCGGACCAATAAGTCGTTGTTTACAGGAAACCTTTAAAAATTCCTTAAGCATTTTCGCTGTAAAATCATAATCGGAAATAACGCCGTCACTAAGCGGTCTTACAGCTATAATATTACCAGGGGTTCTGCCAAGCATACGCTGTGCCTGAAGTCCAACTGCAAGCGGTTCTTTTGTGAGACGGTTTACTGCAACAACCGAAGGCTCTCTTAAAACAACGCCCTCACCCTTAACATAAACCAGCACGGAAGATGTGCCAAGGTCTATGCCAACCTCCTGAATATAATTGAAGCTGATTTTCTTTAAAAAGTCAAAATATTTAAGCACTTTTATCTTCTCCTTAGTAAAAAGAGTACATATTTATTATATTATATATCATTTCAGTAAAATTTGCAACTGTTTTTTTTATTTTAAATATAAAAACAAAAAGCCATCCTGTCAGATGGCTTTAAGTATGCTTTTATTAGAAAATAGCAATTTCTGTTTCTTTATCGAAGAGATGCATTTTTTCAAGTTCAAATGCAACTGTGATAGTATCACCATGTTTTGCAGTTGTTCTGGGGTTAACTCTTGCAATAAAGTCATTATCTTCAATCTTGAGGTAAAGAAATGTTTCAGCACCCATTGCTTCTGTAACTGTAACATCAGCTTTAACTGTGCTTCCTGGACAAGCTGCGATAACTGCAGGTTCATCCTTAACATTTTCAGGTCTAATACCAAATACAACTTCTTTGTTTTCAATGCCTTTATCTCTGAGGATTTTTGCTTTGTCTTCAGGAAGTTTAAGAGTTGTGTTACCAAATGAAATATAGTAACCATCTTCCTTTTTGTCAAGCATAGCATTTACAAAGTTCATCTGGGGGCTTCCTATAAAGCCTGCAACGAACATATTAACAGGGTTTTCATAAAGATCCTGAGGAGCAGCAATCTGCTGAACAACACCGTCTTTCATACAAACGATTTTTGTACCCATTGTCATAGCCTCTGTCTGGTCATGAGTAACATAAATAAATGTTGTATCAAGGCGTTTGTGGAGTTTGTTGATCTCTGTTCTCATCTGTGCTCTGAGTTTAGCGTCCAGGTTGGAAAGAGGTTCGTCCATAAGGAATACCTTAGGCTCACGAACGATAGCACGGCCGAGAGCAACACGCTGACGCTGACCACCGGAGAGAGCCTTCGGCTTTCTGTCGAGCAGGTGTTTAATGTCAAGGATTTCAGCAGCTTCTTCAACTCGTCTGTCAATTTCTTCTTTAGGAATTTTTCTGAGTTTAAGACCGAAAGCCATGTTGTCATAAACTGTCATGTGTGGATAAAGAGCATAGTTCTGGAAAACCATTGCTATATCTCTGTCCTTAGCGGTTACATCGTTAACCAGTTTGTCGCCGATGTAAAGTTCGCCCATTGATATTTCTTCAAGACCAGCAATCATACGGAGAGTTGTTGTCTTACCGCAGCCGGAAGGTCCGAGAAGTATAATAAAGTCCTTATCGGCAATTTCCATATTAAAGTCTTTAACGGCTTCTACGCCGCCCGGATATATCTTATGTATACCCTTAAGTTCCAAACTTGCCATTTTAAAATTTCCTCCTTATACCATGATTATTCAAATCATCATATATTATATTTTATCACTAAATAACTTTTTTTCAATGGTAAAATTGTTTGAAATCCGCCATCCTAAATTGTTAAGATTGCATAATCAATCGTCAATATTCCTCATTGAGAGCGAAATACGAGCGCGTTTTATGTCAATATCCACAATTTTTACTTTTCTGACATCGCCCACAGATAAAAATTCAATAGGATGTTTAATAAATTTGTCACAAATTTGTGATATATGCACAAGACCGTCCTGATGAACCCCTATATCAACAAAGGCTCCGAAGTCGGTAATGTTACGGACAGTACCCGTCAGAACCATACCCGGCTTTAGATTTTCTATACTCATTATATCGCTACGAAGAACCGGTGCATCAAGCTCTTCACGAGGGTCGCGGCCGGGTTTTAAAAGCTCTGAAATAATATCATTTGCTGTTTCCATACCGACCCCGAACTGTCCTGCCGTTTCTGAAAGATTAATCTCTGCACTTCTTTTTTTCAGCTCTGAAAGTTTGTTTTCTTTAACATCCTTAAGCGTATATCCGCAAAGGTCGAGAATTTTCTCAGCCAACTTATATGATTCGGGGTGAACCGCCGTATTGTCAAGCACATTTTTGCCGTCTGTGATTCGCATAAATCCTGCACACTGTTCATACGCTTTGGCGCCAAGTTTGCTAACTTTCTTAAGCTGACTTCTGTTCTCAAACGCTCCGTTTTCCTCACGGTATTTAACAATATTATCCGCAACCGTTTTGTTGATGCCCGCAACAAAGGACAAGAGTCGCGCAGAAGCTGTATTCACATCAACACCAACGCTGTTAACACAATCCTCAACCACGCCACCCAAAGCCTCGCCCAGTCTTTTCTGGTTCATGTCATGCTGGTACTGACCAACACCAATTGATTTTGGGTCAATCTTAACGAGCTCTGCAAGAGGGTCCTCTGTTCTTCTTGCAATAGAAACAGCGCTTCTTTGTGCCACATCGTAGTCGGGAAATTCTGCAGCTGCCAGTTCCGAAGCTGAATAAACCGACGCCCCTGCCTCGCTTACCATAAGATATTGTACTTTTTTACCCGATTCTTTTATAAGTCCGGCAATAAAAATTTCTGTTTCTTTTGACGCGGTTCCGTTACCTATCGCAACAAGGTCAACACTATATTTTTCAATAAGTCTGAGTGTTGCTTTTTTAGCTTTTTCCAAATCATGATGTTCAAGTGTACAGAAGATTATTTCAGTATCAAGCACCTTGCCCGTTTCATCCACAACAGCCGTTTTACAACCCGTTCTGTAGCCCGGGTCAAATCCTAAAACTGTTTTCCCTTTTATGGGTGGCTGAAGCAAAAGTTGGCGCAAATTTTTAGAAAAAAGCTCTATTGCTTTTTCCTGAGCTTCTTCTGTCAGGTTTCCTCTTACCTCATTTTCAATGGACGGAGCAATAAGTCTGTCATACGCATCGTCAGACGCCATTTTAAGATATTCTGCTTCCCCATCTGGCATAACCATACGGGCAAGCTTTTCTTTCATCGCATCAGTATCAAGCTCAATCTTAACCGTCAGTGCACCCTCTTTTTCACCTCGGTCTATTGCAAGAACTCTGTGATTTGCAATTTTATTTACCGGCTGTGAAAATTCATAATATTGGCGGTAAACTGTATCTTCTTCGGTATTTTGTTTTGATGTCAACATACCGTTCATTGCAGTTAAGTTGCGAATTCTTTTTCTGTATTCGGCATTGTCCGAAATCTGCTCAGCAACAATATCCATAGCTCCCGCAACAGCCTCTTCAGCTGACTCAACTCCTTTTTCGGAATTAATGAATTGGACAGCTTTTTCATCAATTTCAGTCTTTGATGTCCCCATTGCAATTAAAATTGCAAGCGGTTCAAGTCCCTTTTCCTTGGCTATTGTCGCTCTTGTCCTGCGTTTAGGTCTGAACGGACGGTAAATATCCTCTGTTTCTTGCAGTGTTTTAGCATTTTCTATCGCAAGCCGCAGTTCATCCGTCAGGTTGCCCTGCTCATCAATAATTCTTATAACATCTTCTTTTCTCTGCTGCAGATTACGAAGATAGGTAAGCCTGTCAGCAAGCTTTCGAAGTACCTCATCATTAAGTCCACCCGTAACCTCTTTACGGTAACGAGCAATAAAGGGCACTGTATTGCCGTCATCCAGCAGTTCTACTGTTTTTTTAACCTGGCTTTCATTTATTTCAAGCTCATCGGCCAGCATTTTAATAATGTCCATTTTGTCCTCCAGAAAGTGAATTTACACATATTATATAATAAATATTACTAATTTTCAAGAATATAGTTGAATTTTTATATCCGGTGTGCTATAATTAGAATGATATGTTATATGCAAAATTCGAAGGTGACTATATATGAAAAAATTTCTGTTTGTATGTACTGGCAACACCTGTCGCAGTCCTATGGCTGAAGGCATATTTAACAAGCTCTCAGCAGAAAAAGTCTGGGGTGCTACCGCACAAAGCGCAGGACTTTTTGTTACTGAAAAAAGCGTCAGCAAAAATTCTATTGAGGTTTGCAGGGAACATGGAATTGATATTTCCTCTCACATTCCCACTCCCATAACCGCAGAAATGATAAACGAGGCAGATGTTATACTGACAATGACAAGTTCTCACAAAA
This sequence comes from Clostridia bacterium, assembly GCA_045648785.1. Lineage (GTDB taxonomy): Bacteria > Bacillota > Clostridia > RUG12999 > RUG12999 > RGIG7450. Next base: position 8,469 of record JAZROP010000016.1, on the reverse strand, counting down.
TGGCTTTCGGAGGAATGGACAAGGTTTTTACAATATCGGAATATTTCGGTAGCGATAGCGATATTATAGACCCCTACGGCGGAAGCCTTGACGACTATCGTTTCACTTTCGGTCAGCTTGTAAAGCTTATAGGTAACTACCATGAAGATTGAAAAAATGCAGAAACACCATGCCTCTCAGGTTGCAAAAATTGCCGCAGATTCCTTGCCTGACGCCTGGAGTGAAAAAGCATTTGAAGACGAACTTACAAACCCATCAGCAACTATTTTTGTTGCGATTTGCGACGATGAAGTAGTTGGTTTTGGTGGCGTACAGATAATTCTCGACGAGGCTTATATAACAAATATAGCCGTAAAAAAAGAAGCTCGCAGACAGGGCATTGGATATGCACTTTTAAAAGCAATAATAAACAAATGTGCCCGGTGTGCGTTTGTTACTCTTGAAGTGAGGGTTTCAAACCACGGTGCAATAAAACTATATGAAAACTCAGGCTTTGTATCTCAGGGAATCAGAAAAGGATTTTATTCACATCCAACCGAGGATGCAAACATTATGACATTATTTTTAGGAGAATGAAAAAATGCAGCTATATCCGGCAGGAAAATATGATGTAATTGTAATAGGCGGCGGACATGCCGGCTGCGAAGCAGGACTTGCTTCAGCAAGACTTGGCGCAAAGACTGCTGTTTTCGCCATAAACCTTGACAGCGTTGCCAATATGCCCTGCAACCCCAATATTGGCGGTACGGCAAAGGGACATCTTGTACGGGAAATTGATGCGCTCGGCGGTGAAATGGGCCGCATGGCGGACAAGACATTTATTCAGTCCCGCATGCTTAATGTGGGCAAAGGTCCTGCTGTTCACTCCCTGCGCGCACAGATTGACAGAAATGCATATTCCCGGGAAATGAAGCATTGCCTTGAGCTTACCGATAATCTGGATTTGCGTCAGGGTGAAATAACCGAAATACTTTTTAATGAGGATAAAAGCGTAAAGGCAGTAGTAAGCCACACGGGCGGGATTTATGATTGCAGCTGCGTTATAATTGCCACAGGTACATACCTCAAAGCAAAAATCATTATCGGTGAAGTTAACTACAGTGGCGGACCGGACGGAATGTTCCCGGCTAACTCACTTTCTGATTGTCTTAAAAATGCCGGCATTGAACTTATGCGTTTTAAAACAGGTACTCCGGCAAGAATACGCCGTAGCTCGGTTGATTTTTCAGTTATGGAAGAGCAACAGGGCGATGAGAATATAACTCCCTTTTCTTTTGGCACATCTCCCGACGGACTTGAAAACAAAGTGTCTTGCTATCTTACTTATACAAGCACAAAAACTCATGATATAATTAAAGCAAATTTACATCGTTCTCCCCTTTATTCAGGAGTGATAGAGGGCGTAGGCCCGAGATATTGTCCATCAATAGAAGATAAGGTTGTCCGTTTTGCAGACAAGGAAAGACACCAGCTTTTTATTGAGCCCATGGGACTTCATACTGAAGAAATGTATGTTCAAGGCTTTTCCTCTTCTCTTCCCGAAGAGGTGCAGATGGAAATGCTCCATAGTGTTAAAGGGCTTGAGAATGCTAAGGTTATGAGAACAGCTTATGCAATAGAATACGACTGCGTAAATCCGCTGCAACTCAAACCCACATTAGAATTTAAAGATTATGGCGGACTTTTCGGCGCAGGTCAGTTTAACGGCAGCTCAGGCTATGAAGAAGCCGCTGCGCAGGGACTTATCGCCGGTATAAATGCCGCTCATCGGGTGCTGAAAAAAGAGCCTTTTGTTCTGCAGCGTTCGGATGCTTATATAGGAACTTTAATTGATGACCTTGTTACAAAGGGCACAAACGAGCCATATCGCATGATGACCTCCCGTAGCGAGTACAGGCTCGCTCTCCGTCAGGACAACGCTGATGAAAGACTTACAAAAATGGGGCATGACATCGGACTTATTTCTGACGAGCGATATGAAAAATTCCTTTCAAAACAGGAAAAAGTTGAAAAGGAGATTTCCCGCCTTTCTTCAACCGTGCTCTCCCCAACAGATAAACTCAATGAGTTCCTTGAGTCAAAAGGCACAACTGCTGTTAAAACGGGGCTCAGGATGAGCGACATGCTCCGTCGTCCAGAAATACATTACACTGATTTAAAAGAAGTGTCAGATATGCCCGAACTTGACGCAGATGTGTGTGAACAAGTAGAAATAAAAATCAAATATGACGGATATATTAAACGCCAGCTTGACCAGATTGAGCAGTTTAAAAGGCTTGAATCAAAGCTTATGCCGGAGGATACCGATTATAACTCTATTTCCGGTCTGCGTCTTGAGGCAAGGCAAAAACTTTCTCAAATCCGCCCCCAGTCACTTGGACAGGCATCGAGAATTTCAGGAGTTTCACCATCTGATATTGCAGTGCTTTTGGTATATCTTGAACAGAGAGGTTTAAAGTGAAAGATTTACTCATAAACGGAGCATCAAAGCTTAATATTGAATTAACTGAAACAAAAGCAAATCAGTTTATGACCTATATGGACATGCTGATCCAAACAAATAAATCGCTAAACCTCACAGCAATAACAGAGCCGCACGAGGTCGTTACCAAGCATTTTCTCGACAGTATGACGGTCTGTCCTTTTATTCCCAAAGGAGCAAGCGTCATCGATGTAGGCTGTGGTGCAGGATTCCCTGGAATCCCGGCAAAAATTGCAAGAGAGGACATTTCCCTCACTCTGCTTGACTCGCTTGCCAAACGGCTTAACTTTATAGATTCCGTTTTGAAAGAATGCGATATAAGCGGTGCAAAATGCGTTCATGCCCGCGCCGAGGACGGTGGGCGGGACAAAGCTCACCGCGAAAAATATGATATTGCTTTGTCAAGAGCTGTGGCAAACATGGCAGTTTTATGTGAATACTGTCTGCCTTATGTTAAGGTTGGTGGGCTTTTTCTGGCACTTAAAGGACCTGCTGCCGCTGAAGAGCTCAGCGCGGCAGAAAAAGCAATAAAAACTCTCGGCAGTGAAATTGTGGAAGTTGCCGAAGTAACCGTTCCATTCACTGACCTTTTGCATAAAATTGTTGTTGTAAAAAAAGTAAAACCCTGTCCTAAGGAATTTCCCCGCAAGGCAGGAACTCCATCAAAAAAACCTATATTATAACAGGAGATAATTATGAAAAATTACAAATCCGGATTTATTACCGCAGTGGGTCTGCCCAATGTAGGAAAATCCACGCTTATTAATAAAATAGTTGGTCAGAAGGTGGCGATTGTTTCTGCAAAACCCCAGACCACACGCAACCGCATTATTGCTATTCGTACCACCCGCGAAAGTCAGATGGTGTTCATCGACACCCCCGGCATCCACACTCCCCGTACCATGCTTGGTGAATATATGGTGGATGTAGCCTCCGATAGTATTTTTGAGGCTGATGTTGTATTTTTTGTGACCTCCGCTGATCGTGAAATTACAAATACAGAAGAGGATATAATCGAAAAAATCAAATCCAGTAAGCTTCCTGCAATTCTTGTTATAAACAAAATCGATGCTGTAAAAAAATCGGAACTTCCCGAGCAGATTCTGAAATACAACTCGCTTCACGAATTTGTTGCTACCGTTCCCATCTCCGCAAAAACGGGCGACGGAGTAAATCTGCTTATAGAGGAAGCAGAAAAACTTCTTGGTGAGGGCCCGAAATTTTACCCTGAGGATATGGTAACCGATGTTAATCAGCGAGCTCTTGCTGCGGAAATAATCCGCGAAAAGCTCCTTACACTGCTTGACAAGGAAATTCCTCACGGAACAGCCGTTGAGGTTTTGCAGTTTAAAGAAGAAGAAAAGAAGATTTCAATAAATGCAACCATTTACTGTGAAAAATATTCTCATAAGAGCATTATTATAGGAAAGCATGGCGATATGCTTAAAAAAGTTGGTACGGCGGCACGAATTGACCTCGAGGATATTCTTGAAAAGAAGGTTTTTCTTGAACTTTGGGTTAAGCCCCGTGACGGTTGGCGCAATAAAATGCGCGAGCTGAAAAACTTTGGTTACGACGAGAAAGGATTTTAAACAATGGATTTGACAAATGTTTTCTCTGACAGAATAACCGGAATCAAGGCTTCTGAAATCAGAGAAATTTTTAAGCTTTTAGGGCAAAAGGATATTATATCGCTTGCAGGTGGGAATCCTGCTCCCGAAAGTTTTCCTGCCGACGCTCTTGCTGAAATTGCCCATGATATAATTAAAAACAATTCTGCTGTATCCCTGCAGTATAACGCCACAGAAGGATATGCTCCCCTGCGCAGCGTTCTTTCAGAGCGTATGAAAAAAATTGACAGCTTAAAAGAGTTTGACGATGTTATTGTTACGACAGGTGCACAGCAGGCTATTGACCTCACTGCCCGCATTTTAATCAATGAGGGCGATGGTGTTGTTGCAGAGCTGCCCTCTTTTGTGGGCTCACTAAACTCCATTCGCGGCTTTGGCGGAAAGCTTTTTGGTGTACCCGTTTTAAACGACGGCATGGACCTTTGCGCACTTGAAAATATTCTTAAAACTGAAAATATCAAGCTCATTTATACAATTCCTACCTTTCAAAATCCCACAGGCGTTACAATGACTTTGGAAAAGAGGAAAAAGCTCCTTGAACTTGCGGGAAAATATAACGCATTTATTTTAGAGGACAACCCCTACGGAGAACTTCGTTTTTCAGGTGAGTATGTACCTACGATAAAATCGCTCGACACTGAGGGCAGGGTAATTTACTCAGGCTCCTTCTCCAAAATTTTATCATCCGGTTTGCGCGTAGGCTGGCTTTGCGGTCACAGAGATATTCTGGCAAAAGCAACCGTTGCAAAACAGTCTGCAGACGTTCACACCTCCACTCTCACCCAGATGATGGCGGCAGAATATCTTACCCGCTTTGATATTGATGAGCATATAAATAAAATATGTGAGCTTTACGGCCGCAAATGCAAAAAAATGCTTGATGCAATGGATAAATATTTCCCCGCACATTGCACTTACACCCGTCCCGAAGGCGGAATATTTCTTTTCTGCACCATGCCCAACGGCACGGACAGTAAAGAGCTTCTAAAAAAAGCTCTTGAAAAAAAAGTGGCGTTTGTCCCCGGTCATACATTTATGATTGATATGTCAAAACCCACCAACACCTTCAGGCTTAACTACTCACTTATACCCGAGGACAAAATTGAATTTGCAATCAAATCTCTTTCGGAGATTCTTTAATATTGAAAGGATTTTAACACCATGGAACAAAAAAAACGAATTTTCAGCGCCATTCAGCCATCAGGAACTATTACTCTTGGCAACTATTTAGGTGCAATTAAAAATTGGATTCCCCTTCAGGAGGATTACGACTGTCTTTTTGCAGTTGCTGATTTACATGCAATAACAGTTCGCCAGGTTCCTGCTGATTTAAGGCAGAACTCTTTAAAGCTTCTTGCTTTTCTGCTTGCCTGCGGAGTTGACCCTGAAAAAAGCATTCTCTACTGTCAGTCGCATGTACCGGCTCACTCTCAGCTTGCATGGATTTTAAACTGCTATACACAAATGGGTGAGCTTTCAAGAATGACTCAGTTCAAGGATAAATCTGCGAAACACGCAGATAATATAAACGCCGGACTTTTTACATATCCGGTGCTTATGGCTGCAGATATTCTGCTTTACCAGGCTGATGCCGTTCCTGTAGGTCATGACCAGAAACAGCACATTGAAATTTGCCGTGACATTGCAACAAGATTTAATGGCATCTACGGAGATGTATTCAAAATTCCCGAACCGCTTATTCAGAAAACAGGCGCGCGAATTATGAGCCTGCAAAACCCTAAAGCGAAAATGTCCAAGTCGGATGAAAATGTCAATGCTTATATCGCTTTCACCGACGATACCGATACAATTATAAGAAAATTCAAACGCGCGGTTACTGACAGTGATTCAAAAGTTGTGTATGCAGAGGGCAAAGACGGCATCAATAACCTTATCTCCATTTACAGCGTAATAACAGGAAAATCTGTAAGCGAGGTTGAAGCTGAATTTGACGGAAAAGGCTATGGCGACTTTAAACTTGCCGTGGGTGAAGCTGTTGCACAGACTCTTGCTCCCATTCAAGCAAAATATAACGACCTGCTTAAAAACAAAGACTATCTTGAATCAATTTACAGAAGTGGTGCTGAGCTTGCAGGGAAAATTGCTTACAGAACCCTTTCAAAAGTTAGTAAAAAGGTTGGTTTTATTATTTAAGGCGGTGAATAACAATGTTTTCAGACATCAATATATTATTCATACTCGTAGTATCGTTTATATTATCTTTCATGGCAACGCCCATGGTAAAATTTCTTGCTGAACGCTTCGGTGTTGTTGATGTCCCCAAAGACAACCGCCGTATGCACAAGAAAGCAATGCCGCTTATGGGCGGACTTGCAATGTTTTACGGGTTTATTGTAAGTATTGCGGTTTTTGTCCCCGTTTCCCGAGAGCTTATAGGACTTTTTCTCGGTGCAACGCTGATTGTCGTGGTGGGTATAGTGGATGACAAAAAAAATCTTCATCCCGTTCCCAAACTGATTTTTCAGATAATTGCCGCGCTTATCGCAGTATATTTCGGTTATTCAATCAAATTTTTCTCCAACCCGTTTGACGGAAGTAATCTCCCCTTTGTTCTGTCAACACCATATGCGGAAATTATTTCAGTTATATGGATTGTTGGTATGACAAATGCGGTCAACTTCATAGATGGTCTGGACGGGCTTGCAGCCGGAGTATCTTCAATAGCATCTCTGTCCATACTTCTCATTTCCATTATAATAGGCAACAATGCCGTTACTCCTATTGCAGCGGCGCTTGTAGGATGCTGTGTAGGTTTTCTGCCCTTTAACTCAAATCCGGCAAAAATTTTCATGGGCGATACCGGTTCAACATTTCTCGGCTATACCTTAGCCGTAATATCTATTCAGGGACTTTTCAAGGGTTATGCCCTTATAAGCTTTGCGCTTCCGATACTTGTTCTGGGTCTGCCCCTGTTTGACACACTTTTCGCAATCATCCGCCGAATTGTTCGCGGTCAGTCCCCCATGACTGCCGACCGAGGACATCTTCACCACAGACTCATTGATATGGGACTCAATCAAAAACAGGCGGTTGCAATTTTATATTCCATCAGTTCACTTTTAGGTATAGGCTCGGTTGTAATGGCGGCTCATGGCATGGTTCAGGGCATAGTATTAATGCTCTCAGTTTTACCTGTTGTTGCTATTGCGCTCTGCATCGCCGCTGCCCGCACCAAAGAAATGGCTGAAAAAGATAATGAAACTACTGACAAAGGAGAAAATGTATGAAAAAACTTAAAGTTATGACAGTTTTTGGCACTCGTCCGGAAGCAATAAAAATGGCTCCCCTTGTTCTGGAGCTTGAAAAGAATCCTAACACCGAAAGCATTGTTTGTCTGACTGCACAGCACCGCCAGATGCTTGATATGGTTATGGATATGTTCAAAATCAAAGCAGACTATGACCTCAACATCATGCGTGACCGTCAAACTCTCTGTAGCATTACCACACTGGCTTTAAACGGTCTTGACGAGGTGATGAAAGAGGCAAAACCGGATGTTGTACTTGTTCACGGTGATACATCTACAACCTTTGCCGGAAGCCTTGCTGCATTCTATAATCAGATTAAAGTCGGTCATGTAGAAGCAGGTCTGCGTACATATGACAAATATTCTCCATTCCCTGAGGAAATGAACAGAAAGCTCACAGGTTCTATTGCAGACATTCATTTCTCTCCTACAATCGCAAATAAAAACAATCTTCTTAAAGAATCCATTGACGAAAATGCAATTTATATTACAGGCAACACCGTAATTGACGCTACAAAATATACTGTAAGCGACAGTTATGTATTCAAAAATGAAGAAATCAGAAAAATTGATTTTGACGAAAAACGCGTAATTCTTGTTACAGCTCACAGACGCGAAAACTTAGGTGAGCCGCTGAAAAATATCTGCAATGCCGTAAGAGCTCTGGCAGATAAGTTCAATGATGTGGAAATTATTTATCCGGTTCACCTCAATCCCGCAGTTCGCGAAACTGCATTTTCAATCCTCGGTGGTCACGAGAGAATACACCTCATCGACCCCATTGATGTTGACGAACTTCACAACCTTATGAAGCGATGCTACATGGTAATGACAGATTCAGGCGGACTTCAGGAAGAAGCTCCTGCTCTCGGCAAACCGGTACTTGTTCTCCGAACCGAAACTGAAAGACCGGAAGCTATCGCTGCAGGAACTGCAAAGCTTGCCGGTTGCGATGAAAAGGTTATTATTGATATGGCAAGCACACTCCTTTCTGATAAAGCAGCTTATGATGAAATGGCACACGCGGCAAATCCCTACGGTGACGGCACTGCCTCTGAAAGAATTGTAAACTGTCTGCTCCATCATTT
>JAZROP010000015.1:0-2465 GCA_045648785.1 Clostridia bacterium | reverse complement strand
CCGTATAGGAATTTGCATTTTTTGAAAAAGTATGATATAATAGAAAGCAAGTCAAAAATGACATAACAAAAAGAGGTAGTGCAAACCTCGGAAATAGTTATTCAATTTTTGATTTATCCGTTAATTGAAAGTTGATGTATTGAGGTTTTATGATGTGGGTTAAAGTATTAAGAAGAATTACCCCAAGATTTAGATTTTTCAAAAAACGGAGTGCCGTCAAGGCAGATTTGAAAAAGAGTCATTTTATGACCACACTTGCACAAGAGCGGGTCAAAATGAAATGACCGGGAAATAGACGTTCTCCATGAATTGCAAAGAATATGGAAACGTCTTTTTTCTTTTGGAATAAATAAATGTAATTTATCTTCATGTTTATGGTGTTTAGCATAAATACCGTAATAGCGAATCATCTTGAAGTGTTTTTCAGGAATATGAATAATTAACTTTTTAATGAAATCAACAGCAGGAACTGTTTCTGTAATTAGTTGATTGTCTTCGTGACGATTGTAGTGGAAGGTAACATTTTCACCATCGTAATTATCAATTCTGGAAGTGGCGATAACAGGTCTGCCGAGGTATCTTCCTATGTACTTTAAAACATCCTGATTGTTAGCAAGAGTAGGCTTGGCATAAACATAGAAGCCATTAGGACAATGCTTGTATATATAGGATTTAACTTTTTTAAAAGATTTACCGAAATGAGCTTCAAGATAGTTTAATAAAGTTAAGCGAAAAGATTTACGAAGAAGTTCATAATGAAAATGTTTAACAACGCGCCAAACGGAGAAGATACCGGAAGCACCTTCAGAAATAAGCATATGAATATGAGGATTCCATTGAAGAGAACGACCGAAGGTGTGAAGCACACAAACAAAACCGGGAGTAAAAATCTCGGATTTGTTAAGTTTTTTAAACATAAAGAAGATAGAATCTGCGGCAGCTTTAAAGAGGAGATTCAGCAGAGAGCGATCTTTTCTGAAAAATATTCTTAATTCTTCAGGAATAGTAAAAACACAGTGTCTATGAGAAGTGCGAATAAGCTTAAAAGACATAGCGGTGGAACGTTTTCTGGAGTAGAGGTTACCGCAAGAGGTACAAAAACGACTTCTGCACCTGAATGGAGAAACCATAAAGTGAGAACAATGTTCGCAAATGTAAAAAGCATACCCCCTTTTGTAGTCGCCGCAATGAATCATTTTATCCACATTTTCAATCACGGTATTTCTAATTTTAATGTTAGAATTAAGAAGCTTGTGAAAATGCTCTGAAAAAATCTTTTGTAAAATATTCATATGTATATTATATCATAGAAAAAGAAAAAAAGAAACCCCTAATTCCCCTCAAGATTGAGGGGCAGGGGTGTTGATGTGCGAGTCATCGCACTTTTTTATGAATCAGTTTCAGATGCGCTCTTTGACAGATGAGGTTGAAAACAGCGAATATAACAGACTCTCACCTACCTGGAAGGGATTCAGACATTACTATTCTGATTACAAATGGTATATGCAAAGTACAGATGACGGAATTAAGGAAATAGTATCTGTAGGTACAGCACCCGAAGTTTATGAAAAAGCACTTACATTTGAACAGGCTCTTGCCAATGTGATGCAGCTTTACTATAGTTTGCCAAGTAACAGGAAAGCTGAATTTATGAATTGCTTTGATGCCGATGCAATAATGAGCAAAATTGATATGAAACATATGTGGATGTTTGTTATAGATGAGTGGGATGACCTTTCATATGACGACAGAAACAAAGAAATCAAAGATTTGTGGAATGCTATCGGAATTGAGGGAGTGAAGGATTCTGTACTGACAAATGACGAAAAAGAGGTTTTAAGAACAGCACTTCCTGTAATCCTTGATGTTTTGCTTGATCTGGTATCAGAAGATTATGACCACAACGATCAGGATTGTATCGGAACGTTAGCGTATAATATTTCAAATATATTCTTGTCGCACTATTATGCTATTACCTGTTCATGGCTTCGCAGTTATGACAGCTTCTATGAAGCTGATTGTGTAGTAGTTCCTGAGGCTCCTGAGATAAATGTAGAGTCGGGAATATACAAGAGTGGCACAGTGATAAAAATTAACCAAAAAAATAACACATCGTATTCTTATACTTTAAACGGAGAACTTAACTTCTACAACGATAGTGAGGGTATTGTGCTTTCTGTGGACGAGGAAAACTCTGTTAAACAATATACGCTGAAAGTTATTGCTGTAAAAGATGGTGTGCAAAGTGAAGTTTCCACATTCACATTTATTGTGTCAGATGGACCGATTGTGATTAGTGAAAAAGATAAGTTTGTAGTTGAGAATCTTGATGAAAAAGCTGTTTTTGTTGTTGCAGGGTATTGCGACAACAGGCTTAGTGATGCAAAAATAATTCCTGTGAGCGGGGATTCTGAGATTAGTCTTGAAGAGACAGAATTAAACATAAGCGGATGCGATTACATAAA
>JAZROP010000014.1:0-45699 GCA_045648785.1 Clostridia bacterium | reverse complement strand
TTGAGTTAGTCCACCAAGGACAATTGCTTTTTTGCCTAGACTTTTTATATATGCCGCCAACGGCATTGCATATCCGCCACAACCCAAAATTGCCACATCAAAATCCTTTTTATCTATTTCGGTTTTCATATATTCAAGTGCTTTATCCCACGAATCAAAACCGCAATCTTCATCTCCAAGCGACTGAACAGCCTTTAATGTTTTAAGCTCAAACTCAGGCAGCAAATCAGAGGTTTTAAACAGCTTATCCCTTTTTTCATACTGGCTTATTATCGTTTTTTCAAACGGACTAATAACAAGCACCTTTTTACCGGCAAGAGCCCTGGTCCAGGGCTTTTTAAACTCAAAAGGTTCAAGCGAACGTGATGGTATCAATTTAGAATCAGGTGAGTAATGTTTCATCATATAATGTTCACACAGACCATTTCCCCAAAAAACAATAACATCAGCTTTGTTCATGGATGCTGCATATATTTCTGAAAAATAATTAAAAATCTCCTGTTGTGCCGGAAATATTCCAGGTCCATCCTTCATATTTTTCATCCGCTTTTCACTAAACCCTTCAATTGCACCCAAATCTATCATTTTTTTCATCATAACAAGGTCGCCTTCATTAAGCCCGTTTCTGCCCACCATAAACGGGGCATCGGAAACCAACCCTTCATAAATTAAACGATTAGCATTTTCAGCAGATGATATTTCACGACCATATATTTTCCCAAGTTGTTTTTTAGTTTTAAAAATCTTATATCTAAAAATCTTCCATGCTTGCATTATGTAAAACTCATAAAACAAACGAGGTTCTCTCAAAAGTTTCACCGGATGCTGCACTATATTGAAATACATAGCTATATCTCCTTTGAAATCTCATAAAGGGACTGTACAATATCCTTTTCTGCTACCTTTTTAACTATTGCCCCTTTTTTGAATAAAAGCCCCTCGCCTTTTCCACAGGCGACTCCAATATCAGCTTCTCTTGCCTCTCCCGGACCGTTAACCTCACAACCCATAACCGCTATGGTTATATTGCCTTCAAAATTTTTAAATTCTGTTTTGACTGCATCTGCAACCCTTTCAAGGTCAACTTTTGTTCTGCCGCAGGTAGGACAAGAAATTATCTCAACGCCCTTTTCTCTAAGAGAAAAAGCTTTTAAAATTTCTTTGGCTGTTTCCACCTCTCGGACAGGATTCCCCGTCAGAGAAACTCTCACGGTATTGCCAATCCCCATACCGAGTAATGCCCCGATTCCGGCGGAAGATTTAACTGTGCCTTCAAAACCTCCGCCTGCCTCTGTAATGCCAAGATGTAGAGGTATGTCGCTTTTTTCTGCAAAAAGGCGATATGACTCTAAAGTTTTTATAACATCAGAGCATTTGAGCGATACCGCAATATCATAAAACCCATGTTTTTCAAGTAATGCCACATGTCTTTCTGCACTTTCCACAATCGCCTCTGGAGTAGGAGAGCCATACTTTATAAGCAAATCCTTTTCAAGCGAGCCACCGTTAACCCCAATTCTTATTGGTATACCTCGTTCTTTTGCAAGGTCTGCCACAATTTTCACCCGGTCATCTCCGCCTATATTCCCCGGATTGAGCCGGATTTTATCCACACCGTTTTTAATACATTCCACCGCCAGACGATAATCAAAATGTATATCGGCAACAAGTGGAATTTTTATATTTTTCTTTATCTCCATAACCGCTGCAGCTGCCTCAGTATCAGGAACTGCAACACGAACAATTTCACAGCCCGCCTGCTCAAGTTCTTTAATCTGATTGACCGTAGCCTTGACATCCTGTGTTTTTGTATTGGTCATACTCTGTATGAAAACCTTGCTGTTTCCACCCATTTCAAGACCGCCTATATTAATTTTTCTGGTATTTTCACGCAGAAACATAAAATCAATCCTTATGCAAATAGTTTAAGAATATCACTTGATGTAACAAACACCATTAAAAGCAATAATAATATCAGCCCGACAAAATGTATAACCCCTTCCTTTTCAGGTGGAATAGGTTTTCTCCTTATAATTTCAATAATTAAAAAGAAAATTCTACCCCCGTCAAGTGCCGGAAATGGTATTAGGTTAAATATGCCTATATTCACAGACAAAAGTGCAAACATGTAAAGCAGATTTATTATTCCCGATTGTGCTGCCTGCCCGATAAGCACAGTTGTTCCAACTGGACCGGACATCTGGCTGACCGGAACTTTGCCCGTCACAAGCATCATAAGCGAATAAATTACTACCCTGACGACAAAAAACATTTCCTTAAGTCCGCACACAATCGCATCTTTAAAAGTCATCTCTTTAGTCGCCATTTCAACGCCTATAAGATAATTTCCTTCATACTCAACCGGCTGTATTTTTACATCCTGTTTTACGCCGTCACGCTTTATTGTAATTTCAACCGGTTTTGTTTTATCAACATTTTCCATCAGAAAAGAAAAATCCTTAAAATTCCATACATTTTTGCCGTCAAGAGCAACGATCTGGTCGCCCACCTCTATAAATTGTGCTGCTTGTGAACCCGGAATATCAAGTATTCTACCTACTTTTAATGTTGTGTAGCTTGGCTGAAATGCAAAGCACATGGTAAGGACAATAAAGCCCGAAATAAGATTAAAAAACGCACCCGCCGCCATAACACCAAGTTTTTTACTTGCCGGCTTATTATTCAGTGCGCGCGGGTCTTTCGAATTTTCATCCTCACCCTCAAGTTTTACATAGCCACCCACCGGAAAAAGTCTGAGCGAGTACTTAGTTTCTCCCTTTTTCCATTTTATAAGTTGTGGACCAAAACCTATGGAAAATTCATGAACCAGCACTCCTGAGCTTTTCGCCGCCACAAAATGACCGAATTCATGAATTAAAATTATCAGCATAAAAACTACAATTGCAATAATAACCGTAAAAACAACGCTCATGTATTTTTCATAGCCTTTCTATTTATTACTATATTTTTCAGACATTTCTCTGTTAATTAAAAGTATGTCCTCAAGCGAAGGATTTTTAATAAGAGTATGTCTGTTCATTTCCCCTTCAACCATCCTGCTGATGTCACCAAATTTAATTTTGTGATTCAGGAAAAGTTTTACTGCTTCTTCATTTGCAGCATTCATAACCGCCGGCATACTTCCGCCCGCCCGGGCCGCTTGATATGCAAGCTTAAGACATCTGAAAGTATCAGTGTCTGGCTCATCAAAGGTTATATTCTTCAGTTTAAAAAAGTCTATTTTTTCAGTCAGGCAGTAACTTCTCTCAGGATATGTCAATGCATATGAAATAGGCAGTCTCATATCCGGCACCGAAAGCTGTGCAATAACAGAGTTATCCTCAAATTCCACCATAGAATGAATTATGCTTTGTCGCTGCACAATAACATCAATCTTATCAGCCGGCATATCAAAAAGCCAGGTTGCCTCAATAACCTCAAGACCTTTATTCATAAGCGATGCACTGTCTATTGTCACTTTTGCCCCCATATCCCAGTTTGGGTGTTTAAGTGCATCCTCAGGAGCTGAGTTTTCAACTTCAGCTTTACTTTTACCAAAAAAAGCACCACCCGAGGCAGTAAGTAAAATTCTCGATGGTTTGATATGGCTTCCTGCTATACATTGAAAAATTGCCGAATGTTCACTATCTACCGGCAGGATTTTTACGCCTTTTTCCTTGGCAAGAGGCATAACTATACTTCCGCCCGCCACAAGAGTTTCCTTATTTGCCAGAGCTATATCCTTCCCCGCATTTATAGCAGCAATGGTTGGTAAAAGTCCTATAACACCAACAACCGCCGTTACAACAATATCTGCCTCCTCTGCCGCGGCACAGGCACAAACGCCCTCTATTCCCGACATTACCTTAACAGGCAAATCTGCCACCTTAATTTTAAGCTCCTCTGCCGCTTTTTCATTCATCATTGCAGCAAGCTTCGGTTTAAACTTACGAATCTGCTGTTCTATCAGTGAAACATTTGTGTTTGCACAAAGAGCAACAATATTAAAATCCTTGTTTATTTCTGCAACTTCAAGGGTTTGTGTACCTATTGACCCGGTGGAGCCGAGAATGGATATATTTTTCATATTTCCTCCAGTAAGGGCAAAATCATATTGAGATAATATATTACCGGTGCCGCAAAAAGCAGACTGTCTAAACGGTCAAGTACTCCACCGTGACCGGGCATAATATCTCCGTAATCTTTAATATTAAGTTCCCTTTTTATCATAGATGCCGAAAGGTCACCAAACTGGGAAATTACCGAAGTAATTGCTCCGGTAATTACTATGTTTAAAAGATTTGTTTTTATTCCAAATTCGTTTAAAATCCAAGCATACACAATCATTGACAGTACTGCAACTACAACTCCGCCAACCGCACCTTCCACTGTCTTTTTAGGACTTATTTCAGGAATAAGCTTGTGTTTTCCAAAAAAATACCCTGTAAAATATGCCCCCGTATCTGTCAGGAATGCTGAAATAAGTGCAAAAATCACCATTGCCAGCCCAAGTTTTCCATTATACAGAATACGGATGTGCAGTATTCCTATTGAAATGTAAAGTGTTGTAAAAAGAAGTATGCAAATGTCTGAAAATCTGATATTTTTATGATATGTAACTGCAAGGATAAACATTACCATAATAAATAAAAACATTAAAAAGCTTAGGTTTTTAATATAGATCGGATAAAGCAGGTATATAGACAGTCCCAGAAGAAATCCAACAATTGCAAGCGGAATACGCTTTATAAATCCGTATGGTTTGTAAATCTCAAAAAGTGCTGCAACCATCATAATACCAAGTGCCGCTTCAATAAGCGGCAGTTTTGTTATAACATCCGCCCACACAACAATAAAGAGTAATCCTATTGCTATAAACGCACTTAAAGTTCTTTTTATCATATGTAATTTACACCTTTCCGAATCGTCTGTCTCTCTGCTGAAAATCGTGTATAACCTGTTTTATATGTTTCGGTGTGAAATCGGGCCAGCACATATCAGCAAACCAAAATTCACTGTATGCCGCCTGCCACAGCAGAAAATTGCTGAGCCGGAGTTCCCCGCTTGGACGCATAATAATATCCGGATCGGGGAGCCCTGCTGTATACATATAATCTGCCAGCGTTTTTTCATTAATTTCTTCAGCTTTAATTTTGCCTTGAGCCGTATCTTTTGCAATTTTCGCGGCTGCAGTTGCAATTTCTTCCCTGCCACCATAATTTACAGCCAGATTGAGCACCATACCCGTATTATTCTCGGTCATTTTCTCAACCTCAGCCATCTTTTCCTGAATATCTTTCCTTAGTGGCTCCCGGTTACCTATAACCCTGACCTTGTTATTTCTGCCAACAAGTTTTTTGTCGGCATCGCAAAGATAGTCATACAAAAGGTCCATAAGGGCATCAACTTCTTCTTTAGGTCTTTTCCAGTTTTCTGTGGAAAAAGCATAGGCAGTCAACACTTCAATACCTATATCACTACAATAATCGGCAACAACTCTCAAGGTTTCCGCACCTGCAGCATGCCCGGCTTTGCGATTAAGCCCGCGGCGTTTTGCCCATCTGCCGTTACCATCCATAATAATGGCAATATGTCTTGGCAGACGGTTCATATCTATTTCCACATCTTTAACAAATTTTTGTCTGATTGTGCTGTAAATATTAGATAAAGCTGAAATTTTCACGATAGCTCCTCAAATTGCCAGAAGTTCCTTTTCCTTATCGGCAAGCATTTTATCAATTTTTTCTATATATTTATCTGTATATGTCTGGATATCCTTTTCCATATTTTTCATATCATCTTCAGTAATCTCGCTTTTTTTCTTCATATCTTTATATTTGTCAACACAATCGCGACGAAGATTACGAACTGCTACCTTTGCGTTTTCGCTCATTTTGCGAACATCCTTGACAAATTCTTTTCTTCTTTCCTCTGTCAGCGGAGGGAAATTAAGTCTGATAGATTTACCGTCATTTGCAGGATTAATTCCAAGGTCAGACATATTAATGGCTTTTTCGATATCTTTAAGTGCAGAAGCATCCCATGGCTGAATTACAATAGAATGTGCTTCCGGAACAGAAATTGATGCAATCTGTGCAATGGGCGTGGGAGTGCCGTAGTATTCAACCTTTATGCCATTTAAAACAGCAGGATTGGCTCTGCCTGCTCTTACTGATGCCATTTCGTTTGCAAAACTTACTATTGTCTTTTCCATTTTCTCGTTCATGTTATTGAGATTTGTTTTCATCCTTTTTCTTCCTTTCTTAATCTACTAATGTACCAATTTCTTTACCCATAACCGCATCTAAAATATTGGACGGAACATCAAGTCCAAATACGCGGATGGGAATGTTATTATCCATACAAAGACTTGTTGCAGTTGAATCCATAACACCAAGACCTCTGTTTAAAACATCTATATATTTGAGGCAGTCAAATTTCTTTGCATCCTTATTGATATTGGGGTCACTGTCATATACGCCGTCAACTTTTTTTGCAAGAAGAATAATATCGGCATTAATTTCTGCCGCACGAAGTGCCGCTGTTGTATCTGTTGAAAAATAGGGATTACCTGTTCCGCAACCAAAAATTACAACTCTGCCTTTTTTAAGGTGAGACTCAGCTTTTCCGCGTATGTAAGGTTCTGCAATCTGACGCATTTCAATAGCTGTCTGAACCCTTGTCGCAACACCTGCACGCTCAAGCGCATCCTGCATTGCAAGAGCATTAATTACAGTTGCAAGCATACCCATATGGTCAGCTCTTGTTCTGTCCATGTTTTCACCGCTTCTGCCTCTCCAGAAGTTTCCACCGCCAACAACTATAGCAATTTCCACGCCTATTTCCACACACTTTTTAATAGTCTGTGAAATTTCTGAAAGTACATCTTCATTAAGACCAAATCCCTGTTCCCCTGCAAGAGCTTCACCGCTAAGTTTTAATAATATTCTTTTGTATTTCGGTTGCATGTCAATTTCTCCCCTTGTTATAATTTTCTAATATATATTATACTACATATATTTTCAACTATCAAGCATTTTTTTATTTTTAGGCAAACAAAAAGAGGAATGCAAATTTGCATTCCTCTAAAAAGCAACATTTCCGGCTTATTTTGAAGCCATTTTTTCAACTTCTGCTGCGAAGTCGTCTTCTCTCTTTTCAAGACCGTCGCCTTTTTCAAATCTTACATAATCAACCAGTTTAACACCGTTTGCTTCAAGATATTTTTCAACAGAAACTTTGTCATCTTTAACAAATTTCTGCTGAAGGAGACAGCTTTCTTCAAAGAACTTGTTGATTTTACCTTCAACCATTTTTTCAAGAATGTTTTCAGGTTTGCTTGCATTCTTGGGATCTTCTTTAATCTGAGCCAAGATAATGCCTTTTTCATGTTCAACATCTTCAGCAGGAACAACAGATTTATCTCTGTATGTGGGGTTCATAGCTGCGATCTGCATTGCAGCGTCTTTTGCAGCATCAACTGCAGCACCGCTTGTAAGGTCAGCTTCAACTTTAACCATTACGCCGATTTTACCTTCACCGTGAATGTAAGTAACAACGCCACCTTCGTATCTGGCAAATCTTCTGATGTTCATGTTTTCGCCGATTGTAAGGATTTTTTCTCTGAGCATTTCTTCAACAGTGAGTTCACTGCCGGGATAGCTTAATGCTTTAAGAGCATCAACATCGGCAGGATTTTCGTTTGCAACAACGCCCGCGAGAGTTTTAACGAAAGTTTTAAAATCTTCATTTTTAGCAACAAAGTCTGTTTCGCTGTTAACTTCGATAACTGCACCAACGCTGCCACCTTCGCAAGCTTCAGCATAAACAAGGCCTTCAGCGGCAATTCTGCCTGCTTTTTTTGTTGCAGCTGCGAGACCTTTTTCTCTCAGCCATTCAATAGCTTTATCCATATCGCCGTTTGCTTCAGCAAGGGCTTTTTTACAGTCCATCATGCCGCAACCGGTCATTTCTCTCAATTCTTTTACTGCTGCTGCTGTAATCATCTTAAGGTTCCTCCTGCATTAATTATTCTTCTGTAGCTTCCTCAGCTTCTTCAGCTTTGTCAGCCATCTGTTCTCCCTGTCTGCCTTCAAGGATAGCGTCTGCCATAGCACCTGCAATAAGTTTTACAGCTCTGATAGCATCATCGTTACCGGGAATTACATAGTCAACTTCGTCAGGGTCACAGTTAGTGTCAACAATTGCAACAACAGGAATGTGAAGTCTTTTAGCTTCAGCAATTGCAATTTTTTCTTTTCTGGGGTCAACAACGAACATTGCACCGGGAACACCCTTCATGTCCTTTATACCGCCCATGAATTTTTCAAGTTTTTCAATCTCGCCTTTGAGTTTGATAACTTCTTTTTTGGGAAGAAGGTCAAATGTGCCGTCCTCTTCCATTTTGTGAAGCTGCTCAAGTCTTTCAATTCTTTTTTTGATAGTTTTGAAGTTTGTGAGCATACCGCCGAGCCAACGGTTGTTAACATAATACATGCCAACTCTTTCAGCTTCTTCTTTGATAGCGTCCTGAGCCTGTTTTTTAGTTCCTACAAAAAGAACATCTTTTCCAGCTTCAGATACTTCGCGGATAAAGTTGTAAGCTTCCTCAACTTTTTTTACAGTTTTCTGCAGGTCAATAATATAGATCCCGTTTCTTTCTGTAAAAATATACTCCTTCATTTTCGGATTCCATCTTCTTGTCTGATGTCCGAAATGTACACCTGCTTCAAGCAGCTGTTTCATAGATACTGCTACCATAATAAACACCTCCGTTTAATTTTCCTCCATTTCCGTCATCTCTGCAAAGAACCCGGCATGTAGCAGTTTTCCGGGCAACGATAAGCAAATAGGAAATGTGTGTATTTTTCAACTTAAGTATTTTAACACACTTTTTTCCAAAAATCAAGTGTTTTTTTAATTTTTTTCAAATCATTTTTCAGAATGTTTCTTTTCTCTGTCCAACACGGCAAAAATCATATCCTCTGCATCACCGTTTTTCTCCTCAAAATAGTCTTCATATATATACTCATAGTTTTCTTCCTTTTTCTTTTCCTTGCCGTCCATATTTATATTCCTTTCAATTAAAATTCGACATATTTTTTACAAGTTTAAGGTATATGGATAGTATATGCAGAAATTTTAAAAAAATTTACCGAAAAAAGGCAGAGAAACTATTGCAAATTAAAAGAACTTATGATAGAATAATTACATTAATAATATTTGAAAGGGGTATCTTTTCATGGATAACAGCTTAAAAAACAAGCTGGAAATTACTGCGTATAAGATTAGAAAGAATGCTCTTACCGCAGTACACAGCGCCGCTTCCGGCCATCCGGGCGGTTCACTCTCTATTGCAGAAATTATGTCGGTTTTATATTTCAAACAGATGAATGTAGATCCGAAAAATCCTAAATGTGCTGACAGAGACCGTTTTGTAATGTCAAAAGGTCACTGTTCCCCCGCTCTTTACGGCACTCTTGCTGAGCGTGGTTTCTTCCCGACTGAAGATCTCAAAACCTTCAGACAGGCTGACAGCTACCTCCAGGGGCACCCCGATTTGAAGGGCGTTCCGGGCGTTGATATGTCAACAGGTTCTCTCGGTCAGGGCATCTGTGCCGCTAATGGTATGGCTCTTGCCGCAAAACTCGACAATAAGGATTATCGCGTTTATGCAATCACCGGTGACGGCGAGCTTGAAGAAGGTCAGGTATGGGAAGCAGCTATGTTTGCACCTCACTACAAACTTGACAATATCACCGTGTTTGTTGACTTAAACCTCCTTCAGATTGACGGTGATGTCAGAAAGGTTATGAACCCCACTCCCGTTGATAAGAAATTTGAAGCTTTTGGTTGGAATGTTATCGTTATTGACGCTCACGATGTTGAAGCTATCGACAATGCTATTGAAACTGCTAAAACAGTTAAAGGCAAACCCACTGTTGTTATTTGTAACAGCGTAAAGGGTAAAGGCGTTTCCTTCATGGAAAACCAGGCAGGATGGCACGGTAATGCTCCCAACGACGAGCAGTATGCTCAGGCAATAGAAGAACTTGATGCTACAATCGCTAAACTTGGAGGTGCTAACTAATGGCTGATGTTAAAAAAATTGCTACAAGAGAAGCCTATGGTATGGCTCTTGCTAAATTCGGCGACAAATATGATATAGTTGTTATGGATGCGGACCTTTCCAAATCTACCAAAACAGATACTTTTAAAAAAGAATTTCCCGACCGTTTCATTAACTGCGGTATCGCGGAAGCAAATATGATTTCCACAGCTGCAGGTCTTGCAACTTGTGGAAAAACTGTTTTTGCAAGCACCTTTGCAATGTTTGCTGCAGGCAGAGCTTTTGAACAGATCAGAAACTCCGTTTGCTATCCTAATCTCAATGTTAAAATCGGCGCTACTCACGCAGGTATTTCTGTTGGTGAAGATGGTGCTACTCACCAGCCTATTGAGGATATCGCTCTTATGCGTTCCATCCCTAACATGGTTGTTATCAGCCCTGCCGATGCGGTTGAGTCCATTGCCGCAGTTGAAGCTGCTATCAAACACAACGGTCCTGTTTACTTAAGATTTGGCAGACTTGGTGTTCCTACAATTAACGATGAAGCTACATACAAATTCGAAATCGGCAAAGGTGTTCAGCTTAAAGACGGCAGCGATGTAACAATCATTGCAAATGGTCTTATGGTTCCCGATGCTCTTACTGCTGCCGATATGCTTAAAGAAGAAGGCATCAACGCAAGAGTTATCAATATTCACACCATTAAGCCTATCGATGAAGATATCATTGTTAAAGCAGCTAAAGAAACAGGTGCTATCGTAACTGCTGAAGAACACAATATCATTGGCGGTCTCGGAAGTGCAGTTGCTGAAGTGTTGGCAGAAAAATGCCCAACTCCGATGGTTCGTGTTGGTATTAACGACAAATTCGGTAAATCGGGCAAACCCGCTCAGCTTCTTAAAGAATACGGACTCACACCCGAAAACATTGCTGCAAAAGCTAAAGAAGCTATCTCTAAAAAGAAATAATTTCACAAATGTATATTTAAAGGCGGCTGGTAAGCCGCCTTTTTAAAAACGAGGTAGAAAAATGACAGATTTTATTTTATATCTCCAACAAATTTCAACTCCCTTTGTGGACAATTTGTTTTTAGGCATTTCGGCCTTAACCGGTGAACTTGTATATATTGCAATTCTGGGCATTATTTATTGGTGTGTTGATAAGGAAAAAGCATATTATGTTGGAATATTTCTTTTTCTTTCCTTTTCAATCAACACCTTTTTGAAAAATCTTTTTCATATTCCCCGTCCTTACACATACTCCGCCGTCCGGCAGATTGATGTAGATACGGGATATGGTTACTCTTTTCCAAGCGGTCATGCACAGATGTCCACAACATTTGCAGGAATGTTTTTCGCTGTTTTTAAAAAGCTTTGGATTCTAATTGTCGGAGTCACACTCGTGCTTTTAACCGGATTTTCGCGTATGTATCTTGGTGTACACACTCCTGCTGATATACTTTGCGGAATCGCAGTCGGACTAGCATTGACCCTTTTGGGTAGGTTTCTCAAAAAATATAACAAACCTAAGCTTATCGCTATTGCCGCATTTCTTTTTATGCTAGGAGTAACCCTTATATACAAAGACAATGATATAAGAAAACTACTCTTTTTTGCAGCAGGTTTTCTGTCCGGAAATATCATTGAAGAAAAATATATCGGATACAAAATCCCCACAGCAATTAAACCTCGCATTATTGGTGCATTTACAGGGTTTTTGTCCACGGTTATTTTAATTATAATTCTCAAGTTCCTTGGTTTAACATATCTGAGATACCTTATATTAGGTTTATATACGACAATCACAGTTCCTTTTATTATTAAACAACTTGACAGAAAATGCAATTAGATTATTATGATTATAAAAAATGAGTGACGAGCGCAAAGCCGTCACTCATTTTTCTATTTTAATTATGTACTCTGTATATTGATCATTGTCATGTCTTTCAGCATGCGCATACGCTCCTGCTTTTCTAATTTTTTCAATTGCCTGTTCAATAGTATTCACATAAATTCTGACATCTTTTACAACCTGTTTCCGCACAAGTTTTTGAACAGTTAATGCCTTTGCTTTTTCAGTTATTACATGTGGTGAAAATCCTTTTTCCGCTGCTTCGGATAAAAGCCATGCCGCTTCCTCAGTTTTAAGATTTGATACCGCGTCAATATGTTCTTTGGTAAGATTGTGTTTTGAAAGCACTTCTCTGACTTTTCGAGGGAGTTGAAGCAGTTCAACTTTTTCTGACACTTGTTTAGCTGAAACTCCAATTATTTCCGCCATTTCGCTATATGTAAGCCCTCTCCTGCGAATAAGAGCCATAAAGCTTTCAGCTGCGTCCAAAAGATAAAGTTCTTCCCTTTGCTGGTTTTCAGCTATTGCCATCGCCGCTGCAATATCAAACCTTGTATCTACTATTATTGCCGGAACAGATGAAATACCTGCCTTCTTGGCTGCCCTGACCCGCCGTTCACCCGAAATCAGTTCATATGTTTTTCCAAACTTTCGAACTGTCACCGGTTGCAGAATCCCAAAATTTTTTACAGACTCCGCAAGCTGACTTATTTTTTCTTCGTTAAAATGTTTTCTAAGTGTAAACTTACCCAGCACAATTTTTTCTATATTTATATTTTCAATTCTTTTTTTACGGACAATTTTCCCAGCAATCATAATTATACCTCCAAAAAAGTTATACTCATATTTTACCATAAATTGGTAAAATATGAGTATATAATCGGTACAAAAATAATTACAAAAAACTGATTATTCCGAGATAATCTGAGATAATTCGAACAATTCGTCCTCAATGCCTTTCTGTAAGGCGAGAGCTTCAAGAATATCCATATCAATAACTCTGCTGTTTTTAAGAACAACAACCCTGTTGCCCACTCCCTCAGAAAGGAGTTCAACCGCCCTTGCACCCATTCTTCCTGATGCAACCCTGTCTTTATATGTGGGGCTTCCACCTCTCTGAACATGGCCGAGAACTGTAATCTTTGCATCAAGTTCAATGCCATATTTTTCTTTAAGACTTTCTGTTGTCTTTTTCATGATTTTTGATGTTGAAAGACCTGAAGTTTTTTCCACACCTTCCGCAACAACAATCATAAAATTCTTTTTATTTTCATATTTTTTTGCAATAACCTCAACAATGTCTTTTTCAACATCTATCGTTTTTTCAGCAATAAGCACGCCATCAGCCCCACAGGCGATTGCAACTTCAACCGCAAGATATCCCGCTTTATTACCCATTACCTCGACAAATGCACAACGATTATGAGAACGCATTGTATCATTTATTTTATCCAGATATTCAATAACTGTGTTAAGTGCTGTATCATAACCAATACAGTATTCACTACATGTAATGTCATTATCTATTGTTGCCGGAATACCAATTGTGGGAAGTCCGTTAATGCTTAAATCTCTTGCGCCTCTGAAAGAGCCGTCACCACCTATTACAACAAGTCCTTTAACATTCATTTCTTTTGCATTTTCAACCGCTTTTTTGACATTTTCCTGTTCCTTGAATTCAAGACACCTTGCACTTCCAAGGAATGTACCGCCTCTGTTCATAACATCGGTAAGGTCTTTGCCTGTAATGTCAATATAGTCTTTCGCAAGAAGACCTTTATAACCATTATTAAAAGCAATAACATCCAACCCCAGGTGAGTAGCAGTTTTTGCCACAACAGCTATAGCTGAGTTCATACCAGGGGCATCGCCACCGCTTGTAAGTACCGCAATTCTCTCTCTCTTTTCCACTTTGGTGCATCTCCCATTTATATAAATTTAATTTTTAACAACTCAAACACGGTTATTATACTACAAATATTGGAATAAATCAACTTTAATCATGAAAATATTTGTAAATTTTTTTTGCAAGTTCTTCATTTACTCCATCAGCCGCAACAAGTTCGGGGATGGATGCTTCCGAGATAGCCTTGACACTACCGAAGGCACGCAAAAGGGCGCGTTTTTTCACGGGGCCAATACCGTCAATATTATCAAGTTCCGACCGCATCAGCACATCACCTCTGAGTTTTTTATGATATCCTATCGCGAATCGGTGAACTTCGTTTTGAACTGCCGTAACAAAACGAAAACTTTCCTGAGACAGAATAATAATTTCCCCATCTGATGAAATAAGCCTGTCTGTCCGATGTTTGTCGTTTTTAACCATACCGAATACGGGAATGTCAAACCCGCATTGGTCCAGTGCTTCTTTTATGGCAGTAATATGCCCCATACCGCCGTCAGCTAAAATAACATCAGGCAGTTTTGAAAATTTTTCGTCCTCACCGCTTCTTCTCAGTCGCCTGGTGATAACTTCTTTTGTTGAGGCGTAATCGTCTATTCCTTCAACATCTCTTATTTTAAAAAGCCTGTACTCGCTCTTTTTAAATACTCCGTTTTCTATGACAATCATACCGCCAACCGAGTTTTTACCCGATGTGTTAGATATATCATATGCCTCTATTCTTCCAACCGCATTACTAAATCCAAGCTCACGGCTGAACATTTCAAGCATTTCGCGGTTTTCCATGGTAACTTTAAGTTTTTGCTCGCTGCGTTGTTTAAAAGCCTCTGTCGCATTTAAAAGCGCCATATTCATAATGTCTTTATATGTCCCTCTTTCAGGAACCCGCAATGTTACTTTAATGCCTTGCTTTTCGCTAAGCCATTTTTCTATCAGTTCATGATTTTGCGGTAGAACATTTGTCAACAAAGTTTGTGGTATAAATTCACTTTCAATATAATACTGCATTATAAAAGTCTCAAGTACATCTGTCTTGTCCTCACCAAGCGACAAATTAACCCACATTTGATTTCTGCCAATCATTTTTCCGTTTCGGATATTAAAAATCTGTATATTTGCAATTTCGCTATCCGCCTTTACTGCAATTACATCCTTATCTCCACTGCCCGACACGGTTATATTCTGCTTTTCATAAAGCTCTTTTATCCGATTGATTTTATCACGCAGGTCTGCCGCCTTTTCAAACTCAAGTCTATCTGAAACCTCGGACATTTGTGTGCGAAGTCGTTTTATCACATCGCCCGCTTTGCCGTCAAGAAAGTCACATACCTCACTAATTATCGCTCTATACTCCTCAATCGTAAGTTTACCTGCACAGGGAGCAACACACTTCCCTATATGATAATTAAGGCAGGGTCTTTCTTTACCTATGTCTTTAGGAAATACTCTTTTACAATCAGGCAGGCGGAAAGTTTTATAGATAACATCCATTGTCTGCCTCGCAACTCCAGCGGTAAAAGGTCCAAAGTATTTTGCTCCGTCTTTAAGATCGCGTCGTGCAATCTCCATTTTTGGGAAAGGGTCCCGAACCGATATTTTTATAAATGGATACTGTTTGTTGTCCTTCAGCAAAATATTGTAATGAGGACTATATTTTTTTATAAGATTACATTCGAGAACCAGTGCTTCTGTTTCGGTAGCAGTAACAATATATTCAAAATCTGCAATGTTGGCTACCATAGCGCCTACTTTGCCTGTATGTCCTGATTTTTTAAAATACTGACTCAACCGGTTTTTAAGCGCCTTGGATTTTCCTACATATATAACTTCGCCGTTTTCGGCTTTCATTATATATACACCCGGGAGCAGTGGAACTTTTTTAAGTTTTTCTTCAAAAGCCATATGTGTTCCTCCAAAAAAAACGGATGCCTCAAAGGGCATCCGACCGGTTTAATCATCAAGATTAGACTTTATAAGTTCTGTCAGGGAATCAACTGCTTCTTTTTCATCAGAACCGTTAGCTCCAACGATAATTGATTCTCCCTGAGTTACTCCAAGCGACAAAACGCCCAGAAGGCTTTTCGCATTTACTCTGCGTTCTTCCTTTTCGACCCAGATTGACGATTCAAAAGTATTTGCCCTTTGTATAAAAAATGTTGCCGGTCTTGAGTGCAACCCTACCAGGTTAGTGACTGTTATTTCTCTTGAATACATTATAATTTTCGCTCCTTTTTGCCGCATGGCGACAATAGCTCAATTTTATCATTTTACCATATTATATATAATTTTCAGCTGTTAGTCAACCAATATTTGTTTTTTTATATATTTTCGCCAAATTGCAGAGCTGCAAATCATAAAACTTTATTTATTTAAACCATGCTTTTTTATTTTTTCTGCTATTTTATCGGATATTGATATGCCAAGTGCACGCTCAGCTGCATCAAAAAGCATATTGGAATTAACCTCACACACCACAAAGCCATCTTTCCCCATAATCAAATCCACTCCGGCAAAGAAAGCCCCAACAGCATCAGCAGCCGCAAGTGCAAGTTTTTCCTGCTCTTTTGTGAGGCTGACCGCCTCAACCACGCCGCCTCTTGCCGCATTGGCACGAAAATCCTTAGCATTACTCCTTTTTATAGCTCCAATAATTTCTCCGTCAGCAACTAACACTCGTAAATCCCAACCCGCTCCATCAGGGAGAAATTCTTGCAGCACAAAGGGTTTCTGCCCTATTTCCTCCACCTGTGCCATAAGCTCGGCTTCGTTTTTCGCCAGGTATACTTGCATACCGAGCGACCCAAAACATTCCTTTATAACAACCGGATATCCAACAAGCCGGGCAGCATCCTTGCACCAGCTCTCCGACTGGCATTTGTTATATGTTTTTGGTGCAATTACTGTTTTGGGAATTGGAATTCCTTTTTTGTATAGGACCAAATATGTCAGTGCTTTATCGTCGCACAGTCTTATACACTCTGAAGAATTATATAGTCTGTATCCCTTTTCTTCCAGCAACTGTGCTCCGTAGATATCTTTATCTAAAAATATGACCGCATCTGGTTTCTTATTCTCATCACTTTTTTCAAAAAGTGTAGATACACATTCCGATGATGGCTGTGCTTTTGCCTTAATTTCAAGACTTTCAAAGCTGTTTCTATAGCTTTCATATTGATGCTTAAATGCGCCAAAATCCAGCTCACCGTTATATAAAATCAAAACTTCTTTCATTTTTCTTCCTCAGTCTATGGACTCAAGATATTTTGCAATGCAATGTGCAGCAATTGCACCATCCGCCGCTGCCGTAACAATCTGCCTAAGCTCTTTTTCGCGGATGTCGCCTACCGCATACACTCCTTTTACGGAGGTCTGCATTTTATCATCGGTTATAATATAGCCGCTTTCATTTTTCTTAACATCGGTAGTAATATCTTCACCGCCCGGTTCTGTACCAACTGCCACAAATATTCCGTCTGCTTTTATTTCGCTTATTCTATTGTCATTATGCTTCACAACAACAGAATTAACCTTTTTATCACCTTTAATCTCAACAACATTTGCACAAAGTACAAGCTCAATATTATCAATTTCACGAACTCTTTTTTCAAGAGCATATGCTGCTCTGAACTTATCACGCCTGTGAATAAGATATACCTTGTTGCAGTACTTGCTAAGGAAAATGGCATCCTCAAGTGCAGTATCCCCGCCACCTGCAACCACAGTATCTTTTCCTTTGTAAAAAGCACCGTCACAGGTTGCACAATATGAAACTCCAAGTCCGGCAAATTCTTCCTCGCCCGGAATTTTAAGTTTTTTTGGTTTTGCGCCCATCGCAAGTACAACTGTTTTGGCCTTTATCTCGCCAGAATCTGTTTCTATAATTTTTGTTTCCTGTGAAAAATCTACTTTTTCAGCGCGTTCAAAAGCAATTTCTGCACCAAATTTTTTTGCTTGTCCCTCAAAATCCATTGCAAGCTCTGCCCCGGACAGGACATTGTTCATACCGGGATAGTTTTCAACCTCAAAGGTTGTACCCATTTGTCCTCCCGGAATAAGGCCTTCAAGAACAAGTACTTTAAGACCCGCCCTTGCTGCATAGGAAGCCGCAGTCATACCTCCCGGCCCTGCTCCTATTATTACTGTATCATAAAATCTTTCGTTCATTTGTAACACCTCAATTATATTGTATAATAAGCCTTTAAAAAAATCAATTCTTTTTTTTCAAAAACATCTTTACTTTTGATAATATTTGGTTTAAAATTAAATTGTCCTAACGACAATAATCACTTGTGGAAAGTGTGGATAACTCTGTGGATAACCTGTTTTAATGGGTTTTGGGACATGGTAATAAAAAACATAAGGTTGCAAACTCTATTTATGTAAACTTTATTACAAAAACTGTTTATTTTTACTGCTAATTTCCAAAATAACCGCCTGTGGATAATGTGGATAACTCTGTGGATAATCTATTTTAAAGGGTTTTTATTACCCACATTTATCTACACAGTGGTTGCGGAATAAATTTATGTTAACAAAGGAGAAAAATTATAATGGTTGTTTTTTCTGTTATTCTATTAACAATCCTTACGGGACTTATGATAAGTCTTGTTCTTCCCGAAGGTCTCAGTGACATAAACATTGGATTTTATATGTTGATTTCAGCACTTTTTGCGTTTGGAGCTATGTCAGTTCTTCTCAGAAAAAAGTGGTCTTTCTTTAAAAGTTTGTCCGAATATGTTGTGATTATTCTTTCTCTTGCAATAATTGCGGAGGGCGTTTTAATTTACTTTTCCGCAAGTGAAAATCCAAAGGGTAACGAGCAGGCAATAGTTGTATGCGGAAGCGGACTTTTTGTCGAAAGCCGTATGACAACTGAGCTTGAAAAAAGAATGGACAAGGCTCTTGAGCTTCACATGGACTATCCAGGATTACCGATAATACTCTCCGGTGGAACCGATGACCCCCTCACTCATCCTCAGTGTGTTGCAATGCAGTCTTATCTTGAGAAGAAAGCAACTGAGTTAAATATTCCAATACCTAAAACCATTTCTGATGACACTTCAACCGGGCTTTATGATAACATAAGCTCTTCACTTGAAAAATCAGGCGTACAGTCAGCATTTTTAATTGTCAGCCGTCATAATGTTGCCCGCACAAAAATTATTACAAACCGCATATCCCCCGATTCTACAGTTATTGGCACGGACTATCCTGTTTCAAAATATATTATTTACTACATTCGCGAGCTTGGATACGGACTTAAAACCCTGGTGTGTGATGGCATAATATAGTTAAAAACGCCTCCATGAGGAGGCGTTTTTATTTTATTGAACACTCTCTATTTTCATTACCACTTTGTTAACATTTCACGGTTAGTGGTTACAATTCCATAAAAAGTTCGAGGCAATATTGCCTCGAATTTTTTATAATATATCAACTTTTGCTTCAACAGATTTATCAAGACATTCCGGATTGGAAAGAATTTTCTTAAATTCCTTAAGCACTTGTGCAAAGTAATATCCATCACATATTCTTTCATCAACCGACACGGTATAGTCCATATATTTTTTCTCTACCACTGAGCCGTCAAGTAAAAGCTCGTTTACCTTATATTTTTTACCAAATGCACAAAAAACCGGCACATTTCCGAAATCATACAGATGATGATGAATAACCGGAATTCCCAGTGACGCCATTGAGGTAAAAAACATTGAACCATGGAAAGGACTTACATCTTCAAGAAATGTTGGTAAAAGACCGAAATAATCCAACAACTTTATAAACCACACAATAAATTTCAAAAGTACACCGGGTATAGCGGAAAAAACCTTTGTAACAACATCAAATGTAGAATCATCGCCGTCACCTTTATTTTCGCCAACCGCCTCTGCCACCTTCTCAAATACCTCGTCGGCTGAAATACCGGGCGTGAAATTAAGCTTTAGCGTTGTATCAGGTGCTTCCTCAGACATTGCCTTTTTTATGGTAAAGGATATCTGGCATCCAAATCGAGAATAAACCTTTTGCCCTGAAAGGAATCTGTTTGCCCCCGGATATGCCGCAATAACACGCAGATAAGCCGCAACAAATACATGCATAAACCCAAAGCCTTTAAGTCCTTGTTTTCTTTTTTTAGCAATATATTCTTCAACCTTTTCAAGTTCAAGACTGTCTCGAATGAGGTTTTGTGCCCCGATTCTGTCGGGCATAAAATAAGCGGTAAGCTGTGACATGGGCGGTATGCCTCGCACTCGTCTGCCATATGCACGGTCATTCCATTTAATTGTAAAACCTTCACATTCTCTTTTCATTGCAATAATGGCAAAATAAAGTGTCGAAACTGTCAAAAAGAAAATCATTGATTTAATTCCAACATGTCCATCAACAAAATATCCGCCTGCTATACCGGAAAGGTGAAAAAGTACACTCACACCAAGAAGATAAACCATCAGCACTCCGGTTTTAATAATATTCATCATGAAAAGAATATATATAATTCCGCAGCCAATAATCGTTACCCCCGAAATTATCCCACCCGACAAAATTGTCAAAGACAAAAATCCGGCAATTACGGGCAACAGTATTATTTTCAAATGTCTTCTGGCAAACAGAGTAAGAATTATTATATACAATACTGCAGAAGTAGAAATGCCTGCTGCACCCGTCATTTTGAGCAAGTTGCCACCGGCAGAATAAAGCATTGTAAAATACTGAGTTCCGGCTATCAACGTAAGAAGTGCAAACACAAGCGATGTAAGCGCCGAAAAACTTTTTCTTGAAATATAATATGATGACATATTTATTCCTCCGTTCTATCAGGAATTTTCCATAATAAAATCAACTATTGGTTTTGGGGCTTCAAGTCCGTGCGGATGATGTCCGCATCCTTTTTTGTCAATTGCAAGAATTTTCCACCCCAACCGTTTTTATTTTCAGAAAAGCAAGGTGAAATCCCTTTTCCACCAGTGCCAGCTCAGCTTCTGTCGTAAAAATCATTCCTTTGGTATAATCAAATATATTATACACGAAAATTCGACAAAAAGCAAGTGCGGAGATTTAAATCTCTCCGCATCTTTATTATCTGTAATTTTTCAAATTTACAAAACCTGTTTCAATACCGAGAAAAGGTCTTCCTTGCCCTTCTCGAATTTAAGATGTAAAACCAATCATATTATTACTATTCTATTTTTGCCCGCAGGAAATCCGCCGCCATAGCAATGTCTTTTGCCGGGTCGTCACCCACCTCGCGTTCAATGGTTAAAAATCCACGATAACCTATGTGGTCCAATGCCGCCAGATATGTGTCAAAATCAACGCTGCCTTCACCGAGAGGTACTTCCTTGAATGATCTGCCTGATTTCATTCCCTCTTCTATTACCCCATAAATAATTTCCGGGGCTTTATCAAATAATTTTTTACCGTCTTTTGCGTGGGTATGAACTATGTAATCTTTAAGGTTGTAAACCGCCTTAACAGGATCATCACCCGTTACCATCACAAGATTTGCCGGGTCAAGATTAACTGCAACACCGCGTGAGCCAAGGGAATCAAGGAATGTTTTTAAAACCGCCGAGGTTTCAGGACCTGTTTCAATAGCAAAATGTGCACCAAGAGAATCTGCATATCTGCTTAGTTCTACACAGGCCTCCTGCATGATTTTATATCTGGGATGTTCTCTATCCTGAGGGACTACACCAATATGTGTTGTAACAACATCTGTTTCAAGCTCTTTTGCCAGTTCCATAATTCTTTTCGATTTTTCAATAAGTTCAGGATTTTTATCCGGATTTCCAAACCCCATACCAAGGTCACCGCAAATTGCTGAAAAAACAAGACCGCTTGATTTTAACATATCAAGAAGCTCTTTTCTCTGGGCTGTTGTCATATTTTCAGGCGAGTGGTCGCCGTATGTGGCATACATCTGAATACCTTTTGCACCTATCTCTGCTGCTTTTTTAATAGCTTCGGGCGTAGAAAGTCTGAAAGACTCAAGCATCACACCTATAGGAAAATTATACATAATTTATTCCTCCAATTATTATTTAATTCTATTATAAATTAAATATTTATTTTTGCAAACAGACTATAAGATTTTTTATACATAATACCGTCCCGTAAAGTATAAAATATTCTTGCATCTCTTATTGATTTTACATATTTTTTATGTTATAATATAAAATTGATTTTTATGTGCTTTGAGGTGTTTATAAGTGTTTGATGAATATAAATTCAAGACGGAATTGCATGCTCACACATCTCCCGCAAGTAGTTGTAGTGAGATTTTGCCGGAGCATCTCATTGAAATATATAAAACGAATGGTTATGACAGCGTGGTCATAACAAATCATTTTACTTTCCGTGATGTTACTGGCGAAAATGGAAAGCGTTATTTTGACCGTTTTCTTGATGATTACAGACTTTGCAAAGAACACGGAGCTAAGGCAGGGTTATCAGTTGTTTTCGGTGCAGAAATTCGTTTTGCAGAAAATATTAACGACTATCTCATTTTCGGAATATGCCCCGAAGATATGACAGATATCCGCGCCCTTCTCCCTTACGGAATTGATAATTTTTACCGCGAGTACAAAAATGATAAAAACATTATTATTCAAGCTCATCCTTTCAGAGATAAAATAGAACGGGCAAACCCAAAAAGTCTGGATGGAACTGAAGTTTTCAATATGCATCCTAACCATAACTCAAGAGTTGCTATTGCAGCCAAATACGCCCGTGAAAATAACCTTATCCCCACTTGCGGAACAGATTTTCATCATCCCGGCCAGGAGTGTTTAACTTCTATTTTTACAAAAGAAAAAATCACCGACTCCTACCAACTGGCAAATGTATTAAAAAGCCGCAATTACATCATAGAGGTAGGCGGTTACAAATTGCTGCCCTGTGAAAAATAATCAGAATTGAGGAAAAAACATATGAAAAGTATCTTTGCGCCGACCGATATGACCGTCGGCACTCCCTGGAAAAGTATTCTCTCATTTTCCATACCAATGCTAATAGGAAACATTGCTCAACAGCTTTACAGCACTGTTGACAGCATTGTCGTAGGTAAATATGTTGGAGATAACGCCCTGGCCTCGGTAGGCAGCGTTTTACCTATTGTCAACATGCTTCTTGTGCTTTTCATTGGCATTTCCGCCGGTGCAAGCATCATGGTTTCTCAGTATTTTGGTGCTAAAAACCGTGAAAAGCTTTCTATCACTATTGGAAACTGTATTACTGTAACAGCCATAGTTTCTGTTGTTTTAATGTTTGCCACTCCCCCATTTGTACGCAACATACTGGAGCTTTTAAACACACCTGCTTCAATTATTGACGGCTGCGAAGATTATCTTGTAATTTCAATGATTGGTATTGCAGGAATGGCGTATTACAACATTTTAAGCGGAATTATAAGAGGTATGGGTGACTCTGTTTCTGCCCTTATATATCTGGTAATTGCAACCATACTTAATATTTTCCTTGATCTTCTTCTGGTTAAAAAAATGGGTATAGCTGGCGTTGCTCTTGCAACAATCATTTCACAGTTTGTTTCTTCAGCTTTATGTCTTATAAAGCTTGCAAGAATGAAAGAATTTTTTACACTTGATTTCAGTACATTAAAACTGAAAAAAGACTGTGTGAAAACACTCGTTAAGCTGGGACTTCCGTCAGGACTGACTCAGGCAATTATGTCATCGGCAATGATAGTTGTTCAGGCTCTTACCAATCAGTTTGGCGAGCAGTTTATTGCCGCCAACATTATTGTAATGAGGGTTGACGGTTTTGCTATGATGCCAAATCTTTCATTCGGTACTGCAATGACAACATACGCTGGTCAGAATATCGGTGCAAAAAAACTTGACCGTGTAACTACTGGTGCAAAGCAGGGACTTTTAATTTCAGTAATTTGTTCGACGCTTATCACAGGTATTATTCTTCTTTTCGGCAAATATCTCATGATGGCGTTTACCGATACAACTGAGCTTGTTGAGCTTAGCGTTCATCTTATGAAAATCCTTGCTGCAGGCTATATCGCAATGGCAGTAACACAAAGTCTTGGAGGTATAATGAGAGGCGCAGGTGACACGGTAACCCCCATGTGGATTACACTTATCACCACCATATGTATACGAATACCTCTTGCATACGGAATCTCTTTCCTTACAAGAACTCCAGAGCTTCCTCTCGGTCATAAAGAATGTATTCAGATTTCCCTTTTACTTACCTGGATAATGGGTGCTGTTTTAACAAGTCTTTTCTACCTAAAAGGAAACTGGAAAACCAAAGCTTTAAAATAAAAAAAGCGGCAATTATACGATTGCCGCTTTTAATTTAGTTTAACACAAATTCTTTTAAATCCTTTGACGACATAAGTCCGCTATGTCTTTTAATTGCCTCACCATTTTTGAAGAGGATAAGCGTTGGTATTGTCGCAATGCCATGTGCTGATGCAAGCTCGGGATAATCATCCACATTCACCTTGCCCACAACAACAGAGTCAATTTCTTCATCAAATTCCTCAATTACCGGTGCAAGCATTCTGCAAGGTCCGCACCAGCTCGCCCAGAAATCAACCAACACGGGTTTGATGTTTTTTATAACTTCATTTTCAAAATTTTCAGTTGTAATTTCAATAGCCATAATTTTCCCCTTTCTTTATATATTATTTTTTCTTGTGCAATGGATTTTATACCAGAGAATCTATAATGTCAAGCGCCCTTTGGGCAATTTTTAAATTTTTCTCCGCTTTTTTACGAATTTTCATACCAAGAGGAGCCATAATTCCAAAATTCACATTCATAGGCTGAAATGTTGCCGCAGCACCGCCCGAAACATAATGACTGAGTGCACCAATTGCTGTTGTATCAGGAAAATCCACAGGATTTTCTCCAAGCAGTTTTTTTGCAAGATTATACCCTGCCACAAACCCGGAGGATGTAGATTCGATATATCCCTCCACTCCTGTAATCTGTCCTGCAAAATAAATTCTGTCATCCGATTTTAAGGCATAGGACGAATTTAGCAGTCTGGGTGAATTTATAAATGTATTTCTGTGCATAACTCCAAAGCGGACAAATTCTGCCCCTTTAAGTGCGGGAATCATGCCAAAAACCCGTTTTTGCTCTCCCCATTTAAGATGTGTCTGAAATCCAACTATATTGTATAGTGTACCCTCTTTGTTATCCTGACGAAGCTGGACAACTGCATAGGGTTCTTTCCCCGTTTTAGGATCAGGAAGTCCAACAGGTTTAAGAGGTCCGAAAAGAAGCGTGTTTTCGCCTCTTTTAGCCATGGTTTCAACCGGCATACATCCCTCGAAGACAACTTCTTTATCTGCTCCTTTTATTTCGGCACACTCAGCTTTTACAAGTTCGTTATAAAACGCCGAATATTCTTCCTCGGTCATAGGGCAGTTGATGTAGTCGTCATCACCTTTGCCATATCTTGAAAGGCGGTAGGCACTTTTAAAATCCACAGTTTCAAGTGTTACAATAGGCGCAGCAGCATCATAAAAATAGAGGTTATCCTCGTTTGTAAGCTTGCCTATTTCTTCAAAAAGTGCATCGGAGGTCAACGGCCCTGATGCAACAATAACATACCCATCGGGAATTTTTGTTACTTCTTCAGAAATAACCGTTATATAAGGATGATTTTTTATCTTTTCCGTGACAAGGTCGGAAAACCCGGTTCTGTCAACAGCCAGCGCACCGCCGGCAGGAATACGCGTTTCATCAGCACAAGTCATTATAAGACTGCCAAGTCTGCGAAGCTCTTCTTTTAAAAGACCGACCGCGTTTTCAAGGCGGTCGGATCTTAGTGAGTTACTGCAAACAAGTTCGGCAAAGCCTGAGTAATGATGCGCCGGCGTAAATTTCACCGGTTTCATTTCAATCAGTGTGACAGATATGCCTCTTTGTGCGAGTTGCCATGCAGCCTCGCATCCGGCAAGTCCTGCCCCTATTACCGTAACATTATTTTTCATCTTTTTTTGTTTCTTTCTTTACTTTTTTATTGTACTTACACTCTGCATCAACACAGACCTTTGTTTTGGTAATGCGTCTGTTTATACTTTTGAGCATAAGCATTTTTCCGCACTCGGGGCATTTTTCCTCGGTGGGTTTATCCCAAGACATAAAGTCACATTTGGGGTGGTTGCTGCAACCAAAGTATTTTGCACCCTTCTGGGATTTAAGTTCAATAATTTCTCCTCCGCATTTGGGACATTTAACACCAATTTCAACAGTAATTGATTTTGTATTTTTACACTGAGGATATCCCGGACATGCAAGGAATTTACCAAATCTACTTTCACGGATAACCATATTGCGTCCGCACTTTTCACAGATAACATCTGTCTGCTCGGGAGCAATTTTAACATACTGCATTTCTTTTTCGGCTTTTGAGAGAGTTTTGCTGAAATCTCCGTAGAAATTTCTGATTACATTAACCCAGTCTGCATCTCCCTCTTCAACCTTGTCAAGGAACTGTTCCATATCTGCAGTAAAGGCAACATCCACAATTTTTTCAAAATTCTCAGCCATAAGCTTGCTGACAACAGTTCCAAGCTCGGTGGGGCTTAAAATTTTCTTTGTACTTTCGATATATTTTCTTTGCAGAATATTTGAAATTGTAGGAGCATAGGTTGAAGGTCTGCCAATGCCCAATTCTTCCAAAGTTCTGATAAGAGTTGCCTCTGTATACCTTGCAGGCGGACGAGTGAAATTCTGCTTTTCCGCAAGTGATTTTACGGAAAGCACATCTCCTTCGGCAAGCTTTGGAAGTGCCTGTTCTGCGTTGTCGTCATCATCTTTATGATCAACGCCTTCAAGGTATAATGCTGTAAATCCGGCAAAAAGAATGGTCGTGCCATACGCTTTGAAAATATATTTTCCACCTTTAACATCAACAGTGGTATTTTCAACATCTGCCGGTGCCATCTGGCTGGCAATAAAGCGTTCCCATATAAGCTTATAAAGCTTGAACTGGTCAGCCGTCAGTGATGCCTTGATTGACGCCGGAGAATATGAAACGATTGAGGGACGGATTGCTTCATGGGCATCCTGTGCGTTTTTCTTGTTTTTATATTCAGGAATGTATTTGGGTAAATACTCCTCTCCCCAATTGGATTTTATATAATCCCTTGCAGCAAACTGCGCCTCTTTGGCAATTCTAGTTGAGTCGGTACGCATATATGTGATAAGACCGACGCTTCCGGCTCCTTTAATATCAATACCCTCATAAAGCTGTTGAGCAACCATCATCGTTCTTGAAGATGTAAACCCAAGCTTTCTTGCAGCTTCCTGTTGCATTGTACTTGTAATAAAGGGTGATGCCGGCATACGCTTTTTACTTACTGATTTTACAGATTTAACCTCAAATTTCGCTTCTGCAAGCTCACTAAGGACATCTTTTGTCTGCTGCTCGTTTTTAAGTCCGAGTTTACCTTTTGATGTACCATAAAATTTAGCTTTAAAGGCTTTTCTGGAGCCTGATTGAGTAAATTGAGCCGCAATGTCCCAATACTCTTCTGGTACAAATGCCTTAATTTCTTCTTCACGGTCACAAATTATTTTAAGTGCCACCGACTGAACTCTGCCTGCACTGAGACCTTTTTTAACTTTTCTCCAAAGAAGCGGGCTGATGGAATAACCCACAATCCTGTCAAGCACGCGACGCGCTTGTTGAGCATCCACAAGGTTATAATTTATATCTCTTGGATTTTTAATTGCGGTTTTAACCGCATCCTTTGTAATCTCATTAAAAACCACACGACACGCTTTTTCCTCAGGAATCTTGAATGCTTCCATTAGATGCCAGGAAATAGCTTCTCCCTCACGGTCCGGGTCAGTTGCGAGAATAACTTTATCGCTTGCTGCAACTTCTTTTTTTATCTTTTTAATTAAATCACCCTTACCGCGTATAACCATATACTGTGGGGTGAAATCATTTTCTATATCTATACCCATTTTACTTTTGGGAAGGTCGCGGATATGTCCCATAGAAGCTTCAACACTGTATGATTTACCTAAATATTTCTGAATAGTTTTAGCCTTTGCGGGAGATTCCACTATAACCAGATTTTTTGCCATAATATATCTCCATTCTGCCGCAACTGCGACACATATTATTTGGATATTCGCTGACGAACTGCCTCATAAACCAAAACCGCTCCTGCCGTTGCGACATTTAGTGATTCGGCATGTCCAAACATAGGAATTTTAACACATGCGTCAGCCATTGTCAATAGGTCATCGGACACTCCATTTGCCTCGTTGCCTAAAATTATAACAGATGCACATGTAAAATCCTCATCGTAAATAAATTTTTCGGTGTGAGGATTACTTCCAATTATTTTCACACCATTATTTTTAAAAAACTCTAAGGTTTTTATACTGTCATCAGATATGCACACTGGCACATTGAAAAGGGACGACATGGTTGAGCGAACCACCTTGGGGTTATATAAATCCACGCAATCGGGACTTAAAATCACTCCGTCACATCCGGCAGAATCTGCCGTACGAATAATAGTTCCCAAATTTCCCGGGTCAGCAACACCGTCACAGAAAATATATAAACCATTTTCTTTAAAAATGTCTTCTTCCTTTACAGTATTCATTTTTGCAACCGCCAGAATACCCTGCGGGCTTTTGGTTTCAGACATGGACATAATAAGCTGGTGTGAAACCTTTTCAACCCGGCATGGAAAAGCCGGAAGCGCAGCTGCAAAATCTTCGGACACAAGTACAAGGCTGACGCTTTTTTCAGCATCAAAAACCTGCCTCAGCCCTTCAATTATAAACTCGCCACATTCATATCTGTATGCTTTTTTTGTCTGTAGTTTCTTTATATGTTTTATAAGCGGATTAGATGCGCTTGCAATCAAATTTTCCATCACCTTTCCGTGGTGAAATTTCTTCTTAAAAAAATCAAAACGACCTGAATAATCAGGTCGGTATGATTAATTAAAGGGCAGCTTTTGCCTGCTCTACGAGTATTGTGAACGCAGCTGCGTCATGAATAGCAATTTCAGAAAGCATTTTTCTGTTCATTGTGATGCCTGCTTTTTTAAGGCCGCACATGAATGTGGAATAATTCATGCCGTTCATTTTGCAAGCAGCGCTGATACGGGTAATCCAAAGGCGTCTGAAATCTCTTTTCTTAAGTCTTCTGCCTTTATAAGCATAAACAAGGGATTTCATTACCGCTTCGTTGGCAACTCTGAAAAGCTTAGATTTGCCACCACGGTAACCTTTAGCAAGTTTTAATATTTTTTTATGTCTTTTTCTAGTGGTCATACCACCTGTTACTCTAGCCATATTTTTATCCTCCTAAGGTTGTGAATTATTTGTACGGAATAAGCTTCTTGATTACCGGTGCATTAGCGTCAGAAGCGTAAACGCCTTTTCTGAGACCGCGTTTTCTCTTTGTGCTTTTCTTTGTTAAAATGTGGCTTCTGTTTGCATGAGCCATTTTAACTTTACCGTTTTTAGTAAGTTTGAATCTTTTAGCTGCGCCTCTGTGTGTCTTTATTTTAGGCATAACTATCTCTCCTCTCGATTATTAATCAATACTTTATAAACTATTTTAGTTCTTGGGAGCAAGAAACATTACCATGCTTCTTCCTTCCTTGAGGGGTGCTTTTTCAATGGTGCCAAACTCCTCCACTTTGGATGCAAACTGATTAAGAAGAGTAATCCCATTATCCATATAACTGAGTTCTCTGCCTCTGAAGCGTACGGATACCTTTACCTTATCACCCGATTTTAAGAATTTGGAAGCCTGATTTACTTTGGTATTAAGGTCGTTGGTTTCAATGCTTGGTGAAAAGCGGATTTCCTTGACACTTATAACCTTCTGTTTTTTTCTTGCTTCCTTTTCCTTTTTTGCAAGATCAAATTTGTACTTGCCGTAATCCATGAGCTTGCATACAGGGGGATTGGCATTGGGGGAAATTTCAACCAGGTCAAGATTTCTTGCATTTGCAGCATCAAGCGCACTGCTAAGGCTCATAATACCGAGCTGCTCGCCCTCTCCGCTTATAACGCGAACCTCTTTTGCTCTGATTTCTTCGTTAATGAGTAATTCCTTACTGATAAGTAAGCACCTCCAAAATAGAATTAAAAAAAGCCGTCCGCAAAAGAACAGCCTTCAAACATAAACCGACCTATAAATTAAACCGGTAGATATTTGCCTTATGTGTCTAAAGACATAAGGCGAGAAGATGTCTTCTGCTTGTTTACTTAACAAGTTTACCACACCTTGTCACCTTTGTCAAGTGTTTTTTTATATTTTTTCAATATTTTTCCGTTATGTCGACTATTTTCATATCCTTATAGGAAATCATATATACTCTTTCGCCATACCTGTAAAATTTAGCCTGTTTATGCCTTTCTGTCGCTTTGACATTTTTTAGTCCAGGCAAATTATTAAATTCTCCGTTTGCCAGAATCTCATTTATTCTTTCTTTGCTGAGCTGTTGCTCCGTCAGCCAGTCCGGATTTTTGCGGCAGGTCAGAAAGAAATCTTTGGTGATTTCCTCTTCCATATTATATTGCATTGCAAAATCTTTTAAAAAGCTTAAATAATCCGTCTTATGATGTGGAAAATCAAAATAACCATTCTTCGAGAAATACTCTGCAAGTTTTTCAAACATTTCAAAGGGCGAATCAAAATGCAAAAGCAGCTTTGCTTCTGTATATTTAAGCATTCCCGAATTATGATAAATATCAAGCACCGCTTCAATATTTTTAAGTTTTATAATATCTTCAGCCGAAAGCCATTTGTTTGAAATTATCTCATAGGGCGGAAACTCGTCGCATACCATACCGTAATCTTGCGCCTTTAAATGCAGCTCCGTCCCGGGCAAAAGTTTTAAAAATCCCAACTGCAATTCATCCGGAGCTAGGTCAAAAGCAAAATTAAAGCTTTGTTTAAAACTTATTAAATCCTCATACGGAAGTCCGGCAATGAGGTCAAGATGCACCGTTACCCCAGCTATATCAAGAGCACGCATATTCCGCTTTATTCTTTCAAGATTGCATGGTCTGTGAACTGTCTTAAGAGCTTCCGGATTGATACTCTGAAGTCCCGCTTCCACACGGATATTGTTTTTTATTTCACCAAGCATATACACAAACTCATCATCTATGCTGTCCGGATTGACCTCAATATGAAATTCCGTTTTGCCCCCGAGTTTTTTTATGATTTCAAGTATTTTTTTTGCACGGAGCATATCTGCGTTGAATGTTCTGTCAACAAATTTAACCAGTCTTACCTCCGCATCCACAAATTTTTTAAGTTCTTCCTCCACCTGTTCAGTCGGCTTATACCTTACACCCCTGTCAATACACGAAAGACAGTAAGCACAGTTAAAGGGGCACCCGCGCGAGCTTTCATAGTAAAAAATACGGTTTTTATCCTGCAAATCCTTGTCTGAGTATACAAAGCCTATTTCCGAAAGGTCTGTCTGCTGTCCCTGAATTATTTTGCTTTTTATACCAAATTTCATCAAATCTGCAGTTGCTTTTTCACCTTCGCCCACAATTATTGCATCAATGAACGGGTATGACTCCAACAACTTTTCAGCATTGCAATATGCCTCTGGTCCACCAAAAACAATTTTTCTGTTCGGGGAACTTTTCTTCACAGTCTGCGCAAGTTTTAAAATATATTCAATGTTCCATATGTAGCATGAAAAGGATATAATTTCTCCGTCCGTTTCAATTATCTTTGCCGCTGCACGGTGTATTTCCTCTTTTCCCGAAAATTCTTTTACTTCAGCAGAAAACCCCCTTTCGGCAAGATAGTATTTTATACTTCTCACCGCAGGGTTTAAGTGAATATATTTTGAGTTTACCGCTACAAGAATTATATTCATTATCTTTTCTCCTTGAAAAAATCCGTCAAAAGTCTTTGACATTCTTTTTCCATAACTCCGCCCTCAAAAAGCACCTTATGTGTCAATACAAAATCGTAAAACAGATTAAAAACCGAGCCGACAGCCCCGCTTTTTTCCTCATATGCGCCAAAAATTACCTTACGCATCCGCGCCTGAAAAATTGCCCCGGCACACATTGGGCATGGTTCTAATGTAACATAAATATCGCAATCATTTAAAAACGGTGAGTTTAAAAACCTGCACGCCTCTTTTATCGCCACCATCTCAGCATGACCATCCGCCTGAAGAGTTTTTTCGCGGTTGTTCCTGCCTGTTGCAATAACCTTACCATCTTTTACAATAACCGCTCCGACAGGAACTTCCCCCTCCGTCGCCGCTATTTCAGCCTGTAAAATTGCGAGCTTCATAAATTCATTTTTCATCATATCTCATCCAATGTAAGTTTGTATGCAGGAATAAAATGTTCAATAAAATAATCTGCTTCCGGGCATTCCATTTTTCGGAGTGCTTTTTCTGTTGCAACAAGTGCTTTCGCAAACTCACGATTGCCAGCATTTTCTTCCTCTATGCATTTTATATATGCAGACAGCTTGTCTGCTGCTTTAACAAGCTTGTTTATATTTTCGTCCTCGCTGAAAAGAATCTTTTCATAAACCCCTCTCATATCATCAGGCAGTTTTTCAAGCAACTTATTATTTGCAGCTGTTTCTATTTCCTTATAAGCAGAAATTATCTGAGTGTTTTTATATTTTACCGGTGTTGGCATATCTCCCGTTATAATCTCGCTCATATCATGATACATCGCCACAACAGCAGTCTTTTCAGGAGAAACATCACCCCCAAAAATTTCGTTATTTATAACCGCAAGGGCGTGAGCAATCATGCTTACCTCAAGACTGTGTTGGCTTATGTTTTCCTGACTTGTGTTGCGCATAAGTCCCCATCGGTTTATATATTTCATTCTTGATGCCATTGCAAAAAAGCTTTTGTCGTTCATTTTTTACACCTCTATACTATCTTATCAATTTACCGACAGAAAGTCAATAAAATTATAGACAAACTTGCCACAATATGATAAACTAAAAATGAGGTAATTATTATGAAGCTTATAAAACTTAACACAATAAATCCATACTTTAATCTTGCCGCTGAGGAATATTTTCTTAAAAAAGACAGTGAAGACAAGTTGATTTTATGGCAGAATGACAATACGGTTGTCATTGGCAGAAATCAGAGCACATTCACCGAGCTTAACATATCCATGGCAGAAAAGCTTAAGGTGAACATTATCCGCAGAATGTCTGGCGGTGGAGCCGTTTATCACGACCTGGGTAACCTAAACTACACATACATTACACAAAATTCAGGTGACGATTTTCTAAATTTTGAAAAATTTACCAAACCTGTTATTAATGTGTTAAAAAGACTTGGTGTAGAGGCAACACTATCGGGCAGAAATGACATGCTCATAGACGGCAGAAAGTTTTCCGGCAACGCGCAGTATGTTCATAAGGACATGCTTCTTCATCACGGAACACTTATGTTCAGCACAAGTGTGGATATTCTGTCAGAGGTCTTAAATGTGAATGAGCTTAAAATAAAATCCAAAGGTATAGCC
Organism: Clostridia bacterium; assembly: GCA_045648785.1. GTDB lineage: Bacteria > Bacillota > Clostridia > RUG12999 > RUG12999 > RGIG7450. The sequence goes on along the minus strand of JAZROP010000014.1, from coordinate 12,356 downwards.
TCTGTTAAAAGCCGTGTAACCAACATCGGCGAGCATAGCGATATCACGATTGACGAGTTTTGTGAGTTGCTCTTCAAATCTGCAGAGGGGACCCGTTACGAACTCTCATCGTTGGATATTTTGGAAATTGAAAAACTCAAAAAAGAAAAATATGATACCTGGGAATGGAACTATGGATATTCACCCAAGCACAGTTTTAAGAACGAGCAGATTTTCCCCTGCGGAATAATATCTGTTTCGCTCGATGCAAAGGACGGAAAAATATTGGGCATTAAATTCTCCGGTGACTTTTTCGGAAAACGCGATATTTCAGAGCTTGAAAAGCATTTATCGGGTGTTCGTCACACCCGTGAGGATATAATTGTTGCTCTTGACAGTTTGCCCATTAACGAATATTTTTTCGGAATGAGTGCAGAAGATGTTGTCGATTTAATAAAACCATAAAGGAGCATTTTATGATAATCTCAATCATTCTAACCATTGCTTTGGTCTTTGGCATACCTCTTCTTGCAGTGCTTTTTGCCTCCCAGTCAGGTATGGCAATATGTATAATAAGTTTCTATCTCGTAAATCCCATTGTGGCGGTGGCTATTGGTGTTTTCGCAGGCTTTAATATAATAAAACGATGGTATGCCTGTTTTTTAACTGGAATAGTATTTATCATCACCGCATGGTCACTTTTTACACTAAATGAGCCGTTGTTTCTGCAATATGCGGCAATATATATTATTTTCTCATTTATATCAATGCTGACAACCCTGCTAATTATAAAAAGAAAAAGATGACTTTTTGCAACCTTTGATATTTAAAAAAAGTATTATAAACAAAGGAGGGTTAACCAATGAAAAAGTCTTTTATTTTTATACTCGTTTTACTTCTGACCTTAACTGTAGTTGCTGCCTCCACTATACTTCCGCAACCTGAAATTCCCATTCTTGCCGAACACAGCGCTGAGGCATCAGGTTTAAACAGGCTTGGAATTCTTCTTGGAACGGGAAACGGATTTGAGCTTGACCGAAGCATTACCAGAGCTGAAGCCGTTGTGCTTTTAATGAGACTGCATCCCGAAAACACCGGCGCAATTGGTATGCCATCACCCGAATTTGATGATATGTATGACCATTGGGCATACAAAGAGGTTACTGTAGCCAAAAAATTGGGTCTTGTTGCAGGAACAAGCGATAACACATTCACTCCCGACAGAACTGTATCTGGCAGAGAATTTGCAAAAATGACACTTTCGCTTTTAGGCTATACAGATATTACAATAGAAAACGCTTATCAACTCGGTCTGGACCATGACCTTCTCGTTAACAACTTTACTTTGAGCGTTGTTTACGATGACCGCGAGCTTATGCGCGGGGACGCCGCACGCATCTGCTGGTCGGCTCTTGTGGCAAAATCTGCCGATGGTAAGCTTTTATACAGAAAGCTTATAGAGGCTGGCAAATATGAAGAAAAGGATTTCTACGGCGTGCTTTTCACAATCGATAAAGCCGCTCTTTCAGGTTCATTTACCGAAAATTTAAATTCTATGATGCCCGAGGATAGAAACTATATGTTCTCTCCCTTGTCAATAAAGACAGCATTTGCCATGGCGGCAAACGGCGCTTTGGGCGAAACAAAATCTCAAATTGAACATGCACTTGGAATTTCTGATTTAGATGCTTTTAATCAAAGTACAAAAGAACTAATTGCAAAGTATAGCGAGGCTGAAATTTTAAAGCTTAATGTTGCAAATTCAATCTGGATAAACAGTTCAAGAACCTCACAGCGTTTTTCTGAAGCATTTACCAAAAAACTTGTCGAATTTTATAAGGCAGAAGCATTTGTCCGAGATGGTAAGACCATCGTTGGCGATATTAACGGTTGGGTTAACGATAAGACAAACGGCAAAATTCCTACCATTGCAAACAGTGATGATTTCTGGGCAACACTTATAAACGCTGTATATTTTAAAGGGGCGTGGCAGAACGAATTTTCCGAAAACGCCACTAAACCGGATATTTTTACCGACCGAAATGGCGTAGAAAAAAACATAAGCTTTATGAATCGTACGGGATACTACCGTTATTTAAACGATGGCGAAAATGAGATTATCTGTCTGCCTTACAAAAACGGATATTTTGACGAGGAAAAGGGCGACAATATATTCTATGGCCTTGATGTTGCAATGTATCTTGTAAAAGGCAATTTTGAAGAAAACACTTTAAATAGCTTTGTACAAAATGCAAAAAACACTTACATTTCACTTTCAATGCCAAAATTTAAGTTTGAGTATTCTACATCGCTTAATGAAATGATGAAAACTCTTGGTATAGATTATTCATTCGATGCCGAAAAAGCTGATTTTACAAATATGTTTGACAGTGGCAGTATGTTTATAACAGATGCCCTTCATAAAACATACATAGCCGTTGACGAAAAAGGCACCGAGGCTGCTGCCGTTACTGCAATTATGATGGCAGGCAGTGCTCTGCCCCCTAAGCCGGTTGAGGTAAAATTCAACACACCATTCACTTTTGTTATCCGTGATAATGACAGTGGCGAAATCCTTTTCCTTGGCGAATATGCTTTTGCGGAGGAAAGTTAAATGAAAAAGATAATCAGTATTTTGCTTTTATGCCTGCTTTTAACAGGTTGTGCAGGTACGCCTACAAACGGTGGTTTTGGTGGAAACCCAGATGTTGAAACTACAGGCGAGAAAAAATCCGTCCAGATGGTTAGGATTAACGGCGAACTTTATTATGATACGGAAACCTTCTGCGATAACACTCCCCGTTGCGGCACTCTTGACGGAAGCCTGTTAAATGTGGCGGAAGAGTTTGAAATTCCAAAAAAAGACAACGGCTCAAATTTCGGACCTACACATACCACCTATTTCGGGTATCAGACAGGTCACAACGAATACTGTGTGGAAGTTCCCATCAGCGGCGGTTGGAAAATTTTTCGCAAAATCACTGACCCGGAATTTAACGAAAACAAATATAAATACTGCATGTATTTAAAAGGTACTATGCCAAATGCCGTTTCAGAGACCGAAATGATTGTCCTTACAAATGACAAAGAGCTTGATTTTGGCAAGGTAACAAAATCAATGCTCAGTTCCGGTATGGATGGTCGTATTGATGTATATATAATTTCACCTGACGAAGAAAATTTAAGCTGGGGCATACATCTTGAAGCAGATGACATAACCCCTACCGGTCTTGACCTTGAAATTTCCCAAATGGGCGGCTACCCGTCCGGTCAACTGCAGACGGGCAGCTGGTATGAAATAGAAAGGCTTGAAGGCGGCTGGATGCCTGTTAAAACAGTTATCGATAACTACGCCTGGAATGCTATTGCCTATCTCATCCCCAAGGACGGTGAATATGAAACAAAAATTAACTGGGAATGGCTCTACGGCAAACTTCCGAAAGGTAATTACCGCATAGCAAAAGAGATTATGGATTTTCGCGAGTCAGGTGATTTTGACAAAAAGATTTTTTACGCATACTTTGAAATTGAATAATAAAAAACCTCCTGCCTGTCGGCAGGAGGTTTTATGTTTCAATAATTATTTTCCTTCAACGAGTGCTTTTGTGTCCATAGCAATCATAAGTTCTTCATTTGTAGGAATTACAAGAAGTCTTACTTTTGCAGCATCTGTTGAAATATCATATTCATCAGAAGTTCTGAATGCTTTTGCGTTTGTTGTTTCATCAACTTCAACGCCCATAAATTTAAGGTTTGCACCAACTCTTGTTCTGTACTGAGGGTTATTTTCACCGATGCCACCTGTGAATACAACTGCATCAATACCACCCATAGCAGCAGCATAACCGCCGATGAACTTTGTAATCTGGTGAACAAGCATGCTTTCAACAAGCTGATATCTCTTATTGCCTTCTTTCGCACCCTGCTCAATGTCACGGTTGTCACTTGTTGTCTGTGTAACACCAAGGATACCGGATTTTTTGTTAAGCATTGTGTCAACTTCTTTAGCTGTAAGACCTTCTTTTTCCATAAGGAAAGGAATTATAGCAGGGTCAAGGTTACCACTTCTTGTACCCATCATAAGACCTTCAAGAGGAGTAAGTCCCATTGTTGTGTCGAAGCATTTGCCTCCTTTAACTGCTGTGATGGAAGAACCATTACCAAGGTGACATGTTACAATATTGATGTCTTCTGCTTTTTTACCAAGCATTGCGGCTGCACGGGCAGTTACATATTTATGAGATGTACCGTGGAAACCGTAACGACGGATTTTGTATTTTTCATAATATTCGTACGGAAGAGCGTACATATAAGAATAATCAGGCATTGTCTGGTGGAAAGCTGTATCAAAAACTGCTACCATAGGAACACCGGGCATTGCTTTTTCACAAGCTTCAATACCAATAAGGTTTGCAGGGTTGTGAAGAGGAGCAAGTGCTGCACATTCTTTAATTTTTGCTTTTACATCGCCGTCAATGACAACGGAGCCTTTGAAGTATTCTCCGCCGTGAACCACGCGGTGACCAACTGCTGAAATTTCAGAAAGAGAAGAAATTACGCCGTGGTCTTTATCAAGAAGAGCGTCAAGAACGAGCTTTATAGCTTCCTGATGTGAAGGCATTGCTGTTTCAAGTTCGAAAGCATCTTTACCAGCGGGTTTATGTTTGATGAAGGAACCGTCAATACCGATTCTTTCGCAGTTACCTTTTGCAATAACATCTGTTGTAGCCATATCAATAAGCTGATATTTAAGAGAAGAGCTACCTGCGTTTATAACTAAAACTTTCATTTTTATTCCTCCTATTATTTACCCTGAGCCTGAACAGCTGTGATAGCAACAACACCTACAATATCAAGTGCGCTACAGCCTCTGGACAGGTCGTTGATAGGCATTGCAATACCCTGTGTGATAGGTCCGTAAGCTTCTGCTTTTGCAAGTCTCTGAACAAGTTTATAACCAATGTTACCTGCGTCAAGGTCAGGGAATACTAAAACATTTGCTTTACCTGCAACAGATGAATCGGGAGCTTTGGATTTACCGATTGCGGGAACAATAGCAGCATCAAGCTGGAGCTCGCCGTCAACTTTAATATCAGGATTCTGCTCTTTGCAAATTCTTGTAGCTTCTACAACCTTGTCAACATCAGCGTGTTTAGCGCTGCCCATTGTAGAGTGAGAAAGCATAGCAACAACCGCTTCTTCTTCAGCAAGAACTTCAAAGGATTCAGCAGAGCAAGCTGCGATTGCTGCAAGTTCTTCAGAATTAGGATTCTGAACAAGCCCGCTGTCTGCAAAAATAAATGTGCCGTTTGCACCATATTCGCAGTCCGGAACTACCATTACGAAGAAAGCGGAAACAAGTTTGATGCCCGGTTTTGTTTTAATAATCTGAAGGCTGGGACGAAGTGTGTCACCTGTTGAGTGGCAAGCACCGGAAACAACGCCGTCAGCATCGCCTGCTTTAACCATAAGGCAAGCATAGTACATGTAGTCACCGAGAGCAATTTTTTTAGCGTCTTCATATGTAAGACCTTTAGCTTTTCTCAGTTCAACAAACAGATTTAAATATTCTTCTGTTTTTTCGTAAGTAAAAGGATTAATGATTGTTGCGCCGGAAATGTCAAGACCTTTGGAATTTGCTTCAACTTCTTCGGGGGTACCGATGATGATGATGTTTGCAATGTCCTCTTTAAGGATCATTTCAGCCGCTTCATAAATTCTTCTGTCCATAGATTCAGGCAGAATGATTGTTTTCTTGTCTGCCCTTGCTCTTTCCTTGATTCTTGTAAGAAAATCGCTCATTTGTATATGCACTCCTTTAAATAATATTTGAAATAATACTTAACCTTATATATTTTACCACAAGTTTTTCCATTTTTCAAGAGGTAATTAAAATTACTGCGTATTATTTGTTTTTTCTTTTTTTAGCACACAACTCTGCACTATAATCATTTGAATAACAATTGCAATAATCGAAATCACCACTATAAGAGAATGGGCGGTAAACGGTTTAAAATAATGTCCCATTGGCTCAAGTCCTGAAAATTTTGCAGTTAAATAAGATGAAATAAAACTTAGAGCATTGCCAACATATAAAATGAGTATGTTATTTGTTTTTATTATACCACAACACAACATTGCAAAGCTTATAATCATTACTCCGTAAAAAATCATTGTTCCTGATGTTGCATCACCATTTACAGAAAGAAAAGCAAAAGGAGTACAATATGCAATTAACAATGCTATTCTGATCATCAATGATTTTTTCATTGGGCTATCCTTTCTTGTCAATCTATTACATGAACTCCATCATATCAAATAGGTAATTAAAATTCACTTAAATATCTTTCTCCTGTGTCAGGCAGGATTACTATAATAAACTTGTCCGCATTTTCTTTTCGCGCAGCAAGAATTTTGCCGGCATGAATGGCTGCCCCTGCGGATATTCCGGCAAGTATTCCTTTTTCTGTCGCAAGATTTTTTGCTTCAGCCTTTGCGTCGTCCGATTTTACGGACAGAATTTCGTCGCAAATTTCAGCATTGAAATTATCCGGCACAAAATTCGCCCCTATCCCCTGTATCCCGTGCGGACCTGCCTCACCCTTACCTATTACTTGCGATTCAAAAGGTTCAACGGCTACCGCTTTTATTTTAGGATTTTTCGATTTTAAATATTTTGCCGTGCCCGAAAGCGTTCCGCCTGTACCCACTCCGGCAACAATTATTTCCACCTGTCCGTCAGTGTCATCCCATATTTCAGGGCCTGTTGTTTTTATATGGATTTCGGGGTTTGCCGGATTTGAAAATTGATCGGGAATAAACGCGTCCCCTATTTCATTCCTTATTTCAAGTGCTTTTTCGATCGCACCTTTCATGCCTTTTGCACCGTCTGTCAGCACAATTTCCGCACCATAAGCAGAAAGGAGCTTTCTGCGTTCAATGCTCATAGTTTCGGGCATTGTGAGAATTACTTTGTACCCTCTTACAGCCGCAACTGCTGCAAGACCAATACCAGTATTTCCGCTAGTAGGTTCTATTATTGTTCCGCCTTTTTTGAGCAGCCCCTTTTTTTCTGCTGCCTCAATCATAGAAAGCGCCGCACGGTCTTTAATGCTGCCGGCAGGATTAAACGCTTCCACTTTGGCAACAACTTTAGCACCTGTTTTTTTATCAGTATAAATATGAACAAGCGGAGTTTTACCGATAAGCTCGGTTATATCATTATAAATTCTCATTTTCATCACCTATATTTCTATTCTTTTAAATGTATATCCCTCACTTAGCAGATAGTCCAGAATTTGTGGCATCATTTCCGCGGTAATAGTTTTTTTTGCACTGTCATGCATTAATATCACAACATCTCCTGTATCGGTGCAGTATTTTTTTATTTCCTCCATACACCTTTCCCGAGAAAAAGGTTTGCTGTCCGCATCGCCGTTAAGTGCTGTCCAGTCTACAAATTTGTATCCCATTTCTGCCGCTATATTGCGATAGATATACTTCCATTCATCCTTTGATCCGCCCGGAAACCTAAGTAGCTTGACAATATTATCGTAGCCGATTATATCTCCTACGACCTCCTCCCATTTGGTAAGTTCGTTTATGAACTCCTCACGGGTTCCATATACCTCGTCGTAATCATGATTGTAACTGTGATTTCCTATTGTATGTCCCTCATTAAATATCCTGCGAAGAATTTCCGGATTTCTCTCTGCCGTTTCACCAAGAACAAAAAATGTTGCTTTTGCTCCATACTGAGCAAGCACATCAAGAATTTTTTCAGTATTGGCGGTTGGTCCGTCATCAAATGTGAGATATGCCGTTTTTTGTGGTGAATTTTTGTCATTTTGTATAAGCGTGCGTGTAATATTTGCCTCAGGCTCATATACATCTCCGCCGGTATATAAACTGTAGTTGGGCATATCATTCTCAATTGACATGTTGTTTACAATAAGAGCTGTTAATATAATTACTATGGCTGCTGCCGCAAAAAACTTTGGTCTGCCTAAGAGAAACATCATTTATCCCCTTTTCGGTTCATATTTTATTTTATCATATTATATGCGTCACTTCAACATTTTTTTACGATTTGTGCATAAAATTATTCGGGGGGGTAATCATTTTGAAAAAAACAAAAATATTAGTTTGGCTTATGATAGTTGCTTCACTTATATTCTGTTGTTCCTGTAGTAAAAGTCAACCATCCGGGAGCATGAGTGATTCATTAAGCAGAAAAAAACTGTGTTGGGGCCTTAAGAAAAACACAGGCAAAGCTCCTGATATAAACCCTGGCGAGCTTGAAATTTTAGACACTTACGACGGAATATATCTCGGAGATACTGGTACAAAATCAATTTATCTTACTTTTGATGAGGGGTATGAAAATGGTTATACTGCAAAAATTTTAGATGTACTAAATAAACATAGCGTTCCTGCCTGCTTTTTTGTAACCGGTCCTTATTTAAATAAGGAGACCGAGCTTATCTGCCGTATGGTAAACGAGGGGCATGATGTTGGAAATCATACGGTAAATCACCCCAGTATGCCATCACTTTCGGCTGATGAGATTGAATATGAGCTGATAGAGCTGGACAGAATATTTTATGAAACCACAGGCAAAAGTATGAAGTTTCTGCGTCCACCTATGGGAGAACACAGCGAACAGAGTATGTACTTTTCAAAAAAACTGGGTTATAAAACAATTTTCTGGAGCATTGCCTACGAGGACTGGAATGTTGATAAACAACCAAACAGCGAATTCGTATTTGATTCTGTTATAAATAATCTTCATAATGGCGCAATAATCCTGATGCACGCAGTTTCAGAAACAAACGCAAACACTCTTGAAAGCATTATTATTGAGGCAAAAAAACAGGGCTACACATTCAAATCTCTTACAACCCTCCTTACTTAAACGATTTAGTAGTTTTTTCTTGATTAACCTGTTAACTTATGTTATATTCCAATAAACAGGAGGTATTAAAAATGACTAAATATTTTGGTACAGACGGCGTACGCGGTATCGCCGGTAGCTTTCTCGACGCTGACCTTGCATGCAGACTTGGTCGATATTCCACATATTTATTATCTCAAAAAAACACAAAAAAAATTCGCATAGTAATTGGCAAAGATACACGCATTTCAAGTGATATGCTAGAAGCTGCCTTTATTTCAGGAGCACTATCTCAAGGGGCGGAGGTTTTAACTCTCGGAGTTATTCCTACTCCTGCGGTTGCATATCTCACACGAAAATTAGAGGCTGATGCCGGGGTTGTAATCTCTGCATCACACAATCCTGTTCAGTATAACGGCATTAAATTTTTCAATTCAAACGGTGAAAAGCTGAGCGATGAATTGGAGGAAGAAATAGAAGAATATTTGTTAGGAAACAAAACTATCTCATCCCCCCTTACCGGAAGTGACATCGGAAGATTGAAATCATATGCTGATGGTTCAATCGATTATTTAAATCACGCCGTTTCCGCTGCAGGTCATGACCTTACAGGCTTAAAAATAGCTGTTGACTGCTCTAACGGCGCAAACTCTTTTATCGCCCCCGAAGCTTTTAAAAAGCTGGGTGCCGAGGTGTTTGTTAAATCCGCCTCCCCCGACGGGATAAACATAAATAATGATTGCGGAAGTGTTCATATTGACAGCCTGTCCGACTTTGTTAAAAGTAGCGGAGCTGATGTGGGCATTGCTTTTGATGGTGACGCGGACAGAGTTCTTGCCGTAGATGAAAGCGGTGTCGTATTAACCGGCGATGTACTCATTGGACTCATCGCAATTGAATATAAAAAATGCGGTATTCTCTCGGGAAACACAGTTGTGGGTACTGTAATGAGCAATATGGGACTTTCTATGACTTTAAAAGAGCATAATATTGATTTTGTTGCCACAAAAGTCGGCGACCGGTATGTTTACGAAAAAATGACAGAGATTGGCTCTGTTATCGGCGGTGAGGAATCCGGACATATAATATCCACTCTTTATAACTCAACCGGCGATGGTCTTGTCTGCGCCCTTGAGTTTTTGAAGTTGTTAAAAAACTCTGGTAAAAAAGCATCTGAACTCAGACAAGATATAACAATTCTTCCTCAGATTGTTTTAAATGCCAAAACAAATGGTGTAAATAGTTCAGAAATTCTTTCGGATGAAAATCTCTCTCTTTTCATCACTGAAATGCATAAAAAATATGAAAATTCGGGCAGGCTTTTAATAAGACCGTCTGGAACAGAACCTGTAATTCGTGTTATGATTGAGGGAACTGATAAATCTGAAATGTTAAAAGACGCTGAAGAAACAAAAGACTATATTGAAACCGTAAGCTTTAGGAAGGCGAAAAATTAATGTGTGGAATAGTTGGATATATTGGCAAAAAAAACGCTCTGCCCTTTCTTTTGGGCGGACTTGAAAAACTTGAATATCGCGGATATGACTCCGCCGGAGTTGCTCTTTTAAATGATAGCGGTCTGGACTGTATAAAAGCAAAAGGACGGCTTAGCACTCTGCGTAAAAAAACTGAAGAACAAAACATAAGTGGTAATATTGGAATCGGTCACACCCGATGGGCAACACACGGAGCTCCCCTTGATAAAAACTCACATCCGCATCTTTCAGCAAACCGCAAAATCGCCATTGTTCACAATGGCATTATAGAAAATTATCTCTCTCTTAAAAATTTTCTGTATGAAAAAGGGGTTGTCTTTTCTTCTGATACAGATAGCGAAGTTGTTGCTCATCTTCTTGAGTTGAATTATAACGGCGATATGCTTGATGCAATTTCAAAAACAGTAAGTATGCTCACCGGCTCTTTTGCGCTCGGTATTATATCTGCTGAACACCCAGGTGAGCTTTACGCCGTAAAAAAGGACAGTCCGCTAATCGCTGGAAAAGGTAAAAATGAAAATTTCATTGCATCAGATATTCCTGCGCTTTTATCCGAAACCAGAGATGTATATCTTCTCGAGGATGGAGAAATTGTGCGTTGCACAGAAAATGAAATAAAAATCTATTCTGCAGACAAAAAAGAAATAACTAAAGAGCTTTTTCATGTAACTTGGGATATTGATGCGGCAGAAAAAGGCGGCTTTGACCATTTCATGCTTAAAGAAATCCACGAACAGCCAAAAGTTGTAAAGGATACTCTTTTGGGGCATATCAAAGACGGCAGACTTAATTTTGACGGGCTCCAAGACAAATTAAAAACCATTAACCGCATTTATATTACAGCTTGCGGAAGTGCATATCATACTGGGGTTGCCGGAAAATATATTTTTGAAAAACTGGCTCATGTACCTGTTGATGTATGGCTTGCTTCAGAGTTTCGTTATGCAGACCCGGTTTTATCGGAAAATGATTTGGTTATAGTAATAAGCCAGTCTGGCGAAACTGCAGACACTCTCGCCGCAATGCGCGAAGCTAAATGCCGTGGTGCAAAAACACTTGCAATCGTAAATGTTGCCGGAAGTTCAATTGCGAGAGAGGCGGACTTTGTAGTTCACACACTTGCCGGTCCTGAAATCGCGGTAGCAACCACCAAGGCGTACAGTTGTCAGCTTATAATGCTATATCTTCTTGCAATATATACAGCCTCAGTAAAAGGGAAAATTACACCGGAGTTTGAATCCGAGCTATGCTCTGATTTGCTCGAAATTCCCTCTAAAATCAAAGAAGTTATTGCCCTTAATGATATACTTAAGGACTGTGCGTCAAAGCATCACGATATTTCAAGCGCATTTTATCTGGGCAGAGGACTCGACTGGTGTGTATCTCTCGAAGGCTCTCTCAAACTTAAGGAGATTTCATACATTCACTCGGAAGCATATGCTGCAGGAGAACTTAAGCATGGCACCATTTCGCTGATTGAGGAAAATTCACTTGTGATTGCTGTGGCTACTCAAAAACACATTTTTGATAAAACCTTAAGCAATATAAAAGAAGTTAAATCCCGTGGCGGATATGTGATGTTATTCTTGCCCGAGGGTATGAGTGCAGGAAACGAAGTAGATATGTCTGTCACGCTTCCCAAGACAAACGATTTGTTCACTCCCTCTCTGTCGGTAGTGGCTTTACAGATTTTTGCATACCATATGGCACGGGAGAGAGGTTGTGACATAGATAAACCCCGCAACCTCGCAAAATCAGTTACAGTAGAATAAAAAACACTTGCAACAGGGAAATTTCTGTGTTACAATGAAACCGTAACCAATTAGAGTAATCAACGATATGTAATCTTAATATAAGGTATGACCTGTTAAGACTGCAATTTTGTTTTACTCCAGAAACAAAAATTAATATGTAGTTTTAAGCGTATAAGTCATTCCTTAATGGTGTGATTTATGCGCTTTTTTGTTGGAAGGTGATGAAAATGATTT
>JAZROP010000013.1:0-6046 GCA_045648785.1 Clostridia bacterium | reverse complement strand
ACATTTGATGATGCAGCAGAACACTGGGCTGAAGGAACAATCAACTACGCAGTTGACGCAGGCATCATGAATGGTGTTGGCGGAAGCACATTCGATCCGGATGGCGAAGCTACACGCGGTATGGTTAATGCAATGATGGTTAGACTTGCAAAGGTTGCAGGTGCAGAACTTGCTGAAGCTAAAGACCAGAAGGTTGACACAGATGCAGCTCATTGGGCAGCAGCTACAGACCTTATCGCTCTTGCAAACGGCTGGACAACAGGCGTAAGAACTCTCGAAGACGGTACAGTTGTTATGGATACAGACGCAACTGTAACAAGAGAACAGCTTGTAACAATGCTCTGGAGATTCGTTGCTAATCCTGAAGCTGAAGGCGAAATTGAAGCATTTGACGATCACGCTGACACATCAGACTGGGCAAAAGAAGCTAAAGCTTGGGCAGTAGGCGCAGGTATTATTAACGGTAAACCCGGTAACAAACTTGATCCTAACGGCACAGCTACAAGAGCTGAAATTGCTACAATGTTCGGCAGACTCATGAAATACATGACAAAATAATAAAACCTAACGTTTTAAAATTAAAGCCACCATCCGAATGGATGGTGGCTTTTTAATGTAAAAATAATGCCCGCAATTTTAAGATACGGGCATTATTCTATGTTATATCAGCTGGCTGATTTCTTTTTTCAGACGCTCGAGAATTTTTTTCTCAAGTCGGGATATGTAGGACTGAGATATGCCAAGCATATCGGCAACCTCTTTCTGGGTTTTGTAGCCATGCTTTGTCAACCCGAAGCGGAGCTTCATAATGTTTTGCTCACGCCCGGATAATCTATTTATTGCATCATGCAACAGTTTTCGGTCAGTTTCTTCCTCTATGTTGCGACTTATAATATCATTTTCAGTACCGAGAATATCAGAAAGTAAGAGCTCGTTGCCGTCCCAGTCGGTATTAAGGGGTTCTTCGATGGAAACTTCTGTGCGGATATTACTTATTTTTCTAAGATGCATCAGCATTTCGTTTTCAATACACCGAGAAGCATATGTTGCAAGTTTTATATTTTTATCCGGGTCAAATGTGTTAATAGCTTTTATCAGTCCGATTGTACCGATAGAAACCAGATCTTCAACACCAACACCGCTTGATTCAAATTTTTTTGCAATGTAAACCACAAGACGCAAATTGTGTTCAATAAGCGTTTTGCGTACAAGTTGAGGGTCAGACTTGAGCTTTTGCATAAGCACAGCCTCCTCTTCGCGAGACAAAGGGGGTGGCAACACATCGCTACCACCTATGTAATGAACAAAATCTCTCAGACCAAGTAGTGTTCGTATTTTTTCAACCAAATATTTGTATATCATTTTCTTTCCTCCAATTTAATAATATATCAGGGTTAATTATTGCTTTGCCACCCGAATATGCAGGGGAAATGGCTATGCTACATTCGCAGCTAAAGTGTTTGTCGTCACAAATTATAAGACAAAAATCAGGAGAAAATGCCTTAAGAAATCCGGTGGTTTCAATTGTTGCATAAGGTATGAGCCGACAGGGTGGTGGTGAATCGCCATAAAGCTTTTGTGCCATAAAGCCGTCGATTATAATTACAGGCTTCTTGCAGTAAGGGTCAGAAAGTGAAGAACCACTATCGAAAAAACCGTCAAATGTGGCAGATCTGCCGGCAAGTGACAGCATTACTGTGCAATATTTATCGTGAGAGAGCAGGCGATTTTTGATTTTCTTAAAAGAAAAACCCAAAAATGCGGCAAGGGGAAGTGCACAAATTAAAAGCTGCGACATTGAGAAGGGGAAATAACATATTCCGTTTGACATAATGCCCGGTCTGCCCAAAAAGAAACAAAGCCCAAACAATGCCCCGCCTAGTAAAAAAGATGATAAATAAAATCCACCGACAAGTCGTAGAAAAGTTTTTTTTGTAATAGGGTAGTAAGTGGTCAGCACCATAACGGCAGCACAAGCAACAGTTATAACCACAGAGAGAATAGCTGGAAAATCTAAAAAAAATATAAAAGTGCCAAAAAAACCACCAAAAAGTCCACCCCAAATTACCCTCAGGGGAGAGTAGTTTCTGCCGGAAACTTTGCCGGTAAGGATTAAAAGCATGCAATCTAATATGAAGTTTGTTAAAAATAACACATCTATGTAAATAACGGGCATTTTTTTCACCGGCTTAATTATATCAAACAGACCAGGAAAAATTTGTAAAAGCGTGAAAGAAAAAATAATTTTGCCGCCGGATTTTCGGCGGCAAAAATTATCTCATATCAAACATACTGTCTATTGCTGAGCCGATGGATTTGAAAATTCCACCGGTATGGTTTTGAATTTTTTTTGTATCCTTATCCTTTAGTGGATCAGCAAGCATACCGACAACTGCTCCGGCAACAAGTCCTGTGATGACTCCTGTACCGAAAGAAACGCTTTTTTTCATTTAAATCACCCTTTCCTTTAAAGTTATTTTGCATCACAAAAAATAAAATATGTATTTACATAAAAAAATAAATATGATAAAATTATAATGGAATTTTTTAAAAAGGTGAGTTTATGATATATATGGATAATTCGGCAACCACAGCGGTTTGCCCTCAGGCAATAGAGCTTATGACACATCTTATGGAAGAGGCGTACGGCAACCCGTCCTCACTACACTCTATGGGACTTGAGGCAGAAAAAGCGGTCGTGGCTGCAAGAAAAGCGGTAGCAGACTCTATCGGGAAAAAAGAAACTGCCATATTTTTTACATCTGGAGGAACCGAGAGTGACAATACAGCGATAATCGGAGGTGCAATCAGGAATTCTCACGGTAGGAAAACTGTTATTACCTCTGAGGTTGAGCATCCTGCGGTTTTACAGAGCTTTAAGTATCTTGAAAGTCAGGGATTTACTGTAAAATATATTAAAGTAAAGCCGGACGGAGTGATTGATTTAAATCATCTTGAGAGTCTTCTTTCAAAGGATGTTGTCCTTGTAAGCATTATGCATGTCAATAACGAAACGGGTGCTGTAATGCCCATAAAAGAGGCTTACAGGCTGGTTAAAGATTTTGACAGAGACATAATTTTTCACAGCGACATGGTGCAGTCTTACCTGAAAATTCCGTTTGAGGATGTTGATCTTGCAAGTTTCAGTGCACACAAGGTTCACGGACCAAAAGGGGTGGGCGCACTTTATGTTAAAGAGGGAATAAATGTAAATCCCATTATTTTTGGAGGCGGACAACAGAAAAATATGCGCCCCGGAACGGAAAATGTACCGGGAATAGCTGGATTTGGTGAAGCGGTAAGAGTTTTTGACAGAGAGAAAAGTTTTGCGACCGTAACGGAAATTAAAAGAACACTGACGAAAAAAATATTCGAAAGAATTGATGATGTGACAATAAACGGGGGAGAATGTGCACTGCCGTATGTTTTGAATATGTCCTTTAGAGGCGTGAAATCAGAAGTTCTGCTGCACAGCCTTGAGTCGGCGAAAATTATGGTATCATCCGGTTCGGCATGCTCGTCAAATCATCCGTCACCCAGTCATGTGCTTGGAGCTATGGGCGTAAAAAGAGAGCTGATTGACAGCTCGCTCAGATTCAGTTTTTCGGCACAGAATACCATAGAGGAAACGGAAATTGTGGCAGAAACTTTAAAGAAACAGGTTGGCATTTTGAGAAAGGTTATGAGATAATGACAAAAATTATAAAACCTTTGCCGGAGGCACTGAAGCAAGCCGGCAAGGTGATAAATGAGGGAGGACTTGTGGTTTTCCCGACCGAAACTGTTTACGGACTTGGTGCAGACGGGCTTAATCCCCGTGCGGTGAAAAGCATTTTTCGCGCTAAAGGCAGACCGTCCGACAATCCGTTGATATTACATGTATCTGACATGAATATGGCAGAAAAAACAGGTAAAATCAACCCTGCCGCTAAAAAAATAATGGAAAAATTCTGGCCGGGACCAATAACGGTAGTGGTGGAAAAACAGGATATTGTTCCGACGGAGGTAACGGCTGGACTTGACACCGTTGCAATTAGAATGCCGGAAAATCCGGTCGCACGGATGCTTATAGAAGCAGCAGGAGTCCCTGTCGCCGCACCAAGTGCAAATTTGTCCGGCAAACCCAGCCCGACGGCGTTCAGACACGCTTTTGACGATATGAACGGCAGGGTGGATATTATAATTGATGGCGGCAATTGTGATATTGGTATAGAATCCACGGTTGTTGATACAACTGTATTTCCGCCAATGGTACTTAGACCGGGCGGAATTACAGCAGAAATGCTTGCAGAAATCTTCCCTGATGTAACTGTGGAGGAGCACAAAAAAGAGGGGACGGAAGGATACAAACCCAAAAGTCCCGGCATGAAATATAAGCATTATGCGCCTGATGCCCAGGTTATTCTTTATAAAACAACCGAAAAACTTGCTGAAGATTTGAAAATGTTTGTTTCTGAGGGCAAAAAAGTTGGACTTTTTAAAAGCGAAAAATCCTCTCTTTCCGCGGAAATTGAGATTTGCTGGGGGAAAGACACAACAGACCTCGCAAAACGGCTTTTTTACTCACTCAGACGCTTTGACGAGCTTGGTGCAGAGATAATACTATGCGAACTTCCGGAAAAATCGGGAATGTGGCAGGGAGTGTACAACAGACTTTATAAATCGGCAGGTTTTGATATAAGGGAGTAGATTATGAAAATAGTATTGACAGACTGTAAAACTGTTACAAGAGATGACCTTGACCTGACAGTTTTTGATTCCATTGGCGAAACGGTTTATTATGATCTGACGCCACAGGATAAACTTATAGAAAGAATAGCGGATGCAGATGCCGTAATCTGCAACAAAACGGTTATCACGGCAGAGGTTATGGCAGCGGCGAAAAATTTAAAATATATCGGACTGTTTGCCACCGGTTACAATAATATTGATGTGGAATACGCAAATGCCCACGGAATAACCGTCTGTAACGCTGGCAGTTATTCCACAAATGCGGTTGCGCAACAGGTTTTTGCATATATTTTAAACCACACAAACAAGGTTGCTGACTACACAGAATTTGTAAACGGCGGAGGTTGGAAAAACAGCGAGACTTTTTCGCCGTTTATTTTTAAAATGCAAGAACTCCGCGGCAAAAAAATTGGTGTAGTTGGATATGGAAGTATAGGAAAAGAGGTCGCAAAAATTGCAAATGCCTTTTCAATGGAGGTGCTAGCATATAAACGAAATCCGGTTTCGGACAGCACAGTAAAATTCGTTGACATTGACACGCTGGTTTCCGAAAGCGATTTTGTAACCGTTCATTGCCCGCTGAACAAAGATTCGGAAAAAATGTTTGACGATAAAATGTTTGCAAAATTTAAAGAGGGAGCATATTTTATAAATACCGCCAGGGGTGGCGTAATTGACGAAGCTGCCCTGAAAAATGCACTTGTTTCGGGCAAACTTTCGGGCGCAGCAATAGATGTGCTGACAACCGAACCCATGTCGGAGACTTGTGAGCTGTTAAACCTGCCCGGACTTTCGGTGACACCTCATGTTGCGTGGGCGCCCATAGAAACCAGACAGCGATTGCTCGGCATCGTTATGGATAATTTAACCTCATTTATTTCAGGCAACCCTAAAAATATGGTGAAATAGTTAATAAAATTTTTTAAATGAAAGTCTATAAAATAAAAGCGGAAGAAATTTTCTTCCGCTTTTTCCATTTACAAATTTTCATAAAAAAAACTCCCCGAAGGGAGTTTTTTATTTAATTAGTTACCGAATGTAACTTCAGAAGCTGTGCCTTTTACAAATGCTTTAACAGTCTGTCCTTCGCCAACTTTGAAAGCTGCGGAGAATGAACCATCACCAGCGTTTGCGAATGCTTTGTTAGCATAAGCATATTTAACGAGTGTATCGTCTTCGTAGATACCGATTGCGAGTACGCCGTCAATTGCTCTGCCTGTTGTGTTTTTAGCATTAGCTGTGAAGAATACAGTTTTGCCTGCCATTTCACCAGCAGCAATCTGTGTTGTACCTACTCTGAGGCCTTCATAACCAC
>JAZROP010000012.1:0-47649 GCA_045648785.1 Clostridia bacterium | reverse complement strand
TTTAAATCCTTCAGGTGCTCTGGGAGTAAAATTGTTCTTCTTTTCTCCTTGCTTTGAACTTCCACCCTGTGATTGCTGTTGTCCAGCCTGTTTGGATGTTTCGTTTTTTTGCTGTGAATTATCAGTTGATCTGGAGTTTCCACTCTGTGCTTGTGACTTTTCACCTTTAACAGAAGATTTGTTTTCCTGAACTGTATCGTCGTTTGAAGAACCATCATCTTTCACAAAAACAAAATTATTTCTTTGAACTGCTCCAAGCGGCACAACAAGTGTATTAACACTTTCCGAAACAACAATTGTTGCATCGACATTCATACCAGGTAAAAGTCCGCCAGCATCATCAAGTACAATTGTTACAGGATAGCTTGTTACACCGTTTGATGTTGTTCCTATAACACTTATGTAGTCAACCGTACCGCTAAAGAATTTACCCTCAAAAGCATCTGCTGTAATAGTAGCTTTTTGTCCAACTTTAAGAAGCTGAATATCAAGCTCATCTATAGATATGTCAAAAGTCATTCTTGACATATCGGCAATAACAGCCATTGATTTTTGAGAAGTACTACTGTCAAGAGTATCGCCGGCTTTTGAGTTTTTTTGTATAACAGTACCTGAAATAGGTGCAGTTATGGTATAATTATCAAGCTGGTCAAGTGTGTTTTCATAGGAAATCTGCGCACTTTCCAGACTAAGCTGTGCATTGTCTACCTGTTTGGTAGCAGATGGACTATCAATTTTCACCACGGTATCACCGCGTTTTACTTTATCACCAACAGTATATGGCTGATAAAGTATTTCTCCGGATGATTTAGCAACAATGGTAACCATTTCGCTATATTCAAAAGATCCTGCCGCATTACATGCAACATTTCCAACAATAGCAGTTGCTCTGTCACCTTCTTCAAGTGCTCCCGGATTATCAACTTCAATTTCAACATTTTTCACTCTTACACCTTCGCTGTTTAAAATTGAACCCGAAGCAACATATGTAACTTTACCATTAAGCGTATAATACGAACCCTCTACATTTACGGTTGCAGACTGACCGACCGCAATTTTGTCTGCATCCTGCGAAATAAAAGGAATTTTTAAGATCATTTGATCATTATTTATAATATCCATGACTTTAGCGTTTGTTCCGACATCATCGCCTTCTTCAAGATAAACTGCCGCAACCGTACCGCTAACAGTACTTTTAACCGCAAGATCATTATAATTTTCCAGTGCATCGTTATAGGAGGATTGCGCTTGTTTTAAGGAGTTCTGCGCTCTTCTCATGGTAGATTCCTGATCAGACGAGTCAATAACATACATAACATCGCCCTCATTGAGAACATCTCCCTCTTCAAAATGAGCAGAAAGAATTTCACCCTTAACAAGCGGTGTAATTTCATACTGATCATTCGGTTCAATAGCACCCGAGCCTGTTACTGTATGACGAATTGTTTGTCTTGTAACAGTAAAAGTATTAATCTGATCCGCCGCTTTCTTTCCCTTATCTCTTCCGAAAATGAGATATGCACCAAGTGCAAGCGAAAGAATAAGCAATATCACAATTGTAATAAGCAGCCATTTTGGCAATTTAAATGCCTTTTCTTTAATAGAAACTGCTTTCTGTTTTAGTACTGACATAGATAAAATCCTCCTGATTTTATATTTTAATAAAAATTATATAATACAATTGTGTAAGAATTGTGAAAATTAAGTAAAATAAATATTAATTTTTTAACATAAAAAATATTATAATACAAGATGAAAGTTATATCAAGTGTGTGTGTCGAATAAATATGTAATAAATATATTTGAAAGGCTGAAAAATATGGTATTTGTAATTAACAGAAAAAGACTTACCATATACCTCGCAACACTCCTTGTTGCTGTTTTTATGGTTGCTGCAATAAACAAACCCTCGACAACTGTTTCTGCACTTCCAACATCAAATCACATTATAATTTTAGATCCCGGACACGGCGGTGCAGACGGTGGCGCATCAGGTGCAGACGGAACAATAGAAAAAGATTTAAATCTTAAAATCGCTCTTAAGGTTCAACAACTCCTTCAACAATCTGGTTGCACTGTTTTTATGACCAGAAGTGATGATCGTTCTTTAAGCACTATAGAAGACGAAATTAACAAAATGCGCAAAGTCGCAGATTTAAATAACCGGCGCGAAATGGTTGATGAGCTACAGGTTGAAGGATTTGTTAGCATACATATGAACACATTTTCTGATCCGCAGTATTTCGGCACACAGGTTTTTTACTCTTCCTCTCCTGCTGATTCAAAGTATTTGGCTGATCACATTCAGGAAGAAATTCGTCTTATAGACCCCGAAAATCTGCGTGAAACAAAAAACGGAAGCGGAAGCATATTTATTTTAAATGATGTATCAATACCCTCGGTTGTTGTCGAATGTGGCTTTTTATCAAACGAAAAAGATCTTTCTCGGCTTAAAACGGAAGAATACCAAGATAAACTTGCCGGAGCAATTTATAACGGTATCGTAAAGTTCTATTCAATTAAGTGAGGAAAAATGGGAAAGCATGTATATATCTTAAACTCTGATTTGGGCAATTCGGGTGTAGTAAAAATACTTTCAGGAGAAAAAAACTCAACGATGCAGGTTAAGCTTAATAAAAATGTTCCAGGACGAAAAAAATGTTTTTCAGTTATCAATGGCGACACAACCGAAGTTGGGGTAATAACAAAAAATAAGGCAACTTTTACTCTTGATGCAGATTTTTTTCCAGATCAAATATTTATTGCTGCAGATGTGGTGTCCGAACCACTGATGTGGTCTGGAGAAAAACCCAGAAAATCAGTTGAACCAATTTTAAATCAACCTATTTCACCTCCCGACCATTTCACTTTTGAAAATTTTTTTGGTGGAGGTTTTAAGTGGCAACGCATACGAGGCAATTTTATAATTTTTGATTATTCAATTATTCACCATGTTTTATCAGCAAAAAAAGTATATCCGGCAATTAATCGAGCAGGATATTACTGCGCCGGAATTAAAAAAACAGACGAATTAACATTTATCGGAGTTGCTATTCCAATTAGAAATGAAAAAGAAAATCTTTTTGATGACATTGTTGCCGATTCATATTTAATAAAATCAGGAAAAAGGAATTTTGAAGCAATATGCACAGGAATAGATAAAACAGGCGAATTTTTTATAAGTATATAAAAAAGGACGGGATTTTGTCCGTCCTTTTTTCGTTATTTTTTATATTTCTTTCAGTTCATCAAGGCAATTAAGACAAATGTTTTTCCCTTTAAAAGAGAAAACATTTCCCGCATTTGAACAAAAAACACAAGCCGGTGCATATTTCTTCAAAATAATTCTCTCATCATCAATAAACACTTCAAGCGAATCCCGTTCCTCGTAAATATCTAGATTTCTTCTCAGTTCTACGGGAATAACAATTCTACCAAGTTGGTCAACCTTTCGTGAGATACCTGATTTTTCATTTCCAACAAGTTTTCTGAGAACTATCTTCCCTGAATCGTGATAAATTTCAAGTGAATCAATTATTTCTTTAATATCTAAAGCTTTTCTTAATTCTTTTGGTATAACAATTCGGCCAAGCTGGTCAACTCTTCTGACAATTCCTGTTGATTTCATGTATTTTCTCCTATTAAAATTTTTCAATATTCATCTAAAATGTTTTATTATTATAACAAATTTTACCAAAAAAGTCAATCACTAGATATTGTATATAATTCGGGTATTTATTTTACAATTTCATTACATTTTGTGTTTTTTGTAAAATTATCTTGAAATAGAAAGATTTTTATGATATGATTTATTTTAGGAGAATAATAAATACATTGCGGTTACCGCAGATGGAGGTTCTTATGAAAAAAACTATTTTATCAGTTATCCTCGTTATAGCTCTTTTGTTCACTCAAATGGGCGCGTTTGCTTTTGATGATATGAACGAAGAACGACTTTCCTGGGCAAAAACTGCCGTCGAAGAAATGGCAGACTCAGGTCTTATAAAAGGTTATGAAGACGGCTCATTCCGTCCTGATAACGCTGTAACAAAGCAGGAAGCACTTATTCTTATAGCAAGAGTACTTGGTTTTACTGAGAAATCTTCTGCTGAATATATTGAAATTGCATCAGATATTTATGCAGAAACTTTAGCCGAACTTGAAACTCCTTACAAAGATGAAATAAGCTATCTCCTTTACAGAGGTATTCTTACTGCTGATGATCTTGCGATTTATGCTTCCAACACAGAAGCAACTCACCCGCTTAAAAGATATGAAGCCGCTGTACTTTTAACAAAGGTATTTGAAAGAGATCTTGCAGCAGTTGAATCAGCTGAAATTAAAATTTCATTTGAAGACATGGCTGATATTCCCGCAACTTCCAAAGCATATGTAAACTATGTTTGCGATAAAGGTATTATGAATGGCATGGGCGAAAATCTTTTTGCTCCAAATGAAAAGCTTACAAGAGCTATGATTGCTACACTTCTTTATAGAATTATACCTGTTCTCGATTATGAATTTGCTGAAGGCAGCATGCTTCGCTTTGATGCATCATCTTCTTCCCTCAGACTCACCTCTGACGCAGATGAAAATGTAACATATACAGTTGATGCAAAAGTTCCTGCCGTTTTAGATGGTTCTGTAGCAAAAATTTCCGATTTTAGTGCAGGCACAAAAGTAAGAGTTACCTTTAGCGGAGCTGATGTAATTTTTGTTGAAGGCATATCCTCAGCATTTGAAACAACCGTTACAGGTATATATAATGGTTACGAAGTATATGAAGATGCAACTGCAATCCTCATTAAAGATGCGAAAACAAACAAATCAGAAAGTTACCCAATTTCAACTTCAGTAACTGTTACCAAAAATGATAAAGCAAGCTCCGTGAGCGATCTTGTTAAAACTGATTACATTTCCGCAAGCATAAAAGCCGGCAAGGTTATTCACATTCAGGCTGAAGACAAAACTGTTGTTGTAAGCGGTGTTGTAGATTCCATCACTCTCGAACCTGAATTTACACTCAATGTTGAAATTGACGATGAAATTATTTCTTATACTGCCGCTGATACTGTAGTAGTAAGACGAAACAGCAAAGTTGTTGATCTTTCTGATATTGCAGCTGGTGACAGAGTTAAACTTACTCTTGTTTACGGTCTGATTAGCGAAGTTTCTGCAACAAGTACTACAGTAAAAGAAACTGGTACAATTGCTAAAATTCTTATTTCAAACACCCCTTCTCTTACTGTTAGTGTTGATGGCGACGAAGTGACATATTACCTTGCTCGAAATGCTAAAATCAAGGTTGCACAAGACGGAAATTCAATTTACGATCTTAGACTTGGAGATACTATCGACCTTGTAATTGAGGGCAAAACAATTACAGAAATTTCACTTGTAGCATCAACTGCTTCAAGTACAAACATTACAGGTGTAGTTGAAAATGTTGAATCTTCCTACGGATATATTAAACTGGTTGATTCCACGTCACTCATCTTTACAAAAGGTGCAAAAGTTCAGGACAACTCCGGTCTTTCAATGACTGTTAAACAGATTAAAGCCGGTGACTCCATTACTGTATTTGGTACAGCTACATCCGGTGCTGTTGAAGCAACACTTATTATTGTAAATAAATAATTATGCAAACCTAAAAGGTCACGCAGTTTGCGTGACCTTTTTTATTGTATTTTAAACAGGACCACTCCGCCAATCATAAGTCCGAGTCCGGCAAATTTTGTCCAGTGAAAAACAATCCTCTGGCTACCTAAAATGCCAAAAGCATCAATCACAGCCGCAACAGTCAGTTGCGAAATAAGTATTATTGAAATTGCAATAGTCGGCGAAAGGTTACCAATGCCTAACATAACAGAAATTGTTATTACAATTGCAAGTACGCCACCAAGCAGATACCACTTGTCCATTTGAAAAATACCTCTGAGGTCACCATTTCCCATTATTAACAACGCAACAACAGATAATAGAAATCCAATAAACTGAACAAAAGCATTTGCCTCATACAAACCTATTTTATCCCCAAGTCTTGTATTCATTACTCCTTGAAAACTCATTGCTGCTCCCGCAATTATACTAAAAATTACTCCTAACACAATAATCACCTCTAGCGAATAGTCTAACCATTTTATTGACTTTTATTTCCTTATGGGATATAATTGTAACCGGAGGAAATTTTATGGACAATATATTTTCACGAACAGAGCTTTTAATTGGCGAAAATGCCATGAAAACGCTTACAAATAAACATGTCGCCATCTTTGGCGTTGGGGGCGTTGGTTCTTATGTAACAGAAGCAATTGCGAGATGTGGAGTCGGACATATTACACTTGTTGATAAAGATGTTGTTGACCCAACTAATATTAATCGTCAACTTATCGCACTTCACTCAACCATTGGTCAACCAAAAGCAGAGATTACGAAAAAAAGGATATCAGATATAAATCCGAATGCAGCCGTTGACGCGCTTTGCATGTTTTATAACGAAGAGACTGCCGATAAGTTTGACTTTGAAAACTTTGACTATATTATTGATGCGATAGATACTGTTACCTCAAAACTTCTTTTAATTGAAATGGCAAAAAAGGCAAATGTTCCCATAATAAGCTGCATGGGCACAGGCGGAAAATTAAATCCATCACTATTTGAAGTGACCGACATAAAAAAAACTCACACTTGTCCCCTCGCAAAGGTAATCCGCAAGGAGCTTAAAGACAGGAAAATATATAATCTTAAGGTTGTCTTTTCACCCGAAAAGCCAGTGAAATCAAGTGAGATAATACCAAGCATATCCTTTGTCCCATCAGCTGCTGGACTTTTAATTGCATCAGAGGTTATAAAAGATTTAATTTCGCCTCTTGGATAAATTCCTTTGCGGCTGATGACAAATATTTTGTTTTATTATAGCCTATTGATAATGTGCTTTTAAACAACTCTCCCTTTATCGGTATAAACGATACGGGGAGATTCTTTTTTTCAAAATGTTTTTCCATAAACATTTCAGAATATACTGTTATCCCCATACCTTTGCAAACAAGCTGGTATAGGGTTTCGATATTTTCCGTTTCAAGAGCTATATTAATACTTTGCCCAGTAATTTCAAGGTATTCATCAACCGTTTTTCTTATTCTATTTGCCTTTGTAAGCATAAGAAAATTATAATTTTTAAAATTTTCAATGCTCTCCTCTTTAGTAAAAATATCGGGGACATCAGTCCCGAGAAATTCTTTGGGAACAACAAGATAAAGTTTTTCGTGACACAAATCAACTTTTTCAATGGATGCTCTTTTTTTCAGATCAGTGGCAATATATAAATCAATATGCCCACGCTGCAGATAATCCTCGAGTACCTGTGAATTATTTTCCGTTATGACTAGATTTACGTGAGGGTATTTCTTGCAAAATGACGGCAGAATTTTTGGAAGAAACGCACTTCCCCTAGTGTATGAAATACCAATTCTAAGTGTCCCCTGTTTTGTATCTTTAAGGTCACTGAGTTCGCTTTCCACTTCGTTTGTGAGCCTTAAAACCTCGGCAGCATAATTATAATATCTCTCACCGGCATAAGTAAGTGATAGTCCTCCTGTTCTGTCAAAAAGTTTGACCGCAAGAACATCTTCCATTTTTTTAATATGATTACTAAGCGACTGCTGGGAAATATGTTCTTTTTCAGCAACTCTTGTTATATTCCCTTCTTCTGCCACCATAACAAAATATTTTAAATTTAAAAGATTAATCATTTTTTCACAACCTTTTTGTTTTAATAATTAAATTTTATCACAATCATTTAATTGTGTCAAACATCATATAAAAAGTGTTTTACATATTATGGATTAAGTATTATAATTGTAGAGAATTTTAAAGAAATGGTGATATATACTTTGAAGAATAATTTGAGAACATTTTTTACAATGACCCTAGGGACTCTGCTTACAACTGCAGGTATATATTTTTTTAAACTGCCTAACAAATTTTCTACCGGTGGCGTAAGTGGAATTTCTGTTATTCTTGGTGCTATATCAGAAAATATGACTGCAGGAAGTTTTATTCTTATTATAAATGTTACACTGCTACTATTTGGATTTTTAATAATCGGCAAGGATTTTGGGGTTAAAACTGTTTACTGCTGTCTATTAATGTCATTTCTTGTTTTTATATTAGAAAAAATTATTCCTCTTACAAAGCCACTCACTACTCAGCCCATGCTTGAACTCGCCTTTGCGATACTTCTTCCGGCTGCCGGATCAGCACTATTGTTTGACTGCGAGGCATCAACCGGTGGTACGGATATAGTTGCTATGATAATTAAAAAATATACATATGCAAACATTTCTAAATCACTTTTCATTGCCGATATTGCAATCGTGATGCTGTGTGTTTTTGTTTTTGGTATTGAAACATGGCTATATTCAATCCTTGCTTTCATTGCAAAAACTGTTTTAATGAATAATATCCTTCAAAATATAAATATGTCAAAGTATCTTACAGTCATAACCTCCCCCGAATTTGAAACCGCAGTTGCTGATTTTATTACTCAAACATTAAAAAAGACCGCCACATTAAGTGATTCGTATCATGGCGCATACGACAAAGATAAAAAAAGTGTAATTTTAACTGCTTTAAATCGTCGTCAGACAATTCAGCTAAAAAACTATGTTAAGGGAATAGATCCAAAATCCTTTATTATAGTCAACAGTACAAGTGATATAAGCGGAAAGGGGTTCAAGGCAGAAATATAAAAAGCTATGGAGAGCAATCTCCATAGCTTTTAATTTATTTCATCTGTAGGTATAAAATCTATTTCACCGGAAATTTTATCGGCACGAGTCAAAACCACATTAACTTTGTCGCCGATTTTATATTCTTTACTATCTGAAACAAGTGAAAAAGTGTTTTCGTTATATGTGTAGAAATCATATAAATCCGACAAAGAAACCCGTCCCTGCACTGAATTTTCAAGTTCAACAAAAAAGCCGCTTTGAGTAATAGAAACAACTTTAGCCTCAAATTCTTCTCCGACATAATCATACATATATTGTGCTGTAATGATTTTCTTTGACAGATTTTCAGCCTCCTCAGCTATGATTTCTCTGTCGGTTGCATTCTTTGCCGCAAGCGTTGCAAAATCGGAAAAGTTTTTATTTCTACCGTGTATATGACTTTTTATAATTCTATGAATGGCAAGGTCGGCAAGACGGCGTATTGGCGAAGTAAAATGGCAGTAATACTTTTCGTTTAGTCCAAAATGACCAAGATTATCTGTAGAATATTTAGCTTTCATCATACTTCTAAGCATTGTATTTGCAATAATTGGCTGTGCTGATGTATCATTAACTTTGCTAAGAATTGTTTGTAACGTTTTTGAGTGAACATTATCAGCCTTATCCTTAACAACAATATTGAAGAAACTACAGAGCTTAAAAAATTCAGCCATTTTTTCCTCAGACGGTTTTTCATGATTTCGATATACGAAAGGTTCATCAAGCCAGAAAAAATGTTCTGCAACAGTACGGTTTGCTGCCAGCATAAATTCTTCAATGATTATATTTGCAAATGTGTAATTATATTTTGTGATATTAACTACATTACCTTTTTCATCAAAAAGAAGTTTAGTTTCCGGAAAATCAAAATCTATGCTGCCCTCATTCATTCGTTTATTCCTGAAAATTTCAGCAAGTTTTTTCATTTCAAAAAGTGTCGGAACAATCTTAATATATTTATCTGTAAGTTTTTTATCTCCGTCAAGAATTGCCGTCACATCATCATAGGTCATTCTTTCTGTTGTGTTAATCACAGACTCAAATATATCATGAGCAATTATTTCACCTTTTTGATTTACCGTCATTTCAACTGAAAGAGTTAGTCTGTCAACGCCATGATTCAAGCTGCAAATTCCGTTTGAAAGCTTTTTTGGCAACATTGGTATTACACTACCCGCAAGATATACGCTGGTGCCCCTTTTAATGGCTTCTGCGTTAATTGCGCTTCCCTCTTTTACATAATGTGTTACATCCGCAATATGGACACCTAAAACAAAATTGCCTTTATCATCTTTTTCAACAGAAACAGCATCGTCAAGGTCTTTTGCATCTGCACCATCAATAGTAAAGATAATTTTATCTCTCAGGTCTCGTCTTTTATTTAATTCTGTCTCTTCAACATTATCAGAAATTTGTTCTGCCTCATGAAAAACAGCTTTGGAAAAATCCTCAGGCAGTCCATATGTGACCATAACGCTTTTTCTGGCTGTTTCCGGAGTATCTGCTTTACCTAAAACATCTCTTACTTTACCCTCTGCCGGGCGGGACCCTGTGGGATATGATGTTATTTCGACAACAACTTTATCTCCTTTTCTTGCCTCAAGCATTTTACCAAAGGGGATTCTTATTCTGTGACAGATTTTTTTATTGTCTGCAACAGCCTCAAATCCTTTAAATTTCTTAATCAGGGTACATACAACTGTTTTATTTGCCCTCTCAACAATTTTAATTACTTTACCTTCTGCTCTTTTTTCAGAATTTTCAGGCGATAGAATTTTAATAAGAACAGTATCTCCATGCATGGCACCGTTCACAAATGGTGACGGAATAAAAATATCATTTGAATTTTCGCCAACTGCGACAAATCCAAACCCTCTCTCATTCCCGGTGAAAATACCTTTTGTATGATTTTTGGCAGAAGAAGGCATGAGCCTGCCTTTTTTTGATTTAAAGGCAAGCCCATCTTCAATAATTTCATTTAAAATACTTTCAAACTCGGGCATATCACTTTGTGGAACATCAAGCATAACCGCCATTTCATCTATCGTAAGCGGTATATAATTTTTACTCCTGATAAATGCAGAAATTTTTTCTTTACGATTCAAATATTATCATCCTTTACAGCTTTGAAAGAGCGTCTTTTATGAGCTGATTTACCGTCTGCGGATTAGCTTTTCCTTTAGATGCACGCATAACCTGCCCAACAAGGAATCCTACAACCTGTTGCTTTCCGTTTTTATAGTCAGTAACAGAGTTTGGATTAGCCACAAGAACCTCATTAATAATCGCAATTATTGCACCCTCATCATTAACCTGCTTAAGTCCAAGCTCATCAATAATCACATCGGGGTCTTTAGCGTTTTCAAACATAGACTCAAGTACTTGTTTTGCGGCAGTATTACTGATTGTACCATCGGAAATTCTTTTAATCATTTTAGCGAGGCTCTCCGCAGTAAACGGAAGAGTTTCCATTGTGAGATATCTTTCGTTCATCATACCCCACACATCGCCCATTATCCAGTTTGAAGCAGGTTTAGCATCAACACCACATGCCATTACATTTTCAAAGAAATCTGCCACAATCTTGGTCTGTGTAAGTTGACTTGCGTCATACTCAGGTAGACCAAGACTGTCAATATATCTCTGTTTCTTTACATGTGGAAGCTCTGGAATTGTGTCGCCAATTTCTTTTATATGCTCCTCAGAAATAACTATGGGCATAAGGTCGGGCTCAGGAAAATAACGATAATCGTGAGCTTCCTCCTTTGAACGAAGAGGAAGGCTTGTTCCTGATGCATCATCCCAGCGACGAGTTTCCTGCTCAACTACTCCGCCATTTTCAAGTATTTCAGTTTGTCTTTTAATTTCGTATTCAATGCCTTTAATCGCACCGCTGAAGGTGTTTACATTTTTCATTTCAGTTCTAACGCCGAATTCTTTTTGTCCCTCAGGGCGAATCGAAACATTGACATCACACCTGAGTGAACCCTCCTGCATTTTACAGTCTGAAACACCTATATACTGAAGTATTGCCTTAAGTGTATCAAGATATTCTCTTGCATCCGCGCTTGAACGCATATCCGGCTCGGATACAATTTCTATAAGGGGTACGCCACATCTGTTGTAATCAAGCAGCGTTTTTCCCTCAATAGCATCGTGTATTGATTTACCGGCATCTTCTTCAATATGAATTCTTGTAACGCCAATCCTTTTTTTCTCACCATCAACAACAATATCTATCCCGCCGTTAACACAAAGCGGAAGGTCAAACTGAGAAATCTGGTATGCTTTTGGCAGGTCCGGGTAGAAATAGTTTTTTCTATCCTGCTTACTTGTTCTAGTAATATCGCAATGCATTGCAAGACCCGCTTTAATAGCATAATCAACAACCTTTCCGTTTAAAACAGGCAAACTTCCAGGCATACCGGTACAAACAGGACAGCAATGAGAGTTTATTTCACCGCCAAACTTATTTTTACATCCACAGTAAATTTTTGTATCAGTAGAAAGCTCTGCATGAACTTCTATACCAATTACCGGTTCATATCTCATTATTTTCTGCCCCCTTTCTGAATAACGCTTGCAATATTTAGAAGTAATTCTTCCTCAAATGGTTTTCCCATTAGCTGAAGTCCTATAGGCATCTTATCCGAGCCTTCGCCACAAGGCACTGAAATTGCCGGAATACCCGTTATATTAGCTGAAACTGTACAAAGGTCATTGGCATACATTTCAACCGGATCTGAAAGCTTTTCGCCAAGTTTAAACGCTGTTGTGGAATAAACCGGGCTGGCTATTACATCAAATTTTTCAAACACTTCGTCATAATTTTTCTTAAGTAAACCACGCACCTGCTGTGCCTTTTTATAATACGCATCATAATAACCTGACGACAGAGCATATGTTCCTATCATTATACGGCGTTTAACCTCTTTGCCAAATCCCTCGCCACGAGTTTTTCGGTACATATCAGTTATATCATCAAATTTTTCAGCCCTGAAACCATATTTAACACCGTCATATCTTGCAAGGTTAGAGCTTGCTTCTGCCGATGAGATAATATAATAAGCTGCCAAAGCATAATCAGCTACCGGAAGGCTTATTTCTGTAACTGTTGCTCCAAGATTTTCAAGATGTTCAATCGTTTCTTTTGTTTTTTCAAGAACATCTTTGCTCGCACCTGCAAAATATTCTTTTGGGAGAGCTATTTTAAGTCCTTTGATATCATTTTCAAGCTTTGCACTATAATCAGGACGGGCAATATCAAGCGATGTGGAGTCCATACTGTCATGAGAAGAAATAATATTCATAACAAGAGCTGCATCTTTAGCATCTTTTGTTATAGGTCCAATTTGGTCAAGTGATGAGGCAAAAGCTACTAGACCAAACCGGCTTACCATACCATATGTGGGTTTAAGTCCGGTAACACCGCAGAATGACGCTGGCTGACGAACACTTCCGCCTGTATCACTGCCTATTGCAAAATATGCCATGTCTGCCGCAACAACAGCTGCACTGCCGCCACTTGAACCGCCCGGAACACAATCCGTGTTTCTAGGATTGCGAACCGGTCCGAAATAGGATGTTTCGTTTGATGCACCCATTGCGAATTCATCCATATTGGTTTTGCCGATAAGTACACAGTCTGCCTCGTCAAGCTTTTTTGTAACAAACGCATCGTATGGTGGTTTGAAATTATAAAGCATTTTAGAAGCACAGGTAGTAAGAATATTTTTAGTACATATGTTATCTTTCATTGCATAAGGTACACCTGCAAGCGGAGAAAGTTTTTCTCCTGCAGCGATTTTAGCATCTACTTCTGCCGCTTTTTTAAGTGCTTCTTCCTCACATATTGTGATATAACCATTAATGGTGCCATTCATAGATTTTGCGTGCTGAAGAGTAAGTTTTGTTACTTCAACGGAGGAAATTTCCTTATTTTTTATTTTTTCGGCAATTTCCCATGCCGTAAGTGATAAATAATTCATTTTACTTCCTCCTTATTCAACTATTCTAGGCACAGCAAAGCATCCTGCCTGCTTGTCGGGTGCGTTTTCAATCAGTTCTTCCCTTTTATAAGATGGAACTATTTCATCCTTGCGGAAAACATTTTGAATGTGTATCGCGTGTGCCGCCGGCTCAATACCTTCCGTATCAACTTCAGAAAGCTTGTCAGCAAAATCAATAATTGCCGAAAGTTCACCCTCAAGTGCCTTTTTTTCCTCGTCGGTTATATATAATCTTGCGAGGTCTGCTACATGTTCAACATCTTTTGCAGAAATCTTCATATATCTTCTCCTCCAACCATTTTTATAAATTCATCTTCCGTAAGAACCTTTACACCAAGTTCGTTTGCCCTTGTAAGTTTGCTGCCCGCTTCTTCACCTGCGACAACAAAATCGGTTTTCTTTGAAACACTGCCACTCACCTTACCTCCAAGTGACTCTATAAGTTCTTTGGCTTCATTTCTTGTAAATCTTTCGAGCGAGCCTGTAAGCACAACTGTTTTACCGGTAAATACACCAACACGATTAATCTTTTGCTCAGTCATATCAACTCCGGCATCGGCAAGCTTTTTAACAAGATTTAAATTTCTCTCATCGGAAAAATAATTTTCAACACTTTTCGCCATTTTATCCCCAATATCGGGAATTTCATCAATTTCTTCAGGCGAGGCATTTATAACCGCCTCCATGCTGCCGAAATGTTCTGCAATAAGCCGTGAAGCACGGCTTCCAATAAGTGGAATTCCTAGTCCAAAAAGAAGTCTTGCAAGCCCCCTGGACTTAGAGTCTGCAATAGCTTTTACAATATTGTCAGCAGATTTATCTCCCTGACGCTCCAAAGCTGAAACATCATCCTGAGTAATTTTATAAAGGTCTGCAACATCATTTAAAATACCATTGTCGGCAAACTGCTTTACAATACCAGGTCCAAGTCCGGCTATATCCATTGCATCACGGGATGCAAAATGAATTATATTTCTAAGTATTTTTGCCGGACAGTTAGCGCCCGTGCACTTTACCGCTGCCTGTCCATCAATTCTTACCGCGTCGCTTCCGCAAACAGGACAAGTTTTCGGCATAGCAAACTTTATTTCTTGACCGGTTCTTTTTTCAGGCAAACTACGCACAACTTCAGGAATTATATCCCCCGCTTTGCGAATAATTACCTTATCGCCAATCCTTATATCCTTTTCATTAATATAATCTATATTGTGAAGAACAGAGCGTTCAACAGTACTACCTGCAATTCTGACAGGCGTCAGTCTGGCGTTTGGAGTAAGCACTCCTGTTCTGCCAACCTGAATGTATATTTCTTCGACAGTTGTCTCTTTTTCTTCTGCCGGAAATTTATATGCAACTGCCCATTTGGGACACTTTGTTGTCGAGCCAAGTCTTTCTCTTAGTGCAAGACTATCAGCTTTAACAACGGCACCGTCAATATCAAAAGGCAATTCCCCGCGCATTTCTCCAATTTTTAATATATATTCAAATATTTTTTCCTTACCGCACAAGACCGC
Organism: Clostridia bacterium; assembly: GCA_045648785.1. Taxonomy (GTDB): domain Bacteria; phylum Bacillota; class Clostridia; order RUG12999; family RUG12999; genus RGIG7450. The sequence continues at coordinate 32,355 of JAZROP010000012.1, read as the reverse complement.
AGTTTCAGGAACAACTTTAAATCCTTTTTCTTTAAGATAAGAAAGCGACTGGCTGTGAGTTTTAAATTCAATTCCCACTGCCTGTTGAACATTGAAAATAAAAATTTCAAGTCCTCGCTGCTTGGTTATAGAACTGTCAAGCTGACGAAGTGAACCTGCAGCCGCATTTCTTGGGTTAGCAAAAAGCGGTTGTTCCTCAGCTTCACGAAGTTCATTAAGCCTTTCAAAACTGTCCTGCGGCATATAGACCTCTCCGCGAACTTCAAGTAGTTCAGGTGCATCAGGAATGGTCATAGGAATTCCTCCTACAACTTTAAGGTTATCGGTAACATCCTCACCAACAGTTCCGTCGCCTCTTGTAGAACCTCTTACAAAAATACCATTTTCATACTCAAGCGAAACTGAAAGACCATCAATTTTTGGTTCAATTGAAAAGTCTATTTCATCGCCCAGCTGCTCCTCTGTCCTTTCAACAAAAGTATAAAGCTCTTCCATTGAAAAAACATCATTCAGGCTCTGCATTTTAACCGAATGCTCAACAGGTGAAAACATTTCGGACTTTAACCCTCCAACCTTTTGTGTAGGCGAATCCGATTTTGCAAACTGCGGATATTTTGCTTCAAGCTCTTCAAGCTCTCTGAGCATAATATCATACTCAAAGTCTGAAATCTCAGGTGAATCCTTGTTATAATACCTGTCATTATGATATTCAATTTGCCGTCTTAATTCTTCAATTCGTTTTTCCATTCAGATTTCTCCCTATCCTGAAAAGATAGTTTTCCTGTCCTTGTATCAATTTCAAATAAATGAACAGTATTATAAATAATCAAAAGAATAATAATTACAGCTAAAGTTGCATAAAAATTATTTTGTCTCCTCATTTTCCTTTTAATATCATCAAAGAGTCTCATACGGAGTTCATATTCACGGCTTAAAGGACGAACAACCGCCTCTCTCAGTGACAAATTTATTGGAATTTCAAACTTGTCAAACAGATAAAATCCGTTTAAGAAATTAAATTGTCGCTCTTTAAAAAAGTACATCTTTTCAACATTATTTGTCGGGTCAAATATATAAAGAAGGTTGCTTTTACTTTTAAAATATTTTTCTTGCATAATATAATCCACCCGGTCTGGACGAATAGAATTATGCGAGCAAAACTGTCCAAGTAATTCAAGTTCACTATAGTTATTTTTAATTTCAGATTCAATTCTTCCCCATGAATCAGGCGAAAAAGCCGGCGATTCAATACCTTCGCCACCGCTGTAAATTGCTTCTATGGCTTTAAGAATAAAAATTTTATCTCCGTCACGCATACCAAGAAGAACTCCTCTTGATCCGTCCGACGCTCCTGCTTTTGCAAATTTGAGAATTTTTAAATATTCGCCATAATCAAAATATACTTTACTTGAATCTTCTTGTCCAACAAGTATGGGCTTATATTCTTTTTCCAAAATTAACCACTCCGAATATTACCAATTTTATATTATACTATATTTTACCCTAAAAAACAATAGTATTTACCAAATTAAATAAATTATTGACTTTATTAATTATTTAGTGTAGAATTAATATGATCAGTTAATTTTGTAACAGGAGGAATAAAGTTATGAAACATTATCTGACAATCTTTCTGGAAAATGAGAAACAAAAAACTATTTTACTGAACTCTCTTTCCTCCTTCGAAAGCGGAGAAATCAAGATAGGTCGTGCAGATGACAACGATATTATTCTGCCATTTCCTTCAGTTTCAAGACACCATGCAGTTCTGCAGTTTTCGGGAGATACGGTTGATATAATCGACGCCGGCAGCCTAAATAAAATCCGTGTCAGTGGAACAGCATACAGCAAAATCCGCCTTTCATCAGGAATGAATGTGACCATCGGCACTTCAAACAGCGTTATCACACTAAGATATACTTGCGAAGAAACTCGTTCCAAAAAAATAAAAGAAAATAAACCTGCAGCTTTTGATACAAAAAAACCGGCGCAACCAGAAAATACTTTTTCCACAGCAAAAGGCTCTTTTTTTGGTGCAAGATTTGTTGCGGCTCTTGCAGACTTTGTTATTGCGATGTTTATGTGTATTGGGGCGGCAGCTATTATCCTTGCGGCATTCAACAGATTTTTACCTTTAAAACCCATCGTTGCATTAACTGCGCTTGCCTGGATTTTTATTTTATGGATGTATTATTCACTTGGCGAATCAGGAACATCCGGAGCAACCATGGGCAAGCTTATGTTCGGACTTAAAGTGATTTGCAATAGAACGGGCGAAAACATAGATTTCAAACAGGCAACAAAAAGATTTTTTGCTAAATTTGCTTCTGCAGTCATTTTATTTATTGGTTTTATACCAGTGTTTTCTGGCAAAAGACCCCTTCACGATGTAATTGCCGGCACAAGAACAGTAAAAGTTCATCAACAATAAATAAAGAGGGAGAATTGCTACATTCTCCCTCTTTATTTATCATAAAGTAATATCAGTTTCTCGATTTCTTTTTTTCTTGCGACATCATCGCTTTTCTCAAGTTCAGAAAGATTGCGAAGTAATTTTATCTTTTCTTTCTTTGAATACTCCTCCCAAAGCGGATCATCTTTCAAAAAAGATGAAACCATATATTCTTCATCAGGCCATAAAACCGGGTTGCCTTTTGAAGCACATATTATAATATAAAACTTTCCCTTTTCTTTAACAAGTTTTTCAAAAGTAATTACAAGGCCAATTGAATGTAATTTTTTTCTTAAAACATCAATATTTCTCATTGGTTGGAGGACAAAGTTATCTATCCCTGCCGGTATTCCCTTTTCGAGGATATTGGCAATCATTTCCCCTCCCATTCCGGCAATAACCGCTGTATCTGCTTCATTTGGCTTTATTCCGCAAAGTCCGTCAGCAAGACAAAGTCTTGTTTTATTTTCAAATCCAAATTTTTTTATATTTTTCTCAGCATTTTTAAGTGGACCTTCTTTAACATCAGAGCAAACTGCATAATCAATAATTCCTTTATCAAGAAGATAAATGGGCAGGTATCCATGGTCAGTTCCTATATCTGCAACCTTTTTCCCATCAACAAGATTTGCTATTTCTGTAAGTCTATGCGGAATATTCATCTTTCTCTCCCCTCTTTCATAACAATTATATAATAAACAATGGTAAATTTCAACACTTTTTACTATTGAATTACGACAAAATTTATGATACTATAAAAAAGAGTAATAATTTGAAAGGATGTTAAAAGTGAAGAAGTTTTTAATAGTAATTATCTGCATTGCACTTATAGCAGGCGTTATTTTTTGTGTCAACTCCTGTGAAAAAGATGATAAAATCACACCGGAATCAAATCCGGAAGGTATAATCGAAACAACTCCGGTTGACGACCCGAACACACAGGAAGATGAAAGCTCCGATAAAACGGAAGTTCAAAAGCCAGATGCGGACAACTCACCTGTTTATGTCGGCACAGGAATTTACCACGGTAAGGTAGATTCTTCATTTATCGAAGTAACCATCGACAACGATACTCATCCTGTTTTAAACTCCTGCAGACTTTCGCCCGAACTTGCAAAAAAATTTTCCTCGCTTAATCTCGAGCCGGAAAGCATTATATCTTTTGAATATCAAATTATAGATGAACAATATGTCATCAGAAAGATTAACTGATGGTAGCAGGAATAATTTTGATTGTTTTAGCTTTGATTGTCGCTGTTTACGCATTTTTTGAGGCTAAAACTCTCACAGTAAGAAGAATTAACATCCCCGACTCACCCTATTCGCTTTCGGGCAAAACGATTGCGGTGTTTTCGGATGTTCACTTGGGTTTTTGGGTTTCTACAGAGCAACTTAAAAAATGTGTTGACAAAATAAATTCTCTACATCCTGACTATGTTTTTTTTGCAGGAGATTTTGCTGACAAAGCACAACACAACTACACTCCAATATTAAAAGAAACTGTTTCAATTCTCTCCGAGCTTAAGCCTTTTTACGGAAAATTTGCAGTTTTGGGTAATAACGACTACTGTATGTCCACGGTTAAGGAATTTTCAGTTGCGGCACTTTCTCTCAGTGGTTTTACCATTTTGCGCAACACAGCCGCCAGACTTTCGGATGACACGGTTTTAATTGGCATTAAAGAAACAAACTATAACATTCCTGATATAAAAACGCCAATTTCAATTGTTAAAGACAATGATTATGTAATTTTACTTGCTCATCAACCCGATTTTGTTGATACAGCCTCGAATTTCGGGGTAGATTTGCAGATTTCCGCACACTCTCACGGTGGACAAATTTACCTTGGTCCCTTTTCGAAATATTTTCTTCCGGTAGGTGCAAAAAAATACTGCCGCAAAGGTGCTAAGGTATCAAAAACAAAGCTTTTAATTTCACACGGCATCGGATTACATACTATACCTTTCCGGCTTTTTGCAAACCCGGATATTTTGCTTATTAAATTCAGATAATAAATTTACCGTTGCTCCGCCGGTAAAAATTTTAAACTTCAGCGGACAGAAAGGCTCTTGATTTTATGCGATTCGGTTTTGTAAAATGTGCAGCGGCATCTCCATCACTTAAGGTTGCAGACTGCGATTATAATGTTACCGAAATTATTAATGATATAAAAAATGCCTCAAAGCTTGGTGTTAAACTACTTGTTTTCCCTGAGCTTTCTATCACAGGCTATACATGTGGCGACCTATTTTTTCAAAATACACTTTTAGCCTCTGCGCAGAGCGGTCTTAGAAAACTTCTAAAGGCTTCCCGCTCGGTAGATACTGTTATTGCTGTTGGAATTCCAATGGTTAAGAATAACCTTATATATAACTGTGCAGCAATAATTTATGACGGGAATATTCTTGGTTTTGTCCCCAAATCGATTATTCCGAATTACAATGAATTTTACGAAAAACGATATTTTGACCGTGCACCGGATGAAGTTTCAACCATTAACTTTGACGGTCAGGAATATCCTTTTGGAACAAAGTTACTGTTTAAATGCAGATTGATGCCTGAATTTTGTTTTGCTGTTGAAATATGCGAAGACCTTCTTGCACCATATTCGCCATCAACAGATCATGCGGCTGCTGGGGCTACTATTATTGCAAATCTTTCAGCAAGCAATGAAGTTATTGAAAAAAGCGAATACCGTCGTCAACTTATAAAAGTTCAATCTGCAAAAACAATCACAGGATATATTTATGCAAATCCATCAGATTGTGAATCAACATCCGATGTTGTATATTCTGCTCATAATATTATTGCAGAAAACGGTACAATTCTGGCTCAGTCCCAGCTTTTTGAGCAACGCCTTGTTGTAAGTGAAATTGATGTGGACAAGCTAAGTTGTGAGCGCCGAAAAACAGGTACTTTTACCGATTATTATACGGAGGGCTACAACACCATTTTCTTTGAAATGACACCATCTGATACGGTGCTGACACGCACCATTTCAAAAACGCCTTTTGTCCCTGAGCGCATAACCGAGCGTGATAAAAGATGTGTTGAAATCCTTTCCATTCAGTCAGCCGGTCTTGCAAAACGAATAGAACATACCAAATGCAAAAAATCTGTTATTGGTGTTTCAGGTGGTCTTGATTCCTGTCTCGCACTTATAGTAACTGTAATGGCTCATAAGAAAATCGGACTTCCCGTGTCGGATATAATAGCAATAAGCATGCCATGTTTTGGCACAACAGACAGAACAAAATCAAATGCACAAAAGCTATGTGAAGAGCTTGGTGTTGAATTTAAAACAATTGATATTTCTGAGTCTGTTAAATCTCATTTTACAGATATCGGTCATTCTATTACCGATTACGATGTTACTTTTGAAAATGCACAGGCTCGCGAACGAACACAGGTGCTGATGGATATTGCAAACAAAGAGGGTGGCATAGTGATAGGAACAGGTGACTTGTCCGAACTTGCACTTGGTTTCGCAACATATAACGGCGACCAGATGTCTATGTATGCAGTTAACGCTTCTGTTCCGAAAACTGCGATTGGACATATTGTAAAATATTACGCCTCTCTTTCGGACAATGATATTTTGAGAGATATCATTTACGACATAGTTGATACCCCTGTAAGTCCCGAGCTCTTGCCACCCGACGGAGAAAATATTGTTCAACAGACAGAGAATATTGTTGGTCCATATGAATTACATGATTTCTTTATTTATTATATGCTCAGATATGGATTCTCCCCTGCAAAAATATATTATCTTGCTCTGTGTGCTCACAATAATTATGACGACAAGACCATTTTAAAATGGCTCAAGCTTTGCTATCGTCGCTTTTTTGCCGCACAGTTTAAGCGTTCTGCTATGCCCGACGGTCCAAAAGTCGGTTCGGTTTCGCTCTCCCCTCGCGGTGACCTGCGTATGCCAAGTGACGCATGTGCCGACATATGGCTTAGAGAAATTGAAAACTTATAACGAAAAAAGCCGGTACATAGTACCGGCTAAAATTTTATAATTTCGTTTTTGCTCAACATAAACAAGTATGTTTCATCAATTTTTCTTCCAAGAATTCTTTCCGCCGCTTTTGAGTAAAGCTCAAGCTGAATTTTATACATATTTTTTCTCTCAGCGTCAAGAAACCTATCAGTTTTATAATCAACTATAACGGTCTTTTCTCCGCAGGTAAATACAAGGTCAATAATGCCCTGAATCATAACTGTTTCATTACCATATCCCTGTCCCGGAAAAAGCTCCTCTGCTGTCATATTTATTCCAAAAGAAAGCTCTCTATGAACATCTTTCGCATTTTTAAGCATCACACCAAAATTGCTTTGGAAGAAATTCTCAATTCCGGTTTTATCAACATGACAAACATCTGTTGCAGCAAGAAGCCCTTTTTCCAAAAGCATGTTGACACACCCATCAACATCCGGATTTTTAATATCAATATGTTTTAAAACAAGGTGGTTAATTATACCCTTTTCAGCAGCAGAAACTTTCTCCTCTTCAAGGAATGATGGTTTATCCGATATTTCAGGAATATAAAGCCTAGTTTCTCCTGCAGACTCATATTCTCTGCGTCTTTTAATTTCGCTGACTGAAAGTTTTGTGGGCAGCCCGGATGCTTTTTCAAACGGGTATCTGTACTCAAAAATCTCTTTTATATCAGAAATATCTTTAACTTCACATTCAGCAATCTCAATTTCATTCTCATGAATTTGTGTAAGAGAAATATCATCAGGCGAAACAATTTTAAGCTCCCAGTTTTCATCCAACCCACGAATAATCCAATCAAGAAATCCGCTGGCACTCAGTGATTCAAACTCGGTTGCTTTTTCTCCTACATTTATCTTTGACATGCGCTTTTCCATATCCTTAACCGTAGCAGTGCATATAAGCTTTTGCTTTGCTCTGGTAAGTGCAACATAAAGAACCCGCATTTCCTCTGAAACATTTTCTTCTGTAATTTTCTTTTTTACAGCATCGTATGAAACAAGAGGATACCTGATTTTTCTTTTGTTATCAACAAACTTGAGTCCTATTCCGGCATTTTTATGAAGAAGAATATTTCCACCAGAATCACTGCTAACAAAGGAAGAATCGCATCCGTAAAGGAAAACCACAGGAAATTCAAGACCTTTAGATTTATGTATTGTAAGAATTCTAACAACATTACTGTTTTCAGACAAAAGCTTGGCTTCCATACCATCACCGCCGCCGGCTGATAGTCTGTCCATATAACTTACAAAGGAAAATAATCCTTTAAACCCGCTGTTTTGTAAAAGCCTTGCCTGAAGTACAAATAGCTTAAGGTTTGCAACTCTCTGCTCACCACCCGTAAGTGATGCAGCAAATACATCAAGACCACTGTCTGCAATAAGATATTCAACAAATTCGTCAACAGGCATAAATAGCACCTTATCACGCCAAATAGAAAGCCTGTTTAAAAATGCCTGACTCTTAGAAGCATATCTGCCCGAGCCCGCTGCATATTTCAGTAGTGCTCCGTAAAACGGTCCTTTCTTTTCCATCCTGATTTCAGCAAGGGCGTTTTCATCAAAAGAGAAAACCGGACTTCTTAAAAGTGACGCAAGTTCAATATCCTGCATAGGATTGTCAATTACTTTAAGCATATTAGACAACATCCCAATTTCAAGACTTTCAAACTGCCCTTTACCACCATCTGTGAAGTATGGAATATTTCTCAATTTAAGAGCTCTTTCAATATCTGCCGCCTTATTTTTTACACTTTTAACTAAAATTGCAATATCTTTAAAATTATAGCCACTACTTACAAGGCTTGCAATTCGTTCAGCAATATAATCGGCTTCATTTGCTTCATTTTCATCTTCAGTCAGGCTTTTATCAATAACGGCAAGTTCACACTTTTCTTCCGTGCTTTTGTCAGGATTATCGCTTCTGAAAAAGAGTCTTTCTTCAACTGAATAATCAACCCCTCCTGCCGCTGCGGTCATTATTTTTTCAAAAACAGAGTTTACTCCATCAAGAATTGTAGCACTACTGCGGAAATTGTTATTAAGCACAATTTTTCGCTGCAATCCATTTTGTGAATATATCCGGTTTTTTTCACCGAAAATGTCCGGATCTGCCAGACGAAACCTATAAATACTTTGCTTTATATCTCCAACCATGAACATGTTTGACGAATTTCCGTCAATCTGTCTGTTTATGTATGAAAACAACGTTTCCTGCGTCTGATTGCAATCCTGATACTCGTCTATCATTATTTCGGAATATCTTTCCCTTAATCTGTCTGCAACACCATTTTCAGAATCAGCTAAAATCTCAAGGGCAAGATGCTCAAAATCGCTAAAGTCAATTATTGTAGATTTTTTCTTTTCCTCTGAGAAAATCTCGTCAAAAGCTTCTATGCTTTTTCCAAAACATTTAAGTCTTGGATATACATTTTCAAGTTGTGAAAAAAATTCTTCTTTTGTAAAGTCAAAAGACAGTGCAACATCAAGAGCAAACGCTTTTATACTGTTTCTCTTATTAAGAAAAGCTTTACAAAGTTCTGCATCTGCATCCTTTGGTTTTTTATTTATAGGTTTAAATTCCGGGAATCTTTTAAGCAGATTTTCCATTCCGCCATCAAATAAATCAAGATAAGCTTTTAAAACCGCAATATCTTCCTCTACAGTTTTAGCATATGGCTCAATACCGGAACTCATAATATCATCATAGAGTTCTTCCGCTTTTTTTGTCAGATATTTAATTACTTTTTTTCCGTTTTCAACCAGAAGTCTGCACCATAAAACCTCAGAAAAATCTATTATATTATCCTTGTTGTAATCCTCAATTTTGCTGTTAAGCCATGTAATTGGAGCCGGAAATCCCCGTAGAAAATTATAAACTTCAATAAGGGTGGCGACAAATTTTTCATCGTTACCGCCACCTATCCATTTTGTTACTTCAGAAAAAATTTCTCCATCCGATGCATACATTCTTTCAAGCATTTTTTCTGCAGCCTGGAGTTTTAGAATTTCACTTTGAGTTTTATCAGCAACTCTTACCGCCGGGTCAATGTCAAGCAAGTGAAAATTATTTTTAATTATATCAAGACAAAACGCGTGAATGGTTGTAATACTTGCTTTTCCAAGTAGCGAAAGTTGACGACGCAAATGGTTTCTGACATTTATGTCAAGAGATGCATCTGTTGCCGCCTCCATAATCTTTTTACTAATTCTGTCTTTCATTTCAGACGCCGCCGCGTTTGTAAATGTAACAACAAGAAAATCCGTAACAGATGCGGGACGCTCGGTGTTCATGATTGCCTGCAGAATACGCTCGGATAAAACCGCTGTTTTTCCGCTTCCCGCCGCAGCTGATACAAGTATATCACAATCGCGGGTAAAAACTGCCTGACGCTGTTTTTCTGTAAGCTTAATCATTCTCCTCACCCGCCTTTTTAATCTGTAATAAAACTTCTTCTGTTTTCATTTTTTCAAACACATTATATCTACCGCCACAATTTTCATCAAAAAAGCAAAGCTTTTTAAAGTCACAGTATTCACAACCGGTTCTTCCGCCAAAGCTGGAGGGACTAATATCAATTTTCCCCGAAAGAATTTCCTTTCCTGCTTTTTTAATAAGTCTGTTTATATGCTTTTGCATAGCTGAAAAATCTCCTGCACTAATGACAGAAGATGTTTTTGACATACTACCGTCTTTATTGTATTTAACAGGAATTATTCTGCTTTCATTTACGCATGATGAGTCCATTACTCGAATAATATCATCATTATCTAAAACAACACCCGTCATTTTATGCTCATTTTCAAGCATTGACGCAATTTCTTCATCTTTCATATCACTTGGTGCATCAACAACAGGGTCAAAAAGACGGAAATAGAGTATTCCTGCCGGGTTTGCTCCCGTTTCCTCGCACATCCTGTCCAGATATGCCACAAGCTGAATTTGCAGACCATAAAACATTGACGGAAAATCAAAATCTTTTTTACCTGATTTATAATCTATTACTCTGATGTATTTTTTTCCCTCATCATCATAATATATATCTGCTCTGTCAACTTTACCCCTAAGCCGGATTTTCTTTCCTCCGACATCAAAAGTGAGTGCACTGTAGTTTTTCCCGTCACCAAACTCTATTTCATATCCGAGCGGCTCAAATTTTCCTGCCCTTAAATGCTCTGCTATGTATAAAACCGATTGTTCAAGCATTTCTTTTATCCGAGCGACTCTCCTAAGTTGTGTAATGGTGGTATATTCAAATCTTTTTTCAAGCTCAATTGCAATTTCATCAGTTATTTTTGCGGTTTCCTTCTCAAGAAATTCTATCGGGGCACTTCTCCAGCTATAACCGTTTTTAATTATGCTGCCGGACAGTTTCTCAATAGCCTCGTGCATAAGACTTCCCGAGTCTGCAACGGTAATTTCTGCCTTTTCCCTTGCTTTAAGCTTTAATGTATAATTTGCATAATATGCAAAAGGACATTTTGCATACTGTTCAAGTGATGATACGGACAAATTAAGATTACCAGGATATAGTTTATTTGTAATTTCCGGGTTAAGATTATATGCCTTTGGCACAAATCTAATTGCCTTATCAAGCATGTTGCAGTTTTCCTGCCATTTTGGGTTTTGCCTGTACCATAGCCCAGCCTGTGCCCATTTATCCGAAATGTGATATTGATTTCTAAGATTGGCAGCATATTTTTTAAAGGAAGCCGCAGGTTTAATAATTTTTTCATCCCCGTAAACATCACCTGTTGTAAGATGCGCCTGAATTTCAAGTTCAGGAAAAGCTGCTTTTATTCTTTTAACAGTAACAGATGGAAATCTGGCCCCACCTGATGTATCACCAATGGGGTAGCTGATAAATAACTTGTTTTCTGCACTTAAAAATACTTTAAGTGCAATATAATTTTCACCATATGCTTTAGAAAGAGTGTCCTGCGCAAGCTCAATTCCAAGTTCTGAAAGCACTCCCCTGTCACGGTCGGACAAAAGACCTTCTGTTTGCATAACTGACGGATATACACCATCGTTTGCTCCAACAACAAAAACAATTTTTTGTGAGTTTTCTGAAATGCTTTCGGGGTCGGTAACTGTAACAACATCAACATTTGTTGGAACTATGCTTATTTCATGCATGGAAAGTCCAAGCGAGAATAAATCAATAAACACTTCCGTACTTTCCTTTTTCTCACCCAAAACCTCAACCATTTCATCCATTGTCTGCATAATAAGATTCCATACTCTGCCGTAATATGCCGCAGTTTGCTGGTCATCAACCTTAAACCTACTGATCAAACCTTTTATCTTATCGTAAAGACCTATATCATTAATAAATTTATACAGCGCAACGCATTTTTCGCGCAATCTGTCCGCAGAAGAAAGAGATTTTTTCAGTTTAATAAGCGGACTTGTAACCTTTTCGCGTATAGCATTTATTTTTTCAATAAATTCACTTTTATCTTCGTATAAGGATGCAACATAAGGGATATATTCCCATTTTTTCATCCAGCTGTTTCCTTGGATACCTGTTGCAATAATATAGTTTTCAAGCAAATCTATTTCAAAAGTATCCAGATTCGAAAACCCGCTTTTAAGATAAGAAAAAACACTTTCATAGCTGAAATTATTATTTAAAATTTCAAGAGAAGAAAGCACAGCATTTACCGCCGGCTGATTAGCTGCCCCGAGCTTTTTTGATATAAAAACAGGAATATCGTACTCCCTGAAAACTGATTCTATAACAGGAAGATATCTGTCAGCATCACGGGCTATTATTTGGATATCTTTAAATCTTATCCCTGACTTAATAAGCTCTATTATCTTTTCAGCAACAAACTCCGTTTCCTGATATTGTTCAGGAAATTCATGTATTTCAATGTTTTCCGGGTTAAAACCACACTCAACACTATTCCCGTTAAGAATTGTTTCAATTATATATTCGCCTTCAGGGAAGTTTTTAAGACTATTTGATTTCTCAGCTTTTTCCGGCTGCTTTTCTTCTATGTCGGAAAGAATTCCTCTTAGCTTTTTGATAGTTTTACTCTGAGAAAGATAAATTTCATCCTCCCTGTCAAAATCAGTTGTAAATGAAAATGCCAAATCACTCCTACCCGATAAAGCAGAAATAACGCCCAGTTCATCAGGTGTAAACATCTGAAAACCATCAAACACAAAAAGACACTTATCAAAGATATCTGGATTATACCTTATTGCACTCTCAAGAATTCCAAGTTCATCTTGTGCATCTGAAAATCCTGCTTCAAGGAATTTACTGTACTCTGAATATAGTGTTGCTATATCATTAAGCTTAACCTTAAGTGAATCGGAAATCTTATCCGTGGTTTCACTTAGCATTTCCGGCAAAATTCCATAAATCTTAAATTCTTCAACCATCTTTGCCATAACTTCAGCAAATCCTACGCTTGAAGCCGCTCTTCCAAGCATTTTGAGATTTTTCCTGTTTTTCAAGCACACATACGCCATGAGAATTCTTACTCCTCCGGCGGACAGTTTTTTTAAATTTTTTTCACCCGTAATATTTACAGTTTCACAATAAAGCTTTTTAAAAGATGAAACATTAACTTTTCCTTCACTTACAGCACCAAATAAAGATGCAATCCTTTTTTCCGCTTCAAAGGACATATTATCCGGCACGACATAATAAATACAGTTATAAAAGCCTGCACATCTTTCTATCATATTCATACATTTTGCAGTTTTATCAGTGCCGTTTGGGCCGTAAATAAATTTAAAAGCCATGCTTTCACCACCTTAAATGTGTTTCAGATAAGTTTCGTTTACATGTCTGCGGAATTCTTCAAATCTGTTTTCTTCAATGGCAAGTCTGATGTCCTCCATAAGAGAATTATAGAACCATAGATTATGAAGCACGCATAGTCTCATACCAAGCATTTCTCCTGATTTTAGGAGATGCCGTATATATCCTCTAGAAAAATTTCTGCATGCAGGACATCCGCAATCAGGGTCAATGGGATTCGGGTCTGTTGCATACTTTTGATTCATAATATGCATATATCCTTTATTTGTAAAAATAGAGCCGTGCCTTGCATTTCTGCTCGGCATAACGCAGTCAAAAAAGTCAACCCCTCTTGCAACTGCTTCAACAATATTAACAGGAGTTCCTACACCCATGAGATATCTCGGTCTGTCCTCCGGCATAAACGGCTCAACAGCATCAATAATTTCGTACATTACATCCGCTGTTTCACCAACCGCGAGACCACCAATGGCATACCCAGGAAGGTCAAGCTTTGCAATCTCTTTCATGTGGTTAATTCTCAGGTCTTTGTAAACGCCGCCCTGATTTATGCCAAAAAGAAGTTGGTTTTTATTTATAGTATCATCCAGCTTGTTCAGCTTGTCCAGATGAATTTTACATCTTTCAAGCCAGCGTGTTGTTCGCTCTGACGAATCTTTTACATATTCATAGGTGGATGGATTTTCCACACATTCGTCAAATGCCATTGCAATTGTCGATGCAAGATTAGACTGTATCTGCATACTTTCCTCGGGACCCATAAAGATTTTTGCCCCATCAACATGTGACGAAAAATACACTCCCTCCTCCTTTATTTTTCGGAGTGTGGAAAGTGAGAAAACCTGAAATCCACCACTGTCTGTCAAAATAGGTCTGTCCCAATTCATAAATTTGTGAAGTCCACCAAGCTCCTTTATTACTTTATCCCCCGGACGAACATGAAGATGATATGTGTTAGAAAGCTCAACCTGACATTTTACATCTTTAAGGTCTAGTGCTGAAATCCCGCCCTTAACAGTTGCAGATGTCCCGACATTCATAAACACCGGCGTCTGAACCGTTCCGTGAACAGTTTTAAACTCTCCTCTTCTTGCCCTGTTATCTTTTGTAAGTAATTTAAACATTATAAATTCTCCTAAAATATTCAAATATATATATCCATTTATATTCTAGAATCAGTGTATAAATTAGATGCCTCTATTTAATAGGTTCAAATTTAAACTGTTCATTTAAGTATTCATCCAATGTACCATCAATTCTATCAAAATGGTGTGTTCCCTCTGACAGTTTTAAATCATTTGCCTGCATATATAATGAAATTGTTTTCCTTATTGGTTCAGGTATCTGTTTTAATGCACCATACTTTTCAGGGATTTCTATAAAAACAGTATAGTCTGCCATATCATTCTCTTCAACTACTATATCATTAAAATCTTTAGAAAAATCCATTTCTGTTGTTGATGCCCAATGATATGTCATTCCTACATAGAAAGAAAGCACAATTGTCACAATCCATAATATACCAATAATTACTTTGGATACTTTTTTCATCTAATCACCTTTGCTTTCATTTTTTTAACAGTTGTAATTGATGCAATAAGCTTTCTGCGAATAATACCACAATTATTTTTTAAGGTTTTATAGGTTTCTTCATCAAATTTGTTCTTTCTATATATTATTTCAAGCCAATAATCTGCTTCCGAGCTTTCTTTTAAAGCAATTTCAAGTTTATGAACAAAATCAGACCTGCTTTGAGCATACTTAGCCTCGTGTATATTCGCACCAATAGAAGACGAAGAACGCAATAATTGATTTACATACACACTACAACCTTTTATATTATCACATATATCTGAAACAGCTATTGCAAATTCTATTGATTCTTCCCTTAATTGATTTTTGTTCTGCTCCATTTTGTTCTCCTTTTGTCGATATGCAAACTCCGTTTGCTAGATATTTTTGCTTCCGCAAAATCGATATGTTTTCGCTATGCTAAAACTCGATATGATATGAATTTTCGTCGCATCAGCGACATATCGAGTGTGAAGCACATATCGAGTCATTTATGACATATCGAGAATTCGCAAGAATTCATATCGACGATTTCATCTTCGATGAAATCATTATATCATTATATAGCCTTTTTTTCAAGAATAAAAATTAAAAATATAAAAAACCTAAGAAAAATATATTTACTTTTTTACAAATACAATATATAATATATATGATACATTATAAGGAGGTAAGAATATGTTTTCAGTTGAACTTTCAAAAATCATTTTAAGCCACAAACTGGAAAAGGTTTATTATACCGACGAAATGGATAATATAAGCATTGAATGTGCCGATATTAATCGTCCCGGTATGCAGCTTGCCGGTTTTTACGACTATTTTTCCCCCGACCGTATTCAAATCATTGGTAAAGTTGAAATGACATACCTTTGCCAACTTTCCAATCAGGAGCGGAAAGATAAAATAGATTTGCTTTTTTCAAAAAAGTTCCCTGCGGTAATTTTAACAAGAAACCAAGACCCGTTTCCCGAAATGCTTGAAGCGGCAAAAAAATATAATATACCAATTCTTAAAACGCCCGAACATACCAGTCGCTTTTTGAGCGATATTATAACCAACTTAAATGTTTTGCTTGCCGAACGAATTACCCGCCACGGTGTCCTCGTTGAGGTATACGGCGAAGGAATCCTCCTTTTAGGTGAAAGCGGTGTTGGTAAAAGCGAAACCGCAATAGAACTTTTAAAACGCGGCCACAGGCTTGTTGCAGATGATGCAGTTGAAATCAAAAAGGTGTCAAACAAAACACTTGTTGGCTCATCACCGGAAATGATTCGTCATTTTATTGAACTTCGCGGAATAGGCATTGTAAATGTCCGAAACATATTTGGTATGGGTGCCGTTAAGGATAGTGAAAAAATTGATCTTGTTCTTAATCTTGAACCCTGGCGTCAGGATTACAGTTATGACAGATTAGGGCTTGAAGATTCAAC
The DNA here is from genome assembly GCA_045648785.1 of Clostridia bacterium. Classification (GTDB taxonomy): domain Bacteria; phylum Bacillota; class Clostridia; order RUG12999; family RUG12999; genus RGIG7450. The sequence goes on along the minus strand of JAZROP010000012.1, from coordinate 16,114 downwards.
TGTTGAAATAATGGGTATTAACATTCCATCTATTACTGTTCCGGTAAAGCAAGGTCGTAACCTTGCAGTAATAGTTGAGGTTGCTGCAATGAATAACCGTCAGAAAAGAATGGGATTTAATGCTGCTCGCGAGCTTAATCAACGGCTTACAGATAACGCTCTTGAAAAACAAAAAAATTAATCTTGGAGTAAACGAATGAATGTAGGTGTAGATGTCGGCGGAATGTCGATAAAAGCCGGAATTGTTGATGATTCTGGAAAGATTATTTTTAAAGATGCCGTACCCACCGGACCAACCCGTAAATCGTCAGAAATTTTACATGATATGGGTTTGCTGGTCGATAATTTGATTAAAAAAAACGGTGTTTCAAAAGATGAAATTTCAAGTGTTGGCTTTGGAATTCCGGGAATATGCAATCCTGTTGATGGAAAAATTATAGATTGTACCAATATAAACCTTACCGACGCACCGATAGTTGATGAAATTCATAAATACATTGATGTTCCCGTTTTTTTAAATAACGATGCAAATGTTGCGGCGCTCGCAGAATATCATCACATTGGAAAACCAATGGAATGCTTCCTTGCGGTAACACTTGGAACAGGTGTTGGCGGTGGAATAATTTTAAATGGTAAAATCTTTTCCGGTTTTAATGGTATAGCTGCTGAGCTTGGGCATATTTCAATAAATGAAAATGGTGAAAAATGTGGTTGCGGCAGAAAGGGTTGCTGGGAAGCTTATGCATCTGTTAGCGCACTCATAATGCAAACAAAAGCGGCAATGGCAGAAAACAAAGACTCACTTATGCACAAAATAGCTGCTGAGTCTGGTGCTGTTAATGGAAAAACGGCTTTTGATGCAGCGAAACAGGGTGACTCTGCTGCACTTAAAGTTGTTAATAATTACATCAGATATATTTCCATTGGAATAACCAACTTAATTAATGTTTTCCAACCTGAGATGATAGCAATCGGCGGTGCAATATGCAAAGAAGGCGATTATCTTTTAAATCAGATAAAAGAATACTGCCAAAAAGAAGCTTATGGCGCAAGTTTTTCTAATATTGCTGAAATAAAAATTGCATCTTTAGGCAATGATGCCGGAATTATCGGTGCATCAATGCTCGGAAGATCTAACGGAGTAGTTTAATGATTAATATTTTAAAAAATATAATTAACGAAAAGAACATCTTAATAAATGAGCCAATGTCAAAGCACACAACATTTAAAATTGGTGGTAATGCTGATTATTATATTTGTCCCGAATCAACAGAGGAACTTGTAAAAATAATAGACGCCTTTAAATCCAATTCCATCCCCTGTATGGTTATCGGAAACGGTTCAAATCTTCTTGTGTCTGACAAAGGTATTGATGGTGGGGTTATTTCAACCGAAAAGCTCACTTGTATGACAGTTTCCGGTGAATGTATATATGCAGATAGCGGCGTAAAACTTTCGGTTCTTGCTTCAGAAGCAACGAAAAATTCTCTTTCCGGTCTTGAGTTTGCGGCAGGAATTCCCGGAACTGTTGGCGGCGGAATTTTTATGAACGCCGGAGCATATGATGGTGAAATTAAAAACATTGTTGATTTTGTACGTGTTTTTCGTGATGGTAAAATTATTGATCTCACTCCAGATATGTGCTTTTTTGGTTATCGCTCAAGTATATTTCAGTCAACAGACGATATACTTCTCGGTGCATCATTTAAACTGACTCCCGGTAACCGTGAAGAAATTTCATTAAAAATACACGAATTAAACTCAAGGCGCAAACTAAAACAGCCTCTGGAATTTCCAAGCGCCGGAAGCGTCTTTAAAAGACCTGATGGTCATTTTGCAGGAAAACTTATTGAAGATTCCGGATTACGCGGATTTTCGATAGGTGGAGCACAAGTCAGTGAAAAACACTGTGGTTTTATAATCAACAAAGGCGGAGCAACTGCAAATGATGTAATTGAACTGATAAAACATATAAAAACATCCGTTTACATAAGATACGGTGTTAAACTTCAAGAAGAAATCAGGCTTACCGGAAGGAGGTAATTTGTATGGATTTTCTTATAATAACAGGCATGTCAGGTGCTGGAAAAAGTAGTGCAATTCGCGCTCTTGAGGATATGGGATATTATTGCGTAGATAATATGCCCCCTGCACTTTTATCCGCATTTGCCCGAGTTCTTACCTCTTCTGGCGGTAAAATTGATAAAATTGCTCTTGTAATTGACCTTCGCAGCGGTGATATGTTTGGTCAGCTTTTTGAATCGCTAGAAGAACTATCTAAAAACAGTATAAAATATGATATCCTTTTTCTTGACGCAAGCGATTCCACATTAGTTAAACGATATAAGCAAAACCGCAGAAATCATCCACTTTCTTCCGGCGGAGAACTTCTAGACAGTATAACAAAAGAACGAGAAATTCTTTCTGAAGTTCGTAGCCGTGCAAAATTTATAATAGACACTTCAAAACTCAGCCCTGCAGAATTCAAAGACGAGCTTGCCTCCATATGTACTGACAATTCATCATATAAAGGTATTGTCATAGAAGTTATGTCATTTGGTTTTAAACACGGTTTACCAATAGATGTCGACCTGGTTTTTGATGTGCGTTTTTTACCAAACCCATATTATATTGATGATTTGCGTGAAAAAACAGGTCTGGACAGTGAAGTATCAAACTATGTTTTCTCTTTTTCTCAAACGGGAATATTTTTGAATAAACTTAATGATATGCTAGATTTCCTTATGGGACACTACATTGAGGAGGGTAAAAATCAGCTTATAATAGCAATAGGTTGTACCGGCGGAAAGCACCGAAGTGTTGCAATAGCTGAAGCTGTAGCAAAATTTTTATCTGACAAAAATTATAGAGTTATTAAAAATCATCGCGATTATACAAAACCAAATTAAACGGACGGTTAAAAACCGTCCGTTTTTTCGTCATTTATTATCAATATCTATAATATACTTATAATAAAAAGGGAAAGAGGTTTTTGTAATGTCTGCTAGAAAATCAAGAAACAGATGCAACAGAAAAAATCAGCCAGAAAACGGCAAGCTTTATATTCAGGTTATACTTTCAATTATAATAATTTGCAGTTTTATGATATTCAAAGACTCAAAGCTCCCAAATGGAAGGACGCCACATGATTATGCTAAACAAATACTTACAACAACGGTTAATCTTCCGGAAGTAATAGCTCGTTTCAGTGAGGAAACGGTTCTCCCTGCCGGAGCTGAAATTTTCAAACCATGACAAAACTTTTTTGTTTTCACAAAAACTACATTATTGAGCTTACACTTCTCATAGCCGCCGCTCTATCTATTATAATTACCGGAATTAATATTTTCATAATAATTTTTTCAGTGCTAATTCATGAACTCGGACATATTATTGCTGCTTTGATATGCGGAATTAAATCCGAAAATTTTACCTTTCACGGTTTTGGCGTTGAAATAGTTTTTCCAGGAAAAAACCCAAGTCCAAAAAAAATGTTTATAATATCTTGCGGCGGACCAGTAATGAGTTTAATAATTGCCTTTTTTTCAAACATGTTAAATATTCAAACACTGAAATTAATTAATCTTTCAATAGCATTAGTTAATTTCATCCCCGCACAACCTCTTGACGGAGGAAATATAATATATTTAATTCTCTCAAATTATATTCACCGACAAAAGCTTAGAAAAATAATGCGACTCTCGGGTAAAGTTTTTGGATTAATTATATCATTATTAGGCATATTAATTCTATTTATATCATCATTTAATATAAGCCTGCTTTATATTGGCTTATTTATGTTTTTTTCTGCCGACAGGCAAATCAATCCGGTAGTTGAAATAACATCAGCTGAACATTCAGAATTTGAGAAAGGAACAATATTTATAATAGATGACTCCATGTCACTACTTGATGCTGCCGGAAAATTACCTGTTAATTCTATAGGAGCAATAAGAAATAATACAGGTAAAATTACTTCTCTTGTTACACCGCTTTATTTATATGAACTTTCTATTCAAAAGAACAAACAAAACTTAAAAAATATATGAAAAAAGCCGTCCTTTATGGACGGCTTTAAGTTTTTCATTAACCTTTTACTGCACCAACTGTAATACCCTTTACAAAATATTTTTGGAAGAAGGGGTAAGCAATTACAAGAGGCATAGCAACCATCATTGTAAGACCCATTCGGAAACCGTCGGACGGGAGTTCCTTTTGAAGCCTTTCAACTTCCTCAGCTGATAAGTACTGGGTGTTGGTTGCAAGGTATTCAATGTTTTTCTCAATCTTCTTAAGAACGAGCTGGATTGGAGCCCAGTCTTCGTTTGTAGGCAGATAGAGGTATGCGGTGTTCCAGTTGTTCCAAATACCAACCGCTCTCATAAGACCGATTGTTGCAAGAACAGGAACCGCCATGGGAAGAACAATTTTGTAGAAGCAAAGAAATTCTCCCGCACCGTCTATCTTCGCCGACTCAATAACAGAGTCCGGAATTGAAGTTTTCATATAAGTTCTGACAATTAGTATGTTCATCGCACCGATAGCACCATGAATTATAAGAATCAACGGGTTATCACGAAGGTGATAAACTGTGGTGTTAATGATGTAGCTTGATACCATACCGCCTGAGAAAAGGGTCGTAAAATATGCAAAGAAAGAAAGCTGATAACCCCATGGGAATGCTCTTCTTGAGATTGCATAAGCAAACATACATGTAACTGCAAGTGTAAGAATGGTACCAACAACTGTAATAAGGATTGTAACACCATACGCCTGCCAAATCATGCTGCCATTTTCAAAAATGTATTCATAAGCTTTTGTGCTGAATACTTTCGGAATAAAACCGTAGCCGTCTTTAGCAAGAGAATATTCTTCTGTGAAAGAGATAGAAGCAGTAAGCCAAATCGGAACAATACAGAGAATAGACAAACCTGTTGTAGCAATAAAAGCGAGGATTTTAACAAGTATAGGAATATCAACTGTTAAGTCCTTAACTTTTTTCTTTTTAGTATTAACTGTAGTAGAAACTTCCATTTATCCCAATCCTCCTTATTAAAACATTGCATTTTCTGGCGAAACTTTTTTGATAATTGCATTGGCTGTAATAACAAGAGTAAAGCCAACCATTGACTGGAAAAAGCTTGCCGCTGATGACATACCAAGTGAACCGCCGGCAAGAGTAATGCCGTTGTAGATGTATGTATCAAGTGTTTGAGTTGCTGAGTAAAGTGCACCGGAGTTTCTCGGAAGGTTGTAGAACAAACCGAAATCGTTGTGGAGAATACCACCGATACCCATGATAACCATGATAATGATAATAGACTGAAGAAGGGGAATGGTTATATATTTAACCTGCTGCCACCATGTAGCACCGTCAATTCTTGCAGCCTCATAAAGTTCAGAGTCTATACCACGGATGTTTGAGTAGTAAATAATACTACCATAACCAACTGCTTTCCAGATCTGGAAAGCCATGAGGATAAACGGCCAGTATTTAGGTTCTGAATACCACTGAATATCTGAACCTAAAATTTGGTTAAAGATACCTCTTTCCGCATCAAGGAGAGCCTGAGCAAAGTATGCAATAACAACCCAAGACAAAAAGTGCGGAAGAATGGAAACAGTCTGGTTAAATCTGTTAAGTTTGCTCTTTGATAAGCTATCGTACATGATTGCGAGGAAAACCTCAATAATCTTAATAACAATAAGTGAAAAGAGCGAGTACAGAATTGTGTTTCTTAAAATTGTGAATGCGTCACCGGACATAATAAGGAACTTAAAGTTGTTAAGTCCTGCCCAAGGAGAGCCTAAGATGCCCTGTGCAAAGTTAAAATTCTTAAATGCAACGATAATACCAAACATCGGAATGTATGAGAACATTATAAAATAAACGATGCCAGGAATTGTCATAAAAATAAGTGGTGCATTTTGTTTTACCTGTTTAATAAACTTCATGTTTGCCTCCTAAGTTATTTTTGCCGAAGAGGGCTGCCGCGCGGGAAAAGAGGCTTACACTCTCCCCCACACCGTCAGTCACATTAAAATTAACGGCAATTTAAATATTAATTACTGAATATCAAATGTCTGTGCTGCAACATAAGGACTTTTGTCGTTTACATTGTTCCAGACAAACAATTTAGCAAAGCCGCCGGAGAAGGATACGCCTGCATCGGAAGCTGTAGGAATAACTGTACCAAGACCGATAGAATCCGAAGATTCAGCCGCTACTGTTTTTTCGGAAGAAACAACTTTTTTAAGTGTTCCGTTTACATCATAAATACCGCAGAAAATTGTAATATTTTTAGCTTCTGCAGCATTATTTGTAACATTGATTGTCCACCCCTGAAGTGAACCATTTGCAACAAGGTCTGTAGGAACAGTAATTGTGCTACCCGAGTTTATGCCTGAAATAAGCTCTACGGATGAAACTTCTACTTCCGGAGCAGATTCAACTTTAAAGCTAATGCTTGTTTTACCGGAAACAGCAACATCAGATTCATCCTTTGTTTCTGCAAAATCAATCACATATGTAGAACCATATGCAAGGTCAGCATCAAAAGCAATATCAATTTTTGTGGAATCTATTACATTAATGGATGCAAGATAATCGTTGAAAACAGCATTGTCTTTTTTTACTGAAACAGCTACTGTGCCAACTGCTGCATTAAATCCAAGTGTAATTGTTCCCTCTTTTGTATAAACTACTGTAGCTCCATCATCAACAGATGAGGAAATCATCGAAAAATCGGAGGCAAATGCAGTAAATGAAAGGGATAAAACAAGAATTAAAGCAAAACTAAGTATTTTTTTCATTTCTTTCTTTCCTCCTTATCAGTTTATCTTTGAGTTATCGGGATTTGAGAATGGCTCAAGGTTGTAAAGGTTACCTGCACTGAATGCTTTAACTGTCATTCCATCAGTCTCGATTTTACCAGCTAAAGAAATTTCTTCGCCCTGGTTAACCTTTGCATAAGTATAGCTTACAAGCTCATCTGATCCGTTATAAATACCAAGAATAATGAATGCTGCGTCTGCTGCACTTTCAACCTTAGCAGTAAATTTAGCCTGCTGTCCAACTGTGAGGTTAGCAATAGCATTGCCGCCTTCAAGACCGGCTTTACCTAAAATAGAAACAGTGTTTGCCGGTGCTGCAGCAGTCTCGAAAGATGCTGTATTATATGAACCGAGGGTAAGGAGAGCTACTTCATTTTGGAGTGTAGAATTAGCTACAACCTCATATGTTTTATTAGATTTTAAACCATAAGGGAAAATAAGTTCAACCTCAGTACCAATCTGCCCCGTTGTTTCATCAACATATGTTTTTGCTCTGCCAACTTCAAATCCTGTGAAAGTTAATCCATCTTCTGTCATAGAGAAAACATCCGCAGTAAGAAGTCTCTTAGGAACAGGCTGAGAGAATTTAACCGTTACAGAACCAGCATTTGGCGCAATGCCTGTTGTTTCATCCATAAAGAGATTGAAGGAACCTGCTGTTTTCTTAATAGAGTACATTTTAATGTCACTATACTGAATTTTCACCTTCGAATCAGATTTAATAGAATATGCACCAAATGTATCACAACCCGGCAAATCTAATTTATATTTTTCGTTAATACCTGTGTCTGTAAAAATTTTTTTTCCGTCTAAAACGCCTGAACTGCAAAATGTTTCATCAGGTTTTGAATTATTTACTTTGTATTTTACAGCCTGTGCAACTGTGTGTGATTCCTTTGTTGGAACATAATTATTCTTTACACCGGTTTGATTGTTATAGGGTTGCAAAGCAATATTAAAGTAATTATCCTCATATCTACCGTAAGCTGATGTAAAGGGCTGCCGTGAACTTTTTACAGTAATTTCTTCGCCCTCGGCAGGTTCTTGGAACCACCAGCTACCGGAAGTATTATAAACCGTACATTGATTTTTATCATCAAAAGTTAAACCCTCCGATGCCATTTCAAAAGATATTACAAAGGATTCATCGCTGTTTATCTTACTGTTCCAAGCATTTTCCGGAACAAAATAAAAAGTACTTCCATCACGAATAGCAAGTGATTTGCCACCCAAATCATTATCAACAATTTCAATTTTAGATGAAGTTGTTGCTTTAGAAAAAATTGTTGCTTTCTTTTCAGCTGTTGAATTATCAGCAGCATGCTGTCTTAATGTAACAGCGTTTTGAGTTGAAGGAACGCTGGGAATAACAGCTTCTGTTAAAAACTCTTCTACTGAAGCATAATCTTCAAAGTCTAAGTGGAAATAAACTTTTGAAGGAGCCGGAGTAGAATAATAATCCATGGATACTTCTTCCTGAACTACGGTTTCTTCAGATACAATTTCTGCTACTGGAGCAACCTCTGTTGCAAAAGCAGAAATTCCAAGAAGAAGAGTAGCTATGAGAAGAAGTGCTAAAATTTTCTTCATAAGAAATCCTCCTGTATTAATTTAGGTTAGCACTCCCCTCCAGGGGAAGGCGGACAAAAAAGATTTTATAAAGTCCGCCTTATTAAAGAGGAGTTGTTTTGAGCTTATCAGCCGTTTTGAGGCTGTTGATTCTGTTTTATGTTAAAGATTAAGGTCTGATGATGAACACTTCAACAACAGTACCGGTGTTTCTTCTGTACATTACCCAGTCACCAACTTTAATATCTTCAAGTGTAGCTGCTTCAACCGTCTTGGATTTTGTATGAATAATCATTGCAGCACCCTTAATGGAATTGTTACCACCAGGTGTATAGTTGAGAGATGTAACTTTCTTAAGACCATCAACACCACCATTGGGTCCTAAAATGTTAATAATTGCACCATCTGCACCAAATGATTTTACACAGTAACCAAGGTTTACACGGTGATACCCCATTTCGTCATCAATTCTTTCGCCGGAAACGAAACCGGGAACAAGATTATCGTAATCCTTAATTATGTCACCATCTACAACAATTCTGAAGCCGCCAACTTCGCCTGCTGTATTGAGTAAAACTTCAATAATATCTCCAACCTTGATTTCATTCCAGTTTTTGGATGATTTCTGCTGGTAGTTATCTGGTGTTTTAAGATGTTCCAGATAGTTATATCCTGTAAGTATACGAGTATACTTAACTGTAGATTCAAGAATTTCTTTTGCAGGAATAAATTTCTTTGTAGTTAATGTGCCACCATTTACACCAGCAACGCCTGTAACTTCAACCTTTTCTCCAAAAGTTGCTTCATCAAATACTACATTTACATCTGTTACATAGTAATAACGACGACTTTCGCTATATCTGTTTTCACTAAATTCTGTACCAGCTACAGCTTCGTTACCAGTAACAGGAGTTAACTTTACATACTTAATTGCAACTGCAGGAACAAATTTTTCCGAGCAATCGTACAATGCAAGATATGACCATTTACTTTGCTCAGTCATAGACTGATTCAAAAGAGTATCAGCACTAACAGATTTAGGAGATGAAATTTCAACCTGCCAATATTTAGGATCTTGAACATTCGCAAAGGTACTATAATCGCCTTTATCTACAGGGATTCTAAGCTGAATAGTTGCTCCAGTAATCTGGTAGAGACCGTCTATAGAACTACGGGCGGAAAGATAACCATTTCCGTCAAGTGTGAAGTTGTTGTTATCATAACCGTTGTAGTAAGTATCATAGTCGGAGTTTGAAACAAATGCAGGAGATGTTCCAAGATAGTAATCTACTGTTGTTTCGGGCACAATATCTTTATATGAAGCCGGGAGAATATGTTTTGTAACATACTTATGTGCTCTGTCAACTGCAAGATAAATTTCGGAAATTTTTCCTTCTTCATTAAGAGCGTATCTTATAAGTTGGTGTTTAAATTCACCATCCGGCAGATAGAAGCATGTATTAGTTGTGTTGGATGAATTATATGGAACATGTTTGCTATATTCAAACTTTTTACCATTATATCTACATTCTTTATCTGTTTCATATGTTACTACAGTCATGGTTTCAAGATCAATAATTTTAACAACTGCCTGCTCTGTTTCACCACGAGCTTTGCCTATGCCCGTCATATAACCGTATTTCTTGGGAACTTCAGAGTTTGCGTATTCCGAAACAACATCCACTACATCAATAATCTGATTTTTATTATTAAGAACAAGTGTAGCTGTTGAGCCAAGAACAAGCGGGTCTACATAACCACTCTTTACAAGATCATAGTAGTAATCATTCATTTCATAAACTGTTCCCTCAATGCCAATGGCATCAACGCGTTTTTTTGAGATCAGACCTGTTACTCTTGTAGTATCAATTTCATTGATTACAAGTACTTCAGAGTTTACAACATCAGGCTGCATAATTACGTTACCCTGAACAGTAGTATATTTAATAGCGCCTGTAGAAAATTCTGCGTAACCGTCCTGTGAAAGTGACATATGGTCTGTTGCCATACCATTTTTATAAATATATGTCTCTTTATCTCTCAGGTCTATAGATGAACCGGTTAAACCGTCACTAACAGCATTAGCAGTTGTACCTGAAATTTTAATATATACCTTTGATGTGATGTTTACAAGGTCATATGTATAGTCAGCATCTGTATCAACAAGAGTAACTTTACCGACATCAGGTGTAAAATAACTGTCGTTAACAGGATTAACATTCTCACCATTTAAAACAATTCTTGCAGCTGATGAGAATGAAACTGTTTCTGAAGAGCCGGTCTCATCCACATAGGTATATGTATTACTACTATATGAAAGTATATCGTCTGCATCTATAACAAGCTCATCTGAACCTCTGTATTTTTCCATGTGAATAATCCGACCATCTTCATATTCACTGGTTAAAATAAATCTTACATTATAACCTACATAATTTGTAAAGTCACGACCATCTGTTTTATATAAAACACCATCAATAACAGCCTGTTTGGTAGTTACTGTAGCACAACCGGATGCACTTGCATAGCCATTAGCCTGAAGAACACCAGTTTTAATCACATAACCATATTTACTTTCAATATATGTAAGATTACTTTCTCTAAATTTAACGCCCTCAGCATCTACAGCAACGATTTCCATAACTTTTTTAGTAAGCATGTTAACCATCATTTTACCGATGCCTCTTGCAGTAAGTCCCTCGGAAGCATCAACGCCGCTCATTAAACCTAGGCTCTGAACTTTACTGTTGTACTGAGCATCAGTCCATCCAGCCTGAACTGCAAAAGCTGTGTAGCCCAGTTCAGAAAGCAGAACACGACCGCCGTCCATAGCTGATGCAGGAGCATCGGGTGAGAAAGAACCGTCAGCAAGTGCGCCCATAAGGCCATTTACTGTAACAGCATTAATCATCGGGAAGTATTTGTGTTTCACCGGTATATCAGGGTAAGTAGGTTGCCCATCTTCTTCCGGTGAAAGTCCTGTCAGTTCCATTGCAATTTCAGCAAGCTGATATCTTGTAATGGGTGTTGTGTCATCACTGAAGTCTGTGTTTATACCCAGTGTTCTGAGTATTGCAAACTCATCTTCAGCCGCCTGTACTGTGGTCATTGTCATGAATGAGCATACAAGCGCAAGTGCAACTAACAGTGAAAGAAGTTTTTTAATTTTCATTGTAGTCCCCTTTCTTCTGCAACATGGCAGAGTGAGTCTGAAAAGTTTAATATATTTTAGGGTTAATTGTTTTTTGGCTGATACCAACAAACAGGGGTTCCATAAACCCTTTTTGCAAGAGCTTCCATAAAGAACAAGGCCCCATATGTTGTATAGTCATTGCAACCATTTTGTCTGCCAATAAGTCCTAGAATGCTTTCGTCTGTGCTTAAGCAGTTATTGTAAAGACTTTGAAGCATTTTGTCGCCATATTCCATCAGCTCTGCATTGGGCTCAAGCTCATTTATAAGCTGAATTGCACAACACATTATTGCTGCTGCAGAAGAATCGACATTAATTTTTAAGTTTGCAATGTCTTTTTCATCCCAATCCCATCTGCTTGGACCCTTTGTACCACATCCGATTGTAGGTGTTTCCGCTGGAAGTCTAAAATCCCAGACAGGAATAAGATACTGATTATTTTTATTATTTTCTTCAATCCATTTGTTAAGAATTTTTTTAGTAAGCTCAATACGTTTTTCGGCAATATCTTTATAATAGAACTTGCCCGTTTCCTGCCATGCCCAGAATAGAAGCGAACTGTTCATTGTTTAGTCAGCAATCATCAAGCTGTGATTTTCTTCACCGCCATCAAGTTCTAACCACGCTTTCTATGTACCCGCCTTTAATGTCAAACCTCTTACGGAGCGCGTCTGCCGCTTTTAATGCGTCCTCTTTGTGGATCGGATCACCTGTAAGTCTGTACATCTCAACGCTGTATGGCATATATTGAAATCCAAGATCGTGCATGTATGTCATTCCTTTACCAAAGGTTTTTTTTGATATTCATAACGGAATTTATTTGTCCATTTTAGCGACTCGGATTTCTTTTCAATCTTATAAAATAAAAGTCCAACCCCTGTTACGAAAGAACCAAGCCAGGTCCACTTGTTTATAAGCGGAGTTTTTCATTCTCTTTCATAATAGTCACCACTTTTTATTGTTCCAACTTCAGGAACAAAAAGCGAATATTTTTCTAAATGAGTTTCAAATTTTTTCGACAAATGTTATACGCCTTTTTTAAATCCATTTCATTATTTTGACTCTCTCAGGTCATAACAAAGTTTTGCTGCCTGTGCTCTTGTTGCCGTCTGCCATCCTGCAAATACTCCTTCAGCAACACCATTAATGATTCCAGCCTGATAGAGGGATATAACAGCTTCTTCTGCATAAGCATCAACAGAACTCATATCTGTAGGCTTTTTAGAAGATTTTGAAGTAATATCTTTACCAATATATTTAGCAACTCTGTGCATAATTACTGTCATGTCCTGTCTTGTGATGTTCTGACCGACACCAAACTCAGTAGAACTTACACCATTAATAATGCCAAGTTCAACAGCAATATTGATGAATGGTGCATACCATTCATTCTGGTTTACATCTGTTAAGGAAGTTACAACACCATATCCTTTTAGACCAAATGTATTAACAATTATTTTTACAAACTGTTCTCTTGTTACATTAGCATTCGGGAGATACTGTTTAGCAGATACGCCGTCAATTACTCCCTCAACATAAAGTGCACGAATCGCTTCTTTTGCCCACTCGACATCATCAAGGTCTGTGAACGGAAGGGCATTTTCACCCACAATAGGATTAACAAGACCAACCGAAACCGTGCCTCCTACAGATACATCGGAAGGAGTAGATGGTGTTGATGGAGTGTTTGCTACAGGTTCATTAATTCCAGGAAGAGCAAGTAAGAGATCTGCAAATCTTGTTTCAAGATCATCAAGATTATTATATGTACCTGACATATACGCACCTGCATATTCTTTTCTTGTATCAGTTGTTGCAAGTGTGTCGTATGTTACAAAATCGAGGTTTGTTACAGTACCACCTGTTATTGTTGTAGCTGTTCCATAATTTAAATATGTATTATTGTTATTTCTAAGGAACTCTATTCTACCAACAGCATTTGTTGAAGATAATTTATCAAGGAAAGCCAAAGACTTAAACTGACTTGTAAAATCTGCAACAGTAGCATATTCATAGGTAGCAAGTTTTGTAGCTATATCATCTTTTTTTGCAGAAGCATCATACCAAATTTTTTCTTTGTCTGTTAAACTAATTGTAACATCAGCATAGTAAGTATTCAAAAGATCTGCTATAGCCGACTTATTGTTACAGTTAATTGCTGCTAAAAGAACTTCCTCAATAATCTCATCAGCAAATGTCTTAGGATCGATGTGTGTAGAAACATCATCCGGATTATACGGATTTGCCAAAGCAGTTGCAAATGTTGTTCTGAGTGCTGCAACTATATCCGCATCATATGATGTTAAATAATATTCAGGTAAGGTAAACATAAGTAGATCCTTCGCCTGCGAAATTGTTTTAACCTGTGGATCAGCAAGCACATCTCTTATTATTCCCTGCACCTCTCCGAATGAGCGATACACAACCGGAGTTGTAAGGGTTGTTACTGTTCCGTCAGCACCGGTAATTTTTGCTTCAACTGTAAAGTTTACAAGTGACTTTAACGCTGTCTCAGAAGCACTAAAAGTATAGTTGAAACCTTCTGCCGCAACTTTGTTACCTCGTTTTTCATCAACAAAAACATATTCACCAGTAGAATCAGCTTTAATTGACCAAACAACCCATTTTGCATCACTTACATTTGTAAATGTTGCACTTATGGGGTCATTGGCAGATGCATTATTCACAATAGAAACTTCCATTGTTGGTTCAACTGCTGCGGAAACTACGGGATATACACAAAACATCGTTGTGATCATCGCGAGTACCAGTACCGTTGTGAGTAGTCTTTTCATATTAACCTCCACCTTAATTAAAATACTTTATCTTATTATTGTGAACTATTACTGTTACTGCGATATTCTCCCGGAGACAAACCTGTCTGCTTTTTAAATATCCGAGCAAAATAGTTCTGGTCACTATAACCAACTTTTTTTGAAATTAGTTGAATTTGTAATTTAGTTCCTGTAAGCAACTCTGCTGCTTTTGAAATTCTAAGTTGCGTAATATATTTGGTAATAGTTGTCTTCTGCTGTTCTTTAAATAGCGCTCCAATATACGAACTAGAAACACCAAACCTTTCAGCAATATTACCCGCGTTGGTATCCTGCTTCATATAATTTTCATCTACATAATCTTTAATATATTCAGCAACCATTTTGTTTTGGTTCTTTTTATTCATTTCAACAAGATGTATGATTCCTGTTATTTTTTTTACTGCATAGTCTTTTAATGATTCAAAATCATTCTTTTGCAGAAGCTCCGCCAAGATATCTTTCTTTTCGATATGTCGAACACCTTTTTCTTCAGCAAACTCAAAAACTGTCTTCACAATTAAGGAATAATATCCTTTTAATAATGAAATGTTTACCGGAAAAACTTTACTTCCCAAAACGAGATTTTTTTGTAGAAATCTGCTGTCCCCTTTTTCAAGTGCTTGTTTAACTTTTTTAACCACGGAACCATCAATCAGATGTTCTGCAAATAATCTCTCCTTTTGCTTATCAGCTATGCGTCTTTCGAAAATTTCAACAATTTCTATCTTTGCTTTCTCATAATCTGAAAAATATCCTTTTATACCATTACATAATACATAGGAAAGATTTTCATTTTTTTTTGCTTCGCCAACAACAATTAACCGTGTCGCAAGATCTTTTTCAACCATCTGCAAATAAAGTTCATAATTATTTTTTACAATTGTTTCAATATCTGCAATTATAAAATCTATATCGTATGAGTTCTTGTACGGCAATTTTATAAAATTATTTACATCTGTTGTTGTTCCATACTTTCCCCAATCTATAAAATCTGTAAAAATGTCATGCAAAGATTCTGTTTTTGTAATTAACAAATTAAGCAAAAAAACACCACCCAAGACATATTTACACTCATATACATTTTATTATAACACTTTCATATACCATTAGCAATAGGATTATTTCTATTTTTATTAGCATTTTTTATTACTATTTTTTTGTTTAAATTATTTTTTTTCTTGATTTTCAAAGCATTTGCACCGCTTACAGTATTTTTAATTACTTTACAATTTTTTTATGCTAATTTATACTTTATTTTATTCTTTTTAAGCATTGACAATTATATTCAACCATGATATAATAATTTGTAAATCATCTCCCACTCTCTAACCAAAAACAGACTTTTCATTTGTTTTTAACATATCCTGAGATGTATCCAAGTGATTGAAGGGTCCGCACTCGAAAGCTTCTACATCTAACGGAACTCCCGTAGCCTGAAACCCTTGATTTTATGCGGTTTCTGTAATTCTATTTTTAACTAATTTTTGCTTGTTTTGCCCTGATATTTGCCTTAATTATCAGTTTGTCAAATTTGTCAGGGCTGACATATAAAACAATTTCATATTTGGAGAAGTATCGAAGTGGTCATAACGGGGCGCACTCGAAATGCGTTTGCCTTAACGGGCACGTGGGTTCGAATCCCACCTTCTCCGCCAAATCAAAAACCGACACCCTCTATGGATGTCCGTTTTAATTTACGTTT
>JAZROP010000011.1:0-10287 GCA_045648785.1 Clostridia bacterium | reverse complement strand
CTGTAAACCTGCTTAAAGCATGGTGTCGTCACCTTTGTAACATTTTCGCTGATTTTTATTTTTGGCGAAACCACTCCGTTTTCCTCAGTTTCGCAAAGTTTATAAACACCGCCAAGCACCGGTTCAGATTTAGATGTTATAAGTCTTTCACCGACACCAAAAGAGTCAATCTGTGCTCCCTGCATAATAACATCACGGATAATATATTCATCCAGCGAGTTGGAGGCAACTATCTTACAATCGGTATAGCCTGCATCGTCAAGCATTTTTCTTACTTTTCTTGTAAGATAAGTTATGTCACCACTGTCAATCCTGATGCCGACGGGACGCTTGCCCAGGGGTTTAAGCACCTCATCAAACACTTTAATCGCATTCGGGATACCGCTTTTTAAAACATTATAGGTGTCAACAAGCAGCACACAACTGTCCGGATAACGCTCAGCATATGCTTTAAATGCATCATACTCGGAGTCAAAAAGTGTTACCCAGCTGTGTGCCATTGTTCCTGAAACGGGAATACCATATTCCCTGTCTGTAATGGTACAGGATGTTGAACTGCAACCTGCTATGTATGCAGCTCTTGAGCCAAGTACAGCCGCACTGTAACCCTGGGCGCGCCTTGCACCAAATTCCATAACCGTTCTGCCGCCGGCTGCACGGACAATTCTGTTCGCTTTTGTTGCAATAAGGCTCTGGTGGTTCATGCATAAAAGAAGCATGGTTTCAATAATCTGTGCCTGACCTACAGGTCCTTTAACAACCACAAGCGGCTCACCCGGGAACATCGGTGTTCCCTCTGGAACAGCCCAGACATCACAGGAAAATTTAAAATTTTTGATATAGTCAATAAATTTATCGCTGAACATATTAAGGCGCCTGAAGTATTCAACATCCTGCTCACTGAATGTAAGGTTGTTAAGATAATTAACAATACTTTCAAGCCCTGCCGCTATAACAAATCCGCCTTTATCGGGAACTTCCCTGAAAAAAGCGTCAAAACAAGCAATGGTATCCTGCTTGCCGGAATTTAAAAAACCATCAAGCATTGTAAATTCATAAAAGTCCGATAAAGTAGCAAGATTATCTTCTCTAAGCATTTTTTATACCTCTCCAAGTGCATCAAGAAGCCAGAATTCAGCTATGTCCATAGCTTTATAGAATCCGTTTCTTTCAGCTTTTTTAACAAGATTATCCTTTGTTTTTGTGTTATCCTTAAGCTCGATAAGAATATTTCCGGCAACCTCATGTCCGAGTTCCGACTTTGTATCCATAACTGTCATCTCGATTATGAAATCATCATCAAAGCTACCGTAATATATTTTATCGTCGCGTCTGATTAACGGTTTTCCTTTGAAAGTAAGTATTTTTTCTGCCATAACTAAGCACCTCTTTTTAAACATATTTTCTTATTATATATGATAACACATTTTACAGGTATAGTAAAGAGATTTTTTAATTTTTTGCCCGATTTTTGGATTAAAATAACAAAAGTTTTAAAGATTTTTCGTTTTTTTTGTAAAAATAATAAAAAAACCTATTGCAAAATCTGAAAAAAAATATTATGATATATAATGAATGATTATTTTTACACTGCAACTACTTTCTACAGAGGAGGATTAATTCTATGAGTAGAATTTACCAGAATGTCATATTACAGTTAAAGGATTTATATAACCGCCGTATGGGAGTTATTGATTCAAACGGCAGTCTTACCGCGTGCACTTACGGAATACTCGATTCAGCAACTATTGATTTTATTTTGAAAAAGTATTCCGACCCCAACGCATTTTATTCCTATAATGGATTTACCTACAAGCCTGTTGGTAATCGCAACAAGCTTGAATTTATTACTTTCTGTGAAGGCTCGGATGAGGTTGCAAGAACATGTTGCAGCGTTCTTGCCATTACTCTTTCCAATATCAAAACCCTTCACGATGAAAAATATGACAAGACAAATCTTGTAAAAAACATTCTCATGGATAATATCCTTCCCGGCGATATTCTTATAAAAGCAAAAGACCTTCACCTTGCGGTGGATGTAAGCCGTGTTGTGTTTATAATCCAGACTGCCGGTGTGGCAAACTTCTCAATTTATGACATTCTGCAGAATCTTTTCCCGGAAAAAGGCAAGAACTTCATCATTAATATAGATGAGCACTATCTTGCTCTTGTCCGTGAGGTTAAAGACGGAACAGACGGTAAAGACCTTGAAAAAATTGCTAAATCTATTGTTGATACCCTCTATACCGAGGCACTTGTTAAGGTTTATGTGGGTATCGGTTCCGTATGTGAAAACATCCGTGACCTTGCACTGAGCTATAAAGAAGCTCAGGTTGCTCTTGAGGTTGGCAAAGTGTTTGATATCGACAAACAGATTATAAATTACGAAAACCTTGGTATTGGTCGACTGATATATCAGCTTCCGACCACACTCTGCGAGCTTTTCCTCACAGAAGTATTCAAAAAAGAAACTCTTGATGTTTTAGACCAGGAAACTATTCTAACCATTCAGAAATTCTTTAAGCACAATCTCAATGTATCTGAAACCGCGCGTGAGCTTTTTGTCCACAGAAACACCCTTGTTTACAGACTGGACAAGATTGAAAAGGTCACAGGTCTTGACCTGCGCGAATTTGACCAGGCGGTTACCTTTAAAGTTGCAATGATGGTAAAAAAATATCTTTCTTCAAATGCAGTAAAATTTTAAAAAAGGATTGTCTTTAATATGATACTTTTCCAAAATGTTACCAAAATATACGAAGACCGTGTCATTGCACTAAATGACGCTACTTTTCACATAAACAAAGGCGAATTTGTTTTTATTACCGGACCCAGTGGAGCCGGTAAATCTACTCTTACCAAACTAATTACTCGTGAGGAGTCTCCCGACAGCGGTAAAATTACCGTTGCCGATTTTGATGTCACCTCTCTTCCTGCAAAAAAAATCCCCTACCTTCGCAGAAGTATGGGAATAGTTTTTCAGGATTTCCGCCTTCTTCCCAAAAAAACAGTTTATGAAAATGTATCCTTTGCAATGGAAGTTGTTGGTGCCAGCAGCAGACAAATCCGCAGACGCGTTCCCGATGTTTTAGGCATGGTGGGACTTACCAGCAAGGCTAAATCCTATCCGGATCAGCTCTCGGGCGGTGAACAGCAAAGGGTAGGTATTGCACGCGCACTTGCAAACAAGCCTCATATTCTTATTGCAGACGAGCCTACAGGTAATCTGGACAATGACACTGCATGGGAAATTATGTCCATTTTAGATCATATAAACAAGCAGGGCACCACCATTTTAATGGTTACTCACGCCCAGAATATTGTCGACCAAATGCAAAAGCGTGTTATTTGCATAGAAAATGGTATTGTAAACTGTCCGGAGGAGGAAATCAGCTATGTTTAATAATTTTAAGTACTATCTTAAACAGGCTTTTTCCGGCATTTTCCGCAACAAGCTTATGGTAATCATCAGTGTATCCACAATTATTTTTTCAATGCTTCTTTTAGGCCTTGCAATAGTTTTTGGCACAAATCTGAGCTTTATCTCAGAGCAGCTCGAGGCAAGCTTTGAAGTTCACGCATTTGTGGACTTATCATATTCCGAAGATGCTGCCCGCGCTCTTGAGTCGGATATTTCAGCTGTAGAAAATATAAAGTCAGCAGTTTTCGCCACCAAGGAGGAAGCACTAAAAAGTCTGGAAAGTACATATGATGATGCAGCTTTTTTTGCCGGACTTGAAGATGATAACCCCCTCCATTATTACTACAAGATTTCCCTTGTTGATGTGGACAGTGCTTTGTCTGTTGAACAGGCACTTTCTCAAATTCCGGGCATTGTTATGGTTTCCAACAGAACCGATGTTTTAAACGGAATTATTTCATTTACAGGCATCGCAAGAAATGTAAGCATTATTGCTATGATAGTTTTTGCACTTGTTGCAATTTTTATAATTTCCAACACAATCAAGCTTACTCTCATGAATAGAAAACGCGAAATTGATATAATGAAATCGGTAGGAGCAACCAATCGTTTTATTCGTAGTCCGTTCATCATTGAAGGTACCATCGTCGGTATTATAGGCGGTCTTATTGCCTACCTCCCCGCCCGCTTTGCATATGGTGCATTTTTCAGCTGGTGGACTTCGTTTTTTGGACTTTTTAACCTTGTTGAAATTGGCGTAATTTCAGCGCTTCTAATAGTTGTGTTCATTTTTGCCGGCGGCGTAATCGGTGCAATCGGAAGCACCCTTTCCGTCAGAAAATATTTAAGTGTATAACCTGGAGGCTCAAGATGAAATATCTTAAACCCCTTTTAATAGTTTTTTTATCAGTTGCTTTGGCTTTTTCCGGCAGTGCCCTAACGCCTGCCGAAAAGCGTGCTGAGCTTCAGAAAAAGCTCACTCAGGCAGATAAAAAATATGCCAGTGCAAAAGAAAAAAAGCTGGCCTATGACCAGCAAATTTCTGCTTTGCAGGGTGATATTGATGAAGTAAACGATATGATTTCCGCCCTTGACTCAGAGATTGCTGAGCAGAATGAAAAAATAGACCAGTTAAATTCTCAGCTTGTTGTAAAAAAAGGTAACTTTGAAACACGCTTGCGCGCACTTCAGTATCGTGGCTCAACAAGCTATCTTGATGTTATTTTAGGTGCAGACAGTTTTTCTGATTTTCTACTCCGTTTAACCCTTGTCAGTAACATTATAAACCACGACCGTGATATGATGAATGAAATTTCAAGACTTAAAACAGAGGTCGAGGACGCAAAAGCAATAATTGTTGCAAAAAAAGATGAGCAGGTACAGTCGAGAAATTTGCTTTCCTCTCAAAAATCCCATCTTGATGCTTTGGCAGCTGAGCAACAATCTGCTATGAACGAGCTTACTAAAGATATTAACGAATATAAAGAAGCAATCCGTCAGCAGGAAGAGGAAACCAGACGGGCAGCCTCGGCACTTTCCGGAAGCTACAATGTAGTTCGTAAGGGCTCAGGTCAGCTTCAATGGCCTGTCCCCGCAGGCGGATATATTTCCAGCAATTTTGGTTACCGTTCGGAAACAAAAATAAATAACCACACCGGTATGGATATTGCCATCGCAACAGGAAATGCTATTGTTGCGGCAGATACCGGCACCGTCTCAAGAGTTATCTACGGCAACTATGGTTACGGCAACTATCTTATCGTGAACCACGGTAATGGTATGTCTACCCTTTATGCACATTGCAGTAAAATCTACGCTCAGGTGGGTCAGTCAGTTTCCCGCGGTGAAACAATAGCCGCCATTGGCAGCACCGGTTATTCAACCGGTCCTCATCTTCATTTTGAGGTTATTATAAATGGTGTTAAAGTTAATCCTGCACCATATATCACCTGATCTTGAAAGGTTGTTTTTCATGATAGAATTTTTAAAACAATATGCCGAGCTTTGGACATTTTTAATATCCACGGTACCTGTTATAGAACTCAGAGGCGCACTTCCTTTTGCGCTTGCCTCAGGAATAAATCTCCCTCTTGCTATGACTCTCACAATAATCGGCAATCTTCTACCCATTCCATTTATACTATTGTTTATACGCCCAATTTTTAAATGGTTCAAAAAGCTTGGTTCTCTCCGAAGTTTTGTACAGAGGCTTGAAGAAAAGGCTTTCAAAAAATCAGATAAGGTTGTTAAAAGCAATTTTTGGGGACTTGTAATATTCGTTGCAATTCCGCTGCCCGGCACAGGAGCCTGGACCGGAGCGCTCATTGCTGCACTGCTGGATATGCGTTTAAAATATGCACTTCCGGCAATAACTCTCGGTGTTGCAATAGCTTCGGTAATTGTTTCTGCCGCATACTACCTTGTTGTGTCAGGAGCTGCACCATTCCTCAACTGGATTTTAGGATAATTATCATGAATGAATTAAAAGAAAAAATACTTTCCTTTGGCTGTCATGACACAGGATTTGCTTTTATCGGCGAAGAGTGTGCAGAAAAAGTCACCGGCAGCCCTGATTTTAAATATGCTATATCTGTTGTGGTTAAACTTTCAGATGCGGTAATTGACGGCATTAAAGATGCCCCAACTCATGTGTATTTTCACCACTACAGAACTGTAAATACACATATTGACAGTATTCTCCTGAAAACCGGGATGGAACTTGAAAAGTTTGGTGGCAGATATATACCTGTCGCTGCATCTCAGAGCATTTCGGGGTACAGTGGCTTTTTTCAGCATAAAACAGCTGCAAGGCTAGCCGGACTTGGCGGCATTGGACGAAGCGGACTTTTTATTTCGCATAAATTTGGTCCCCGCGTAAGACTCGGCACCATTCTTACTGATTTAGCCCTCCCTGTCGACAAGCCTTTCACGGGAGATGTTTGCGGTGATTGTGATATTTGCGTCAAACTGTGCCCCGCAATGGCTATAAGCTCTGCCCCATTCAATCTTGAAAACCCAACCGAAACGCTTGACAGGCAGGCTTGCTCCGAATATATGAAAAAGAATTTTCAGCATATTGGCAGAGGTGTCGTCTGCGGAATCTGTGTAAAAAACTGTCCAAAGGGAAAAAAATAACTCTACGCCTTATCCATTATTATTCTAAAAACACAAATCTCTTCATACAAAAACCGCCTCTTATCCGTTAGGATTGCGAGGCGGTTTTACTTTATTCTTTAATCTCTGAAATAGAGGTCTCTTGTATAAACTTTATCAAGAACATCTTCAATTTCTTCGTTATATCTGTTTGCAACGATAACATCTGATATTTGTTTAAATTCGTTTATATCCTTTATCACCCTCGAATTAAAGAACAACTCTTCTTTCAGCGTCGGTTCATAAACCACAACCTCAACGCCCTTTGCTTTAATTCTTTTCATAACACCCTGAATTGAAGATTGTCTGAAATTGTCGGAATTTGCTTTCATTGTAAGTCTGTAAATACCAACTGTTTTA
Organism: Clostridia bacterium; assembly: GCA_045648785.1. Lineage (GTDB taxonomy): Bacteria > Bacillota > Clostridia > RUG12999 > RUG12999 > RGIG7450. The sequence goes on along the minus strand of JAZROP010000011.1, from coordinate 3,353 downwards.
GGGTCCTTTTCGAGAATTCTTTCAGCAATAAAATCTTTTCTGGTTGTATTTGCATCAACTATTGCCCTGACTATGTTATTTGGAATATTCTCGAAGTTTGCCAAGAGCTGTTTTGTATCCTTGCGCAGACAATAACCGCCATAACCAAATGACGGATTATTATAATAATTGCCTATTCTTGGATCAAGCCCTACTCCCTCAATAATTTGTTTTGTGTTGAGATTACGAACTTCCGCATAGGTGTCAAGTTCATTAAAGAATGATACTCTGAGTGCAAGATATGTATTGGCAAAAAGCTTTATTGCTTCTGCTTCCGTCAAATTCACAAAAAGTTGGGGCACATCCTCTTTAACAGCCGCATCTGCCAGAAGATTTGCAAACAGTTTTGCTTTTTCTTCAAGCATCTCGTTTCCTTTTGGGAAACCCACAACAATCCTTGAGGGGTAAAGATTATCCCAAAGTGCCCGCCCCTCTCTTAAAAATTCAGGCGAAAACAATATGTTTTTGCAGCCAAGTTTCTCGCTTATCTCCTCGGTATATCCCACAGGAACAGTTGATTTTATGATTATAACCGCATCACAGTTAAACTGCATAACTTGTTTTATAACACTTTCAACCGACGATGTATCAAAAAAATTCTTTTTCGGATCATAGTTTGTGGGGGTTGAAATTATAACAAAATCAGCACCATCACATGCCTGTTTTGCATCAAGGGTTGCAAAAAGATTGAGTTTTTTCTCCGAAAGAAAAACCTCAATTTCTTTATCAATAATGGGAGATTTTTTGTTATTAATCATTTCTACTTTTTCCGGAATAATATCCACAGCACACACTTCATGTTTCTGCGCCAGAAGTACTGCCATAGATAAGCCTACATATCCTGTACCGAATACAGCTATTTTCATAATACTAGTCACTCCTCCATTAGAATATAACACCCGTCTGTACTTAAATTATAACACACCTTTTTTTATAATTCAAGTTACTTGTTGCTTTTTTACACAATTTATGGTAGAGTTATATATGAAATACAGTAAAATGAGGTGAACAGATGAAACCAGCAATAATAGCTATAGGCTACAACAGAGTTAATTCCATTAAAAGGCTTCTCTCTTCGCTCGATAAAGCAATATACAATTGCAATGATATTAAGCTTATAATTAGTATCGATCACGCAAAAAGTGAAAATGACAAAAAAAACCTTGCAGTTTTGAAAGCCGCAAAGGATTTCGAATGGAGACACGGAGAAAAAGAAATCATATATCGTGATAAGAATCTTGGACTCCGTCCGCACATCCTTGCATGTGGAGATCTTGTCAATCAATATGACTCGATAATTATGCTCGAAGATGATATTTTTGTATCACCCATGTTCTATAGCTATGCCTGCTCCGCCCTTAACTTTTGCAAAGACAAGAAATATATAGCTGGAGTATCACTTTATAATCACAAATTTAATTTTCAAATCTCGGAACCATTTTACCCTATCGAGGACGGCTATGATAACTGGTACTTCAAATTTCCGCAATCGTGGGGACAGGCATGGACAAAAGAACAGTGGACAGGCTTCAGAGCATGGTATGATAGTAATTACGGTAAAACCATTGCCAGCGCCGATGTACCTGCTTCGGTATCTTCATGGCCGGAAACCTCCTGGATGAAATACTTTTTAAAATATATGTTGTCGTCTGATAAATTTCTTTTCTACCCCAAATGCTCTTTTACAACAAATTCATGCGACGCAGGAACAAACTCCGATTCTGCTTTTAAAGACCTTTCTTATCAGGTTCCAACCGTCCAGTCATTTGATAGAGATTTTTGTTTTTCAGATATATCTCAATCCTCTGCGGTTTATGACCAGTTTTTTGAAAATTTAAGCCTGAATAAATATCTGAGAATTCAGTCAGAAGAATTGACCGTGGATTTATTCGGGCACAAACCTGTGCCCGAATACGGGTATTTACTGTCCCGGAAACATCTTGATTTTAAAATAGAACAATCTTTTTCCTGTTCACAAAAGCCACATGAGTTAAATATCATCAACAATATAGAAGGAGAAAACTTTTTTCTTTACAATCTATCAAAGAAAGTCAAAAATAAGTTTCCCGGTCCGAAAAATATGCCTTTAACCTATAATTACCAAGGTCTTAACCTGAAAAATCAAATTCGTGTGGTTTTTTTCTTTATGAAAAATGTATTATCTGCATTAAAACGCAAGTCAATGAAAATATTTAAGTAAACAAGTGGTTGTGAGATAAATATCTCACAACCACTTGTTTTTTTCTTCAGCGATTCACCGTATCTTTTATTTTGTCTTTAACTGCATCTATAATTTTTTCCATAAATCCCGGAACTTTTACTCCTATGTCCCCTATGTTTTCCAGTATTGAAATTACCTCATTACAAATAAGCCATATTGCCGCAAAACAACCTGCCGCAAAAGAAACTGATAATTGTATGTGTGCTACTGCGGCGGTATATACCAGCATTTTGTCAATTATTACACCGATTGCAACAAGAAGCCACATACAAATCTTTTTTGCAATTCCTCTGAATCCTTTATTACTGCATATTTTTTCACCTTTGTAATATGATGCTGCAATTCCCGTTGAATAATCTGCTATGTTTAAAAACAACAATATGTACACCGGAATAGCCAGAACTCCCAGTTTTGCCGTTATCACAGCAAACAGTCCGGTAACAGCAATTTTAATTTTATCCACTTATTTCACCCCCTTTGCGTATGTAATTTGCACATTTTCTTGCAAGCCAGTATGCATCCTCGTCCTCTTCAAGCTTTTTCAGCCAAAGGTCCTTGTCGGATATAATACCTCTCGCCGAAAGCTCCCCAACAATATCATTTACTGTTGTAAGTTCCATATAGTTTTTCACCTTCTTCAGAAACCTGTTCCATCCTAAGTCAAGCGTTTGGTGTGGACAATACTTGCCCGAAAAATCCTGATGCTTTTTAACACGGTTAATTTTCCAACCGCGTTTCATCAGAAGTTGAGCAGTAAGCTTTGCTGCATTTTCTTCCGCTTTTAAAAACTTCTCTCCACCCGTTTTGGAATAGCAAATTTCAATTGCTATTCCTTTCCTGTTACCTTTGCCGTTTTCACCATCCCCTGCATGCCATGCATTACGGTCCAATGGTATGGCTTGTCTCACTTCAACATCATCAACCGCAAAATGATAGCTTGTCGCAGAGCTGCTTTTCTTCATATACGATATTTCAGCTTTTGCACTTGCATCATTAGCGGTATTATGGATAACTATAAACTCCGCAGCCATCCAATAGGGGCACTTTAAACCAAACTTACTTTCAGGTACAAAGTCATTAATCATTTTCTGCC
>JAZROP010000010.1:0-23970 GCA_045648785.1 Clostridia bacterium | reverse complement strand
CGTATTTTGCATATTATAAAGTATAGAAATATTTACCGGAAAGGAAGAATTTTATGGGCAGACGAATCTCCGTAATCGGTGGCGATTTGCGTCAGGTTACAGTGGCAGATTTTTTTACAAAGGACGGATTTGATGTATCTGTTTACGGGTTTGACCATAGTCACATTCCTAAAGGCATTAATATTGCAGAAAGCCTTAGCGATGCATTATCTGACTCACGCACGGTAATTTTGGGAATTGCACCATGTAACGAAGCCATGAACATAATAACCCCTTACTGGTCTGACAATATTTCTGCCAAAGCACTCATATCTCATCTACCATCTGATGCAACCGTTATCGGTGGCAAACTTCCAAACAGCCTTATAAAACTATGTGAGGGAACCGGCATCCGCACCGTTGACTATGCTATTAGAGAGGATTTTGCAGTTTTAAATGCTGTCCCGACTGCCGAAGGTGCACTTGCCATTGCAATGGAGGAATTGCCCTTTACTCTGCATAATTCGTCTTGCCTTGTGACGGGCTTTGGCAGAATTGGAAAAATTCTTGCCCGCGACCTGCACTCTCTCGGTGCAAAGGTAACCTGCAGTGCAAGAAAATCAGGTGATATGGCATGGATAGAATCACTTGGTTATCATGCAGTTTGCACCAGCGTTCTTTCTGATATCGTGCATAATTTTGACATTATATTCAACACCGTCCCGACATGCATTTTCAGTCATGATATTTTAAGAAACATTCGCCAGGAAACACTAATTATAGACCTTGCCTCAAAACCCGGTGGTGTGGATTTTGAATCCGCTTCTGCCCTTGGAATAAAAACCATATGGGCACTTTCTCTTCCAGGAAAAGTTGCCCCCGTAACCGCTGGAAAAATTATTAAAGATACCGTAGCCAACATACTAAGTGAAATATAAGGGAGGAATGAAAATGAACATCAGCGGTCTTGATGTTGGTTTTGCCGTTACAGGCTCTTTTTGCACCATGGCAAAAGCCATAGAGCAAGTAGAGCAACTTGTCCGTGCAGGCGTAAATGTCATCCCAGTCATGAGCGAAATGGCAGCTTCGACCGACACCCGTTTCGGCAGCGCAGAATTCTTTCGTGCACAGCTTTCCGATTTAACCGGAAATGAAATAATATGCACCATAAAAGATGCCGAACCCATTGGTCCGAAAAAGCTTTTGGATGCATTAATAATAGCACCCTGCACCGGCAATACACTTTCCAAACTTGCCGCGGGTATAACCGACAGTGCCGTCACAATGGCGGCAAAAGCACACCTTCGCAACGGCAGACCACTTCTGATTGCAATTTCAACAAACGACGCCCTTGGAGCAAGCTACCGCAATATTGGTCAGCTTCAGAATTCCAAAAATATATTTTTTGTCCCTTACGGTCAGGATGACCCTATAAAAAAACAAACCTCAATGATTGCTGATTTTTCAATGATACAGCCGGCTCTTGAAGCAGCTATATCAGGCATTCAGCTGCAACCAATTGTGATAAACCATAATTAAAAAAAGCGGGATTCTCCCGCTTTTCGTCATATTATCCTAAAAATTTCCTCCATGGAGCGCTTTGGCACATACAATTTACCACCATCAAGGTAATATTTAACATCTCCATCAAACGGAACTTCCTCCGATTGTTGCATTGGATAACCCAGAGCTATAACTGAATTTATCTTCAGGTTTTCCTCAATATCAAGAACCTTCTTCAGCTCTCCGCGATTTACATTTCCAACCCAACAGGACGCCACTTGTTCCTCAAGTGCTGTCAGAATTATGTTTTCTATAGCCGCTCCTACTTCATCACCTGCAGTTTTTTTAATGTTTTCATCCTCCAAAACCACAATGTAAGCAGTCGGTCTTTCCCCATCTTTTGGCTTTCCGTCCTTAAGATATGCTCCGTAGCTCGTCAGCGGAAAAACCTTATCACACATCTCTGGTGACAAAACAGCAACATACTTGAGCGGTTGCAGATTAGCCCCGCTTGGCGCAAGTCTTGCAGCATTTATCATTTTTAATATTTTTTCCTGTTCAATGGGCTTTTGCTCGAATTTTCTTATTGTTCTTCTTTTTAAAATAAGTTCATATACTGACATAATTTTCTCCTATATAACCGTTGTCCTGAATACACCAATAACCTTGCCCACAACTTCTACCCTGTCAGAATAAATAGGTTCCATAGCATCATTTTCAGGCTGCAGACGAATTCTGTTTCCCTCATTAAAATAGCGTTTTACCGTTGCTTCTCCATCAATCATCGCAACAATAATTTCATAATTGTGTGCTACTGGCTGTTTAGAAACTATAACATAATCTCCGTCTAAAATCCCGACATTAATCATACTGTCTCCGCGGACTTTAAGCATAAAAACCTCACCCTTGCCCGAAAAACAGGTGGGCATTGCATAAAGGTCCATAATATTTTCCTCCGCCGTAATAGGAACGCCTGCCGCAACCCTACCAATCACCGGAATCACCATATGATCTGTCGAAAGGTCATTTCTGTCCTCCGCAAGTCTCTGAAGTTTTATTGAACGGGTTTTTGAGGAATCCTGCGACAGTTTTCCATCCTCTTCAAGCTTTTTCAAATATAAATGTATTGTCGATGAAGATTTAAACCCTACCGCACTGCCAATTTCTCTAACTGATGGCGAATATCCGTTTTCGCGGACAAAGACTTCTATAAACTCAAGAATTTTTTCTTCAATGCCTTCTTTTTTTACTCTCGGCACACACCCCACCGCCTTCCTTTTATCTTAATATACCATAAAAAAAATTTTTTGTCAAACATTTGTTCGATTTTTTTCAAAAAACTATTGACAACGAACATTTGTTCTGTTATACTATAATCAAACAGATGTTCGAATACTTATTTAAATAAATGACATTAGAAAGGGAGACTACAATGACACATTCAAAAAGAATAGATAAAAACAAACTTTTCAGAGCACTAATGGTTTTCAGTCTTACAATATTTATGCTTATTCAGGCTACAACAATGGCGCTTTCATATGTTCCTGAATCAGAGAGAGAATACAAAACCGTTGTGGTAACTTCCGGAGATTCTCTCTGGTCCATAGCAAGCGAGTACGCAAGTGGTGATGTTCGCAGTAAGATCAAAGACATTAAAAAATTCAACGATTTATCAAACAATACTTTGACGGTTGGTCAGCACATAAGAGTACCCATTTATGATTAAAATATAAAAGTGCCCCCACGGGCACTTTTATATTTTACTTGAAAAACTATTCATCTTTTGCTATACTTTATATGGGTGATTAATTTTGAAGGCAGAATTCAAAAACAACAATGTATATCTGACCGATTTAACGGACTTTGACCTTGAACAAACCTTTATGTGCGGTCAATGTTTTCGTTGGAATAAAACAGCAGACAACACATATACCGGCGTGGCATTCGGTAAGGTACTTAATATATGTATGTCCGACGGAAAATTTATTCTTTTTAACACATCTTTGGAAGATTACCACAGTATATGGGAAGGATATTTTGATATTCCAGGCAATTACCATGAAATTAAAAAAACGCTTGCAATTGACTCGGTTATGGAAAAAGCCATCATTGCCGGTGGAGGCATACACATTCTCCGCCAGGACATATGGGAAACATTAGTTTCTTTTATAATATCTGCAAGCAATAATATACCAAGAATAAAAAAAATTATCACATCCTTATGCGAAAATTTTGGAGAACATCTTTCTGACGGATATTATTCTTTTCCTTCGCCGGAAGCTCTCCATGGAATTACTGCCGAGGATCTATCCCCAATCAAAGCCGGGTTTCGTGCAAAATATATTGCTGACGCAGTCCAAAAAATAAATTCCGGAGAAGTTGACATTACCTCTCTTGATTCTATGGATACCCAATCTGCCAGAAAAGAACTGCTTAAAATAAATGGAATAGGTCAAAAAGTTGCTGATTGCATACTATTGTTCGCCCTGGGGCGCATGGAGGTTTTTCCTGTTGATGTATGGATAAACAATACCATGTGTAAACTTTATCCTGATCGCTGCACCTCCCTCGCTCATGTACGCAAAGCAGGTCCGGAAATTTTCGGAATTTATTGTGGTCTTGCACAACAATACTTATTTTATTATGCCAGAAAAAATGGTGGAAACATTTGACCGAAAGGCTGAGATTATTAAATGATAGAACTAAAAAACACCTGTATCGGTGTAAGATGTGCCATTTGTAACAAAAACATTGTTGAATATATAAATAGATTCCAGTTTGCATCCGGAACAGAGCTATTCTGTCCATACTGTAATTCTCATATTTTATCTATAAAAAAAAGAGATTTATTTAATATGAGTATTAACTGTTTTGCCTGTAGTGAAACTCATGCTTATTCAATTTCAGCAAATAGTTTTTTTTCAGAAAATATTGCTTCATATGGATGTAAGAACAACAAGGTGGATATATTTTTTACCGGTTCACACGACGATGTTGATATTGCATTGCACAAGCTTTCCAAGGAACTTAAGATACTGACTGATAGATATTACGACAACTTTCGTCAACTTTACGGTTCTCTTAATACCGACGCACTCCGAATTCTGGGGGAAAAAGCTTCCGAAAAGCGGATTATTTGTCTTTGTGGCAGCAATAAAATTAATCTTAAAATTTCTGTCAGCGGAATATACCTCATTTGCCCCTCCTGCGGCAGCTCAGAATTCATTCCCGTTGGCAACGAAGAAGATGTACAAGCGCTCAAGGAACGCCGTTCAATCCTAATCAGATAAATAATATATAATAAACAGTCCCCGATTTCAAACGAAATCGGGGACTAACTTTATTTTGAGTTTTATCTTATCTGAACACTTACAAACGAACAAAGAGGTCTGATTGTTGTAAGATTTTCCCAAAGCATAACCTTGACAGAACCGCCCTCTACAGTTTTAAAACCGTCCTTAACTGTTCTTGTAAGTATTTCTCCTTCCGCAACACTTACCGGGGCTATAATATCTATATCAACAAGCGCTCCACTGCTATAGCTTGCAGCGATCAGATATGCACTTTCAATATCCGTATAAGCATTTACAGTTATTACGCCGGTACTCTTGTTATACTGAATAGCAGCATTTTCCATCATTGTATAAAGCTTTTTAATATGCGGATATCCGTTATTTTTGTCCTCTGTTATTCTCCATATCTCGAAATTCCAGCCTGAGTAAGTAGATTGTGTTTTAAGTTCTGCCGTAGTCTTCGGTGTACCTTTGTCAATATCTGTCATTCCTGAAACATCGCTATCATAATAGCAACCGGTTATCAGTCCTGCATTATATGCAGTAAATCCACCTGTAACTCCGGAAAGAATATATGCGGCTGTTCCAACTGAAACTGTAGGTGCTCCTGCTGAGTAGCAATTTGTCACGCTTCCACCTTCAATACGACCTGCAAAACCTCCGGCGTTCAGCATAAATCCAATATCACTAACTATTACCGCTGCATCTCCTGTTGAATAACTGTTTTTTGCGGTACCAATGTTATTACCTGTAAATCCACCGGCATATGCGAAGAGGGAGTCTGTAACAGTAACCGTTCCTGTTGAACCTGTTGTTTCTATACAGTTTTTGTTCTCACCTGCAACACCACCGGCATATACTGTCGAACCCTTTGCAGATATGTTTACATTAGAATCAGAATATGTTATTGTTCCATCGTTGATACCAACAAGTCCACCTACATATACAAATGTTGAAGCAGGGTTTGTTTCTATGTTTCCGCTTGCGCTGACATTTGTCAGTATGCCTCTGTTATATCCGGCAATTGCACCAATATATGCTTTGTCTGCAGTAGTATAAATATTAGCCTCTGTAACTACATTGAGGTTTTTGATTGTTCCGGCATTATATCCGAACAGACCAGAATATGTATAGTTAATCTCAGGATCAACACTTACACCGCTGATAGTATATCCGTTACCATCAAACGAACCTTCAAATGCTTTACCTACTCGACCTATCGGAATCCAGTTTCCTGTCAGTGAGATATTGTTTGCAAGTTTGAAATGAGCTGTAAGATTCCCTTTTATTGCACTAAGTTCATCTTCGTGATAAATAATATACGGGTCAGCCTGTGTACCGTTTCCTTCAAAAATAACATTATCAAATGAACCTTCAAAGATATTTGCGGTCAGTGTGTAGGTGCCTGTCTTATAGTTGTTTGCATCTGCACCGGTAAGTCTAATTCCAGATACAATTACTTCAATGTTTTCACCAATATTTTTGCTTACAAAGTTTGCAACTGTATTCGTAGTATCAATACGAACATCGTCACCATCAATAACACCATCAATAACCGCCTCTGAAATATCTACTGTTGTTGCAGTGGTGTTATCAAATTCCTTATCGTTGGCTTTAAGTCCGGTAATTGTAAGTTCTTTCTCTAAAATTGTAAGCTTAGCTGTTATTACTGTTGTTGAATGGTCGGGAGAATTAACAATTGCAACCGCATTGTAAACGCCCGCTTCAGTAGCTCTGTTGTTTTTATACTCAACAGTCACATTTTCGCCAATTTCTGTAGCTGTAATGACTTTTTCCGTTCCGTCATATACATATGTTGCATCTGCGAAAGATACCAAAACATTAGATATATCTATCAAGTATGGGTATCCGCTGTTATAGTTTGCAGAAGTTTTCCATATATTATCAAAGTTCCATCCGCTATATGTCGTTTCCTGCCTAAGTTCACTTTCCGTCTTTGCTGTGCCACAACCCACAAGCTGTGTGTACGCCGAAGTGTTTTTGTAGTAAGAATTTATTGCTGCAACCGCTGTATAACCTACAAGTCCGCCCTGAATAGCATTTGTTGCAGCTGCAGTAGCTGTTGCTTCACCTACAGCGTAACAATTTGAGATAAGACCACTTCCAAGCGCAACAAGACCACCGGCATAGACAGTATCTCTTGCTGTTGAGGATTCGGCAGTTGCCATTCCCGTTGCATAACTGTCGGTAACATTTCCGGTGCTATAACCGATAAGACCACCGGCATATGTTTTTGCCGATACCGCATTTGTTATTGCCTCAACATTACCTGTTGCATTTGTATATGTAATTTGACCACTGTTTTTACCGATAAGACCACCGGCATATGCTATAGCTTCTGTTTCAGAAGTTGTTACTGCCGCTGTTACATTACCCGCAGCATAAGTGTCCATTATATTACCGCTGTTTTCACCTACAATACCGCCTGCCTTAATTTCGGGCACAGAATATCCGGTGTATGATGTTGCCGTTGCATGAACATCAACTATCGCAAAATTATATTCCTGTGCTGCCGTAGAAAGACCTATAAGCCCACCGACAAAAATCTGAGCCGGGTCAGAAATAGTTCTGTTTCCTGCCGTTGCAGTCGCACTCACGGTTATTGTACCATTTGCACTTGTATTTGAAATTTTACCGGTACTTTTTCCTGCAATCATACCAACATAAACATTTGATGTGTTTTCTGTTGTTGATGCTGAAACCGTCATGTTTCCTTCTACATGGCAGTCTGTTATGCTACCACGCATATTATATCCACATATCGCACCCACATAGGCACTTTCATTTGCAGTAACATTTAGACCGTTTCCAATTTCCACATTAAGGTTTTTGATTTCTCCCGTGTTATAAGCAAAAAGACCAGCTACTGCGTTACTTGAAGAAACCGTAATATTAAGTCCCGAAACTGTAAAACCATCTCCGTCAAACACGCCGTCAAAAGGTTTAGCAACACTTCCTATAGGGGACCACGAAGCCGAAAGTACTATATTACCGCCCAATTTATAATATGCATCCGGCACATCCTCAACAAGCCTCAAATCTGCTTCACTAGAAATGATATACGGATCCGCCTGTGAGCCTGCTCCGGAAAGCGCAAATACACTTGTGGGCATAACTGCAAACACAAGCATGGTAATAATCAAAATATAATTCACTTTTAATTTTCTCATAATCCGGCAACCCCTCTGTTTTCAATGCTTTTCGCTCTTTTTGTTTTTATTAAAACACCCTTTTTACCTTATAAAAATATACATATTTTATTGTATCATTTATTTTTTCTTCTGTCAACTTTTTTGTAACTAGTTTTTAATCATTATTTTGAAATTTCTCTCATATTATTTACTCGGAAGGGTGTCAGAAAAAATGAAAAAAATATTAAAATATATCTTATTTTTGTTTTTAATATACTTCATTCCTACAATTGTTCTTTTCAATTTCAGCTATAAACCTACAAACAGTATTAAATCAAGCCTCCCCAAAATTCCCAAAAGAACTGTCAATGTTTATTTCAAAGATAAGGACAAAGTCGAAAAAATATTTCTTGAAGAATATCTGCTCGGTGTTGTATCTGCAGAAATGCCTGTAAGTTTTCCTCTTGAGGCCCTCAAAGCCCAGGCAGTTGCTTCAAGAAGTTATATCCTTGACAAAATAGTGTCGGGTGGAAATAAAATAGAATGCCATAAAGGTGCTGATGTTTGTACTGACAGCACTCATTGTAAGGCATGGATTTCAAAAAAAGATCGATTTGAAAAATGGGCATCATCCGAAGCCGAAAAAAACTGGACAAAAATAACAACAGCCGTCAACGAAACCGCCGGTGAATATATGACCTACAATGGCGAGCCAATTACGGCGGTTTTTTATGCTATTTCCTCCGGCACCACAGAGCGTGCTGAAGATGTCTGGGGCAGTAGTGTTCCTTATCTTCAGAATTCAGAAAGTAAAATGGATATTAATGCTCCCGGGTATAAAACAACTGCCGAATACTCATCATCAGAATTCCGCAAAAAGATTTCTGCTGAGTATCCTGAAATTTCTCTTAGTAAAAACCCATCCGACTGGTATTGCGATGAGGTTCGTTCAACCGGTGGCGCAGTTCTTAGCTGCCGCATAGGAAACAAAAGCTTAAAAGGCACTGATATGCGACGGATTTTCGGATTGCGTTCTCACAATTATAATCTTACACTCAACAATAATACTTTTTACTTTGAAGTTTTGGGCTACGGACATGGCGTGGGCATGAGTCAATGGGGTGCAAAATTTTATGCTGACGATGGAAAGAATTATCGCGACATCCTGCGAATTTATTATAAGGGCATATCTTTTTCTACCCTTGAAATATAAAAAAACAGGCAAATGCCTGTTTTTTTCATATATTTTCAATGATATAATCGGTAATAACCCTTGCTAGTTTTTCACGGCCCTCAGGATGAAGATGAACAATATCTTTCCAAAGCTTCCCATTATATCCGTCCTTCTCACATCTTAGTTGGCAAATTTGTCATAAGCTCCCCGAGGTGTTCATCATAACTTACTTTCACAAGTTTCCAATTACCTTTATCATATTCCAAAACCGTTAACGATGCATTTGCTCCCCACGGTACATTTTTCATGTGGTCAAGGGATTTTCCACCAAGCAGGCATTGTGCAACTCGAATTGGTGTCGCATGCGTAGCTATAAGTACGGTTTTGCCATCATTTTCTTCCGCAATTTTTGTAATGGCATTCAAAAACCTTTCTCCAAGTTCTTTTACACTTTCACCGCCGCTGCACCTCGAATTTCCTACATCATCGCACCATATTTTCCAGTCATCAGCGTAATTTTTTCCTATTTCTTCAAACGATGTTCCGTCCCATTTACCTGCAAAAAGTTCGCGAAGCTTTTCACTTTTTATAATCTCAAGCCCCGTTTTATCAGCCACAATTTTCGCTGTTTCAACCGCCCTTTTTAGGTCACTTGAATATATTTTATCAATTTTGTAATTTTGTGTTATGTATTCCGCCGACTTTTTCACCTGCTCTATACCAAGCGGAGTCAGTCCAACATTTGTATGTCCGGTAAAAAGTTTCAAGTTGTTACCTTCACTTTGACCATGTCTCTCAAGTATCAATGTTACCACTTGCAATTACCTCCGTTCATGTAAAATCATTATATCACATCACCATAGACAATTCAAGCTACACAACGCAAAAAATCCACCGTTCGGCGGTTGGTCTTAGGGATCATTCGCCAAAAAGTCATTATTTTGGCACATAATATTGTCAAAACCGCTTGAAATCCGCCGGGATTCCTTTGCGTTTTTTCCTAATTCTGTATTCAAAATAAAGACTTTTGTGGTGAAAGGCAGTTCCCGAATACAGATTTTTAGAATTATACAAAGATTAAAAGCACGATAATACTGGCGTATTACCGTGCTTTTTGATGTAGTATAAACTAAAAATATGGTTTGGAAACCGATTTCTCCCTAAGACCAATCCGCCGGCCGTTTCAGGCAGATTTTTCTCTAATATTAAAATTTATAAAAAAATCTTCACTAACAAGGTCCTTTGCGATATCCTCGAGACTCTCCGGCATAACCTCCATGTTTCCCAGCATGTACAAAAATTCCAATACACGCTCCCTGTCAGCAGACAAATCATTTACACATTTTTTCTTAATCTGTTCTATTCCGCTGTTGTCGACAGATATTTTATTTATCTCCACCCCATAAACAATTGTTTTACTTTCCTCATATGTACTCTCTGTCAAATAATAATCAAGTCTGCCCGAAAGTCCTGTAATTTTTCTTGAAATATAAAGTTTTTTATTCATTTTCTGCACTCTCCTTACAAGATAATTTTACCTCAACCCTCGCTTTCAGACAAGCAAAACCGTTTGCTAATTTTATACACAATTTTACATATTTGTAAAAAATTTACATATTACAACAGAAAATGCCGTCAAAGGAAAGAATTTATCATTGAATGTTGTCATGATTTGTTGTATGATTATTTACAGAAAGGATTGGTCAGATATGTATAATCGCATAAAAAAAAGCATGCCGACGGGCATACTGACCGTCGGCACCGCTATATCGGTACTGCTCATGATATTGGCTCACCTTACCGGCAAAGGCACCTTCAGCTACCAATCATTTGTTTTGATTGAACAGCTCCAGGAGGCTGCCGGGGTAATTTTTGCAGAATGTCTTATGTCTGCCATAATTTTTAAAATATTTCTCAAAAAAGAGAAATCCTCAGACCGCGATTTTCAGCAAAAAGATTAATCGCACTATTTAAACTCCGGTAAACGGTTGCCTCAGCTGTATGTGAATTTTGTGCAGCAAGCAACACCCTGTCGGAAATTTCACCTTTTTTAAATTTGCGCTCCGGCATTGTAAAATATACCGTTTTTAATACTTTGAGAATATCCCTCCCCTCATTTGTTTTCTCAAGTTCATGGAGTGTTTTTTCAACAGCCAGTATATCAAGTATACATCCACTTGCAAGTCTCTTATTTTCAGGTAAAATGAGAGACTTTTTGTTTTTCTCCATCATTGCATAATATCTGAATGCAGACACTCCATAATCTCTTATGTTACTTTTTTTCATTTTCATCCCCCTTTTTAGTCGCATTTTATCACAAAACTTAAAATTTATCATCCCTTGTTAATAACGAACTGTCGAAATTTGTCGGACAATACTTGTAATAATTACCATATTTTTACATTTTTTGTAAATTTTATGTTGTATAGTATAAGTACAGGAGGTTTACAAACGATGAAAACAAATGAAATTATTACATATAAACGACAACCCGATAAAACCGGCAGGCTTGCAGAGGTTTTTTCGCACAATTCGGTTGCTATAGCCGCGATGGCAGTTATGATTTCCCGCGTGACGGTTCTCGGCAGTATGGCACCTTTCGGAATAGCCTGGTATGCCGCAAATATCCGGTCCGATAAATACCACTTAATACTTGCCGCAAGTATTGCAGGCACTCTTTTGATGAGCAGTAGCGCAGGCAGAATATCCCACATTATTGCCATTCTCCTGCTTTTCGCAATTAAAAAAATCTCGGGTGATTTTGCCTGGAAAAAACCCGCTTTTGTTACAGGAATTGTCAGCGGATGTACTCTTTTTTCCGGGGTTATATTTTCTTTTTTCAGCGGAACCTTTTATTATTCCCTTATTACCTCCGTTACCGATTCTCTCGCCTCCGGTGGACTGTGTCTTGTTTTTTACAAAACTGCCGATGTGGCGGAACGAGGCTGGAAAATAGCAACCGACGAAGACAGCATCTCCGTTGCCATTATGGCTGGAGCTATTGTGGCAGGACTTCAGGGAATTCACTTTTGGGGTATAAAGCCTGCCAATGTGCTGAGTATGTATATCATTCTTTTTACAGCATATAAAGGCGGCATAGGTATTTCGGGTGCTGTCGGAGCCGCACTTGGAATAATCGCCGGAATAAGTCAGGGAGACGCTCCTGCTCTTACCGGTGTTTATGGTTTTATGGGTCTCGTTTCGGGAATTATGAATATTTTCGGCAAAATGGGAGTTGTCCTTTCCGCAGCTTTTGCAAATTCTCTTTTTACAGGATATTATAATTCCTCCACAATTGTGCTTGTAAATCTTGTTGAAATAGCAGCTGCCGGCATTTTATTCTTTTTCACACCCGAAAAAGTGCTGAATTATTTTGAAAAATTCAGCATACGCCCTCCGGTATATGATGCGGCGGGCGGTTTTGTAATGAGACTCAAAGGAAGCATTGGTGAGACATTGGCATCTCTGCGCAACTCCGCCCTGGCCATTGCAGAAGCGTATGCCCCCCCTGTAGTTTACGAGAAAGATGACGAGAAAAAACTTATTAAAGAGAGGCTTATTGCTCGTGTTTGCGATGGGTGCAGCCTTAATAAATACTGTTGGAGTAAAAATACAAAGGGCAGCAACGCCATGTTTAAAAAAGTGACCGATACTTTATTTGAAGAAAAACCTGTTGAGGTTTCAAGCCATATCTCCGGCAGATGTGTGCGCGGAGATACCTTGCGTGAAACGGCAGTAGAACTTTACGGAGTTTTAAAACGCGAAAGTATTATAAAACACCGCGTTGACCTTTACGCACGGAATTTCTCCGAAGGCTGGGCAGATTTTTTGGAAATAATAGATTCTAAAGAAAAAAAGATTGTTAATATCCGCCCCGATTTCGCTCCGCTTGAAAGTGAGCTTTGCCGTCAGCTTGCAATAAATGGTATAAAATCTCCGGAAATAAGCATCATAATGAATGATTGCGGAAGATTTGAAATGACTTTCCGTACATCAAAAGAAATCCTTTTTGATATTATTCCTGCCGCAGAAAAAATCACCGGACGGAAAATGTGCATATCGGATGAATATCGCACCGGAAGCGGATTTATAATGAAGCTTCAGGAAAGTCTTAACTTTGATTATGATGTGTCCATAATCACAATGAACAAACACGGTTCTGACCAGAGTGGTGACAGTGCTGATTGGTTTGTGACTCCCGAGGGTATTTTTTACTGTCTTATTTGCGATGGAATGGGTACCGGCTCTCAGGCAAGTGAGGATTCCCAAAAGATAATAAAACTTTTCAAAACTCTTGTACTAAGCGGATTTAAGCCTCAGAGCGTGCTGAAAATTATTAATGGTGGACTGATAAGTAGCACTACCGACGAGCGATGCATAACCTTCGACTGTCTCTCTGTGGATTTATTCACCGGAAAAGCAGATTTCACAAAAGCAGGCGCGGTTGCAAGTATTATAAAAACCGGTAGTAATGTGAAAGTTATCCGGGAAAATAACCTTCCTCTCGGCGTGCTTGATATAGAATGTGCACCGCAACAGACTGTTTTTTTAGATGACACAAGCTATATCGTAATGATGACCGACGGTGTCACCGACAATATAGGCGACCGTAAAAAAGGCGAAGAATGTGTTGGTAATATTCTAAAGCTGATGGAAATTACCTCAGGCAAGGAAATTGCTGACAACATAATGATGTCCGTGGTTGCCGAGGGCGTCCCAAGGGATGATATGATGGTTACGGCCATTAAAATAAGCGAAAGGGATAAATAATTTATGAAAGGGCTTGACATGTCAGAAAACAGAGATATCGTAAAAGAGGCTCAAATGATTATAGACAGCTATGCAAACCGCATTCCCTGTCGCAGAAAGAAAATTTCCCGTAAGAAAAAAACCTCCGAGAAAACCCTTTGGTTTTTTGCCGGAATTGCTACCTCCTCCGCACTTTTTTTGTCGATTTTTCTTAAAATCTATTAAAACCCGTTGACTTTATGCAATAATTCATATATGATTAAAGCATAAGGTGAGGTGATATAGTGGCTGAAAAAGTATATGTAGGTATAAGCGGCGGAGTTGATAGTGCAGTTGCTGCTCTGCTTTTAAAGGAGCAAGGGTATGATGTTACCGGATTTACACTTTTTCTTACCGATGATGCAAATATTTCAGATGCCGCAGCAGTGTGCCAAGATATTGGTATCCCTCACGAGGTAATAGATTTCCGGGAAGAATTTAAAAGAACCGTCTCCGGTCCTTTTCTTGAAATTTACAATCGCGGTCTCACTCCAAATCCTTGCATTTTATGTAACAAAAACATAAAATTCGGTGCTGCTATTAAACATATCGGCAACAAAGCCGACTATATCGCTACCGGACATTATGCTTGTGTTATCCGTGACCAGGTCTCCGGCAGGCTAACCTTTAAAAAAAGTGCCGACGCGGAAAAGGACCAGACCTATATGTTCTGGACGCTTACCCAGCAGCAAATTTCAAAAATTTTAATGCCTCTAGGTAATTATACTAAATCGCAAATCCGGGAAATTGCCGCTTCAAACGGTCTTGCCGTGGCAAATAGTCCGGACAGTCAGGATATTTGTTTTTTAAAAAACATTTCCGTAAAGGATTACCTTGCCGAACATATGCCCGACTGTGTAAAACCAGGCGAAATTGTTGACTCTGACGGCAATGTTTTAGGGCAGCACACAGGTATTGCAGGTTACACGCTTGGTCAACGCAAAGGACTTGGCATAGCATCTGATGGTAAAAAATATGTTGTCGGCATAGATGCAGAAAAAAATCAGGTTGTTCTTGGTGAAAACGAGCATCTGTTCAAGCTAAAGCTGGTTGCAAAAAACCCTAATTTTCAAATTGTTGAAAAATTGACCTCACCGATTGAGGTAGAAGCCAAAATCCGTTATGCTGCCAAGCCGGCAAAGGCTACCATTTTCCCTGATGGGAATAATATTATAGTGGAATTTAAAGACCCTCAACGAGCAATTACTCCCGGGCAATCAATTGTGTTCTATCATGGTGATATTCTTGTCGGCGGAGCCGAAATTGTTCGTGCAATATAAAAATTTCAAGCCTCCCAACTGTGAACTGCACCAGTTTGTGCAGTTTACAGTTGGGAGGCTTGTTTTAATTTTCCATTGCAAGCATGTTTTTTATTATCTTTACAATTTGATTGTGCAGTGCCATATACTTTTCGTTGTCCATTTCCCTGTATGGCAGCACTTTCATACCCATATACATTCTCGTTCCGGATGTTATGCCTACCACATCCCCCACCGGCATATCTGTTATATCAATTGCAACAATCGCATTGGTGTCTGCATCACGCTTTACATATTCCTCGGGTATTTCTATCTCGTCAATAATTTCATCAAGCGGCTGAAGTGCATGCATATTCACAAATCGATTTATAAACATTTCGTCCGTCATAAGAATAAACGGATCGCCGGCAATAAGTTCTGCATCAATTTTCTGCAGAAAGGCCGTAGTTGTTTCCGCATTTTCCCCTGTCCCAAAAGGATTGTTTGAAATTCTAACAGTAACCTGACCATCCCCATCAATATCTTCTGACCACTCGTCAAGATACTTTTCAAACTTTGCCGGTGTCAGCATTGCATTTTCACCAAAATATGTGATTGTAGTGTCGTTATTTATTCTGCCGGCACAGCTTTTCACTCCAACCACAACTATTGCCAACACAATCATCGCAAACAACATATGTACCTTGTAGTAATCCCAGAAATTTTGCCAGAATTTCATCTGAGTCCATTTATATTCTTCATAAAATTTCTTTTCCACCTGTATCACCCTTTTAAATTCTAGCGCTTATCTTATTTTTCTCGATTCAATATAAAATCTCTTGTCGCATGCCTCACCCATAGAGAAGGTTTTCCTGGGCAATGCGCCATCTAAAATTACTGATTTATAAAGATCCGCTTTATCCATGGCATCAAAAATTATACCAAAATTATTTTTGTCAGCACACAGTTTATGAACAACATCCTCTCCGTGAATATAGTCCACCTCTCCGCCTTTTTCCGCAATGTATTCATCTATGAACTTTTGCACAGTCGCAACCGTCAGATATTCTTTCGGATTTGTAACCGTTACCTTTTGGCTGTTACCATCATAAACAAAAATAAAGCTCTGACCTTTGGCTTTTTCATCATAGCTTATATTAAATTCCTTTTCAAAAGCCTTGAGGAATTCTGCTCCATTCACATCAAAAACAACCCTGTGAATTGCTTCAAATTCCAAAGATTTGTCATGTAGGTTCACAAGTTCGCAAAGTGCATATCTTGCCGGCGATTTTTTTGCTTCTTCTCCAATTTCCTTTTTCATATTCTCGTAATATGCCTTTGCCGTCGCAAGCGAATGATTTCCGTCACCCATCGCAAAAATAAGCGGAGATTTCTTATTCACCCCGTACTTTGAGTTGAAGCTGTCAAGATTATCAAGTTCGGCAAGCTTTTTATCAAGCACATCCGCAGCCTCATCCGACAATTTATATCCTGTGATATGACCCGAATTTTGCATCATATCAAAATCATAAACTTTTTCAAATGTACCAACAAGCGCTGCGTTTGATTCAATAATATCGCAATCGCCATCATCAATCAGCATCATTATGTGCGGCAGCTCAACAAGAGCATTTTCACGCACCTTGAGCCTTGGTGGAATTCTTGATACAACCGTTCCTTCGGTGGCACGGATTTTTGTCTGCGACCCTGCCGAATAGTCGTAATCCTCCAAATCTACCATTCCCACTATACCAAGCCTTTTAACGCCATTTGCGAGAGTTCTTTCAACATAGATATATGTATTTTTATACTCTTTAAAAACGCCACCATCCATATACGCTGCCATAATCTTATTGGTGTTTTTTATTCTTTCATCAATGTCAGCATCATTAAGATATATCTCCGGCACAGTAAGACGGAAAGTAGATTCGCTTTCTCCTACTATGCGTTCAACCTCTGCCCAGTATTCTGGCTCGGAAGTGTATTGGTCACACGCCACAACACTCCATTTTTTCATTTTTTCACCGTCTCCCGAAAAGGCCGGAAGTAAAATATCTGCTCTTTTAAATGTCATTTTTTCACCGTCTCCCTTTTGATATAAGTTTATTTTATCATAATCGTCAATATAAAGCAAGAGGGATAAATTAAAAACCATTTTAAAAAGGAGAACTTAAAACAGTTTGTGCAATAATCTGTGCAATAGACCGACGATTTTAAAAACCTCATAAAAAAAAGAAAACAGCAAAGCGTTATGCAATGCGGTTTTTCGTGGTACACCATCAGACGAAGGCGTAATGAGGCAATCCTGTGAATTGCATCATAGCCTGAGAGTCCCGCGCAAAGAAGCCAAGTCGAAGGCGATGGCTGATTTGCAGTTGAAATTTGCACAAAAGAAAGAGAGATGCACAAATTTGTACATCTCATAAAAGTTGGTACACCATCAGGGACTCGAACCCTGGACACCCTGATTAAGAGTCATTTAAAAATGGCTTAAAACAATGATTTTCAGTTGTTTGACTACTTATTGAATACCTCACAATAGCATATTAATAAGCCTCTTCTATAATTAGTATGTTACCATAAAAATCTACGAAAGTCAATTTTTTCTCGTTAACCAAAATAAAAAAGCGGCAGGAATAACCCTGCCGCTTTAACTTTTAAATCTTTCTTATATAATTTACACACTTTCTTGCAAGCCAGTATGCGTTTTCATCTTCTTCGAGCTTCTTAAGCCAAAGGTCCTTGTCGGTAATTATCCCTCTTGCGGAAAGCTCCCACACAATATCGTTTACTGTCGTAAGCTCCATATAGCCCTCTACTTTCTTTAAAAATCTGCCCCAACCTAAATCAAGCGTACGGTGCGGACAGTATTTGCCCGAAAAGTCCTGATGTTTTTTCACCTGGTCAATTCCCCAGCCACGTTCCATCAGAAGCTGGGCCGTGAGCCTTGCTGCATTTTCTTCAGCTTTCAAAAACCTTTCTCCGCCTGACTTGGAATAGCAAATCTCAATCGCAACGCCCTTTCGATTGCCGGCACCGTTGTTACCGTCGCCTGCATGCCATGCGTTGCGGTCAAGTGGAATAGCTTGTCTTACCTCAACATCATCTACTGCAAAATGAAAACTTGCTGAAGACGAGTTGTTTTTCATATATGAAATCTCGGCCTTTGCACTTGCATCATTCGATGTGTTATGTATAACAATAAACTCCGGCGCCATAGCATATGGACATTTCAAACTGTACTTTTTTTCAGAAACAAAATCAAGAACTTTTTCCATCGCCGTCATCTTCTTTCTTTTTCAGTATGTCAATTGCCCTCGTGATAACCGAGGGAATAGGTATTCCCATCAAGCCTGCGTTTTCGACAATGCTTATGGTTTCATTTACTATGTAAGCAATTATTACCGCATCCCGGACAAAGCTTGTCCCCATAATTAAGTCCAATCTGCAGGAAACCAGAACAATGAAAATTGTCGTGCCTTTTCTGCACAGACCTTTCCACCCCGCTTTTGATTCAAGGGCACCTGTTTTTGTTTTGGGGCTTTTATGGAAAACCCCCGCAACAATTAACCCGGTAATATAATCAATTGCCATAAATACCATTAGTGTTGTCAGCGCTGAATCCCATCCGCCAAATGCATATGAGATAATCCCCCCGACAGCACCAATACATGTTAAAAACCCTACTTTCATTCTTTAATGCCCTCCATTTCTGCTTCCTGCTCTGCCATAATCTCTTCATACTCCGCATCGGTTATCTCATGCCAGTAATCAGGACTGTCATTTATACCAAGATAAACTTCTTTCCCGTATGCCTCACCATTGGTCAATGTCATCCCCTCTGCGGCGGTCAGTTTTCTAAGTTCAATTTTTGTTTGGGTCATGCAAGTGTCCATCCTTTCTCTGTTGCAATAGCTTTTTCTGCATCAGTTAACTTTGCAAGATTTATTGTGCCTAGTGTTAATGTATGACTCGTTCCCGTTCCCGAATAATTTGCAAGGTTATCTATAATACTCATTAAACTTTTATGAGTAAGTGCGGTACAAGGTGACACACTTAAGCTATGGTGCATTGTGCCTATTATCGTTAAGTCTTCTAAAGCAGTACATCCACTAAACATATCCCAATACTGTGTGCGTCCATCTGGCGTTGGTGGTGTTGGAACAATCCCGCGAATGGTTTTAAGTTTAGAGCAACCAGTAAAGCAATTGTTTGTGTAATAGGTATCTGTAAGTCCCTCAAAACTGATGACAGGTAATTCCGTTAAGTTTGTAAAATATGCAAATACCCAAGATATATTAGTAACCGCACTTGTATCAAATGTTACTCCACACTCATCTAACCTATCAGCAAGATTAAAAGGCTCGGTTGTCTTCGCTCCCCTAAACATCTGCTCACAAGTAGTACAATTAAAATCATATTTTGGATAAAACCATTTATCTAAGTCATGTGCCCCTTTGAATAAATGAGCATATTCTGTTCTTGCACCGCTTTGCTGTAAGCCTTCCCAAACAATATCAAGTCCGTTTTCTTTCCCAGCATCATATACCTCATCAACCTTACTTGCAAAATCAGAAGGCTTAATTAAATCGGTTTCGCCCGTTTTGGATCTTATGGCATCTGCAATCTCGGTGAATTTTTCCTGCTGAACACTCATACCAATACCTCCCAACTTTCCAAAATGGCTGATTGTATGGATGAGTCAACATAAGTTTTATCTGCTTTGAGAGAAATTTTACTACCAAGTTCAGTATGTTTATACGGTATCCCATTCTCAATAGCATAAGCTTCAGCATAACTACCGGCATTACAAACTATAGTCAGTTTTTCACAAAGCTCAAACGCCCTGTCGCCAATATATGTAACGCTATCCGGAATAAACAATTCTTCTAAAACCTTACACTCGTAAAATGAGACAGCTCCTATTGATGTTACTCCGTTGGGGATTTCAATATTTACAAGTTCATAACACCCGCCAAACATGTTGTCTTCAATAACTTTTAAGGTTTTTGGCAACACTACCTTTTTAAGCTTCACACATCCGGTGAAAATTCTTTCCTTAAGTTCTGTTATGCCTTCCGGAATTACTACTGTAGATTTAAAATTTTCGCACATGGCAAACGCCCTGTCGCCGATAGCTGTAACGCTGTCCGGAATCGATATGCTTGTTAGATTTGTACACCGATAAAACATATGAGAGGCTATATTGGTCAAGCTATCAGGCAACTTAACACTTCTGAGGTTGGTGCACCCCAAAAACTGCCTGAACCCTGACTCGATTACGCCGTAGGGTATGCTTACACTTACCAAATTTGTATTGTCCCTAAATGATTCTGCCGCACACGCCACTACCGGCAAATCGTTAATTGTGGGCGGAATATTTATTTCCGTAGCTGCCTTTCCCTCAACGGTCAGACCTGTTATGGTGACCGTGTTGTCAGCTACTATGTATTTGAAATAACTTGCGGGCGACACAATTTTGTCTTCCTTGCCTTCAAGCTCGCCGGCCACATATTCCTTCACCGCCTTAGCCGAAGGATATTGTTCGTCGGTAGAACCAACTGAGATAATGGTGGTTTTGTTAGCCTTGTCCTCTTTGCCGAGCACCGCTTCAATTGCCGCAATCTGTTCTTCTGTTAACTCTTTTTGGAACCCCGTATGTCCGCTTTCCTCAAAGGAAAGGTGTTTCAGCTTTGCGTGGTCTTTCGTTCCGCTACCTCCCAGTTCCATGCTATAACCGCCGGGAGCAGACAAGTTTATACTCACCTTTCTTCCTGCAGATAAATCAATGTTATTAGCGCTCATATCATGCACCCCACTTTACAATAAAATTACCACTCTTTCGTGTGATAACTTCGCCATTTAAGGAAGTAATAACAATTTTGTAAATATAGTTGCCTAAATCAAGTTTGCCGCGTTCTGATGAAGTTAGTGTAATTGTGAAACTGCCGTCTTGCAACGAGAATGTCGCTTTTATAACCGGCTCCGCGCTTTCGTCTTCGGCTATAACAAAAAGACAGGTATCTCCTGTCTCAAAATTATCGCTACTGACTTCAAGTTCAAATGTATCGCCCTGCGTATAGGCTATTTTTTCACCAAAATTATATATTTCTGTCATATCGCACCTCCTATATCATATCGACTTCGATTCTAAATTCTTCTCCGTTAGTAAAGCTAACATCTTCTGCTTCTGTAATTACCCATTTCAGTGTGCTTCCGTCTAATTCAAATAGATATACTAATCTGCGACTTCCTATCCCTGGTGAGTTTACTTTATGCGATTTTATATTGGTAAAATCATAAAAACAGTTAAAAGTGCCGCGCCCTTGATTTTCCTCGGAATAATACATATATACATCAGGAACTCTAATACCTACTAATCTTCTTGTCAATGCGTTTCCAAGTTCAATCTCTCCGTTTACATAATGGTATTCGGTAGAATTGTTAACCCACTTTTTATCGACTATAGCTGTGTCGGAAAAAGTTTGCACAGAGAAATCCACCGCAGACAAAGCTTTTGCGACAGAAAGCGTGCGCTTGTCTGTAAGCGTACCTGTGCTATCGAGCTGCGCCAGCATTACATAATCCCCGGCCGTCGGCTTGTCTGTACTTGCCATTATGCTCGCCTTTCCGGTAAGCACATCATTATAAGCGTAAATATAATCTCCTGCAGCTGCACCGACTTCCACCGGCTCTGTAATCTTTATTTTTGCACCGCTGCCAAATACAATCACACCGCTTTTAATATAAACCTTGCCACCCGATACAACCGGTTCACACCGGTCGCCTGTAGTAAGAATACCTTTACTTACAAGGTCCGCTGTAATCTCATTGAGCTTATCCACGCCAAATTTTTCTTCAGAGAACGCCGAAAAGGTCGTATCTCCCAAATCCACCGCAATGTTGTTAAGGTCTTCCGCAGTCACAACTGCATTATCTTCAAAAGTTGCCATTTATTCCACCTCACTAAAAATAGGATTTTCGATATATCCGTTTTCCTGCGACATTATGACTCCTGTAATATGTTTCTTTTCTGCGACATCATCATTCTGAACCCGGACAATGTCACCCAGAACATAATCCGCACCGTAAGTCACCCCGCGGGTTTTAAGCTCCATTTCACTTTCGGCAATCAAACTGCGAAGTTCCTGGTATGCTTCTGCCTCGGTTTTGGCTTTAAGGACGGTATCCTTTTTAAAAACATCCGTCAGACTATTGTCAAGAGTGATATATTCCCAGCTTGTTTCGTTGTCAACCTTTTTAGGGTACCATCCGCCATGAGCGACACTTCTGTTAATATAGACCTCAGAAAAGTCATAAGCATTTTTGTTATTGGTAGACAAAAGAAGGTCGCTTTCGTTACTCTTCAGAACCTCGAATACAAACTGTTTGCCCTCAAAATCGGGTTTTATCTCATAGCCTGCCTTATCAAGTTTTAAAAGGTCGCTTATGTAAACGTCCGCAGTTTTATAAGTATCCGAAGAGTAGTTCACGACTTTTTCAAAATTCTTACTTTCTCCCCAAGCGAGCCACGGTGCAGCAGGCCTTAACGCACTGAATGCAATTTCTTCCACGTTTCCGGTAAGGGTTGTTGCAGTAGACGGAATAACAACGCGCTTTAAAAGTTCGTTAAGCGACTCTCCCGTCAGCCTTACCCCCTTTGGCTCGTCGCGGTATGCACATAAAATTCCAAAAAAACCATTCCACTCAATCATAAGATTTTCACGATACTGTTTAATGAGCTTTTTCAGGTCATTGTCAATAAAAACAATCTCCAGACTGCCCACATCGTTGAAATCTTTTCTTGCGTAAGCCGAAATATACCCCTTGTTAATTGCAAACTGTGGAAGTATATACAACCGGTTAAAATTCAAATCATAAAACGTTATATCTTTCACGCAACCACCACCGCCTTGTACTGATTTTTATATGCTACACTACCCGTCAGCAAATTAAAGCTTCCGTTAGTCGCAACAAGCTCATTTATGCCTCTCTGCAGCACAAATTCACTCATAATTGTGTCATCGGAAATGTAATTTAAAAGCGACCCGCTAAGGTCGCTCTTTATTGTTCTATTGCCGACGTCAAAAACTATTTTTTCCCCAGCGACAACATCTTTATTTATTGTAATACTCTTGCCCGTAGCCAGATTGCTTATTGTAAGCACACCTGAATCTTCCCCTGCAACAACTGTTATGGTCGGGTAAACATCCACATCCCCTCGATTGTTCACTGTAATCGTTGCTACCCTTTCAGTCGCAACTGCTGGCAGAGTGATATATCCAAGTCCACCTTCAAAAGACGTCGGGAAAAGGTCTGTTCGTGTTGATAGGTTTATAACCTTATCGGAGAAATCTTCAAAGTACGGATTTTCACATACAAACTGCAAAACAAGTTTGTACATCCGCTTATAAATTATGTTTTCCGCCTCGGTAGGATTGAGACAGAAGCCTTTGATTTTCCGTCTCTCTCCGCCCAGGAAGAAAAGAAGCTCACATTCTTCCTGAAGAATTCTGTAAATCTTCATAACATCAAACGGGATGCCGTGAAAATCGAGCGACATTGTAATCGTCCTCTCCATATCCACCCTGTCAAGCATTTTATACCCCGGTTGTCCGGCATATTTGATTATGTTAGGCTCTGATGCAGGAAGTCCTATTCCGGCAATCTCAATAAGCCTTGCCGTGGGATGACTTCCGCCGCCTATCTCAATCCTGCCGTTTTTATTCTGAATTACGATTTCCAAATGTCTCACCCCTGTCTGTTTGTCATTCTGTTGTATGTTTCCCGGTCGTCAAGTGCTTTTATTTGTGAATAGTTGCTTTCGCCGCCCGACTGCAGAT
>JAZROP010000009.1:0-27168 GCA_045648785.1 Clostridia bacterium | reverse complement strand
GTGTAACCTGACCGGGAAGCGAGGTAGGAGCCATCTGACCGCCTGTCATACCGTAGATTGCGTTGTTGATGAATATTACTGTGATGTTTTCGTTTCTTGCAGCGGAATGGACTGTTTCTGCCATACCGATTGAAGCGAGGTCACCGTCGCCCTGATATGTAAAGACGATGTGGTTTTCGGGGTCAGCACGCTTAACGCCTGTTGCAACTGCGGGAGCTCTGCCGTGAGCAGCCTCGATCATATCGCAGTTAAAGTAGTTATATGCCATAACTGAGCAACCAACAGGTGCGATACCTATTGTTTTGCCTTCGATACCGAGCTCGTCGATAACCTCGGCAACGAGGCGATGAACGATACCGTGGGTACAGCCGGGGCAGTAGTGCATAAGCACGTCTGCAAGGGCATGGGGTTTATCAAATACTACCATTACATTATACCTCCGTTCTTTGCGGCTTCTTTTATAGCTTCAAGCACCTGTTCGGGTGACGGGATCATACCGCCTGCACGGTTACAGAGTGTTACGGGAACTTTACACTCGGTTGCAAGGCGAACGTCCTCTATCATCTGACCCATATTGAGTTCGACAGAGATTACTGCCTTGACCTGCTCTGCAGCCTTTTTGAAGGGTGCTGTGGGGAATGGCCAGAGTGTGATAGGTCTTATCATACCAACCTTGATTCCCTGTTTTCTTGCTTCGTTGACAGCGTTTTTAGAAACACGGGCAGCGATACCGAATGCGGCGATACAAATTTCTGCATCATCCATCATATACTCCTCGTACATTGTTTCGTTCTGTTCTACTGTCTTATAGCGCTCATATCTTGCGAAGTTGAGTTTTTCAAGTTCGTCGGGTACGAGTGAGAGTGAGTTTACGATATTGTGTGCTCTTTCGAGCTTGGTGCCTGTTGTTGCCCAAGGCTTTGCAGGTGAGGGCTCAACGTCAAAATCAAGAGAAACAGGCTCCATCATCTGTCCCATTGTACCGTCTGCAAGAAGCATTGCAGTCATCTGGTACTTATCAGCAAGAGCAAAGCCCTTAACTGTGAGTTCTGCCATTTCCTGAACAGAAGCGGGAGCGAGAACGATCATTCTAAAGTCACCGTGGCCGCCTGCTTTTGTTGCCTGGAAATAGTCAGACTGGCTGGGCTGAATACCGCCAAGACCGGGGCCACCCCTCTGTACATTTAAAATGAGTGCGGGAAGGTCTGAACCTGCAAGGTATGAAATACCTTCACTTTTCAGAGAAATTCCCGGGCTGGAAGAAGATGTCATAACTCTTTTACCCGTTGCTGCAACGCCATAAACCATATTGATTGCTGCAATTTCACTTTCAGCCTGGAGAAATGTTCCGCCAATTTTAGGCATCTTTTTAGCCATATATGCCGCAACTTCTGTCTGCGGAGTAATAGGATAACCGAAATAATGTCTGCAGCCTGCAAGAATTGCAGCTTCAGCAATAGCTTCGTTACCTTTCATAAGTACTTTTTCTGCCATTTTCTTATCCCCTTTCCACCGTAATTATGCAATCAGGACACATAATTGCGCAGGATGCACAACCTATGCACGCTGCTTCATCTGTAAGCTCTGCAGGATGATGTCCCTTTTTATTAATTTTATCGGGTGCAAGTCTTAAAATGCTTTTAGGACAAGCATCTACGCAAAGACCACAACCTTTACAAAGGTCAGTTTTAAATGTTAATTTTGACATCTTATGTCACTCCTTTTTTATCAGAAATATTTTTCCTGAAGTTTAAGTTTATAAATTCCGGGAAGCTCTGCTTTAATGTCAATATCTTCACTCACCGTTGTCATTACAACGGGAATTCCCGTCTTTTGTGCAATTTCTTCAGCATAAGAAAGCGAAGATAAAATGCAGTTTTCATCAGTTTCTACGCCGAGATTGGAATTGTTTATAATGCCGGTAAATTTAATTTTTGATGCAACCTCTATTTCCCGCATTATTTCAATTGCTAAGTCTGCATTTTTAGTTTCAGGTCTGAATTTGTTTACCACCATCAGCATTTCATAGTCATTTTCTTCTTTTATAGCATCTGCGAGTCTGCCGAGAACAAGTGCTCCCCTGTCGTCACCGCCTATATCAAGTACTGCTGTAAGGCTTTTATCATCAGTCAGTGCATATATTTCCTGCGGAAGTGCAGGAATGTCAACATTTGAATTGGCGTAGAGCGAGCAGATAAGACGGATGCCTTTTTCTTCAAGCTCTTTTTGACTGTCCTTGGACCTGAAATAAGGATTTACAATATCAAGGTCTGCAAGAGCAACTTTACTTTTTCTTTCGGCAATTTTCTTTGCAATATTGACCGCTATATTGGTCTTACCGCTGCCGTAATGACCTGAAATTATAGTTAATCTTTTGTAGTTTAAAGGGTAATTGTCCAACCTAATTCATCCTCACATTTGCCCCACTGAATACCTGTTACAGTATCATAGAGCTTCTGGCTTACTTCACCGATTTCATTGTTGTTGATTGTATAAATATCATCTTTGTATCTGAGCTTGCCAACAGGAGAAATAACTGCAGCAGTACCTGTACCAAAACATTCTTCAAGCTTACCGTTGTGAGCTGCTTCAACAAGTTCGTCAACAGAAACTTTTCTTTCTTCAACTGTATATCCCATGCGTTTGCAAAGTTCAATTACTGAGTTTCTTGTAATGCCGGGCAGAATGCTGCCGTTGAGCATAGGAGTAATGATTTTTCCGTCAATTTTGAAGAAGATGTTCATCGCGCCAACTTCTTCAATATATTTTCTTTCAACACCGTCAAGCCAGAGAACCTGAGAATAGCCGTCGTCGTGAGCTTTAACCTGGGCAATAAGGCTTGCTGCATAGTTACCGCCTGTTTTTGCAAAGCCCATACCGCCTTTAACTGCTCTTACATATTCATCCTCAATCCAGATACCAACAGGAGCAAGACCATTTTCATAGTAAGCACCGCTAGGAGCAAGGATTACGATAAAGAGATATGTTTTGGAAGGAGCAACTCCTAAAAATTCGTCAGTTGCAATAACAAAAGGTCTAATGTAAAGTGATGTGCCGTCCTCTTCGGGAACCCAGTCTGCATCAATTTTTACAACTTCTTTTATAGCCTCAACAAACATTTCTTCAGGTATTTCGGGGATGCAAAGTCTTTCATTACTTGCATTTGCACGCTTTGCGTTCATATCAGGTCTGAAAAGTCTGATTTTGCCATCAGCACCTTTGTATGCTTTAAGTCCTTCAAACATTTCCTGACCGTAATGGAACACCATTGCAGCAGGCTCAAGCTCAATTGCACCATAAGGAACAATTCTTGCATCATGCCAGCCTTTGCCTTCTGTGTAGTTCATCATGAACATATGGTCAGTAAAGATTTTACCAAAACCAAGTTTTTCACCTTTTTGAGGCTTTGTTTTGGGGTTAGTAGTTTTAGTGATTTTGATTTCCATAAATAAACACTTCTTTCTTAAAGTTTGTTTCTCTGAATTTTACCGCTTACTGTTTTGGGAAGTTCATCTCTGAACACAACAATTCGCGGATATTTATAAGGAGCTGTATGTTCTTTAACATATAGCTGAATATCTTTTTTTAGTTCCTCTGAGGGTTCTGTACCTTTCACAAGTACAATACTTGCTTTAACAACCTGTCCGCGGACATCATCCGGTTCAGCAGAAACACCACATTCAAGAACATATGGAAGCTCCATAATAACACTTTCGATTTCGAACGGTCCAATTCGGTAGCCGGAGGATTTTATAACATCGTCCACTCTGCCTACATACCAGTAGAAGCCGTCCTCATCACGCCAAGCGGTATCGCCTGTGTGATAATAACCATCGTGCATAACCTCTTTCGTTTTATCCTCTGCACCATAGTATCCGGTAAAAAGACCACACGGATGACCATTTTTAAGGTTAATAACAATTTCACCCGTTTCACCTACAGCAACTTGTTCACCGTTTTCGTTAACAAGTTCAACATCGTAAATGGGTGCCGGTTTACCCATAGAACCGATTTTATGAGATGCACCAACCATATTACCGATTATCATTGTACTTTCAGTCTGTCCGAAGCCCTCAATAATCTGAAGACCAGTAGCCTTTTCAAACTGACGGTAAACTTCTGGGTTGAGCGCCTCACCCGCTGTTGTCATATGACGAACGGATGAGAAATCATATTTGGATAAATCCTGTTTTATCATCATTCTGAGCATTGTAGGAGGTGCGCAGAATGTTGTAATCTTATGTTTAGCAAACATAGGCATAATGTCTGCTGCGTCAAATCTGTCAAAATCATAGACAAAGGTTGCTGCCTCGCATAACCACTGACCGTACAGTTTACCCCACATTGATTTTGCCCAACCAGTATCGGAAATTGTAAAGTGGAGTCCGTCCGGGTCAACATTGTGCCAGTATTTTGCTGTATGGAAATGACCAAGCGGATATTTATAGTTGTGTGCGGCAATTTTAGGATAGCCTGTTGTTCCCGATGTAAAGAACATAAGCATTAAATCATCTCCGCCAGGAGCATCTTCAGTTCTGTTATAATGCGAACTGTAAAGCATATATTCTTCATCAAAACTTCTCCAGCCCTCACGCTCGCCATTAACTATAAGCTTGTTTACAAGCTGCGGACAATTTTCAGCTGCAATTTCAACTTGATTTGTCGTATCTCCATCAGCCGTACAAATAATTGTATTTACTCCCGCTGCATTAAGCCTGTATTCAATATCGTGAGCAAGCAGCTGATTTGTTGCCGGAATAACAACTGCACCAAGCTTATGTAAGCCTAAAATTGCAAACCAAAACTGATAATGTCTTTTTAAGATGAGCATTACTCTGTCACCTTTTTTGATGCCGAGCGCTCTGAAATAGTTTGCACATCTTGCAGATTCGCGTTTCATATCCTTAAATGTAAATGGACGCTCTGTATGATCCTTTGAAATGTGCATCATAGCAAGTTTATCGGGTTCGCGGTCTGCAAGTGCATCAACAAGGTCAAAAGCAAAGTTAAAGTTTTCAGTATTTTTAAATGTTATTGATGTGGGCGTTCCCTTTTCGTTGGTAACAACATCAATAAACTTCTTATAAATTCTGTCTTTGGTGTCATCACGACGGTCATATTTATCTTCAATAGCTTTTGTCGGTGTAAGTTCTGGAATAGGCTCACCTGTGGGATTAAGAACAATAGCATAAAATAAGCAATCCTCTCCGTTAACAGCAATCATTCCATGAGGTGTGTTGCTATCAAAATAAATGCTGTCTCCGGGACCGAGAACTTCTCTGTGCTCCCCAATCTGTACCATAAGGTGACCTTCAATGATAAGGTCACATTCCTGACCATCATGAGTAGTCAATTCAATGTCCTTTCCTTCCGCTTCAGGGTCATAAACACTTTTTACATAAAGCGGTTCTGCAATACGATTCTGGAATGCATACGCCATATTGTAATAAGTCATACCATGCGCCTGAGCAATCTTCTGTGCTGTTCCTGCACGGGTTACTGTAAAAGATTTCAATGTAGGGCTATGACCCTCTATGATATCTGTTACATTAACTCCAAGTGCAAGAGCACACCTGTAAATAAATGCAAAGTGAAGGTCATGTGTACCTGTTTCACATTTTAAATATTCTTCGGTGGAAACACCTGTTTTTCCCGCCATATCATCGGGGGATAATCCTACAATTTCACGAAGTTCGCGGATACGCGACGCCATTTCTTGAATTTTGTAGTCAAGTCCTGTAATCTGGTTCATTTTTAAAGACATCCTTTCCGGGACGAAAAAGCACCCGTCCCAAAGCTAATATCTTTGAGACGAGCGCTGAATAATCAAACACCCGCGGTACCACTCAAATTGCGCTCTGGAGCGCCACTCAGACTCTAGCAAGCCGTATGCATTTACGCAGCAATCACGGGAAAGTTCTACTCACCATTAAGGTTTTCTTCCTTCCGGCTCTGGAGCTACAGACAATTCCACCTTAACCGGCAGTTTTCACCAGCCACTGCCTCTCTGTAGGTCTCGCAAGAATTTCACTCTCCGTCAACGCCTTTATATATATAAAATATTATACACCAAATATCGAGCTTTGTCAATAGTTTTCTATTGATATTTTACAGTTTATTTCTCTGGATTTTGCCGCTTATTGTCTTTGGAAGTTCTTCCCTAAACACAACAAGCCTTGGATATTTGTATGGTGCCGTGTTAGTCTTGACATACTGCTGAATTTCTTTCTTGAGTTCTTCTGTCGGTTCTGTACCTTTTGTAAGTACTATACTTGCCTTTACAATTTGCCCACGCACTTCATCAGGAGCTGCAGAAACACCACATTCAAGAACATAAGGAAGCTCCATGATTACACTTTCAATCTCAAAAGGTCCGATTCTGTAACCAGATGATTTAATGACATCATCAATACGGCTGACATACCAGAAATAGCCGTCCTCATCTCGCCACGCGGTATCTCCTGTGTGGTAAACCCCACCACGCATACATTCCTGCATTTTTTCCTCGTCATCCAAGTAGCAGTTAAATAGTCCAACCGGTGTACCTTCTTCAAGTCTGACAACAATTTCACCCGTTTCGCCTGTTGCAACAGATTTTCCATCGGTGTCTACAATATCAATATTATACTGTGGTGACGCTTTGCCCATTGAGCCAACCTTAGGTGTTGTACCAAACAGATTTGCAATTATAAGAGTCGTTTCCGTCTGTCCGAAACCTTCCATAATTTCAAGTCCGGTAGCTTTCTGGAACTGTTTATAAACCTCGGGATTTAACGCTTCACCAGCAGTTGTCATATGATGAATCGAAGAAAGGTCATAACTTGACAAATCTTCTTTTATCATCATTCTGAGCATTGTAGGAGGCGCGCAGAATGTTGTAATGTTATATTTTGCAAACATAGGCAGAATGTCCGCTGCATCGAATCTGTCAAAGTCATAGACAAACACCGCACCCTCACAAAGCCACTGACCGTAAAGTTTACCCCACAGAGATTTCCCCCAACCGGTATCGGAAATTGTTAGATGGAGTCCGTCTCTTTCACAACAGTGCCAATATTTTGCTGTAACAAAATGTCCAAGTCCGTAAGTATGTTTGTGCTCAACCATTTTGGGATTTCCTGTCGTGCCGGATGAGAAGAACATAAGTGCAGGTTCATCACCGCTGCTGCAATCCTCAGGGCGTTCAAAATTGCTGGAGAACATAGAGTATTCACTATCAAAATCATGCCAGCCCGCAACTTTACCGCCTACAGATATAAGAGTTTTAAGACTCGGGCAATTTTTAACAGTATTATTTACAACAGCAGGGACACCATCATCTACCGTGCAAACAATTGCCGAAACATTTGCCGCATTAAATCTGTACTCAAAATCGTGTTCTTTAAGCTGATGTGTAGCAGGAATTGCAATTGCACCAATTTTATGAAGCGCAACCATCGCAAACCAGAACTGATAGTGGCGTTTTAAAACAAGCATAACCTTGTCGCCCCGTTTAATTCCGAGCGATGTAAAATAATTCGCACATCTTGCCGATTCGCGTTTGATATCCTTAAAAGTAAATCTTCGTTCATTTTTAAATTTATCCAGATGAATCATTGCGAGTTTATCGGGATATTTTTTCGCAATCGCATCAACGCAGTCATATCCAAAATTAAATCTTTCCGTGTTTTTGAATTTAACAGATTCAAGAACTCCAGGGGTACTTTCCTTTGTTTCAACAAATTCTTCACACACAAGTTTAGTGGTGGGTCTGAGTGATGCAACACTTTCTCTTACCTTGGATTCTTTTGTAGCTTCACCGGGCAGAACTACAGCACAGAATACGCAGTCCTTTCCTCCTACTGCAATCATGCCATGAGGAGTTGAGCTGTCGTAATAAATGCTGTCACCTTCTTTTAAATATTCAGTATGGTCACCCACCTGAATTTTAAGTTCACCACTTATAATATAGTCAAATTCCTGACCTGAATGTTTTGTCAGATGAATGGGTTTATCCTGAAGTGTTGCATTATATTCGTATCTTACAAAATAAGGCTCAGCAATTTTCTTTCTGAATTTTGGTGCAAGGTTTTTAATTACAATGCCCTCTTCCTTTGCAGTTTCCTGACCTTCACCATTTCTTGTAACCGTATATGATAAAAGGTTAGCACTTTTACCTTCCAGAAGGTCGCTCACACCAACACCGAATGCAAGCGTACACTTATGTATAAATGTAAATGGAAAATCAAGTTCACCTGCTTCATACTTAACATAATCTTCAACAGAAACTTCTGTTTTTTCAGCCATTTCCAATTCAGTAAACCCAAAAATTTCACGCATCTCACGAATTCGCGAAGCCACCTCCAGAAGTTTACTTGACTCTACAGTTGCCATCTTACATTCCTCCTTTTAAAGAAAATATATAAAAATTAAAAACCCGTCTCAAAGAAATCTTTGAGACGGGTGTAATTTACACTCGCGGTACCACTCAAATTACAGTATAAACACTGTCACTCATCGGAATCTATCAATTCCTATGCACTAACGCAGCATACTCGGGAAACATCTACTCTCTCGAAGAGATTTCGGGCTTCCGGCTCGGAAGTGATGGGTTATGCTCATTTCTCCGTTATCGGCTCTCACCAACCGCCGACTCTCTGAAAACCTTGATATGAAACCGTCTTCGTCATAGCCTTTATTTTTTATGATTATACCACCATGTTTTTTGTTTGTCAATACTTTTTTAAATTTTTTCTTAGAATTTTAGTTGCACTCAGCTGTAAGCGGACCTGCAAGTTCTTTTAAGTAGAAAAGTTTACCCGGAAGTGTTGGGATATATGTTGATGTGATAGCTGTACACGGACCATAGTGAAGAGTTGTTAAAAAGCTCATGCCCTGCCAACCCATACCTCTGCCAAGTGCGCCATCGCAACCACCGATAATAAAGTCAGCCTGCAGGAAGAGTCCGGGGCCAATTGTATTAGCTCTGCAAGGAACAAGAGTTGTTCTGCTCTTGAAGCTTGTGATAGCATTCTGTTCAATTGTAAGCGGGTGTAATTTCGCTGCAATTCTGTGTGTAGCCGCTTTCCATTCAGCCTCAGATGCATATTCTACTGCAAAGTGAGGTTCCCAGAATGCAATATGACACATTCTGCCGATACCAAATACAAGTACAAGTTTTGCGCCCTCTGCTTTAAGAGCCTCAATTTTATCTGCGTATGTAGGCAGATTTTCTTTTGTTGCAAAATTTCTCTGACTTTCGGGAACTGTAAGATCACCAAGTTTGTTAAAGAATGCTTCTTTCATACTATATTCAAAAGAAGCTGCATTAGTGTTAGGAAGTGTGTTGCCGTCAGCATCACACCACTCGTCCATGTTGAATGTGTAAACATGATCACACTTAATTTTCCACTCGTTGATAAAATATGCTGCCCATTTATACATACCCATAGGACCTACGGGCAGAATCATAGCGAGTTTTTCTCCTCTTTCTTTAGCATTTTTTATCTGCAGAGCAATTTCATGACCCATATATGTGTCAAAATCTGCAAGAGTTTCGCATTCTACGGGATTAAAATCTTTGTGCCAGAAATCTTCCCTTGCGATACCTTTTTCGCAGCAAGCGTCGATTTTAGCCATATCCCAACCAACGGGATAGTAATTTTCCATAAGGGAACCTTTAACTGTTGACATGAAATCCATAATTTTAAATCTCCTTTTAAATTATTTTAATATTTAAATTAATTGAAAATCGAAACTATTTCAAAGATCAGTCGTATCAATTTTTTCAGCTGGTCAGAAAATTCTTTCCTGGCGATAAGATTTTTCTGAAAGATGTTCATCAATTAATCTCTGCAAGCCTTTCATATCACTTTCAGATAAAAAGATTTCATCAAAAGTGGTTAAATCAGCATTGCCGGCGTAGTTAGAGGAAATATAATTAGAAAAGCTAAATGAAGAAGTTTCATCCAGACAAAATTCATAAGGCTGCCCAACAGCAGATTCTCCGGTTAGTGCGCAGTATGCTGTAAGCGCAGATATATATCCGGCCAACATATTGGGGTGTCTGTTGTCTTTAGTAACAACAAATGAATATTTATCGTATTTTTGTGTCGCACCGGGAACAGTAATCTTTTCATCAATGATATATTTTACCAGTCTGCCCCAATCGGCAATGATAACATCATTCTTTTCTTCCACGACTTTCAAATTATTAATCGTATTTTGACGAATTGCGCCAGTGTCGTTTACGCCATATACCATAGCAGGGCAAAGACAGACGAACTTTACATCGGGATTTACTTCACGGAAAAAGTTTGTAATGTACTCAAAATCCGCAAGCATATGCTTTTCACCGACAGCACCTCTGGTCATACCGATAATCACATAATCATAGTAGCGATCGGTCAGGTTATCTTCATGTACTACCGAATCACAACCTTTAACGGTACAAGGATTGCCGCCAAATATGTTATACAGGCCATGACTGCCAAATGTCCAGTTGGTAACCGAAACATCAACTCCGTTTGCTTTACATATTTGATAGAAAAGCCCTGTATCGTTTTCTCTCTGACTTTGAGTAGCGGTTTTTTCTATACCCTGTACAGTTTTGCCCCAATATACATTTGAGTCACCAATAAAAATGGCCTTTTTGCCATCCAGCATTTCCCGACCAACATTTTTTTCTGTTTCCGTAGGAGAAGAAATAACAACAGTCCGGGTTGTATCATTCCAATCGACAGTACAACCCAAAGACTCGGAAATGAATCTTGCCGGAACCATAGTTCTGTCGTTGATGAGTTTTGTAGGTACATCCAGAGCAACTTCAGTTCCGTTTACTTTTGCAATAGCATTCCCAATTTGCAAAACTACCGTAATGTCGCCTTTTACACCGGTTACAGTCCCCGTGCTTTCTTCCCAGCTAATTTTCGCACCAAGCGCTTCAAAAATGCCGCGCATGGGAAGCAATGTATGGTCGTTGTTCAACACCGGCATCACATCATAAGTTTGTGGCACTCCGTCAATGGTTACTTTGATGTCTCCTTCGGCAACTACTACGGTTGCCATAAAAAGCACTATTACCACTGCTAAAACTAGTGATAAAAGTCTTTTCATGTTAGTTTTCCCCCTTTATTATTCTTCATATAAATAATCCAAAGCCGCCATTATACCTGTTTTGATAGCATCAGCTTTGATATTATGTTTCTGACAAAGTGTAAGTGTGCCGAGAAGTCTGTCATCAGCGGCAAGCTTGCGTCTTGCATCTCTGCCTACGCGGGCAGTTGTATCGCCAAGGAATTTGTTTTTAAATCTGAACATTAAATCGTCTGCATATGCAATAACTTCAGCTTTATCCTTGCCATGTTCGAGCGAGAGTGCTGTTGCGCTTGCATACATTGCCTCTTTAACGGTAGATGCAATTTCGTCATCCTCCATCGCCTGCCATATAAATTCAAGACCCTTGTTCATACCCATATACGCGGCAATTGCATGTCCCATATTATGCAGATAAAGCTTGCTCTGAATATGATAAGCAAATGGCTTACTCGGAACAACATTTTTAATTTCAGGTATGGGGTTTTTGAATGCTTCCTCATCCACCGGAAGTCTGCAGAAAGGTTCAACCCAAACCTTGTTGATATCGCCCTCTCTCATTTCATCCGTCATAACAGGAACCATCCTGCCAACACTCGCCTCAACAAAGCCTACTTTTTCGTTTGTTGTGTTTACAAGCTGTTTCAGATATGCATCTGCATTCATAAGATTTTCACAAATGATGATATCTACGCCTGTATCTCTTTTGTCAAGACCTTCTTTTAATACTGGTGCAATATAAGGAAGAACATTAACACCGGCAGATGTGAAAATAATATCTGCAGTTGCGATTTCATCGGGAGCATTTTCCGGATAAACCGCACGGACATTTTTAATCAAAATCTCTTCCTGTTTTTCGTTACTTACAATTTTTATGGGGTAGCATTTTTCGGCATTGAGTTTCTCAACCATAGCTTTATTTACATCAACGAATACCGTTTCATATCCACTTTCATAAAGCAACTGACCAAGAAAACCACGACCAATGTTTCCCCCACCGTAAACTACTGCTTTCATTCGTATTCCTCCATAAATTTTCTGATTTCCTCGTAGCTTTTGATGCCTGTTGTAGCACCCTTTTCCATTACACAATGGGTACCCACTGCATTAGCAAAAAGTCCACATTCTTCAAACGAAAGACCTTTTACAAGACCAGTAATAAAACCTGAGCAGAAGCTATCTCCCGCACCGGTGGTATCAACCGCTTTGATTTTGCTGTATGTTGGTACTATAACAGATTTTGCATTTTCAGACTCTCTTAAATATGCACCTTTTTTACCAAGTTTTATAACAACCTTTTTAACACCTTTTTCGAAAAATACATCTGCTATTTTTTCAGGTTCGGTTTCTCCGCTTATTTTCACAGCCTCATCAATACTTGGCATGAAAATATCAATATAAGGCATTGCACAGTCAAGCACAGATGCCCATCTGTCTTTCGCATCCCAGCATACATCAAGTAGTGTTGTTTTGCCCATTTCCTGACATTTTTTGAGAAATTGAGCTGTCTGCTGACCGTCAAATGTGTTCATAAGATAAGTTCCCGTTACAAAAACATAGTCCGCTTCCTTTATAACATTCCAGTCAACATCATCAATTGAAAAAGTACCGTTTGTACCTACACAGTGCAGAAAAGTTCTTTCACCATCTGACGCAGAAAGTACTACAGAAACAGATGTCTGGGTTTGACAGTCTTTTTTCAAGCCTTTGGTATTAACACCCAAATCTGCCATTCTTTCTTCAAGGAATCTTCCAAACATGTCGTCGCCCACCTTGCCGACAATAGCAGAATCAACGCCCATTTTCCTCATATTAACCGCCGCCGTCATAGCATTACCGCCAGAATAAAGCTCAATTGCATCCACCTGAGAAAGAAGTCCTTTTTCGGGAACGGAGTCAACCGGCTTTGTCATAACATCAGCAACCAATATACCTACACAAACTACTTTACTCATTGCAGCATCCTCCTTGTTGTGGTTTTCGGATATACCATACACTGGCTGAATGCTTCGGCATAAGCAGCTCCGCACTGATATCCACAATATTTCGAAATTGTTTTTACCATATCCGCAAAATCAATATTTTCATGTTCTCTCATCCATTTAATCTGACTTTCATGACATTCAAGCATTTCAAGTTTTAAGTCAATTTCATCTGTAATATCTACATATTCTGTGGGCAGAAATTCGTTTCCGCCGAGATTGTCCGGTTGAATCACTACATGACCCATATTGCAGTCACATACATGGCAAACAGTTACATTATCGCCTCTTTTAACACATTTTGCAAGTGTGCCCGCACAGTTAATTTCAATATCACCCGGATGACATCCAATAGCTAGTACATTCATAAATCTCATGACCTTTCATTAAAAATAAGGCAAAGCTATTGACTTACCTATTTAATATGATATAATATTTTTAACAAATAGTCTTTATCAATTTTTTTATTTTATTTAACATTTCGTCCACAGGAGTGATTTTTTTGTCTATTACTTTAAAAGCTGCAAGAGATATTAATATAAGAGGGTTTGACTCTCTTTACTATCTTGAACTCGGCAAGGATTTTTATCATACTCCCGAGAAACATGATTTCTGGGAAATGGTGTATGTCGACAGCGGTAAAACCACAGCTACAATGAATAATGTCGCCTACCCTCTTGTACAAGGTCAGGTGGTGTTTCATCGCCCAGGTGAACTTCATTCACATTTTTCCAATAACAAGGACCCAAGCAACCTTTTTATTGTAAGTTTTTCTTGTGACAGTAAAATAATGCGATTCTTCGTACAAAAAATCTTTATGCTTGAAAAAAGCTCCAGAAAAATTCTTTCTCTTTTTCTTGCTGAGGCAGAAAATGCATTGGGTAAGCTAAAAAGCGGGTATAGCGACAATACTCCCCTGACTTTCGAAAATTCAAAGTTCGGTTCCTCTCAGCTTATGGAATGTTATTTTGTTGAATTTTTATATTCTCTTATCCGTTCACAAGAAAAATCCATTAAAAATATCCAGCGGACAAACACCACAGCCAAGGTCGCCGAAAATACTTTGGTAGATAAAATAAATGATTATCTTGAAGAAAATATTTTTTATCCTATTACACTGCAAAATGTATGCAATCATTTCAATATAAGCAAATCCTATATTTGCAAAACCTATAAGGAATATACATCATCAAGTATAATGAAGCATATGTCAGCACTGAAAATCAAAGAAGCAAAAAAACTTCTCAGGCAGGATGTTATGAATATTTCCCAAATCGCTGATAAACTAGGCTATTCAAGTATACATAACTTCACCCGTTCTTTCAAAAACGAAACGGGTGTTTCACCAAGTGAATATAAAAAGAGAATTTAATACTCATATCAAAAAACACATATTTTATATCACAGATCACATTTATTTGAAAGTGATGCTATTTTATAATTAAAGTATATTATTATATAGGGAAGAATCCATTATGGCAAAAAACACATTAATCGGTGACTATCCCATTATTGGTATCAGACCTGCCGCACGGAACGCATTCGGTATGGACAAAGAAGTCGCAGACTACAGAGCTTGCGAAATCCTCGGTGCTCTTTACAGATAAGTTAAATAACTTCAAAGCCCGTAACAAAATTCCGGGCTTTACTTGTTAAAAAGCCGACCTTTGAGGTCGGCTTTAAAATTTCATTAAAGTGTATTGTTACTTCCGAGAACATTAACAATTTTGTGTTTAACAAGCTCTTTAATGTTATCTCTTGCAACACTGAGATACTGTCTTGGGTCGAAATGATCAGGATGTTCTGCCATATATTTTCTGATTGTACCGGTCATAACAAGTCTGATGTCAGAGTCAATATTAATTTTACAAACAGCGCTTTTAGCAGCCTGACGGAGCATATCTTCGGGAACGCCCTGTGCACCTGGCATATTACCACCGAATTCGTTAATCATTTTTACATATTCCTGCATAACGGAAGATGCACCATGAAGAACAATCGGGAACTGAGGAATGCGTTTTTCAATTTCAGCGAGGATATCGAATCTGAGTTTAGCTTCGCCTGTAAATTTGAAAGCACCATGGCTTGTACCGATTGCGATAGCAAGTGAGTCAACGCCTGTTTTGGAAACAAATTCTTCAACTTCGTTGGGGTTTGTGTAGCAGGAATCTTCAGCAGATACATTTACATCATCTTCAATACCTGCAAGCTTACCGAGTTCTGCTTCAACAACAACTCCGCGTTCGTGAGCATAGTCAACAACTTTCTTTGTGAGTTCAATATTCTCTTCAAATGAATATTTTGAACCATCAATCATAACAGAAGTGAAACCGCCGTCGATACAGGATTTACAGATTTCAAAGCTGTCACCGTGGTCAAGGTGAAGAGCAATCGGAATATCTGTATCATTAACTGCAGCTTCAACGAGTTTCATAAGATATTCGTGTTTAGCATATTTTCTTGCTCC
The DNA here is from genome assembly GCA_045648785.1 of Clostridia bacterium. Classification (GTDB taxonomy): domain Bacteria; phylum Bacillota; class Clostridia; order RUG12999; family RUG12999; genus RGIG7450. The sequence goes on along the minus strand of JAZROP010000009.1, from coordinate 11,646 downwards.
GGCAGAAACCTGAAGGATGATAGGAGATTTAACTTCCTGAGCACCTTCTGTAATAGCCTGAACAATTTCCATGTTGTTTACATTGAAGGCACCGATAGCATAACCGCCCTCATATGCTTTTTTGAACATTTCTTTGGTTGTAACAAGTGGCATAATCATTTATCTCCTTTGTAATTATTAAACAAACTTTAATTTGCATATATTATTCTACTACTTTAATCAAAATAATTCAAGTGGTATTTTAAATTTTAAACAATTTCATTGCATTTTCTTTTGTAACTCTTGCTACAGTTTCAAAAGTCTCGCCCTTTATTTCTGCAATTTTTTCCGCAATATAGCGAACATATTCAGGAGAATTGCGTTTTCCTCTTAACGGTTCGGGCGCAAGATAGGGGCTATCCGTTTCAATAAGAATTTTATCAAGCGGGATTTCCCTCGCAACATCCACCGAGTAACGGGCATTTTTAAAGGTCACAGGACCACCAAGGGAAATCACCATACCCATTTTTATAACCTCTTTTGCCATTTCCACACTACCCGAAAAACAGTGCATAACCCCGCCCGATTTTTTAATATCAAATTTTCTTATAATATCAAGGCAATCGGCATGAGAATCCCTGTCGTGAATGATAACCGGCATGGACAGCTCCATTGCAAGCTCCATCTGCCTCTGAAACCACTTTTTCTGACTTGGCTTGTGGGTGTCGGGATAGTGATAATCAAGCCCGATTTCTCCTATTGCTTTAACCTTCGGTTCAGTTGCCAAAAGAGCAAGTTCTTCTATATCTTTTTCCGTCATTTCCTTACTGTCGTGTGGGTGAACACCAACTGCAGCATAGATAAACGAATATCTTTTTGCAAGCACCGTCGCCCGCCTGGAAGATTCCATGTCTGCTCCAATTTCCATTATAAGGTCAATGCCTTTCCCCGGCAGACCCTCAATAAGCTCGCTGCGATCTGCAGCATACGCCTCGTCATCTACATGACAATGTGAATCAAACAACATATCCGTCCACCTTAGCTTATAACTGTTCCGCTGGGAATTTCACTGTCTAATACGCAAAGAACAGGTGCTTTTTCGCCCATGCCGGCAAGAAGCATTCCGTTGGATTCAATTCCGCGAATTTTAGCAGGCTTTAAGTTTGCTATAACAACAACGCTTTTGCCAACAATAGTTTCAGGAGTATATCCTTGTGCAATCCCAGAAACAACTGTGCGCAAATTACCGCCCAGATCAAGTGTTAGCTTGAGTAGCTTATCTGCTTTCTCAACTTTTTCTGCCTCCACTACTTTTGCAACACGAAGGTCTATTTTTGCAAAATCATCAATTGAAATTTCAGGCTTTAATTTTAAATCCATTTTAGGAGGCTCAAGTTCTGCTTTGATTTCTTCAAGCTTTTCGTCCTCATTGATTCTTGCAAAAAGGGCTTTGGCTTCTCCAACCTTACCACCTATACCCGTTCCAAAAACTTTTATGCTATCCCAATCATTCTGGTCTGAGTTAAGCTGAACCATAATATTTTTGTTGGTTTCGGGCATAAATGGCTCAAGTAAAACTGCAATAAATCTGAGTCCTTCAACAAGGTTGTATAAAACATCATTTAGTTTACCCTTTGTTGCCTCATCTTTAGCAAGCACCCAAGGAGCAGTTTCATCAATATATTTATTGCATCTTCGCGCAAGTGAGAAAATTTCTTCGATCGCATCAGCGACCCTGTAATCGTCCATATATTTTTCAACATTAGAAACTGTTTCTTCTGCTTTTGCGGCAAGTTCTTTGTCAAGTTCTGTCATTTCTGCGGGTTTATTAACAATGCCGTCAAAATATTTATTGGACATTGAAACAGTTCTGTTGAGCAGGTTTCCAAGAGTGTTTGCCAGCTCACTGTTATATCTTGCTATAATATTTTCATAAGTTATGGTGCCGTCATTCGCATATGGCATTTCGCTGAGCAGGTAATGTCTTACCGCTTCAACCCCAAAATGCTTAGCAAGGCTGTCCGCATAAATTACATTTCCTTTGGATTTACTCATCTTGTCATCGCCTGATAAAAGCCATGGATGACCGAATACTTTTTTAGGAAGAGGCTGACCAAGCGCCATAAGCATAATGGGCCAGTAAATCGTGTGGAATCTTAAAATATCTTTACCGATAATATGAACATCTGCCGGCCAGTATTTGTTATAAAGTTCACCTGAACCGTCCGGGTCATAGCCTAGAGCTGTAATGTAGTTTGAAAGCGCATCAATCCACACATAAACCACATGCCCCGGATCAAATTCAACAGGTATTCCCCATGTAAAAGAAGTTCTGGACACGCAAAGGTCCTGAAGTCCCGGTTTGAGGAAATTGTTAACCATTTCATTTTTCCTTGATTCAGGCTGAATAAAATCAGGGTTTTCTTCAATATGTTTCATCAGGGCGTCCTGATATTTGCTCATTTTAAAAAAGTATGATTCTTCTTTAGCTTTCTGCACTTCCCTGCCACAGTCAGGACATTTACCATCTACAAGCTGAGTTTCCGTGAAGAAAGACTCACAGGGAACACAGTAGTGACCTTCATATTCGCTTTTATAAATATCTCCCTGGTCATAGAATTTTTTAAAGATTTTTTGAACTGTTTTTACATGATAATCATCAGTTGTTCTGATAAATTTATCATAGCTTGAATTCATAAGGTCCCAGATTTCGCGGATTTCTCCTGCAACTCCGTCAACATACTGCTGAGGGGTAACGCCGCTTTTTTCCGCCTCCTGCTGAATTTTCTGACCATGCTCATCAGTACCTGTCAGGAAGAAAACATCATACCCTCTTTTTCTTTTGTATCTGGCAATTGCGTCTGTCAGAACAACTTCATAAGTATTTCCGATATGCGGTTTGCGTGAAGTATATGCAATTGCCGTAGTAATATAAAATTTATCTTTCATCTTCTGTACTCTCCCCTTAGATGTTATTTACAATTTCTTTGAATTTTTCTCCGCGAATCATAAAGTTCTTAAATAAATCAAAGGATGCACACGCCGGCGAAAGTATAACAACATCGCCTTCTGCCGCTTCCTCATAAGCTTTAAGTACTGCCTGTTTAAATTCTTCACAGACAAAGATTTCCGTTTCTTTGCCGGCATTTTCAACTGCCAACTTTATTTTATCAGCAGTATGTCCCACAAGAATAAGCTTTTTCACTTTTTCATTAATTTTTACACCAAGCTCATCAAACGGTATTTTTTTATCATATCCGCCTGCAATAAGAACAAGCTTTTGTTCAAACGAATTTAGTGCTGCCATTGTTCTGGTAGGGCTTGAAGCAATGGAATCATTATAAAACCTTACTCCACCCACTTCGCGTACAAATTCAATTCTGTGTTCAACTCCGCCAAAGTTTTTTGCAACATATTCTATGGTATCGTTGGACACATAATCCCGCACGGCAGCAATCGCCGCCATATAATTTTCTACATTATGAGCTCCTGGGATTTTTATATCATTAGTGCTGATTATTTTTTCATCATCACATATTATATTATCATCTTCAAGGTGAACAAAAGCCTTTTCCTTTGACGAAAAGGTTCTGTTTTTCCCTTTAGCATGTATACCAATTTCTTTTGAAATATCATTTGCTATGTTAGTAACAAGTAGGCCCGATTCATCCTGATATTTCATTATGTTCTTTTTGGATTCTATATATTCGTCAAAATCCTTATGCCAATCAAGATGGTTTGGTGTTACATTTGTTATAACCGCAACTCTCGGACTTTTTCTCATAGTGAACAGCTGAAAACTCGAAAGTTCCAAAACAGCTTTATCCGTCGATAACATATCTTTCACCTCAGCAACAAGAGGTTTTCCTATGTTGCCGCCGACATGGCATGTATATCCTTGCTTTTTCAGCATTTCACTGATAAGTGTGGTTGTGGTTGTTTTTCCGTCGCTACCTGTAACAGCAATAATTTCACATGGGCAAATCTCAAAGAAAAGTTCCATTTCACTTGTAACGATTGCACCTTTTTTTCTTGCCGCTTCAAATTCCGGAATATCCGGACGGATACCCGGAGATTTAAATATGACATCCGCGTCAAGGTCTGAAAGATATTCTGCACCAAGCTTTAATGTAACACCTTTGCTCTCAAGATAATTGGCTGTTTCTTCAATTTCAGCACGCCCTTTTTTATCACAGGCAGATACATTCGCACCACATTCAAGCAAAAAATCTATAAGCGGAAGATTGCTGACACCTATCCCCACAACTGCTACTGTCTTATTTTTAATAAAGTTTCTGTACTGATCTAATGTCATTTAAATTCACCCGGTTTAAAATTTAGTCAGATAATGCTTTACAAGTTCCTCTAAGATTTCATCTGTTTCAACCTTTGTTATAAGAGATCTCGCACCGTTATGGCTGGTGATATATGTCGGGTCGCCCGAAAGAATATATCCAACTATCTGGCTTACCGGGTCATAACCTTTTTCCTTTAATGCATCATAAATCTGAGACATTACGGTTTCAACCCTGCTTTTTCTCTCGTTTTCATCATTGTACCAAATTGTTTCACTCATTGTCATTATCCCCCTTTAGCTGTGACATTTATGTGTATCAAAATATCCATCGATATTTACATACATTTTATACCCCTGCCGGTCAGTCTTTTTGAAATCCAGCAGTTGATAAAGGTCTTTTTCTTCCGGCAGATAGAAATTATAAATTCCATGCACCTCAAGAAAATTCATTGCCGCTTTTAATATTACCTCTTCCATAATCGGCTTGTCCGACTTTAAAACATCAAGAAACGCTTCATCACCATCAATTTCGAAACTAACCGCTCCCGTTATTCCTTCCTCCTCGTAGCAGGCAAGAATAATACCGTTTTTTTGCGTATTTAAATACTCTATAGTTTTTTTTGTATCCTCCGGCAATACCGGTGTTATCTTGAACATAATCTATCTATTTCTTCCTTTCTGAGATGTCGCCATTTTCCCTTGGGCAAGTTTCCAAGCATCAGCGGACCTATTTCCACCCGCTTTAATGCTAAAACCGGATGTCCCACAGTTTCACACATTAACCTTACCTGTCTTTTTTTACCCTCTGTAATGCCAATTTTTAAAGTCGAACTGCTTTGGTTGCCTTTTATAAGCTCAACCTGTGCGGGTTTTGTTATATACTCACCCGTATCAACTCCTCGTTTAAGCATCTTTATAGTTTCAAGCATTGGTAGTCCTTTAACCTCAGCTATATATACCTTTTCATGTTTTTTCGACGGGTGAATTACTGCATTCGCAAAATCACCGTCGTTGGTCATTAAAAGCAGTCCTTCGGTATCTGCATCAAGCCTACCCACCGGATATATTCTTGCTTTTATATCCGAAACAAGATTCATAACTGTCGGTCTGTCATGTGTATCTGCAGTGGTGGTAATATAACCTGCCGGCTTATTAAGCATAATATAATATTTTTTACCGCCGTTGCCAATAAGCTTTCCCTCAACCTCAACCGAATCGGTCTCTGGGTCAACTTTGGTTCCAAGCTCAGTTACATATTCGCCATTCACCTTAACCTTGCCTGCAGATATTAATTCTTCCGCCTTTCTGCGAGAACAAATTCCTGCCGATGCGATATATTTCTGTAATCTTACAAGTTCGTTCATTGTCTAATCATTCCATTCCAAATAAAGCAAGAAACAGTTGCCAGATAACTTTAAAAAAGTTTTTCTCTCTGACCGGAACATCGCTGTTTGCAATAAGGCTTACCTCATGGACAGCACCGTCATCAAAACAAATCCTTGCATTACCGACAAGCTGTCCTTCGGTTACCGGAGCCGTCAGATATTCCGATTTCATTTCTATTTCATAATTTTTCTTGCCGTTTTTATCGACAAGCATTGTAATATCTTTATCTATTATAACGCCAACCTCGTTATAGTTGCCGTTTTTAACCCTGTATGTGCCTAAGCTGTCTCCTTTTTTCAGAAGTGTTTTCTGCTCAAAATTGCTGAAAGCATAGTCAAACATTGCCTTGTGCTCATTCCAGTCATCGCTGCAGTCAAGCGTTACGGTAATAACTCTGATTCCATTTTTTGATGCTGAGCCTACAAGTGTTCTACCTGTTTCAGGTGTGTACCCCGGTTTAATCCCGTCCGCCTCTGCATACATCGAAATAAGCTTATTGGCATTATTTATAACTCTTCCGTCTCTGTCCTCAACAGGTTCCTCTTTATACTGAGCCGTGTTAACTATCCGGGCAAATACAGGATTTTGCATAGCATATGCCGCAAGCTTTGCAAGCTCGTATGCAGTAGTATAATGTGCCTCTGCATATAGACCGTGAGGATTTGCAAAATGTGTATTCTCAAGTCCAAGCTCCGCAGCTTTATCGTTCATAAGCTTAACAAACGCTTGCTCGCTTCCCGAAATATGGTTTGCAATCGCCACCGCTGCATCATTTCCGGATTTTAGCAAAAGCCCGTAAAGAAGAGTTTCCATGGTGATTTTTTCACCTGGGTTAAGGTATATGCTCGACCCCTCTACCCATTCTCCAGTTGGCGAAACTGTATAAACATCGTTTAAGTTACCATACTCCAGTGCAAGTATCCCTGTCATAATCTTGGTTGTACTTGCCATGCCAAGTCTCTCATTCGGGTTTTTGCTGTATAAAACCACTCCCGATGCCGCATCTATCATCACTGCCGATTTTGCAGATGGTGTTATATCATATGCTGCTACTGCCGCGCCGGCAGAAAACAGATTAATCATCAGCAGAATAATTGCCGTGAGTTTTTTCCGCATACTTCTTTACTCCTCATATAAAAATCTATTGATATTATATGAAGAATCCTTTCTTATTTATTACTCTGCCTTTTCCTGCTTTTTCTTTTTAATAAAACTATTTACCTTTTCAAAAGCCTCCGGAAGCATTTCCACGAGTTTTTCTACCGGGTGTTCACCTGACGGTGATACCGGAATAAGTCTCACTTTTTCTCCCGCAATAACAAGAAATGCTATCGGTTTTACTTTTACGCCACCACCGCTGCCGCCACCAAACGGATACTGTCCGCTCGGACTAAGCTTGCTTGTGGCAACATCTGTTCCTCCTGCACCAAATCCACAGGAAACCTGCGTAACAGGAATTACCATTGTTCCGTCGGGAGTGGTTATCGCTTCACCGACAACCGTACTAACATCAACCATACCCTTGATTGAACCAAGCGCATTTTTTACAAGTTCATTTAAATTTTCAGCCATTTTAATTTTCCTCCCTTTTAAGTATATCTGATATATTTTTTATTTCTCTAATAAGCTTTTTGTTAAAAACAATCGCACACAGCATCAAAACCGGTCTAACTTTAATCATGCCACCCATTTCAAAAATCAGTCCTTCGCCACTGTCAAAGTCGCTTAAAATTTCAAGCTCTGTTTTTTTAATTCCGCATTGCTCTTTTAAAACGAGCGTCATAACATTAAAAACTCCGCTTATAATGCCAAACGCGATTCCGTTTTCCATCGGGTCCTCAAGCGCAGACAAAATTTTTGTTTCTAGTTTTAAAACCCTGCAATACTTTTTTATTATACCGCATATAGCGGAAATAACCACAGTAACCGGGTTTTTCAGCTTTTTTATAGTTTCAAGGTCTATTTTTTTTGCAGATTTTTTGCTGTTTGAGTCCTTTGCTGCTCTTTTCTTTTTCTTACGGTGTCCCGGATAAATTTCTTTTGAAAAAGGAAATTTAATCACAACTTTGGCCGAAAAATCAAAATTCCTCAAGCTTATGTTAAAAACAATCTTCACACCGAAAAACAAAAGAAACAATAAAAATATAATTGTTGCTAAAACTATTTTCAATATTATCCCCTCTTAAACATCATAAAAGGACATTTGGATAGGTATGTTACTTATATCAGGCAGTTCGTCCAGCGACGAAATACCAAAACTTTTTAAAAACTCCGGGGTTGTCCGGTAAATAAGAGGCTTGCCTGGCGTATCAAGTCTGCCACACTCTTCTATAAGTCCTCGTTCTACAAGACGATTAATAGCGCTGTCGCTGTTAACTCCACGGATAAATTCCACGCTTGACCTCGTAACCGGCTGATTATATGCAACAATCGAAAGTGTTTCAAGAGCTGCACCCGACAGCATACTTTTCTGTGCCGGTGCCGCCATTTTTACCATATAATCATAATATTCCGGTTTAGTTGTAAGTTGATATGCATCTCCAAGTTTTAAAAGGCAAATACCACTTTCATTTTCATCAAGTCTTGTCTTTAAATCCTTTAATGCTTCAAGTATATTAATTTCTGATGCTTCTGTGATTTCAGCAATTTCGGACACTTCAAGCGGTTTTCCCGCTGCAAACAAAAGTGCCTCAATAGTCGCTGCCAGTCCAGTTAAATTCATTATCTTCACCACTTAAACTAAATATTAAACCATTTTCTTCACTCTCGAGTGTCAGATTCCCATGCGAGAGCAGCTCAAGCACCGCTAAAAATGTGGAAACCGCCTGTGCCCGAGTTGTAACATCTCGAAAGAAATCCTCAAAACAAATATCTTTTTTACCTGTAAAATTCTGTCTAATATATTTTATTCTGTCCGAAACGCTTACAATCTCCCGTCGGACAATTACATCAAACGCCTCTTTTTTAACCGGCTTTTTAAGCTCATGATTTTCCATCACATTTGCAAATGCCTCAAAAAGCAGTGAAACCGGAAACTGCATATCAATATATCTTACTTTAGGCAGTTCAATTTTTTCAGGTCCCTTATCAAAATAAAACTTTCCCGTTTCCTGACGGGGACTTAAAAATTCAACCGCCTCTTTATATTTTGCATATTCAATAAGTCTGTCAACAAGTTCTGTTCTTGGGTCTTCGCCATCTTCCTCGTCCTTTTGTTTTGGCAGAAGCAGACGGGATTTAATATACAAAAGCGTCGCCGCCATAACCAGAAAATCACCTGTTACTTCTATGTCAAACCTTTTCATTTCCTCAAGATATCCCATATACTGCTCGGTTATCTCAGAAATTGGTATATCGGTTATTTCAACCTTATTCTTTTGAATAAGATGCAAAAGCAGGTCAAGCGGACCTTCGAATTCTTTAATTTTAAATGTAACTTCCATAAGCTTTCAATCAGCTGAAAAGCCCCACCAAAAAATGTGCCAGCCAGCCAATCCCTTCCAGAATAATATTTGCCGCAGGGTTAATAATTCTGCTGAGCATTCCTGTAAACACTGCCAGAAGAAGTATCATATACAGGATGTTGCCGTTATTTTCCATCCACTTACCTGCACTGTACGGCAATAGATAACTCAACACCCTTGACCCGTCAAGTGGCGGTATTGGAATAAGATTAAAAACTGCAAGCCCGATATTTAAAGAAACTATACTGCTCATTATTCCTGCAAAATAATAATTAAAAGCAACAGTCGGTAAAAAAACTGCAACAATCTCCCAAGCAAGCAGAAGCAGAAATGCAAATATAATATTTGAAAAAGGACCCGCAAGACTTACCCACACAATTCCTCTTGCACCACTTTTTTTAAACCTGTAAGGATTTACCGGAACGGGCTGTGCCCACCCAAACCCCAACAGCAACATGGCAAGCACCCCAAGCCAGTCAACATGTTTCAGCGGATTAAGAGAAAGTCTCCCCATTTCCTTTGCAGTTGTATCTCCAAGCCGATATGCAATCCAGCCGTGAGAAAACTCATGCACAGTCAGGCAAATAAATATAAATGGCAAGGACATAAGCTTAATAAGCAAACCCCTTATTATATCCATAAATTAAAAATACCTCTTTTCTGTTCAGGCAATGTCCTCATCTTCATATACAATGCGTCCGTATTTGTCCGCATAGTAAAAACCACCATTACTAAGTGAAATTTTTATAAGTCCATTGTCAAGCAGTGTAATATCCTGATACTCTGCATTAACAATCACCGTTGCCGCTCTGTCAACAACACCATATTTATTATCTTTAGAAAAAACTGCAAGTCCATTTTTAAAGTTACTAAGACTTTCATATCGCGGAGTGATTATAATTGAGCCGTTTATATTCATATAACCAAATAGACCGTTCTGTTTAAATACTGCACCGCCTTCGGTTATTCCTGAAATATGTTCATATTTTGGCTCGACAACAAACTGACCGTCAATATTAACCATACCATATTTCCCATCTATAACAACAACCGCTCTGCCATGGCTGAAAACTGCAGGAACAGTTTTTTCATAAGGGCCAAAAGAAAGCTCGCTGACTCTTTTTCCCTTTTCATCTATAATGTACCATTCTCCGTCAACACATACAAAAGCGCGATTTTCACTGTATGGCATACAGTAATCATATTCCTCGCCAAACATTCTGGCTCCGGTCTTGTTTATGTAAAATGCTTTAAGTGTTCCTTCTTCGCGTGAACCTGTCATAACATTGCACATTCCTGATTTAAACTGATAAATAGCGTTATTGGAATATTCACAAGGAATAACAAGCTCTCCCGATGTATTTATAAAACCGGTTGCACTGCCCATCTGAACAGCAGCAAGACCCTCAGAAAAATCGTATACCGCATCAAAAACTGCACCAATTTTATCACCGGTTGTTAAGTTAATAAATCCTTTTTTGTTATTTGAAGAGTAAATTACAAAACCTTCGCTGGCATTGGTTGAAATAATATCCTCGGTTACAAATATGCGCTGAAGATGTTCACCAATAAATCCCTGTTGTGCACCCTGTTTAAAGTAAAACATACCATTGTCTGCAACAGAAAGGACATCATAAAACTGCTCAGTCACTCTTTCACCTTTCAAATTAGCAAAAGTATATTTACCGTCAACAGAAATAATTATATATTCATGCTGTGCATTTTTGTCATCAATATAATTCTGATTGCTTGCAACCTTAACCTCTTTTTCTTCACCGTTTTGATTTGTCAGAAAAAATACTGTAAAAAATATTGCTGCAATACAAACTAAAGTTGTGGAAAAAATCGCAATCCTCAGTGGCCAGTGTTTCATAGCATATACACCTCCGCATTTGCAATAAATATACAGTATAAATTATACTATAATAATATGTAAATGTCAAGTTTTGGGGCATACACAAAGGGTTCAAGATTTCCTGCACGCTCATCTGTATCTGGTGGATGTTTTTTAAACTGAGAACTGTGCAAATCGGTTATAAACACCAAATACATATGTTTTATACTAAAACTTTGTTACAAGTGTAACTTTTTTCTACGATTTTTCAACAATATGGTGCAGGATGATTATCTCTTTTTTTATATTTAAAGTCTGTATAAAAGTGCTCACCTATAAAATATAAGTGAGCACTAAAACTATTTAATTTTCTCTGCTTCAGCTAACATATTCTCAATAAATATGCCGTATCCCCTCGTTGGATCATTCACAAAAACGTGTGTCACAGCTCCCACAATTCGGCCATTTTGCAAGATGGGTGAACCCGACACCACTGTTGTCAATAGTGGACAACAAGTTCTGTTATTTCCATTCATCGGGCATTGGATATTTATGGGGTAACCCTAAAAATTTGACGCCTTTTTTGAATTTTTCAATTTCTTCCGGTTGTTGCGCTTTTGACAAATGCAGCCACCACCAGCCGATATCTTTAAAGTGATATGACTCATCGACTCCAACATCGCAGG
>JAZROP010000008.1:0-42189 GCA_045648785.1 Clostridia bacterium | reverse complement strand
AAGAAAAGTGTTTTTTGAGGAAAAAAGATTAGAGATAAGAGAAATATTGAGACAATTATGTCAGTGGAAGGGAGTTGAGATTATAGAAGGAGAAGTATGTCCGGATCATATACATATGCTGGTAAGTATCCCACCCAAAATATTTGCCTACAATTATCGGGGAAATTATTAAAGCAGTACCGCAAATCATTTCTGCATTAGTAGATGCATTTGGTCAAACAGCATCTACATTGGGGCAAATTGGATTGGACTTGGTAAAAGGCATATTTAATGGCATATCAAATTCAGTACAGTGGCTGTATGGAAAACTTTGCGAATGGGTTGGTAATGTAGTTAAATACATTAAAGAATTATTTGGCATCAATTCACCTTCAAAGGTTATGCGTGACACTGTAGGCGTGGGAATTGCCGAAGGTGTTGCTGTGGGAATTTTAGAAAATACTGACTTAGTTTCCAATGCAATGTCCGAAATGGCAGATGTGGTTACCGATTCCGACATTCGCATTGAACCTGAGGTAACAGCAAAATCCATTGACTTTGAAAGCTTTAAAGAAAAGATAAGACCGTCTCTTGACTTTGTAAAAACTCAGATTGCAAGAGCAAGGGAAACATTAAACACACAGTTTGCGGCGTCTATGCAGCTTGCAGGCGTAATAATATTTGCTAAGAGTTTGTCAATTAATTAAAATAAAATCTATTTGGTAAACTCTTGGCAAATATAGGACACAAAGAAGGTGGTGTAAAATATGATTGTATTATATTATTTACTTGATAATAATACCTTTTTATGATATTATGTTTATATCAGTATTATTTCGGGGTGATTTGAATGAAAAAATGATATGAATACTTTTGATTATAGCAATGTGTTTGAATTTAAGCGGATGTTATATATGGAAAAACCAAGCACAGTGTTACTGTGGAAAGAGAATTTTATGTTGGTCAGTCACTTTTTGACAGAAAGGAAATAAAAAAATGATTAAGTTTAATGGTGTGTACAAGGATTATATCTGGGGCGGAGAAAAAATGAAGAAAAAGTTCGGTGTAAAAACCGACATGTCGCCTTTGGCAGAAAGCTGGGTGCTCAGTTGTCACCCGGACGGAATGAGCGTTATCTCGGGTGGAGAATATGTAGGCATGAACCTTGCTGAATATATTGAAAAAAATCCACAGGTTTTGGGGGCGGATTGTCCTACTCCGGATTTGCCAGTGCTTGTAAAATTTATTGATGCAGCTAATGATTTAAGCGTGCAGGTTCATCCAAATAATGAGCAGGCTAGAATGTGGGAAAATCAAAATGGCAAAACTGAAATGTGGTATGTTGTTGAAACAGATAAGAATGCGAAAATTACATACGGAGTAAAAAATGAAATAGTCGAAGCTGAGCTTTCTGCGGCAATAAAAAATGGAACAGTTGAAGAACTTTTAAACTGTGTTGAGTCAAAAAAAGGTGATGTGTTTTTTGTTGAAGCAGGAACGATTCACGCAATAGGAAGAGGTAATCTAATTGCAGAAATTCAGCAGAATTCAAATGTGACCTACCGCCTTTATGATTATGGAAGAACAGGTAAGGATGGCAAACCGAGAGAATTACATATAGACAAAGGAGTTAAATGTTCAAGGCTGCAGAAAACGGTTTCGAGAGCAACACCTATATGTTCGGACAACACAAGACTTTTAGGTAGTTGTGAGTATTTTCAGGTTAAGGAACTATTGGGAGATTGTCAGCTTGTTGCTGATGATAAATCATACCATGTTCTTATTCAGACTGAGGGCGAAAACCTGGTTTGTCTTGGTGGAGAAAAAACTTCAGTTTCAGCTGGGGAAACCGTGTTTATTCCTGCGGGTTCGGGAGAGTATAAAGTAAACGGAAAAGGAAAAACACTTCTTGTGAAAAACCCACCAAAATACTTTGTTGGTATTGACCTTGGCGGCACAAATATTGCAGCTGCGGTAGTGGATGAATATGGAGTCATTTACGGCAGGGCAAAAAGAAAAACTGCTATGCCTCGCAGCTTTGACAAAATTTTTGACGATATGGCGGTTTGTGCGAGAGAAGCAGCCGAAATGAGCGGTATAGTATTTGAGGATATAAAAGCAGTTGGTATAGGTTGCCCCGGTGCAATAAACAAGGAAACCGGTGTGGTTGAATTTTCAAACAATCTGAAATTTTACGATGTTCCAATAGTGGAATATATGGAAAAGGCTCTTGGTAAGAAGATTTATGTTGAAAATGATGCTAATGCGGCTGCATGGGGAGAATTTCTTGCGGGTAGCGGCAAAGAATGTAACAGTATGGTTATGGTAACGCTGGGAACGGGCGTAGGAAGCGGAATTATTATAGATGGTCACCTCTTTGGTGGGGAATATGACAAAGGCGCGGAAATTGGACATATGACACTTGTTTCGGGTGGAGAAAAATGTACATGTGGACAAAGGGGTTGTCTTGAGGTTTACGCATCAGCAACCGCACTTATCAGGCAGACAAAAGAGTCAATGAAGAAAAATCCTGACAGCCAAATGTGGAAGGTTTCAGGTGGTAAATTATCCAAAGTAAATGGTCAGACAGCTTTTAGAGCTAAGGATAAAGCGGCTAAAGAAGTTGTGAAAAAATATTTGGGGTATCTGACAGATGGAGTTATAAGTATTACCAATATGTTCCAACCTGAGGTTATAACAATTGGCGGCGGAATAAGCCATGAGGGTGAAAAAATTCTTGCACCACTTGAAAAGGGAATAGAAAAGTTTTCCTTTGCGCGATTTGGCGAAAAACAAACGAAAGTAAAACTTGCATCGCTTGGAAATGATGCGGGTATAATAGGTGCAGCACTTTTATGGAAAAATGAACAGAAAGGTTAAAAAAGTGAAAAAATTAACAGATTCGTATGAACTTGTAAATGGCATAAAAATACCATGTATTGGATTTGGCACATGGCAGGCGGAAGACGGTGAAACAGCATATAATTCGGTGGCTGAGGCAATAAAATCCGGGTACAGACATATTGATACTGCAACAGCGTATAAAAATGAGCCGAGCGTTGGTAAAGCGGTGCTTGAATCGGGAGTTTCAAGGGAAGAAATTTTTGTGACAAGTAAGGTATGGAATTCAAAACGAGGATATGACAAAACCATGGTGGCATTTGAAAAAACACTTAGCTTTCTAGGCTTTGACTATCTTGATTTATATCTTGTTCATTGGCCGGCATCTCCCAATCAATTTGACAATTGGGATGAAATAAATCTCAGTACTTGGAAGGCGTTGACTGAACTTTATAAAGCAGGAAAAATCAAGGCTATAGGTGTGTCAAATTTTAAACCTCACCATTTAAAATCGCTTATGGAAACAGAGGTTGTACCCATGGTAAACCAGATAGAATTTCACCCTGGTATGATGCAGGATGAAACGGTAAAATATTGCAGGGAAAACAACATACTTATTGAGGCGTGGAGTCCGCTTGGTTCAGGCAGAATGCTTAAGAATAAGATGCTTAATGATATTGCGGCAAAGTATGATAAGTCGGTTGCGCAACTTTGTATAAAATGGTGCTTGCAGAACGGAACGCTTCCGCTTCCCAAGTCGGTAACTCCGTCAAGAATAAAAGAGAACGCGGAAGTTTTCGACTTTGAACTTTCTGCAGAGGACATGGCTGCTATAAATGCTATGGAATATTTTGACGGATCGGGATTTGACCCGGATAAAGTTAAGTTTTAAAAAGAAAAAAGCAGGTCATTGTGAAGTAGTCAATACTTTGCAGACACAAAAAAGGATATTTTAAGCTGCCTGTTCAATTCTATATTGAAAAGGCAGCTTTCTTTTTAGTTTTCGCATAGGCCTTATGTGATTAAAGTAATGTACAGTTTCATTAATGACTTTTTGAAGGTTGTCACACCTCCAATATTGAAAGTGTGAGCGAAGACCCTCTTTGAATCTTTCAAAAGATGCTGCCGTTTTTCCTGCTAAATTACGTAAAACTAAGTTAAGTTTTTCTTCTTTAATATGACTTACTTTTTTCGCCTTTTTGTCTTCCCGTAAAATTCAACACCTTTTTCTTTAGTATAGCATAAAAAATGATGGCAGACACTTTTTTGTGTCTACCATCATTATATCACTCCAGCTAAATGCGGAGATTTTTTATTTATTAATTAAACAACACCCTGAGCCTTCATTGCTTCTGCAACTTTGAGGAAACCTGCAATGTTTGCACCGGCAACAAGGTCATCGCCAAGACCATATTCGTTAGCTGCTTTAACAGAGCTGTCGAAAATGTTTTTCATGATTGTCTTGAGTTTTGCATCAACCTCTTCGGCACTCCAGCTGTATCTCATGGAGTTCTGAGACATTTCAAGACCAGAAACTGCAACGCCGCCGGCATTAACTGCTTTGGAAGGAGCAACGATTACGCCGTTAGCTTTGAGGTATGCAACAGCCTCGTTTGTTGTAGGCATGTTGGAAACTTCGACATAGTATTTGATGCCGTTAGCAACGATTTTTTCTGCTTCGGGCATATCAATTTCGTTCTGAGTTGCGCAAGGCATAATAACATCAACTTTTGTTCCCCAGGGTTTTTCGCCTGCAAAGAAAGGAACACCGAATTTATCAGCATAATCCTGAACTCTGTTACGGCAGGAAGCACGCATTTCAAGCATATAGTTTATTTTTTCAGGAGTGTTTATACCGTTTTCGTCATATATGTAACCGTCAGGACCGGAAATTGTAACAACCCTGCCGCCAAGTTCTGTAATTTTCTGAACTGTACCCCAGGCAACATTACCGAAACCGGAAATAGCAAATGTTTTGCCTTTTATATCATCGCCAAAGTGTTTGAGCATCTCTACTGTGTAGTAAACAGCGCCATAGCCTGTGGCTTCAGGACGGATAAGAGAACCACCAAAAGAAATACCTTTGCCTGTGAGAACGCCTGTGAATTCGTTTTTAAGTCTTTTATACTGACCGAAAAGGTAACCAACTTCACGCGCGCCTACACCAATGTCACCTGCCGGAACATCGAGGTCCGGACCGATGTGCCTGTAAAGCTCTGACATAAAGCTCTGGCAGAAACGCATAACTTCTGCATCGGATTTGCCCTGAGGGTCAAAGTCACTACCGCCTTTACCGCCGCCCATAGGGAGAGAAGTAAGGCTGTTTTTAAATGTCTGTTCAAAACCGAGGAATTTAATAATACCTGCATATACATTGGGAGCAAATCTGAGACCGCCTTTGTAAGGACCGATTGCAGAGTTGAACTGAACTCTGAAACCACGGTTAACCTGTACTTTGCCATTATCATCAACCCAGGGAACACGGAAAGTAATCTGTCTTTCGGGTTCAACCATTCTGTCAACAACGCCTGCAGCAACTAGGTCAGGTCTCTGGTCGATAACGGGTTCGATAGTTTCAAGGACTTCTGTTACAGTCTGAATAAATTCAGGCTCGCCTGCATTTCTTTTTTTGACGCTTTCAAGAACATCAATTAAATACTGATTTTTCATATTGAAAATCCTCCTTAACTTGGTGCAATATGGTATGGCGGGAGTCCGTCACGCCCTATATACATTAATAATATATTTATTATACAAAAATGCTCAAAAGATGTCAATAGTTTTTACTGCACTTTGGCAGATATTGTGAAAAATGCAATATAAAAATATTCTTCTTGCAGCAGGAGATGTGCTAAAATAACGAAAAAATATATGAATTATAGATTTAATGGTGATTTTATGATGTTTTAATGCTAAAAAGGTTTAAAATAACAGAAGGATAAAATTGCAGGAAAAATTTGTTGTGGCATCATAAATTCTATGTGCAAACTAACGACAAAATTTGTATTTTACATTCCAAAAAACTTATGGTATAATTGATATGGACATGAAATGTCCGGGAGGATTTGGAATGAAAAAAACAGCGATATTTTTATTGATAATACAATTAATTTCCATTACGGCTTTTGCTTCCGTAATTGGGACAGAAACAGATGGATATACACTACCTATAGCAGAAGGAACAAGTTTTACACACTCGGTTAGATACAGCCAGCAGGATGGTGTGGGAAAGCAAACGGAAAATTATCTTATTTATGAGCCGAATGAAAGCGTCAAACCGATTATAACTTATGGTGATTACATTTATGGTGGTGGGAGAACTTCTGAAGAAATTGCACGACTTATTGCTGAGGGGAAAAATCCTGTTGCAGGTGCAAATGCTGACTTTTTCTCTTTGCAGACAGGTGTCCCCATGAGCGACCTTATTATTGACGGGAAAATTGTTTCCAAGGATGGAAGAAGCCAGTATGGGATTGGCTTTATGGAAGACGGCACATCCTTTGTTTCGGAATTTTCAATTTTTTCATCCATGGTTAAAGAGGATGGAACAGAAACATTTGTCTATAACATAAATAAGTATCGTCAGCCTCATGCGATTTATATGATGACGGATGAGTTTGCGAATGAGACGAAAAATACATCTATAGGCGTGGATGTTGTACTTTCGGTTGTTGAAGGAGACATGATTCTTGGAACAAATATGACGGCAGTTGTTGAATCTATGACGGAAAACGACAGTTCTGTTCCAATACCCGAGGGTAAAATTGTTCTGACGGTTGATAATAATGCTCCTACCGAGTTTTACGAGGCGCTGGCAAGCCTTAAGCCCGGGGAAAAGGTTACATTTAAATTCGGGGTGATAGGGGATGCTCGTTGGAAAGATGTCAAACTTGGAATGGGAGCGGTAGGTGGAATGCTTATCTCGGGAGGGGAGATTAACCCTGATCTTGAAAAAGGAGTAGCACCAAGAACAGCTGTCGGAATTACAAAAGACGGAAAAGTTGTCTTATATACAATAGATGGCAGACAATCTGGATACAGCTATGGCCTTCAGCTTAAAAGTCTTGCAGAAAGAATGAAAGAACTGGGATGTGTAGATGCGATTAATCTTGATGGTGGTGGCTCTACGACATTTGTTGCGGCGTTGCCGGGCCACGAGGTTGAGGTTGTAAATCGCCCTTCGGACAGTAAGGAACGAAAAGTTTCAACTTACTTTTTGTTTGAAAATACACAAAAACCTACAGGGGAAGCTAAAGAATTGTTTATATACCCGAGAACATCATATGTATTATCTGGAGCGTCGATTAAACTTGATGTGAAAGCGATAGATGAAAATTTTTTTGCTACATTATTGCCCGGGGAAGTTAGCTATTCGGTAGAAAAAGGCAAACAGAGCAGAGTGACTGACGAGGGGATATTTACAGCAGGAGACAGTGGACAGGTTAAGGTTACGGCTCGAAGTGGAAAATTAGAGACGGATATTTATATTACCTGTCTTGAAACGCCAACTGATATTCATGTTATAAATGCGGATACGGGCAAATCTCTTCCGCAGATTACTCTTAAACGCGGAGAAAAGATTAAACTTGCTGCCAAAGCGTTTGGCGGTTATAATGAGCTTATAACAGAAGAAAATCTTTTTGAATGGTCGTATGAGGGGGAAGCAGGTGAATTCGAAAAGGGAGTTCTCACGGGGGCAAATTCTTTTGGTAAAGAGGGAATTATTAAAGTAACTGCAGGGGAGAAAACGGTCTTGATTCCGGTGAGCCTTGTTAAAAATGGCAAGGAAACGGAAGATGGATTAAGGCTTGACATAGAGACTGAAATTTCAGATAATATTCTTAAAGGAAAGCTCTCCTCTGGGTATGATATTCCTGCCAAAAGTGTAATAGTATATGCTGATGGAGCAAAAGTGGCGACGGAGCTAAAACAAAATGAGTTTACTGCGCAAATTCCTGAAAACACGCATAAAATAACAATTTATGCATCGACAGGAGAAGGATTTACTGATGTGAAATATATTTATGACACAGAACTGAGCGGGGTGGATAATCCTTTTGCGGACACGGAAGAAAACTGGGCAAAGAATATTTTAAGCTTTATGCACGGGGCGAAAATAATCAGCGGCGAAGAAACGGACGAGGGGCTTTTATTCAGACCACAGAAAGAAATGACGCGTGCGGAATTTGCGGTTATGTGCAGTAATTATCTTGGAACTGAGTTGAAAGAATATGAAGAAAAAGAAATGCCTTTTGCAGATTGGGAAAACATTCCGCAATGGGCTGCAGAGCAGCTGAAAGCACTTTACTATATGGGTATCTTTAAAGGAAGAGCTGACGGAGAAAAAACTTTAGCGGATCCGATGAGTACAATTACCCGTGCTGAAGCGGCGACAATAATTTCAAGACTGATGCCTGTCGGAATGAAAAGAATGGATATATCCGCAGTGGACAAGCAAGATATTCCATCATGGGCAAGCCGGGCAATACAAACACTTGTTGCAGTGGGTGCGATGCAGGGGTATGCCGACGGAAGCATTAAACCAATGGGAAAACTTACAAAAGCAGAAGCAGCAAAACTCTTTTACTCTATAATGTAAAGGTGATGACATAAATGATAAAAAAAGCAATAAAAAAGTTTTTTTACAAGGTTAAAAACAGGGGCAAAAATGTAAAATTTGCCCCTGGAGTAAATGTAGGGGGATTTTCTACACAATTTGGTGGATGCAACAGAATAGGGAAAAATTCTTTTTTTGCTGGTGAAATGGGATTTGGCAGTTACATTGGAGAAAACTGTAATGTTTTTGGAAAAATTGGCAAATATACTTCTGTTTCATCAGATGTGAAAACTGCAATAGGAAGCCACCCTACAAAAGATTTTGTTTCTATGCACCCAGCGTTTTTTTCTAAAACAAAACAGGCGGGGTTTACCTATGTGGAAAAAGATGTATTTGATGAGATGGTTTATGCAGATGGTAAAAACTATGTTGTAATAGGAAATGATGCGTGGATAGGTCAGGGAGCAACCATTCTTGCGGGAGTTACAATAGGTGACGGCGCAGTTGTAGCAGCCGGAGCTGTTGTTGCGAAGGATGTTGAGCCTTACTCAATTGTTGGCGGGGTGCCTGCAAAGGAAATCCGAAAGAGATTTTCTGAGGAAGAAATAAAGTATTTGCTTGAACTTAAATGGTGGGATAAACCACAAAAATGGTTAAAAGAAAATGCGGGAAAATTTACAGATATTAATAAAATGCGGAATGATTAATCATTCCGCATTTTGAATTAGTTATTTCTCGGTTCACCCCAGAAGAACAATGCAACCGTTCCGGGACCGGAATGGCAACCGATTGTTGTTCCGATGTCATATACTTCAACTTTACCATTTAATTTTGTGAATTTTTCTTCAATGAGAGTTTTAAGAGCTGTAGCATCTTCAATGGAATCTGAATGGCTGATGTAACACTTTCCACTGTAATCAAGTCCGTTCTCGGCATACATTTCCATTCTCTTTAATGTTTCCTGAATAACATTTTTCTTACCGCGAGCTTTGTGACGGGGGATAAGTCTTCCCATATTATCAACATTGAGCAGCGGACAAATATTTAAAATCCCTCCGAACCATCCGGAAACCTTTGATACTCTTCCGCCTTTTATAAAGAAGGTTAGGTCTGTGGAGAAGAACCAATGATGCATGCAAAGTTTATTTTCTTCTATCCAGTCACGCACTTCGTCAATGGATTTCCCCTCGTCTCTAAAGTCGGCAAGTTTATCCATAATAAGACCGAAACCTGAGGAGGCCGCAAGAGAGTCAATAACATAAATTTTTCTGTCAGGGAATCGTTCGGCAGCGATTGAAGCGGCGTTTCTTGCAGAGTTGTAAGAACCGGAAATTCCAGAAGAAATTGAAATATGAAGAACATCAAGTCCCTGCTCAAGGTATTTGGTGAAGAAGTCAAGATATTCTGAAATATTTACCTGAGAAGTGCTACATTCTGCACCGCCTTTAAGCAGTTCGTAAAATTTACTTAATGACATTGTTTCGCCAAGGTCATCATCGTAAGTTTTGCCATCAAGGGTATAATGGAAACAAAGATATTTTATATCTCTTTCCTCAAAGTGTTTTTTAGTAAGATCTGCAGTTGAACAGCAGGATAAAATAAAATTGCTCATTTATAATTTACCTCTCATATTAATTCGGCATTGACCGTTGCCTTAATTTTAAAATATACAGCCATAAAAAGCAACCTACTGTTTGATGGAATTGCTCTACTAAATGAAAAAAGCAACTCTACACAAGGTAGAATTGCTTTAAAAATGCACATTATTACTTGATTTTCTTTGAACTCCGCTTTATGTTAAAACTTAAAAATACAATAAGTTCAGCCACGACAAGAAGAAATACAAGCTGCCATAAATTATCTTTTGAAAAAAGTATATAAACGGTGGAAAACACCCACAGAACTATTGCTGAAACGATAAGCAGATTATATTTTTTCTTTTTCCATACATTATTTAAAACGAGTAGTGTTATTAATGCAGCACCTGTTGCAAAAACAAAAACACTCCAGTATACGATGCCTGTGAAAAACAAAATGAGAAATGTTAAAAGAGAAAGTGCAAAAATTCCAAGCATGACAACTAGCGTAATTATATCACTATCATAAGTGTATACAGGTTCATCGGGCGGAGTGACATTCCATTCGTCGTGATTTTTCAAAAGAAAATCAACTGAAACTCCAAACAAATCTGCAATCTGCTTTGTTACCGAAAGGTCGGGGAGGGCATCGGCACGCTCCCACTTGGAAACAGATTTATCTGAATAGTTTAATCTTTCAGCAAGCTCGGCTTGTGTCATACCAGAGTCCTTGCGCAGACGGCTTATATTTGCAGCAACTATTATTTTTAAATCTTCCATAAAACACAACCTCGTGAAATAATCTTAACTATATTCTATCATATTTTAATCGTAAAGGCAAGAGGGGTTATTCATTTGAGGTTGAAAAACTTATAGGAATATTTGAAATTACAGCATTCAGCTCTCTCACATTGCCCATATTGTAAAAATATGGTTTAGCAAAGTTACTGTTTTCACAAGAAGAATTGCATTTTTTCGTGTTACATCAAAACGCAGTTTGATGTAGCGAAAAAAGGAGATATGGTTAAACCCATATCTCCTTTATAGTGATGGCGGAGAGACAGAGATTCGAACTCTGGGCTCTTTCGAGTCACTAGTTTTCAAGACTAGCTCCTTAAACCACTCGGACATCTCTCCGTGCTTTTAGTATTCTATCACAACACAATAAAATTGTCAATAGAAAAAATGGTCGGGGTTGAGGGATTCGAACCCGCGGCCTCATGGTCCCAAACCATGCGCGCTACCAAACTGCGCCAAACCCCGATAATCGTTTGTCACAATAAGATATTATACCTCATAGAATGGAATTTGTCAATACATTTTTTTAATATTTAAAAAAGCAGTGCAGAAAAACTGCACTGCTGAGAAATTTTTAATTAACCTGCGGCATAAACGGTAGTTTCAAAAGCAAGCATAGCAGTATTTGTATCCTTATCAAATTCTGCACTACCTTTCATGCATTTTGAGAAAAAGTCAAGCGGAACAACAGTTCTGTCATGAATAGTATATGGAGCCAGAGAAATTTCAACCTTTTCTTCACCGACCAACACTTCAGTACTGCCCATTACGAATGAAATGCTCTTGCCATTGTAAAGTATAACCACTTTATCTGTTTCGGCTTCCCAATCAATCCATCCGCCGGCTGCACCAACAACCATACGAAGGGGGACATATACATTGCCGTTTTCGTCCTTCACAGGAACAACAGCAGGATTTTCTGCATCAAAATCAACACTGCCGGCATTGACAAACAATTTGTTATTATCTACCTGTGCAAGCATTAGATAAAAATCACCTGCAGACGCTACCATGCAAAATGAACTTAAAACAACTGTAATTGCGAGTAAAAATAAAAAAATTTTTTTCATTTTGTACCTCCAAAATAAATCTTTTAATTAATTTTATCACAAAATAAAATAAAACACAATAGAAAAATTAACATATTTGTCACACAATTGCTATTGAAAAATTTTTTGTCTTATGATATACTGATATTTGCAGATAGAAGGAAAGGAACAGTTAATGTGTCGGATATCAAGATAATTGCTAAAAATAAGCAGGCATATCACCTGTATTTTATTGAAGATAAATATGAAGCCGGCATTGAACTGGTCGGCACAGAGGTTAAATCACTTCGAAAAGGAGCTGTGAATTTAAAGGACAGTTGGATTTCCATTGAAAACTATGAAGCTTTTATTAAGGGGATGCATATCAGCCCTTACGAACAGGGAAACATCTTTAATCGTGACCCGCTCAGAGTGCGCAAGCTTCTTCTTCATAAACAGGAAATCAGAAAACTTTTAGCACAGGTTATGCAAAAAGGGTATTCAATTGTTCCGCTTTCTGTGTATTTCAAGGGCAGCAAAATAAAGATGGAAATTGCTCTTGCTAAAGGTAAAAATCTTCATGATAAACGCGAGGCCGCAGCAGAGCGCGACGCAAAACGCGATATAGACCGTGCCATCAAAGACCGGTTTTAACATATGGGGATGCACCGGTTTCGACGGGGATAATGAAGTATGTGCAGCGAGTAGTTGTCGGGAAGCAACTTTAAAAGTCCCAAATTAAATTTTAAACGCTAACGATAATTTAGCTTACGCTGCCTAATTAGTGCAGCCATCCTTAAATCGGGGACCACGACGATTCTAAGGGTGTCGATTTAGTGGTGAACATGAACAGTCAAAGCTTTGAGACTGTCACGATTAATGAAGCTACCGACCGCGGAGGTTTGTTTGTGTACCGCTGCGGAAGGGAATCTTAAAAACAAACTGCACTCGGAGAAGCATGTATGAATTTGTTTTCGGACAGGGGTTCGACTCCCCTCATCTCCACCAACGACTTTCACACCCATTTATATTGGGTGTGATTTTTTTGTTTTCTTGTTGAAATATATAAGGCAAGTGTGATATAATTAAATAAACCAAATTTTAAGCAAGGATATAAGAAAAATGAGAAAAAATTTTTATGACATAATTGGTGAGATGAATTTTAATATTATTAAAGAATATGAAACATTATTGGCTTTATTCGAAGATGAAAAAATGCCACGCTTTAATATGACATTAAAAAGTTTTATTGATAAATATTACTTTCGCAGTTTAAAATTTCGAGGCACTTACGTATCGTTAGATGATTTCATTGATGATTTTGAGTTAAATATACCCACCAACGAATTGAATGACTTATTTGTTTTTTGTGAGTTTCTTATTGCAATATTACCAAAAGGGAAATTATCTGAGAATGTTTATTTAAAAAATTATGTAGCAGCTATTTTTGGAAACATAGATGTTATCCTTGAAAGAACAAACCATAAATTAGTTAACATCTCAAGTACCGAAGATAAAATGATTATAATTGAGAACAATAAAACAGCAACACTTGCTTCAGAAATTACCGAAGATACAAACGTGTCTTTTGACATCCTTGAATATAATCATCATAGTTTAAAAGGCAACTTAGATAAGAAAAAGAAAATTTTAACTTCGATTGGCTTATATATAGAGCCAATCTTAAAAAGTAGAGTTCTGCAGAAGGCAGGATATAAACAATTAGAATCTGATGCAGGCTTTGTATTTAATAATTTTCATATTCGCCACAATAATAAAGAAGGCGCAAAAGCACAGGAATATATTACTAAACTAAATACTTCAGAGTTGGAAGAATGGTATGACAAAGCATATGAAATTGCACTTGCCGTTATTATTATGAACAACCATGTAAAAGTGGAATCTGAACTTACCGAGTTAAAAAGCAACTATAAATGGAAAACTTAATATAATTAGATATTAAGTTTTTTACTACGGCATACCTTGCACATTTCTCAAAACAACAGATACTATCTTATGTTTGAGCTTTTCATACACCTTGCATTTTCAAAACATTTTGCAATATGTTGTAAGTTTAATTATAATTATATATCATATTTTTGAAAGCCAATAGGTTAACGGATACCTATTGGCTTTTAATTTTTTAATGAAAGGAAAGAAAAAATGAACAAAACTCAAGGGTTAAGGGTTGTGTTATATGCAAGGTTTTCATCTGACCTTCAAAGGTCTGAAAGTATTGATGCTCAAATACGGGCAATGAAAAAATACTGTGAACAAAACCGCATGATAATCATTGATACATATGTAGATGAGGCAAAATCTGCTACAAATGATAAAAGACCGTCATTTCAACGTATGATTGAGGATAGCAAAAAACACAATTTTGACGGTATAATAGTTCACAAGCTCGACCGATTCGCAAGAAACCGATATGATTCTGCAATGTATAAAAGAACTTTAAAACTTAATGGCGTAAGGGTTTTTAGTGTACTTGAAAATTTAGATGATTCTCCCGAATCAATTATGCTCGAATCTCTGCTTGAAGGTATGAATGAGTATTATTCAAAAAACCTCGCAAGAGAAGTAATGAAAGGTTTAAGAGAAAACGCCCTTCAGTGCAGACATACCGGTGGCTCCCCTCCACTTGGCTATTACGTGAATGAAGATAAAAAACTATCTATAGATGAAAAAGAGGCTGATGCGGTAAGGCTGATATTTGACAGATTTGCACATGGATACTCATATGACGAGATTATATCAGAATTGAATCAAAATGGGTTCTATACCAAATGTGGAAATACATTCAAAAGAAATTCATTATATAGCATATTGACAAATGAAAAGTATTCCGGTGTATATGTTTTTAACAAATCCTCAAGTAAAAATGTCTTTGGTAAAAGGAATACACATCTATACAAGGATGATGAATCGATTATTAGAGTTCCAAATGGCTGTCCTCAGATTGTCGATACAGAAATCTTTAATAAGGTGCAAGAACGGATTGCAGAGAATAAATCATTGACAGGGTATTATATTGCAAAACACAAATACATTTTCACAGGATTAATATTCTGCGGTCATTGCGGTCGGAGGCTTAATGGCAACCGAAGATATAGCGGACGTAATAAATCACTACTTGTTACATATCGATGTCCTACACATAAAGACCTATGTATTAGCAAGGAAATCAATCGATATTATTTAGAGGATTTCGTTCTTGAAAAGGTAAAGGAATATTTCTTCTATAAATCAAAGGTTAAAAATATGTATCACAAGATAAATAAATATATCGAGAAAAAATACCTCATATTACAAGAAGAAATTGCCGAGTTAACTCAAGAACTGGCATCTGTAAATGAAGCTAGGGCAAATATCACTACCGCCATTGAAAAAGGTGTATATGTAGATGATATATTTAAACGCTTGGAAGAACTTAATTCAAAAAAGGAAACTTTACAAGCGGAGCTAACTGCAAGAACTAAAATTCAAGATATTAAATTTACAGACGACGATA
This sequence comes from Clostridia bacterium, assembly GCA_045648785.1. Lineage (GTDB taxonomy): Bacteria > Bacillota > Clostridia > RUG12999 > RUG12999 > RGIG7450. Next base: position 26,895 of record JAZROP010000008.1, on the reverse strand, counting down.
TTGAAAAGACATTAAATCAATGCAAACAACTGTTGCGACAACCTACCAATCCCGAGAACAGAGATTTTCTGAAAAAGGTTGTTGCTAAGATTGTTGTTTATAGAGATGAGGTTTTAATAGTATTAAATACAGGTCTATCTGTAAATGGTGATTTTAATACTGGGATTAGAGCATCTCGAGATGAAATATATAACTTTGGAAGGAGAATAAAAAATGCTAGTTGAAAAGAATATTTTAAAATCAAGTTTGTCATATAGCGATGACAAAAGCAAAAGGTACTTGCTAAATATAGAATGGGACAAAACCAAAAAGAAAGCTTGTATAATAATGCTTTCAGCAGGCAGAGCCAACGGATTGTATTTTGACCGTACTACAAATAATGTAATAGAAAATTTGGTTGAGACAGATTACGGATGTGTAGATATTCTCAACCTTTTTTCATCACTAGATACTAAATTTGAAGATAACACAGACAAAGAAAATCTAAAAACAATTGATACATCAGCCAAAAGTGCTGATATAGTAATTTTTGCAGCCGGTACAGGACATAAAGGAAATGTGAAAGTGCAAAAAAGAGAAAAAGAAGTCTTTACAATACTTAAACGGTATGACAAAAAGCTATTTTGTATTGCAGACAGTAATGGAAAAAGATTCTACCATCCTCTATGCCCAAAAGTAAAGTGTTGGAATCTTGTTAAATTTGATATAGAAGAATATTTGAGAGAGGAATATAGTAATGATTAAATTAGGAACGGAGAACGAGCTATACAAAGTAAAACACTTACCTGAGATTGTAAAGGATTCTATATATAGCGATGTGTCATCTCTAGATTGTTTTTATGGCAAAGACAGAAACATCGATACCGACATGGGCGGCTTTGTTATTGTATGCGATGCTAATGAAGAAATAAATATTGAAAATTTTATAGAGGATTTAACACACGCCGAATACATACAAGCCATTTTTCCATATCAAAAAGCCCTTTATATTTCAGGCGCAGAGCGAAATATTATTATTTACAGAAAGATTAAATAAATGGACATTTATAAGGACAAAGGGATTTTACCTGCAAATTCTAATATGATAAAATATTGCCAAGAGGTGATATTTATGGGAGGTGACAAAGATATACCTTTGTTTAATTCTGTCTATAACGAGATATCCGAGGCTTTTGGAGTAGATATTGCAATTCAGATGTATCAAATATATAAGGGTATGCAAATAACTTTTCCTACACGATTATTTAATTCTGAATATGTAAAAAAACACATACCTTTGGAATATGACGGAAAAAACATTAAACAACTTGCCAAAAAATATGGATATAGTGAAAAGACAATAAGAAGAATGTTAAAGGACAATTTATAGGAGGAAATTAAATTGAAAACCAAAAGAGTTATAGCTTTTATTTTAACACTCGTTTTAACGTTAACCGCTTGCAGTTCTGCATTTGCAGCAACATATACACAAATAATGATGGTTAATCTTGAAACCAAGACATATAAGTGGGTATATGATTATAAGGAATCATGGGAAAATATGAATTTTGTAAACATACAACGTCCGCACACATCAACTTATCAACAGGCATTAGTTGATGGCTACATCACACTTGACAAAGTTCCAAAAGAATTACAAATTACATTATATGACGATAATGGTGGTACTATCGGTGTTCCTGATTTTTTAGTAGAAGAATACACATCTTCGGGTTGGCACGAAAAAGCTAGTACTGTTACTATGTATGCCCCCGACGGAAGGACTCTTAATATTGCACCAAGCAATGTAGATGCATATAAAGCGGTCGGATGGTACACAGAACCTGTCATAACCCTTTATGCCTATGACGGTCGCCAAGAAGTTTTTTTAATGTCTGAGGCAGAGGCACAAATGACGGTTGGTTGGTATAAAACTCCGTTTGTTACTTTATACGCTTATGATGGAAGAAGTGAACGTTTTCCACAAAATGAAGTTGCCGCACAGAAAACAGTAGGATGGTATGATGAGCCGTTTGTTACGATGTATGCTCTCGATGGAAGAACGGCAAAATTTCCTAAAAGTGAGGTGTCTGCTCAACGAAAAGTCGGTTGGTATGACAGTATTGAAGATGTCAACAAAGAAAAAGAAAAGCAATGGCAAGCATATCAAAAGGAGCTTGAACTTTCTAAAAAATTCTATGTGGGAGCAAGGGTTGCCGGAAGTATAATTTCTTATGAATGGTATGGAACAGTTAAAGAAATAAGCAATGGTAAAGTTTTGGTTAATTGGGAGGGTTTTTATGATTCATACGGATTTAAGATAACAAACCAATTTGAAATAATAACCCTTGAATATTCAACAGGAGTATATTTAAACGAGCCAACTTGGTACAATGCAAGCGAGGTATTTCTTGCAAAATAATAATTAACAAGTCCCCATAGCCTTTTTCTCTGGCTATGGGGATATTTTCATAAAAAGAAGGTGCGAAAATGGAATATACATTATTAGGATTTGCTATTACATTAGTAATGCTGTTATCTGCAGATGCAGTAATAAGTTTAAATAAAGGGGTATATTAAATGAGCTTTCTAATTGGAATGACTGCAAAAGCAATTCTTACGTCTTTTGGAGAAGGTGCTATGCTTGCGGTTAGTGTATACTTAGCAACAAAAGGAATAAAGAAAAGATGATTTTCAATCTACTAATTAGATTTTAAATTGATGTTTAATTTAGATGAATGTATTAGTTTACCAAAAAATGTTGACATTATTAAAAATTTATGGTATTATCTGTTTGTGATATGAATAATATGATTATGTAGTAGATAAAAACTGAATATTTTAAAACCTTTTTCAAAACAGGTTATACATACATAGCAAATTGCTTTAGCTCTATGTGTACATAACTGTTTTGGAAAAGGTTTTATTTTTTTTTGCAGTTAAATTTAATTTTTTAGGAGGTATTGTTATGATTAACAACACAGGTCAGTTAGAAAAACTAACAGATAAGCAGGTCGAAAAACTTCCGTTTAAAAATGTATATGAGAAAAACGGAAAAGCATTTTTTGAAAGCGAGGATGAAAAAGGAAATGTTAAAACCATTGATTTAGGCAAATGTATTACCTGTAAAAAGACAGTGGATATTGATAATCATATGTCTTTAGTTGTATTGAACAACGGAAGAAATGAGTATAATCTTTTGCCCAGCAACCTACAACCGGATAAAATAATGGAAATCGCAGATTATGGGTTTAACGTAAATTACGGCAACAAAGGTTGTTATTATTGCTATATATCTAATTTGCGATTTGTTGCACCTACAGAATACTCTCATAGCATGCTTGGTTGGAAGGATATAAAAGGCAAGACAGTATATCAGGCAGACAACATCATTTGTAAAACAAAAGTAGTATCTAGTTCATACAGCGGTCAGTTTAAAATTGTTAGAAATGGCGAATTAAATGATTGGTTAAATGGCATTAAAGAATATGTCATTGGTAATATTGGATTAGAAATAGCTTTATTGACATCGGTGTGTGCAATATTAAATGGATATATCGGTAAAGATGTCGGATTGCAGACATTTATAACTCATTTGCATGGTAGTTCTTCAACTGGAAAAACAACTGCAGAAAAACTTGCAATAAGTTTCTTTTCCGTTCCTGAGTTCAGTGAATCATCATTGCTAAATACTTTCAACGGAACTTTTAATAGTTTAATAAACTTAATTGGCTCTAATTATGGCATGCTGATAGTTCTTGACGATTCAAGTAATATGGCAATTAAAGATACCACTGAATTTATTTATGCTGCTACATCGAATATAGACAAAAGAAGGCTTAATGCTTCAGCACAACAAAATAAACCTTTAACATGGCAAACGGTTATTTTAACGAGCGGAGAAAATCCTCTTGTACTAAGCAACAATAACAAAGATGGGTATAAAGTCAGATATATTGATGTAAATCTCAAATTCACCGATTCGGCAGAACACGCCCATAAAATAGAGGGTCTTATTAAAGATAATTACGGGACTGCTCTCATTCCTTTTGTACAAGGATTGATGACGATAGATAAAGAGAAAATTTTATCTGTATTTAAAAAACATCATAAAAGATTTCTGATGAGGTTGGATGAAGGTAAATACAATGACAGATTATCGAAAATGTATGCTATGTATATTTTATCAGCATCCCTAATAAATAAAATTTTCAGTTTAAATCTTGATTGCAAATCGTTGTATGAGTATTTTGTCAATTATCATAATGAAAAGAAAGCATTTGGTGATATAAACGAAAGAGCTTATGAGTTTATTAAAACAATAATAGATAAAAACATTGGTAAATTTATTGTAACTAAAGAATACTTGAAAAACAATGCGGACAACAGATACCCAAATGATTGTTGGGGAACTGTGTATAAAACCAACTCCTATACCGAAGTTGCCATTTTCAAGGATAAATGTGATGAGTTGTTTATTGAAGGTGGTTTTGGTAATTTAAAAGAGATATACAGTTATTTGAAATCAAAAGAGTATATCGATTGTGATAAAGAAACTTTTACCAAAAGAAGAATGATTATGTCCGCTCAACATAAATGTGTTGTTTTTATATTAAGTGATGAGGACATCCCTATGTTTATTACTTATATGAATTCAAACATTAAAAAAAGGTCTGTAAGAAGTACATTATCAAACGAAATTTATAATGCTGATGAGGATTTAGACCTTGAGAAGCATTAAATATAAAAATTTATAAAGGAGGCATATTAATATGTCAATTAAAGAAAAAATCAAAAAATCATTAGTGGTTGAAGTTGAAACCACAGCAGGAGGTAAAAATGTCATCTCATTATCACTTACTAACAATGATAATGGAAAAAGATTAACTCTTTCGCCAGGCTTGTATAAATGTTTGGGTTGCCCCAAGTCATTGCAGTTTTCAATTAACGAGGATGATAAAGAGTTATTTGTTGCCGAAAAATTATTTGATGGTGGTAAAACCTATACAGTTTCCGGAAAAGGAAAAGGTATTCTCTATAATGCAGCATTAGTGGAATTAATCACTAAAACAATGGATGTTGATTTTTCTACTTGCACATCTAAAACATTTAGAGAAATCGAGTTAGAAAAAATAGATAATTTAAATGTTGCGTGTGTTAAATTTTAGAGGACAAGCTACCGCAAGGCTTAAATGCCTTGCGGTAGGAAGGAGGTTTTTGTGATAATAAAATACACGATTGATAGGAAAAGCCTGTATAACGGAGAATATGAAAATGCTAATTCAAAAATTTTATCGGGTGATATAGCTGACAAAATAACTCTCAATACTCATCTTCCCATAATATACAGAATTGCAAACATTCATAGAAGAAAGGAGAATAAAAATGAATAAAAAAAGTAAACTTCTTCCGGTATTCATCTATATGAGATATTCAAGCGATATGCAAACTTATATGTCAATTAAAGCACAGCGTAGAGCTATCAGAGAATATTGTAAAGATAGATACCTGATAGTCAGAGAATACGTTGACGAAGCAAAATCTGCAACAACTGATAATAGACCACAATTTCAGCAAATGATGAAGGATGTTGCCAAATCGAAGATATATGCAGTTATTGTCCATAAGCTGGACAGATTTTCAAGAAATAAAATAGATTCATATTTGTATAAGGCTCTTCTGCAAAAGCAGGGCGTTAGACTCATTAGTGTTACCGAACATTTAGATGATACACCCGAAAGCGAAATGCTTGAAGGTATGATTTTTTCAATGAATGAATTTTATAGTAAGAATCTAGGCAGAGAAGTTCAAAAAGGCAAGAAAGAAGCAGCTTATAAAGGATTGTTTGTAGGAGGCATTCCGCCTTACGGATATGATATAGATGATAATAAAAAATATATTTTAAACCAAAAGGAGAGCAAGGCAGTAAAAGTTATTTTCGATATGTATATTAATGACTACTCCTATCAGCAGATAGCCGACTACCTCAACAACAAAGGTTACAGAACTAAAAAAGGTACAAAATTTAATAAAAACTCGTTCAGCTCCATTCTTGAAAATGCCGAGAAATATACAGGTGTTTACATGTATAACAGAGCTTCCGTAAAATGTATTGACGGAACGAGAAACTCCCATAGATATAAGGAAGAAGAGGATATAATTAAGATTAATGACAAAATTCCAAGAATCATAAGCGATGAAATTTATCATAAAGTTATTGAAAAAATGGCTATTAAAAAAGAAAATGCAGGTAAATTCCACAGTAAAAGATATTATATGTTAAACAGCCTTATAGTTTGCGGTGATTGCGGCAGAGCCTATACAGGTAATACTAGTAGAGCAGGGCGAAATAAAACCGAGTATTCCACTTACAGATGCGGTGGTTACAGAGAAGATTGCAACAATAAAGCTATAAATATAGATTATTTGAATGAGTTTGTATTAACTATGTTAACGGATATAGTTTTTAACCGCAATAACTATGATAGTATTATAAATCGGCTTAATTCAAAATTGTGTAAAGAAAATAATAGTATTACTCGTCAAAAAATTATGATTAAAAATAAACTTGTTCAGATTGAAAGTGCCCTGATTAAACTTACCGACTATCTTATAAATTGTCATGATTCATCTGCAGTTACAGAGAGAATTAATTACCTTGAGGAAGAAAAAGCAATGCTAATAGGTAAATTAGAGAAACTAGAAAATTACTCCACTACCCCTTTTACCAAAAATGATTTGAATAGAGTCAAAAAGACATTCAAAAAATATCTGCTGAAATATGATAACGTAATGTGTAGGAAATTTATTCGCAGTTTTGTGGACAACATAATCATATATGATGATAAAATTGAGGTCATTCTTAAAACATCCTCGGAACATAAAAAGGAACAAAGAAAACCCGCATAAAATAGAGGAGCCGTTGCCCGAAAGAGCAACGGCTTTTTGCGTCATAAAAGAATTTTGTTTTGCTATGCTCTCGCCCATCTCCATCCACGTAAAAAAAATTTTTCTCTTCTTAAGAAACCATAAATGACACAAGGCATCCGCAAACCTCGAAAGACATTTTGCAATGGTAGATTCCGAGAAACCGATACCATAAAATAACAAAAATACTATTGTATTTCAGTAATTTTTTTGATATTATAAAGATGAGAGATTTACTCTTGATAAAATTACATAGGAGAAAAATATGCGTATAACAATAGAAAGAGAAAAAAGCAAAGAAAAACTGTGTGAAGATATACCTCTTGAGAAAAAAATAGAATATGCAACACAAACTTTAGAGAGAAACATCGGATTTATTAATACATGTGATTCTAAAACATCAATTGTTTTAACAGCTTTCGGAGTCTGTGTTACAATTATTTTTACAAGTGAGGGAATACATACCATACTAAATATTATATATAAGGCACTGGAATTTCCATCTTTTTGCAATGTTGCATTTTTACTCTGTCTTGCGTTGTCTTGTATAATACTTTTAATTGGAATAACGAATTTGATAAGTGTTTTGTTAGGAAGAGTTAATCTAAAAACAAAGAATAAAAATATATCAACTGACAAAACCCCAATATTTTTCTCTGGAATTGTAGAAAACTCTAGTTTCCTATCGTACAAGAAAAAATTTATAAATATGAATGATGAAAAATATTTAGACTACCTAATTACTGAAATATATATAAATTCTCAAATTGCATCCATAAAGTATAGTAAATATAACTGGGGTGTAAAACTTACATGTATAGGATTTGGTTTGTTTCTTCTTTTTTCAATAATAGGTGTTCACGTTTACTAAGGAGTGATGAAAATGGCTGAATACGACTACAGAAAAGGCAAAGAAAGAGTAGAGAATATATTGGATAATACATTGGATGTTGTCGAACAGGATAAACTGCCAAAAGATGAATCCTTTACATTTAACAATGGCTATTACAGTATTGTAACAAGTGTGTTTGTAGATATAAGAAGTTCCACCAAGTTGTTTGCACACGAAGACAAGAAACAAGTTTCAAAAGTAATCAGAAGTTTCACATCTGAGGTTATTGAAATTCTGCGAAAAGATGATAATCTCAGAGAAATTGGCATAAGAGGAGATTGCGTTTATGCTATATATACAACATCCGAACAAAGTGACGTTTTTGAAATAGCATCAAAAACATTCTACATAAATTCTTTTATGAAAATGTTAAATAAATTATTAGAAGACCGCTCATTACCCAAAATACTAGTAGGTATCGGGATGGCTACCGCGAAAGAACTAGTTGTAAAAGCCGGACGTGAAGGCTCAGGGATTAATAACAAAGTATGGATTGGCAAAGCTGTTACAGGAGCATCTAATCTATCATCACTTGGAAACAAACAGTGGAGTGTTTCTCAGGCTTATTCGGAATGTAGTTTTAATAATTTTATTGAACAGTTAGAGCAAAAAAATCCAGACAAGACTCCGAGAAATTGGTTTTCATATCATTACGATGTCAATATAGGAGGCTATTACACTGCCAATGTTATTTATATGGATTTTGATAAGTGGATTGATGCAGGGCTGATTAATTGATTTTGTTATTTAAATTCATTGGAGAAAAGTTTATGTCAAAGAAAATACCCAAGAAAGTTTTAAATGAAATACACAATACTATAAAATATATTTGGGAATATGATATTCCCAAAGACTATGACCAAAAATTACTTTTAAAGGAAGATACATTTAAAAACTCTCTATATTTTCACATTAGAACGAGATTAAGCTTATTACTTGAAAAATATAACATTATGATTTTTACAGAGTTTAATACTGATAATTTTCGCTCAACGGGATATAGGGCTGATTTAATTCTAGCACAAATGAATTTTGACGAAAATGAAATTTTTTGGGGAGATTGTGTAGAAAACTACATATGCATTTTTGAATTAAAATTTAAAGGTGGTTATTCAACTGCATCTGATGAAATTATTAAGGACTATGAAAAAACAAAGCACTATATAGAAGAATTAGAGTTAGGCGAATATTGTCATTACTATGTCGCGACAATATGGGAATGTTACCCGGATTCTAAATGGTGGCTTAATAAAAATGAAGAATGGGCTAAGGGGAAATTAACAGAGCTTAATGCTGACCACAACTCAAAAGGAGAAATGGTTTTTTATATAAAAGAGCACTGATAAGTTGTGAAACTCTAAATGTCCGTATCATCTCCACCAACGAAAAACACGTCCATTCGGATGTGTTTTTTCGTTACTTAGATATATTATTTGAAGCTCATAGAAAGGATGAATTTATGAAATCGGTTTTATTGGGAAATGGTATAAATATTAATTTTGGTGGGAAAGCATATTCTAATCGTTTTATTATAAATAGAATAATTTTCAATGCTAAAGCCAATAAATATGATGCTTTATTCAACAATAGTTTGTCAGGAGAAGACATTGTAATTGTATTTGACGGATTTAAGGATATCGCAAAGAAAATAATAGATGGAAAGTATGATTCTTTAGAAAACAAAGATGTTGCAGATGCTATAAAAAGTTTTCAAGGTAGATATAAGGATAGAAGTATATCTAAAGTGTACGATATAATGCTTGAAGATTGGTTTTTTCTAATAAAAATGTTTTTCATAGAAAACTCCGACCTGTCAATACAATGGCAAGCAGCAAAACAAGGATTTGAACAATTAATTTTAGACGGTATATACAATGATGGTATGTTAAATACGCTTAATAAAAATATGAATAAAAAAGTCAAGCATTTTTTCTCTGAATTTGATAATATTTTTACACTTAATTATGATAACAATATAGATAAATTGGTAAATAGAGAAGTCTTGCATTTACATGGAGATTATTCTGTGCTTCCAGATAGCGAAAACCCAGACACATTAATAGGTGCATTAAGAAATGAAAAAGGAGAAAATATAATAATATTTGAGTCTCAAGACCATGCGCCGTCAATAGAAATATACTCAAAAATTACTAAAATTCAAAATTTATGCTCTGAAGTTTAATTTTGAAACACAAAATTTTTGCATTTCGTAAAAATAAGAAATGGCTCAAACGCAGTGTTTGAGCCATTTTGTATGGCAGGGGCAGTAGGATTCGAACCCACGACTTACAGTTTTGGAGACTGTCGCTCTACCAGCTGAACTATACCCCTATGTATGTTACCAAAACATGATATCACAAAAAAAGTTGTTTGTCAATATGTAAAATAAAAATAAATAAAATTAACAAAATGCTTGACAGTTAACATAAAAAAGTATAAAATATTATTATGGTTTTTTGTGCGAAAGTGCAAAAAAGATAAAAATATTTTAGGAGAGGTATAGAACAATGGATCTTATTAACATTGTACTGACTGCCTCTGCCGTAGTCTTAGGAATAGTTGGTTTTCTTGTTGGAATTCAGTATAGAAAGAATATTGCTGAAAAAGCTATAGGTTCGGCTGAAAATAGAGCAAAAATTATTATTAAAGACGCGGAAAAAGAGGCACAGGCAAAGAAAAAGGAAATTCTCGTAGAAGCTAAAGAAGAAATTCAGAGAAATCGTATTGAAACGGAAAAAGAGCTGAAAGAAGCCCGTCGTGAAATTACGAGAAAAGAAGGCAGAATAGCTCAGAAAGAGGAAACTCTTGATAAGAAAGTTGCTTCTGTTGAGAAAAAGGAAGAGCAACTAGCTCAAAAAGACAAAGAGCTTGAAGTAAGCAAGGCTAAGCTTGAAGAAGCTCATCAGCGTCAGCTTGAAGTATTGGAAAAAATTTCCGGATACACAAAAGAAGAGGCTAAACAGTATCTTATAAAAGATATTGAGAGTGAAGCAAGACATGAAGCTGCAATGCTGGTAAAAGAAATTGAGGACAAGGCTAAAGAAGAGGCTGAAACAAAAGCAAGAGAAATCGTAGGTCTTGCAATTCAGAGATGTGCCGCAGACCATGCTGCTGAAATTACAGTTTCGGTTGTTGCACTGCCCAGTGATGAAATGAAGGGCAGAATTATTGGTCGTGAAGGCAGAAATATCAGAACAATAGAAACTCTTACAGGTATTGACCTTATTATTGATGATACTCCCGAAGCGGTTATTCTTTCGGGATTTGATCCGGTTCGCCGTGAGATTGCAAGAATAGCTCTTGAAAGACTTATTCATGACGGTAGAATTCATCCGGCAAGAATTGAAGAAATGGTTGAAAAGGCTCGTAAAGAGGTTGAAAACACCATTAAACAGGAAGGCGAAAGAGCTACATTTGAAACAGGAGTTCACGGACTTCATCCTGAACTTATTAGACTTTTAGGTAAGCTTAAATACAGAACCAGTTACGGTCAGAATGTACTCATGCACAGCATAGAGGTTGCGCATGTGGCAGGTATTATGGCGGCTGAAATGGGTGTTGACCCTGCTATTGCAAAAAGAGCAGGTCTGCTTCACGATATCGGTAAATCTATTGACCATGAAGTTGAAGGCTCACATGTTGACATTGGTGCTAATGTTGCAAGAAAATATAAAGAAAGCGATGAAATTGTTCACGCTATTATGGCACATCACGGTGATGTTGATGCCAATACGATTGCAGCATGTGTAGTTCAGGCGGCAGACGCTGTTTCTGCTGCGCGTCCCGGTGCAAGAAGAGAAAATATTGAGACATACATAAAGCGTCTTGAAAAACTCGAAGAAATTGCATCAAGCTTTGACGGCGTTGAACGCTCATTTGCTATTCAGGCGGGACGAGAAGTTCGTATTATGGTTAAGCCTGAAAATGTTAGTGACGAATCCATGATTCTTGTTGCGAAAGACATTGTTAAAAAGATTGAAGATGAACTTGAATACCCCGGTCAGATTAAGGTTAATGTAATCAGGGAAGTTCGTGCAATCGAATACGCAAAATAATTTTCAGGACTGCCCGTGAGGCAGTCCTGTTTTTTAGAAAAAGGTGACAATATGAACATACTTTGCATAGGTGATGTTGTTGGCAGAAGCGGAACAGAAATGGCTGCTGGGCAGATTAAATATCTTAAACAGGATTACAATGCGGAATTTGTTATTGTAAATGGTGAAAATGCAGCGGATGGATTGGGTATTGACCGGTGGAGTGCCGATATGCTGCTCGATGCAGGAGCGGATGTCATTACTACGGGGAACCACGCTTTTTCAAAAAAAGCAATATACACCTTATTTAATGAAGGATATCCGATAATAAGACCGTTAAACTGTGGGGAAGAATGTGGCAACGGGTATATTGTAAAAGAATGTTTAGGAGTTAAAATAGCAGTTGTAAATCTTTTAGGCAAAGTTTTTATGAAAAACGAGGACGACCCCTTTAAACCGGCAAGAGAATTTGTAGAGTCTGTGGACGCTGATATGATTTTTGTTGATTTTCATGCAGAGGCTACAAGCGAAAAACTTGCGATGGGACATTATCTCAGCGGAAGAGCAACATGCGTATTTGGCACGCATACTCATGTTCAAACCGCAGACGAATGTCTTATAAATGGGAAAACAGCATATATTACCGATGTTGGAATGACAGGACCGTACAATTCGGTTCTGGGTGTTAAGACGGAAATTGCAGTGGGTAATTTTATAAATGGCACAAGAGAAAAATATAAAACTGCTGACGGGAATTGCAGGCTTGACGGGATTGTTATTTCGGCTGAAAAAGACGGAAAAGCAACCGATATAACAAGATTTTCCATAAAATGACAAAAAAGGATTGGTATAAATGCATATAAATATGTGATAAAGTATGTAAATTGTATCAAAGGATTTGACGGGATTTATGACGAACTTAAAAGTATACTACAATTTTTAGGAGGAATAGAAAATTGGACATACTTAAAGTTTCATCAAAATCGAAACCAAATTCAGTAGCAGGAGCCCTTTCCGAAGTTATACGGGAGAACAAAGAGGCGGAAATCCAGGCGATTGGCGCGGGCGCGGTAAATCAGGCTGTGAAAGCTGTTGCTATCGCAAGAGGATTTGTTGCGCCGACAGGAGTTGAACTTGTTTGTACACCGTCCTTTGTTGAGGTTGAAGTTGATAGCGAGACAAGAACAGCTATCAGACTGATTGTAGAAACAAAATAGTACATATTTCTGCGTAAAAAATGGGTCTTTTGTAGATGTGGCTGACGAGAAATTGTTGGCTATATCCGCAAAAGACCCGATTTTTTGTGTAAAGTGAAAAAAATTACATAAAACACTTGTTTTTTAGTATAAAATTTTATATAATATAAATAAGTAGGCTTAAAATTAGAAAGGGTGAAGAAGATGGTCATTTCTGTTGTGTATAATCAGGCGAAAGATAAGGACGGGAAAATTATTTCCGACATAAAAAAAGCTTTTGAAGGCAAAGCAGAACTGAAAATTTTCACCGAAAAGATTACATCAGCGGACATTGAACAAACAGATGTGGTAATCGCGCTCGGTGGTGACGGAACCATTATCCGAGCAGCAAAAGCGGCAGCAGTTCATTCTATTCCTGTATGTGGTGTAAATCTTGGCAGAATTGGATTTCTTGCAGCGATAGATCCTGACGAAATTTTCAAATTGGCAGAAAATATTCTGAATGAAAATTATAATATTGAAGAACGAATGATGCTTGAGGCGCAGATAGTTACAGCAGATAAAACTCTTCAGATAACAGCGCTGAATGATATTATAGTTTCTAGAGGAAACTGCCATAAAATGATTGATATTTCTATCGAGTCAGGTGGCGAACCGCTCGATGATTACCGTGCAGACGGTGTTATTATTTCAACACCAACGGGTTCAACGGCTTATTCCTTATCAGCGGGAGGGCCGATTGTATCACCAACTATGGATGTTTTCCTTGTAACTCCTATATGTGCTTATGATTTACATTCCAGAAGCATGGTGCTTACCGCTGAAGATGCGTTGACAATTTCTGCAAAAGGTAAACTTCCGGCAACGATTGAGGTTGACGGAGCGGAAATTGCACAGCTTGGCAGGGATGATGTTATAAATATTACAAAATGCCGACAAAAAGCAAAAATAATTAAAATGAACGAAAGAAGCTTCCTGAAAACTCTCAGAAAGAAATTTTGCAAATAGGGAGAAGCGAAAGTGAATAAATTTGAAAGACATTATTTTATTTTAAATCTTATAAAAGACAATATTATAAGAACACAAGGGGAAATAACACAGCGACTCAGAGAAGCGGGAGCAGATGTAACACAGGCAACGGTTTCAAGAGATATAAAGGAACTTAAGCTTGTTAAAACCGCTGACAGTGATAATGAATACAGATATGTGTCAATGTCCAATCAAGCATTTGAGGATATAGAAACAAGGCTCAGCAATATTTTTGCCGAAGCAGTTGTTTCGGTTGATTCGGCAGCAAATATTATTGTTGTAAAAACTCTGTCCGGTATGGCACAGGCAGCGGCTACACTGATAGATTCTATGGAATACAAAGGAATTATTGGATGTATAGCAGGTGACGATACTATAATGACTGTAGCAAAATCGGATAAGGAAGCAGGTAAGGTAGCGGATCAACTCAGACTAATGCTTAGAAACTGACAGGTGGTGAAAACCAGTGCTTGCACAACTCAGTATAAATAATGTTGCGGTAGTAAAGCATGCAGATATAGAATTTTTTGATGGACTTAATGTACTGACCGGTGAAACGGGTGCAGGTAAATCTGTGATTATCGGTGCAATACAGATGATTTTGGGTGAAAAAGCCACAAAAAATATAATAAGAACAGGCGAAGAGAAAGCAGATGTTTCGGCTATTTTTTATCCTGATGAGAATACATGGGAAAAACTGCAAAAAATAGGTGTTGAAAAAACAGAGGATGAAACACTTCTTATATATCGTGAAATTTCTCAAAGTGGAAGAGGCGTGTGCAGAATAAATGGTGTACTTTGTCAGCTTTCGCTTATTAAAGAGGTTTCAGATCTGCTTGTGAATATACATGGACAGAATGATACATCTCTGCTTTGTTCAGAAACTCGTCAACTTGAGCTTATAGATTGTCGTGCGGGAGAAAAGCTTTCCTCGTTGATGAATGAATATATTGAGAATTATTATAAACTCAAAGAAACAGAGAAAACAATAAAAGAGCTTTCGGAAAATGAAGACAGAAGAAAGTATGAAACAGAGCTTCTGGAATTTCAGATAAACGAGATAGAACTGCTGAAATTGCAGGAAAATGAAACCGAGCAACTTGAGCAACGGATAAATGAACTGAAAAACAGCGAAATAATTTCGAAAAATATAAAAGATATACATGGGCTTGTCTCGGCAGGAGATTATAATGCAACAGATTTGCTTCGTTCTGCATCGGGGCAACTGCAATATTTAAAAAGTATTTCTTCAAGGTTTGAAGAATTGAGTGAACAACTTGATGATATTACATACAGGCTTGAGGATATAGCGTCTGAAATTTCTTCGCAGATTCACCATGTTGAGTCAAACCCTGCCGAACTTGAGAGTCTTGCGGACAGGTTGTACGCTATAAAAACGATGTGTAATAAGTATAAATTAAAACCGCAGGAGCTGCTTGAGTTTCCTGAAAAGGCAAGGGAAAAGCTTGAAAAACTTCTGGGTAGCGGGGAAAAGCTTGAAAAGCTTATGGCAGAAAAGGCAGAGCTGGAGGACAAACTATTAAAGCTTGCCGGAAATATTTCGGAAGTTCGTAAAGAAACAGCAAAAGAATTTGAAAAGGAAATGATTTGTGAGCTTACACAACTTAATATGCCTAAAGTGCGGTTTGAAGTAATGTTTTCTAAAACGGAAAATCTGTCAGCAACGGGCAGCGATAAGGTTGAGTTTATGCTTTCACCCAACGCCGGAGAAAGTTTAAAACCAATGGCGAAAATTGCATCGGGCGGGGAAATGTCCAGGATTATGCTTGGCGTTAAAAGCTTCACAGCGGCTTTTGAAAATAAAAAAACATATATTTTTGACGAAATTGATACAGGAATAAGTGGAATAACGGCACAGAAGGTTGCCGAAAAACTGAAGAAAATCAGTGTTAAGGACCAGACGATTGTTATAACTCACAGCGCTCACATTGCGGCAAAAGCAGACAAGCATTTTCTGATTAAAAAGGAAATGTCTGATTTGGAAACACACACACAGGTAGTGTTGCTTGATAATGAAGGCAGAGTTCAGGAAATTGCCCGCATTAATGCTGGAGCAAGTCCAAGTGCCACGGCAATCGCACAAGCGGGAGAAATGTTACGAGAAAATTATTAGAAATAATAAAACAAAAAAATTTAGTCAATAACGGGAAAGGTATGTGAGAGATGAAAAAACTAATTTATCAGATTTTGGTTATTGCACTGGTATTAAGTTCAATTGGAATTATACCAGTTGTAGCAGCAGGTCATTTGCATCAGGCTGCAGTTGACTTTGTTGTAAGTGAGGGACTTTGGACTGCAGGAGGAGATTTTGTGCCCGATGAACCGGCAACAAGAGCGCAGACTGCATCTGTTATTGCAAGGTTTTTAAGTGATTTAAGACCTCCTTACGCAGTGAATTTTTCAGATGTTGATGATTCTAACCATTATGCGGGGGATATTACACTTGCGTCAAATCTCGGACTTATCTCAGGCTCTGATGGTATATTCAGACCGAACGATGCAATTACAAGGGAAGAATTTGCTGTCATGCTTGTTAGAGCATATGAAATTGCAGGTGAAAAAATAAATGATGTAAATTATCTTACAGAGCTTATTCGTGACTATGAATCAATAAGTGACTGGGCTAAGAGTTCTGTTACAAAAGCACTTGGCAATGGAATTATGATAAGTGGTATGAAGAAAAGATTCAATCCGTCTGAAAGTGTAACAAGAGCCGAGCTTGCCACGGCAGTTTATGCACTTTATCTCAGTGGAAACTTTGCTCCTGCTTATACGGAGGAAATTGTTTCTGCTCCTGACCTGACAGGATTTACTCTTTTAAATACATACTGTTATGTTAAACGCGGTATAGGCGGATTTGGTGTTATTGCCCGCTATGACGGAGGCCCCGGACAAATTTATGTGAAAAGGGACAAGGTCCCATTTAAGGCAGGCCAGAATTCAGGCAACAACCAGGAGGACCCCATGTGCTTTGTCAAGGTTACAGACCCTAATGGTAATGTTATTTGCCGCGTGGATATTGACTGGCTGGAGTCGGGTGTGATGGAAAAAATTATTAACATCCCCGAAGGTCCTGCAGGAATTTATCAGATTCAGATTAATAATGGTAATATGAATACCCATTTTATTTATAGAGAAAATGCAATTGACAAATTTACAGTTGGCATAAAGGGTGAAAAAAGCTGGGGATTTAGAGGCGAGGACGCTATTATGATTGTGGATGACTCATTGCCCCACGAAGGATATATTTATGTTCCCGAAAAGGTGGACTTTCTTACAATGGGTATAGCTGGTGGTGGTGCTAATGGTATGGGTGATGGTACAACATTTACCCTGTACTCAGAGGACGGCTCTACCCAAATGGCATCGCTTAACACAAACTATTATGGCGTTGATGGTAGCGAAAAAAATACTACCCTATATGCGGACCCCAGACAGAATGAAGAAGGCGTTCCTGCTATTGTTGGCGGCAAGGCATATCAGTACAAACTTGTTGCTGAAAACCAGAGTGCAATGAAAGTTCGCCTAGGATTTACAGGCATAACTCCTATAATTTATCCAAATAAGGAATATGCACTTGACCTTATGAGCGGATATATTCAGCACACTGATGAATATGCATCTTTGCAGCTTAAAGGACCTCTCCAGAAGCGAGCAAGGGAGAGAATGGTAGAAATTTATAATGAAATGGATGGCGACTTTACGGTTGATATTTCGGAAACCAAGCCCACAGCTATCCCGGATGATGTAGATAATGTCCAGGCAGAAGCACAACTTTTTGGCGCATATCATGGCTCTCTCACTAATGTAAAAGGGTTGATAGATACCCAGTGTATGGACCCGGAAAATCCATGGTTTGGTGCAATTATCTCCAGAAATCAGGTTCCTTATGATGTTGATGGTGACGGTACAATTGAAAGTGGAGAGACGGTTTATCCCGAATGGACAGGTGAGCTTAAACCGGAGGATTATCCCTTCTATAAAGCGGATGCGGTTACAACAAGAGACTGGCAGACGGACAGATATAAAATTTCAGGCAATGAGCCATTCTCAGGTCCGGTTTCTATAAACAGCGAACTTAACCCCTACTATAATCATACGGCACTTGTAAAGCGTGCTGAACTTGTACTTCTTCATCTTGCAACTCAGGCTTCGGCGGACGGGCTTTATGTTTATTCAAGTAATGTAGGCGATGCACTTGGTGACCTTCATGAATACGAGCAGTTCTTTTGGGGCGACCACGGACTTGCTCAGGCTTATTGGTTTATAAGGCCGTTTCTATCTCCTGAGACCAGACAAATTACAGATGCTTCTATGTTGAATGAAACTGACAGGCTTATGAATTTCCGTGGAAAGGGTCCTTCGAACCAGCTTATTATGGCTATGACGGCTACAGCGTGGACATACGCTTGGTCAGGAATGGAAATTTATCATGAGCAGCTTAAGCGTCAGGTTATGGGTATGACAGCGCCAGCGGTAAATGACGAATATCATGGTCAGGCAAAACTTGGCTACTTTATAGAAAGCGGCGGTGCCGATGGTTCATCTTATGGTAAAATGTGTGAAGGTCTGTGGGGCAGTCTTGTACAGATATACCTGAGCCTGCCTGAATCGATGCAGGATCCTCAGCTTAAGGCTGACATTATTGCAGCAGAAGAACTATATCTTAAGTGGGACAGCTATTTCACTATGCCCTCAACCAAAAACTTTGCCTATGTTGGACCTACAAACTGGACATCCCGTGTTAACTTAGATATGGGACCAAGTCCGGTTGATGGAAACAGATATATGAAAAATATTTTTCCTAGAGCAAAGAAAAATCTGCTTGTTGCTGTTTATGGCAAAGACTATAAAAATTACGAAAGTTTAACCTCAAGACCCAGCAGAAATGCGTTTATAGTTACAGATGCTCAGGCGAAAAATGTGATAACCTATTACAATGCTCTCCCGAAAATTGATAAGTATTATTATACGCCTGCATCATGTTCTGTTACTGACGGAACCTGCCTGCACTATGAGGATAAAGGATTGGGACATGGTGGACTGCCTGAAGAATACAGAGCATCAAACTCGCCCACATATTTTACTTTCCATGAAGACCAGCTGTTTGACGACAGCCAGATGCCCACACTTCCGTTTGAGCTTTCAGGGGATAACAACATTCTTGTTGACGAAAATGGTATAGTTGCAGTTAAACATAAAGGAATTTATCTGCTTGGCTATTTCAACAATTCTATGCCCGGCACCAAGATGTCTAACTATTCATGGATGGGTGGTGGTCCCACAACAATCTGGGATGATTATTTTGCAAACACACTTAATCCAAGAAAGCCTGTGGACTATACAAAGATGTCCGGGGGGGAAACTACTTCCAATTATACTAGTAATTTTACTGCTGATAAGATGAGGCACAGCTGTATAATTGGTACTGCAGCAAATGGAAAGCTATTTGTTTCCGGTAGAGAAAAGGCATCATTTGCATGGATTGAAAGCGGAAAAAGTTTTCAACTAAGCGGTAGTTCGAGTGTAAAAACGGACAATGGTGTGACAATTCACGACAAAACAGTTACTTGGAAATATTATTTGACAGACAATGGCATTTCAATTGACGCTGGTGTTGAAAATTTTGAAAATGGTGATGATTTTTATATGCAGCTTCCGATTCTTGTTCAAAAAGGTGCTACATATACATTTGATGAAGAAAATCATCAGATTGCCATTGAACATGGCGGAAATAAGATTGTTTACCGTTGGAAAGCGGATGCAGTGGTAAATCTTGGTGCAGCTTCATCAAAGGCTGATGTGAAAGAAACATACACGACAACTGCAAATGAGTATAAATACCTCAGGATTAAACTTACGGAAAATGCTCCGTTTACTACCGTCTGGATTGAAAGAACACTTGCTTCTTAATTTAAAGAACTGCTTCGGCAGTTCTTTTTTTATAAATTTTTTAAAAATGGGTTTTTGAGTATGCTTGCTCAATTTTTTTCAGCATAGATGATTCATTACTCGGGCATTCTAAAATCCGAGGGGTGAAAAAATGAAATGGTTTAAAAAAACATATTTTTTTGTTTTTTTCATGACATTATTTTATGTCGTTTCCTCCTCGCACGGAATATTCACCAATGTTGCAGCGGAAATGGTGCTTGCTTCCGAATATGTGACAGATGTTAATGCAAAGCTTGCAAAAACAAAAGTTTATGCGGGCGGTGATGTGATAGGAATAAAGCTTTATACCGACGGAATAATGGTGGTGGAGCTTGCAAGCTTTGAGGACGAGCAGGGGAATATAGTTTGTCCTGCAAAAGACAGCGGTATTCAAGTGGGAGATATAATTCTTGCGGCTAATGGCAAAAAAATGGAAAGCAATAACCAACTTATAAATTCAATAAGATATTTGGTTGATAAAAGCGTAAAACTTTCAATAAAAAGAGGAGAAGAAAGGTTTGATGTTGATGTTTTTCCAAAGAAAACCTTTGAAAATAGGGAACCAAAGCTTGGACTTTGGGTGAGAGATTCGGCGGCAGGTATTGGTACCATGACCTTTGTGACAGCGGACGATAAAAAATTTTTTGCGTTGGGACATGGCATAACAGATAAGGATATCCGTGAGAGATATACGGTAAGACAAGGTACAATTGAATTTGCGGATGTAATGAATGTTGAAAAAAGTAAAGAGGGTGTGCCCGGAGAAATCCAGGCAACATTTGGCGGCAATAACACTACCATCGGTAGTGTGGAGGGAAACACAAAATGCGGCATCCATGGAAGCTATAATGCGGAACTTCTTGGTCAGCCAATGGAAATTGCGTCAAGATGGCAAATAAAGGAAGGTCCTGCAACAATTTTGTGTTCGGTTGATGGTAAGGAAAAGAAAGAATATTCTGTCAATATCAACAAAATAATTTTAGGCGGCGGATTTTCAGAAAAATCCATGGTAATTGAGGTAACCGACCCCGAGCTTATTAAAAAAACCGGAGGTATTGTTCAGGGAATGTCAGGTTCACCCATCCTGCAAAATGGCCGAATTGTGGGAGCTGTGACACACGTTTTTGTGAATGATCCAACAAGAGGTTATGGGATATTCATAGAAAACATGCTAGCGGAGGCTGAAAAAATCAAATAACTTTAGTGCTCACTTATACTGGATATAGGTGAGCATTTTTATATAAAAGTAAAAAATTAAATGGGCATAATTAAGCCACAATAGAATTTAAGGAGGTAAAAGTATATGCCAAAATTTGTTCCATTATCAACATTAAAAGAGACAACATTTATCTGTGATATGTGTCAACAGATTAAAGAACCTATTTTTGTTACAAGAAATGGTTATACAGAACTTGTAATAATGAGTTCTGACTTTTTCAACGAACATATGAGATATCGCGACTCCAACGGAAATGTTGATTACTCAAAAGAATATATCGGTGTCCCATACTCATTCCCTATTAAAACACTTAAACTTACAAGTGAAGTTTCTCTAAGATGTTTAAAAATAGATGCACCAATAAGTGTTATAAAAAATGGATACGAAGTAATGGTTATTATGAGCCAAGAGCATTACACAAAAAGAATTAACGACCTATTTCATGTGTAATATTACAATTGTGTTACATTTTTCGTTAAGTGATTAGATTTTATATTTTTTAACCGTTATTACCTTATAGAAGGATAAATTTATAATAATAAAAAAACAAGGAGGAATTTAGTATGTCAAAGTACATCCCATTATCTTATTTAAAGGACACAAGCGGTATAGTTAATTTCTGCAAGGAGTGCAAGATCCCGGTTTATGTTACACGCAATGGTACACCCGAAATGGTTATTATGGATGCAGACTTTTTTGATAATTATCTCAGTCCATACATAATAGATGGTGAGATAGACGTTGCTAAAGTGCTTGAATACATGCCTTTGTTTATAAACATCAAAGCCCTTAAAAATACAGGAGAACTCAGCAAACGTTGTTCAGAAACTAAAAATGCAATTCACATTATAAAAAACGGTGTCGGCGAGCTTGTAATTATGAGTTTAGAGGTTTATAACAGATGTAAAGAAAGTGCGTTAATTGCTTTGAATAACAAGTAGTTTTGCAAATACAAAAATTGTATTTCTGGATTATAATCCAAATCAAAAAAAATTCACCAATGTATTGACTTTGGTCATAATATGATATATAATATTATAAAATTGGTTGTACGAGGTGGTTGTATGGATTATATGAAAGTACTGAATACCATTTCAAAAAATAATGGCGGTATTATAGAATCTAAGATTGCTGCCGAACATGGTATATCTAAAGCAATGCTATATAAATTGTGTAAAGAAAACAAAATTCATAGGATTGTAAAAGGTCAGTACATTCTTCCGGATGATATGCAAGATGAACTTCTATCTATTAGTAAGCGTTCCGAAAAAGTTATTTTTTCCCACGAGACCGCATTGTTTTTGCATGGAATTTCTGATAGAACACCTTTTGAGCACACAATTACTGCACCTTCCGGGTGTATTCCGTCTACATCAATTAAGACAGAATGCAAGGTGTATTATATTAAACAAGAACTATTTTCTTTAGGAAAGACAATTCTAAAAACTCCTGCAGGAAATAGCGTGCCGGCATATGATATGGAAAGAACAATCTGCGATATAATCCGCAGTCGCAATAAAATCGGAACGGAGACCTTTTTATCAGCACTCAAAATGTATGTGTCAAATCCCAAAAAAGATCTAAACAAATTAAATATGTATGCAAAAAATTTGAGAGTTGAAAAACTGGTTCGTCAGTATTTGGAGGTGCTTCTATGAGTAAAGCTATGAGTTTAAAAGCTAAAATTCGAAATATAGCTAAACAGAAAAACATTCCCGCTCAGGTAATATTGCAAAATTATATGTTTGAACGCTTGTTAGTGCGGCTTTCAATGTCAGAGTTCAAAGAAAAGTTCGTGCTAAAAGGCGGAATGCTTGTTGCTGCAATCGTAGGGATTGATAATCGTGCAACAATGGATATGGACACCACACTTAAAAACCTGCCTCTCACCCCAGAAACCATTCGAACTGCTCTTGAAGATATTTGCAATATCTCTTGCGAGGATGATGTGTGTTTTGATGTTGGAAAAATAGCTCCCATTCGAGAAGATGATCTTTACGGAGGTTATAGAGTCATGCTGAATGCAAAATTCGAGACTCTTATTACGCCGTTGAGTATTGATGTATCTACAGGTGATGTAATTACTCCCCATGCGATTCCATATACATTCAACGAGATTTTTAATGACGATATGTCTTACGAATTATGGGCATACAATATTGAAACTGTTATGGCTGAAAAAGTTGAAACCATCCTTCGAAGAGGTGTATTTAACACACGTCCAAGAGATTTTTATGATGTTTACATACTTACTACAACGCAAGAATACGATAAAGCATTATTTACTGATGCACTGAAAGCCACGGCATTACACCGTGGTACAACCAATCAAATTGCAGATATATCAGGCATTCTGAAAAGCCTTGAAGAAAGCTCAGAGCTGAAGTCAAGCTGGGACAAGTATCGTAAACAGTTTTCATATGCCAAAGAAATTGAATATGAAAACATACTACAAACACTAGATAGTTTGATTAAAACAATTTAGGAGGTTACTTTTATGAGCTCTTTTGTATTAGATATTCGTGGACAATTAAATAATATTCGTTTGGCAGAATCGAAAACTCTTTGGCCTCTTTTTGAAGCCGTGGTAAACTCTATACAAGCAATAGAAGATTCTCCAAACAAGAATAATGGAAAAATTTGTATTACAGTACAGCGGGAAATAACTTATATGGAAAGCTTAGATTCGACCAAAGATATTTTAGAAAAGTTTGAATCATTTACGATTACAGATAATGGTGTTGGTCTTGATAACGAAAACTACAAGTCTTTCAATACAGCATATTCTACACTTAAAGCAAAAAAAGGATGTAAAGGCATAGGTCGCTTTCTGTGGTTAAAAGCTTTTAAGGAAGTTAATTTATGTAGTAATTTTTGTGAAAATGGACAGTATTATAATCGGACTTTTACTTTTTCGCCCGATGGGCTTGTACCGGATGATAATGTTGAATCTTCTGTGGAACAAATTCTTTGTACTACAATAGTTTTAAAAGATTTTTTATCCCCATATAAGAAAAAGTTGTCCGGTTGAATTGGATGTTATTGCGAAAAAGCTTATAGAACATTGTTTACTGTTCTTTATTTCTGAAAGCTGTCCACAAATAACGCTTTCAGATGGTGTATCCGAAACTATAAATCTTAATGAATATTTTGAAAATAATATTAAAGACTCACTACATCAGGATCATTTTACGATAAAAGATAACGAATTTATTCTTTATCACTTGAGATTACCTGAAGGAGCCACATCACATGAACTACATTTGTGCGCTAACATGCAAGAGGTTTTATCGATTGATTTAAAAAAGCAGATACCTGACCTTCAAAAGAAAATCATACCCAAAGATGATCCGATTGGTTTTTATTACATAGGATATTTGACAGGTGGATATTTGGATTCTATAGTTAATACAACTCGTACGGGATTTGAGTTTGATGAAATCGGAAATCAAATAGCTCTTTTTGGTACAGGAAAGGAAAATTTGGTTTCATCTGCAATAGAATATATTACAGGATATCTTTCAGATTATTTATTCGATATTGAAAAAAAGAAAAGAGAGCAAATTGATAGGTTTGTTTCTCAAGATAAACCTACATATCGTTATCTTTTAAATAATCGTCCCGAAGTATACCAAGCTATTCCCGCCGGGTTGAAAGCTGCTGATTTAGATATTGAATTGCACAAACATGTTCAATTGTGGGAAAGAGAAATTAAGAATCAGAAAAAGGAATTAGAAAAAGCTTCTAGTGATACAGTATCAAAAAATGATAACACTTACCAGAAATTATTTAACCAGTATTGGTCTAGCGTTACAGAGATTAGCAAAACGTGTCTTGCAGAATATGTAGCAAGAAGAAAGACTTTACTAAAAATGTTAGAAGCTGCTTTAACAGTACAGGATAAAGGAACTACATAGAGAAAAAACATTTTTTGATAACAAGCATACCAGTGTAACAATCTCTATAACAGACAACATTTTGAGTGAGTTGAGCCAATATGTTGAATTTCCTGAATGTTTAAAACTTTTCCTAAAAAACACAAAACATTGGCATCGCAATAAATAATTAAAGACTCCTAATCGAATTTTTATGTATCACAAGTTTAATCTCGTATAATTATAAAGGATTCTAATGTCTAAAAAATTGTATGATTTTTTAGACACGGAAAATGTTTGATGTAAGTTTTGTAATAAAAGTTATATGATTTTTATTACATTTGAAACTATGTCAAAAGCAAATTTCAAAAATATTACTAGGAGGATTGAAAATGACCGAAGAATATATTCTAAGCAGGGGTTATCATAAAGAAAAACCTTCGCAATATGATGATAAAGCCGTAATTTGCAGATATCAAAAGAGGTTTGATGATGAGATCGGCAAAAAGTATTTTATTGATATATTAAAGTATAATCTTAGCCACGTTCCTGAAAAAATGCAAACAGAACTGAAGGAGATAGATGCATATGAATTTGAAATGCAAGTTACGATTGGCGAAGGAAACAAAGTTATAAATATGCGTTATTTCTGCGATTGGACATTAGATGATGTAGAAAAGTTCGCGGCAGATTTTTTTGATAAAATGAAAATAAACTATTATGAAATCGGTGACGAAAGGCACGTTCGTCCAGCAGAATAAAAAATATATGATTTAAAATGTCGAATTTTAAAGAAATTTGTTGTCCCCTATTGACAACAGTCGTGTCAGGTTCGCCTATAATCCAAAACGGAAAAATCGTTGGTGCAGTAACTCATGTTTTTGTAAATGACCCAACAAAAGGATATGGTATATTTATTGAGAATATGCTCTCGGAGGCGGAAAAAATCAAATAAGGGGTTGTTGCATTAAACAAAATAGTGAATTAAATTTCATCTTTTGTAGGGGTCGATGTGGGCATCGACCCCTACAATGCTGAATATTTATTCATTTAAAATGTTTAACATAGCAGCCCCTTAAAGAAACTTTATCGAGTGGGAATAATATAATGGGTGATTGTTAAATTCTACTAAATGGGAGCCTCTGAGGAATTTCGGAGGCTCCCGGTTTTTTTCATTCAATTATCGCAATTATCTGAGTAATAAACTTGGATTTGTCTTTGTGCTGCGGCGGACCTTCAAGGTAAAGGTTACGGAAGGTACCCGACAGCTTTATGTTATTTTCTTCTGCATAAGAAAGAAGTTTTTTTCGTGCTTCGGGAATATCCTCATAAGCACCATGATGGAAGAACGAAAGTGCTTTAAGCCGGGGGATATGCTCTATGTATTCGCCTTCGCTTTTTTGGGGTACGGCAACAGAGTAGAAAATCTCTGTCGGTGCCTTGGCAGAATACTCTGTAAAATACATACGTCTTGTCGTATCTGTGCCATATTGACGCATTGCCTCAAGTGCTGTATCCCGGAGCAGATTTGTTTTGTCAGCGATTGTAACAGTATTATATGTACGCCGGTAGATTGTTTGCGGTTCGATGATAATTTCTTTTACAATGCCGCCTTGCTTGTTGGTTCGTTCTTTTAACTTTTCTATGGTGAGATTAAGCTCATTCCTCATTTTCTCGAGTCTGTCTATCATCGGCTGCAGGTCGGATGTGCCATAAAAATATTCACGGATTTCATCAAGTGAAAGTCCTAAATTCTGAAAAACACGTATTGTACGAACCTGAGTAAAGGTGT
>JAZROP010000007.1:0-35677 GCA_045648785.1 Clostridia bacterium | reverse complement strand
GCCATGATCATTGCAGCAATCTTTTTAAACGATCTCATCGTATTTACCTCCTTAATTAATAAAGTTATTTAAGTAAAATATTATGGGCTCTGCCATCTACCGCAAAAGATAACAAAAGCACAAACATTTTAAACACGCCCGCAACGGCGTGCAGACTGACAATTGCTTCGCAACTTTGCAATTTTTCAGTCAAGTAACATAATTGTAACATATTTGTAAATAAAAATCAAGAATATTTTTGGGTAAATTTGAACAATTTTGCTTTTGTTTATTTGTTCATTTTGTACAACGCCAACAAGAGTTTTTTGGTTACTTGACAAACAGCGTCGGTTTTGGTATTATTGTATAATAATGAAATTATTCCTTAGAAAGGATTGACTCATAATGCTAAATAAAGATAAAAGCATGGAAAAAATTGTTGCCCTGTGCAAAGGCAGAGGATTTGTTTTCCCCGGCTCGGAAATTTACGGCGGCCTTGCCAACACATGGGATTACGGCCCCTTGGGTGTTGAATTTAAAAACAATGTAAAGCGTGCCTGGTGGAAAAAGTTTGTTCAGGAATCTCCCTACAATGTAGGTCTTGACTCTGCTATTCTTATGAACCCCCAGACCTGGGTAGCTTCCGGGCATGTAGGTGGTTTTTCCGACCCTCTTATGGACTGTAAGGAATGTAAAACACGCCACCGTGCAGACAAGCTCATTGAAGATTATGCTGCTGAAAAAGGTGAAGTTATTAATGTAGGCGGTTGGTCGGACCAGCAGATGCTCGATTATATCATCGAAAATAATATTGTTTGTCCCGAGTGCGGAAAGCTTAATTATACAGATATCCGCAAATTCAACCTGATGTTTAAAACTTTCCAGGGTGTTACCGAGGATTCAAAAGCAGAGCTTTTCCTCCGTCCCGAAACCGCTCAGGGTATTTTTGTTAACTTCAAAAACATTCAGCGTTCCACAAGAAAAAAGGTTCCTTTTGGCGTAGGCCAGATTGGTAAATCTTTCAGAAACGAAATCACCCCCGGTAATTTTACTTTTAGAACAAGAGAATTTGAACAGATGGAGCTTGAATTTTTCTGCGCTCCCGGAACTGACCTTGAATGGTTCTCTTACTGGAGAGGTTATTGCGAAAACTGGCTCTACTCTCTCGGTATAAGGAAAGAAAACTTAAAACTTCGTGACCACGACCCCGAGGAGCTTTCACACTATTCAAAAGCTACTACTGACATTGAATTTATGTTCCCGTTCGGTTGGGGAGAGCTTTGGGGCATTGCTGACAGAACAGACTTTGACCTTACCCAGCACGCCAATCATTCGGGCGAAAACATGGAATATGTTGACCCCTATACAAATGAAAAATACATCCCCTATGTTGTTGAGCCGTCGCTTGGTGCTGACCGTGTTGCACTTGCTTTCCTTGTTGAAGCATATGATGAGGAAGAAGTTGGCGAGGGCGATGTAAGGACTGTGCTTAGACTTCATCCGGCACTTGCTCCTTACAAAGCAGCGGTTCTTCCCCTTTCCAAAAAGCTTTCGGAAAAGGCTGAAGAAGTGTTTGCTGAAATTTCCAAAGACTTTATGTGCGAATTTGACGATGCCGGAAGTATTGGTAAGCGTTACAGAAGACAGGATGAGATCGGAACCCCTCTGTGCATCACTTACGACTTTGAAAGCGAAGAAACAGGCACAGTTACCGTTCGTGACCGCGACACAATGGAACAGGAAAGAATTGCAATCTCCGACCTTAAAGACTATATTTCAAAAAAACTTACATTTTAAAGTATAAACGGCAGATAATTACACTGCCTATAATACCGCATAAATCCGCCAGCAATGCCGCGTGCAATGTATGGCGGATATTTTTTACCCTGGCGACCCCGTAATAGAGCGCCACCGTATAAAAAGTGGTCTCTGTAGATCCCATCATAACAGAGGCTATTCTGCCGGGATAACTGTCCGGACCGTGAGTTTTTATAATTTCGTTGACAATGCTAAACGAACCGCTGCCTGAAAAAGGCCTCAGCAGAGCAAGCGGAATAATCTCCTCTGGCATACCAATAAGTTTTAAAACCGGAGAAAGTGCGTGTGCGATCATTTCTATCGCTCCTGAGCTTTTAAGCATTTCTACCGCCACAAGAATTCCCACAATGCTCGGAATTATTTCGATAAGAGTTTTTAGTCCGTCCGACGCCCCCGCAACAAAAGGCTGATATACCTCACCTTTTCGAATCAGTCCAAAAACTATAATAAACAGTATTATCAGCGGCATAATATATTTTTGCAATCTATTCCCTCCTGAAAACCACCGTTCCAATAAGTCCCATAACAAGCGCAAACACACTCACCATCCATACCGGAATTAAAATATCAGACGGAGTTGCCGCTCCTGCTTCTCCCCTGAGGGAAATAACAGTCGTCGGTAGAAGCTGAATTGATGCCGTATTTAAAATAAGAAATATTATCATTTCGTCCGTTGCTCTTCCTGTTGAACCTTTTCCCAGTTCCTCCATTGCTTTAAGCCCAAAAGGGGTTGCTGCATTTCCGAGTCCTAAAATATTTGCTGTAATATTCATCAGTATGTTTTTTCCTGCAACCGAGTTTTCGGGAATTTTTTTGAAAAACACGCTGTAAACAGGACGGATTATTTTTGAAAAAACACCAATCAAGCCACTTTCGGACGCTATGTTCATAAGCCCATTCCACAACATCATTATTCCTGCAATTTCAAGACAGGTGGTCACCGCCTTTGCTGCCCCTTCGCTCGCAGCAAGAGCAACCGCCTCAACCCTGCCCGTAAAAATTGAAAGTATAATGGAAAATATTATTATTCCCGCCCAAATATAATTAAACATACCCTATTTTATGTAAATTACTGTTGCATTTATGACGGAAACAGAGTATAATATAGATATGAAATTTGCAGAGGAAATGTATTATGAAAAAAATTGAACTTTTCACAGACGGCGCCTGCAGCGGAAATCCCGGGGCGGGCGGATTTGGTGTAATATTAAAATATAATGATATAACAAAGGAAATTTCCGCAGGATATAAAAGCACCACCAACAACCGGATGGAGCTTCTCGCCGTAATAACCGGTCTTGAGGCTTTGAAAACGGAGTGTGAGGTGACAGTTTATTCTGACTCCAAATATGTGGTAGATGCCGTTGAAAAGGGTTGGGTATATTCCTGGCAGCAAAAAGGCTGGAGAAAATCGGATGGTAAACCGGCACTTAATATAGATTTATGGCAAAGGCTTTTACCCCTTCTTAAAAAGAACGATGTTAGTTTTGTGTGGCTCAAAGGCCATGCAGGACATGAATATAACGAAAGATGTGACGCTCTTGCTGTCGCAGCAAGCCAATCTGACAATTTGTTAATTGATACGGGGGTTGTAGTTTGATTAAGCTTCTGGTTAAAAAGTTTATTACCAATTACCAAAATGTTTCCGACACAAAAGTTCGTGAAAAGTACGGTGTTTTGGGTGGAATTTTAGGCATAATCTGTAATTTTATCCTTTTCATTTTAAAACTTACTGTGGGTACGATCATGAACAGTATCGGTATTATTTCCGATGCGTTTAACAACCTATCGGACACCGCTTCGTCTTTAATAGTAATTTTAGGCACCAAACTGAGTAATATGCGCCCCGACGAGGAGCATCCTTTTGGGCACGGCAGAATTGAGTATATCTCTTCGCTTATTGTTTCCTTTATAATAATGCTTGTGGGGTTTGAACTTTTTAAAAGCTCCGTTTCCAAGATTTTCTCTCCCCAGCCTGTAGCCTTCAGTTTGCCACTTGTTATAATTCTTGGGGCATCGGTGTTTGTAAAGCTTTGGATGGCATCCTATAACCGCTGGCTTTCCGGGCAAATAAGCTCGGGCGTGCTTCGCGCGGCTGCTGCCGATTCGCTGATTGATGCTATTTCCACTTCAATCGTTATAATTTCAATCATTGTAGGCAGGTTTGTAAACTTCCCTCTTGACGCTATTATGGGCGCTATTTTCTCTCTGCTTGTAATCTATTCGGGTTTTGGCATCGCAAAAGATACCGTAGATGTGCTTTTAGGAACTGCCCCCGATATGGAGACTGTCGATAAAATTACCGAAAAAATTGTTGGGGCCGAGGGCATTGTCGGCGTTCACGACCTGATTGTTCACGACTATGGTCCCGGCAGAAAAATGGCATCTGTGCACGCCGAAGTGCCCGATAATGCCAATATAGTTAAAATTCATGAGCTCATTGACCGCCTCGAACAGGAAATTTCCAGGGAGCTTGGAGTTCACACGGTTATTCATATGGATCCTATTACAACCGGTTGTGAAACCACTGACCGCGTTAAAGCCGATGTCCTTGAAATTATAAAATCCATTGACGAAAGCATGGGGATGCATGATTTCCGCATGACGGACGGTGAAAACAATATAAATCTAATATTCGACCTTGAGCTTCCTTTTGCTCTGCAAAAGGATAAAGACAAAATACTTTCCGACATAAAGGAGAAGCTGTTAGAAAAGGACAGCCGTTATGCGGCAGTCATAACAGTTGACAGCAAATAATCATTATGAAAACAGTTCTTATTACCGGCGGTTCACGTGGAATAGGCAGGGCGTGTGCTCGTCTTTTCTCGGAAAAAGGGTATAATGTTGCCATAAACTATTTAAAAAGCGAAAAAGAAGCCCTCTTTTTGGAAAAAGAATTGAAAAATGCCGTAGCTTTCCAGGCAGATGTCTCAAGCAAGAGTCATGTTGACAGTATGATTTCACAGATAAAATCACGGTTTGGCAGCGTGGATGTTTTAATAAACAACGCTGGGATTGCCCAGTCGAAGCTTTTTTCAGACATAACGGCAGATGATTTTGACAGAATGATTTCCGTACATCTTAAAGGTGCTTTCAACTGTACTCAGGCCGTTTTGGAGGACATGATAGATAAAAAATTGGGCAGAATAATAAACATATCTTCTATCTGGGGTATTGCCGGAGCATCATGCGAGGTTCATTACTCCATGGTGAAAGCCGGGATTATCGGTTTTACAAAAGCGCTCGCCAAAGAGCTTGCACCGTCAGGCATAACGGTCAACGCACTTGCGCCGGGAGTTGTGGATACAGATATGATGAGCACTTTTGATTCCGACGAAAAAAAAGAAATTGCAAACGAAATTCCCCTTGGAAGGTTTGCCACGCCGGAAGAAATCGCTCTTTCCGCACTTTTCCTTGCAGAAAAAGGCGGCGATTATATAACCGGTCAGGTAATAAGCCCCAACGGCGGAATTGTAATATAGTAAAAACATTTAAGGAGAAATAATTATGAAAGTATTAGTAACGGGCGGAGCAGGATTTATTGGCAGCCACACATGTGTTGAACTTTTAAATGCCGGTTATGAAATTGTCGTAATGGACAACTTTTCAAACTCCAAGCCCGCATCTCTTGAAAGAATTAAAAAAATCACTGGTAAAGACTTTAAATTCTATGAAACCGACCTTCTGGACGAAAAAGGCATGGAAAAAATTTTTGCCGAGAACAAAATTGATGCCGTTGTCCATTTTGCCGGACTCAAAGCGGTTGGCGAATCGGTTTCAATGCCCCTTGAATATTATCACAACAACATTACAGGCACACTTATTCTGTGCCAGTCAATGAAAAGACATGGCGTGAAAAAAATTGTTTTCAGCTCATCTGCAACAGTTTACGGAAATCCCACAAGCGTGCCTATAACAGAGGATTTTCCGCTTTCTACAACCAATCCTTATGGAAGCACAAAACTTATGATTGAGGGTATTCTCCGCGACCTTTATGTGTCGGATAACGAATGGAGCGTCGCTCTACTTAGATATTTCAATCCCATCGGCGCTCATGAAAGCGGACTCATTGGTGAGGACCCCAACGGAATTCCTAACAACCTTATGCCTTACATCGCAAGAGTTGCAGCCGGCAAGCTTCCTCAGCTTTCAGTATTTGGTGATGATTATCCCACTCCCGACGGCACGGGCGTGCGCGACTATATCCATGTTGTTGACTTAAGCATTGGTCATCTTAAGGCTCTTGAGTGGGTTGCAAAAGAAAACGGTGTTGACGCGTTTAACCTCGGTACAGGAAACGGTTACAGCGTTCTTGAAGTGGTAAAAGCTTTTGAAAAGGCAAGCGGCAGACCGGTAAATCATAAAATTGTAGGCCGCCGCCCTGGCGACATTCCGATGTGCTATGCAAATCCTGCAAAAGCTAAAGAAATTCTTGGCTGGGAAGCAACAAAAGGCATTGAGGAAATGTGTCTTGATTCCTGGAGATTTGTTGAAAAAAACCCTAACGGAATAGAATAAAAATGTAAAATAAATGTCAAAACCCGAACGGACTTTCCGTTCGGGTTTATTTTATTCCATTTCAAATATGTCCACGCTGTCATTTTCGTCAATTTCAGATAAATTCACACAGATAATTTCGCTTCGTGATGTGGGAACATTTTTCCCCACATAATCCGCCCTTATCGGCAATTCGCGGTGCCCCCGGTCCACAACAACTGCAAGCTGAATGGTTGCCGGTCTGCCGATTGACATCACCGCATCCATTGCCGCACGCACCGTTCTGCCTGTAAACAAAACATCGTCTACCAACACAACATTTTTCCCCGTGACCTCAACACCTATATCGGTTGAGTTTATAACCGGGTCGTCAGCTATATCCGTCAGGTCGTCACGATAAAGCGTTATATCAAGTGCTCCCATTTCCACCTTTTTATTTTCAATGGTAAAAATGTTTTCGGCTATTCGCTCGGCAATGGGAACTCCTCTCGTTTTAATTCCGATAAGGCAAAGACCCTCTACAGATTTATTTTTTTCAATTATCTGATGTGACATCCGGACGAGGACGCGTCTGAGCGCATCCTCCTCCATCAGCGTAGCTTTAAATTTCATATAAAATTTCCTTATTTAGCTTTTGAAACCATAAGGTTTGTAAGGATACCGAGGATAAGAGCACATGCGATGGATGTGATTGTAATCTGACCAAATGTAAGCGACAGTCCGCCGATACCTGTGATAAGGATAACAGCAACTACAAAGAGGTTTTTGTTTTCGCCCAGGTCAACCTGCTGAATCATTTTAAGACCGGATACAGCAATAAAACCGTAAAGAGAAATACAAACGCCACCCATTACGCAGTTGGGAATTGTAGCAAGGAATGTTACAAAAGGAGCAACAAAGGATGCCAGTATAGCAATGATTGCTGTTGTAAGAATTGTAACAACAGAAGCGTTACCTGTGATAGCTACACAACCAACAGATTCACCATACGTAGTGTTTGGACAACCACCGAAGAAAGCACCTACGACAGAACCGATACCATCACCAAGAAGTGTTCTGTGGAGACCGGGTTCTTCTAAAAGTTCTGTACCGATAATTGTGGAAAGATTTTTATGGTCAGCAATATGTTCAGCAAATACAACAAATGCAACGGGAACATAAGCAACAGCAATTGTAGCTATATAACTTGCATCTATATCCTTTACGCCTTTTAACGCTTCAACAAATGTGAAATCAGGAATCCATTTCATATTTGCAAAGGCACCAAAGTCAATAATCATAAGAGCAGTATTGTTTGTCGCCATACCAATTACTGTGAAAATTGCAGCAAGTGCATAACCAGCAACAATACCAATGATAAACGGAATGAGCTTTGTCATTTTCTTGCCATATACAGAACAGAGAATAACAACTGCAAGTGTTACAAGACCGCAGATAATGCAAACATAGGGAGATGCTGCGGATACACCATCAACAAGAACTTTGCCCGCTTTAAGGTCGTTAATTGCAGCACCTGCAAGAGAAAGACCGATAAGTGCAACTGTAGGTCCGATTACAACGGGAGGCATAAGTTTGGAAATCCATTTAACGCCTGCAACCTTAACAATAAATGCAATAACAACATAAACAAGCCCTGCAAATGCAGCACCCAAAATAAGTCCCGCATAACCTGCAGCGATTGATGCTCCGCCGGCAAATGCCGCAAACATTGAACCAATGAATGCAAAGGATGAACCAAGGAAAACAGGACTCTTAAATTTTGTAAAGAGCTGGTACACAATTGTACCTACACCTGCACCGAAAAGTGCTGCTGAGTGGGACATCCCATTGCCGATAATTGCAGGAACTGCAATTGTTGCAGCAAGGATTGCAAGAAGTTGCTGAAGTGCGAACACCAAGAGCTTGCCAAATGTGGGTTTGTCTTTTACGCCGTAAACAAGATTCATATTTACACGCTCCTAAATATTTTTCAGATATCTTTTTTCTTCAACAACAAAAAAGCCTTGCCGTCGGGCAAGACTTACTTTTCGCACCATTACATCTTGCCGACATCGCTGTATCGGATTAAAGATATATGTTACATATATTTTACCATTCGGTTAGTTTTTTGTCAACAATTTCCGACAATATTTATCTTAAAATTTCAATAGCCCCATTGATATTCTTTATAGTCACCTTTTTGCCCGGTGAAGCTTCCTCGCCATCAAGTGCCCAGGAAAACTCATCCTCCGACTCAAATGTTATCTCCGAAGTTTTGAAAAATTCAAACATACTGTCACTGAGGTCTGAATTGGCCAATCCCACAAGAATTCTACCCAGCTCCGCTACATCCTTGGGATTTTTTACAAGTATCACTTCAAAAAGTCCGTCACTTAAATCCACAAGACGTTTTTCAAGTTTAACAATTCCTCCCACCGAGGTGGAATTTGTCACTGCACCAAAAATATAATCTCCTTCATATGTTTTTCCTTCGGAAGTAACTTTTACATAATAAGGCTGTATAACCCCAATATCCTTTATTCCCTCAAGAACATACGCCATATGGCCCATCATATTTTTGGTGGATTGCAGTGTGTTATAGCTGGCGGCAGTAAATATACCAAAGGAAGCAATATAGGCAAAATATCTGTCCTCACCAAATTTGCCTGCATCAACAGACATAGGCTTTCCTTGTACAATTGTCTCTACAGCTTTTTTAGGGACAGAAGAAAGCCCCAGTGTCTTTGCAAAATCGTTGGTACTGCCAGCGGGAATGTATCCTATTGGGATTTTTCTGTCCGAGCTTATCATTCCGCTTAAAACCTCATTTAAAGTCCCGTCACCGCCACAACAGACCACCATATCATATTCGTCGGCAACTGCCTTTTTTGCAAAAAGCATACCATCCTCTTTCTTTGCGGTTATCTGCACCGTCGGTTCATGCCCTGCTCGGCACAACGTTTCCGCTATATCAAAAAGAGTAGTTTTTGATTTCATTTTTCCTGCACGGGGGTTTATAATTACCATTACCTTCATATTCTCCCACCTCTCTTTTAATATATCACAAATATATATTTTTAGCAATACGGTTATAGAAAATTGACATCAAAAAAATAGTATGTTATATTAATCTAGGGGAGGTGAACAGCGTTGTCAGTAACCAAAAAGCTTTTTTCCATGCAGGATTTAAACTACAAAAGATTTCATTCTGCACTTATGCCAACTGTCAATCCCGACCTTATAATAGGTGTTAGGGTACCTCTGCTCAGAAAATTTGCAAAGGAGTTTGCAAAAAGTGCCGAGGCAAAAATTTTTTTAAATGCACTTGCTCATAAATATTATGAGGAAAACAACCTGCATGCATTTTTAATTGAGCAGGAAAAGGATTTTAACATTGCTGTTTCTTTGACGGAGAAATTTATTCCGCATATTGACAACTGGGCAACATGTGATATGTTCCGTCCGCCTGTTTTTAAGAAAAACCCTGAAAAACTTCTCCCTTATATATATAAATGGCTTGATTTGGATAAAACATATACTGTTAGATATGCTATCGGGTTGCTTCTGAGTTTTTATCTGGATGAAAACTTTCATCCGGACTTTCTTGAAAAAGTTTCAAAAATCCGGTCGGATGAATATTATATTAATATGATGGTCGCCTGGTATTTTCAAGCTGCTCTTGTAAAACAATATTCCCATGCAATTCCTTACATAACCGGGCGAAAGCTTCCGATATGGGTGCATAACAAAGCGATCCAGAAATCGATTGAAAGCCTTCGGGTTTCAAAAGAAACAAAAGATTATTTAAAAACATTAAAAATAAAGGCGTGATAATATGAATTTTGAAATATGGAGAGGGATTTTAATTCCCTTTATCGGTACAATTTTAGGCTCTGGCTGTGTATTTTTTATGAAAGGCAAGCTCAGCCGCCAGCTTCAGCGTGCTCTGACAGGGTTTGCCGGTGGAGTTATGGTTGCCGCATCAATATGGAGCCTTTTAATTCCTGCGATGAACCAGGCAGAGCATATGGGCAAGCTCTCATTTGTTCCTGCTGTCGTAGGCTTTTGGGCGGGCATACTTTTCCTTCTTGCTCTTGATAAACTTATCCCACATTTGCACGCAGTAAGCGGTCATGTTGAGGGGCCAAAAAGCAACCTCAAGAAAAACTCCATGCTGGTTCTTGCCGTCGTTCTTCATAACCTGCCCGAGGGTATGGCGGTGGGTGTTGTATATGCCGGAATTATCAGCGGAAATGCCACCATATCAATCGCCGGAGCACTTGCTCTGTCGCTGGGTATAGCCATTCAGAACTTCCCAGAGGGCGCAATCATCTCCATGCCAATGGCTTCGGAGGGTGAGAAAAAATCAAACGCCTTTCTTTACGGCGCACTTTCGGGAATTGTAGAGCCGATAGGCGCACTTATGACAATTCTTGCCGCGTCGGTTGTGACTCCCCTGCTCCCCTATCTTTTAAGCTTTGCGGCAGGCGCAATGATTTATGTTGTAGTTGAAGAGCTCATCCCGGAAATGTCCCAGGGGGACCACTCAAACATTGGAACCATTTTATTCTCTTTTGGTTTTACGCTTATGATGGCACTTGATGTAGCCTTAGGATAAAAGGGGAAACCCACCAAACGGCGGTTGGTGGGTTTTCTTTATATCAAAAATGTCCCCGGCTATCGCCGGGAACTTTTTATTATTTTTTTTTGCTTTCGCCACTCTTACGCAACAGGACATTCCATATGGGAATCCGGTTGCATCCACTGAAAGAAGGTCGCCTCTCTGGCTGAAATTGAGCTTTTCTCCGTTGTCCATCCATTCTACACTCTCAACCTCATCTGCAATATTGCCAAATGCATATGCACCGTAATAGTTTCCGCTGGCGGTAACATTTTTGCTTCGGATTCTTGCCAGGTAAGTTCTCTCTCCCATTCCAAGTTGGAAATAAAGTCCCCAGTGAACAAAAAGGCCATACCCCATTTTCTCATAATCTGCTACATATTTTTCCGGCTTTGGTACTGCCATCACATATTCCTTTTGTTTATAATTATACACTTTAAGAAATGTACTGTCATTTTTTTCGCATTGACAATTTAGCAATTTTGTTATAAAATAATATTAATGTGCCTATGCACAAATAATACCAAAGAGGTGAAGAAAATGGACGCAGTAAGCGGTAGTAGTGCAAAGCCCCCTAAGCGAACAAAGGCCATAAAATCTTTCGCAGATGCGTTTGTTTTTATGCCTCAAAAGTAGTTATGGATTAATATGACTTTGCATTATACTTCTTACCTAAATTATTTCCGATTAGGAGGAATTATAATGTTTGAAAACGCACTCTTGCTTCTTGAAGAGAAAAAATTTGGTGCGCTCAGCTCCTTTTTAAAGGAATTAAATCCTGCCGACATTGCTCTTTTCATGGAGGAAATTCCTCAGGAAAGTCTGCCGGTAGTTTTCAGAATTCTGCCAAAGGACCTCGCTGCCGAAACCTTTTCATTTATGGAATCGGATCTTCAGGAGCATCTCATCTGCAGCTTCAGCGATAGTGAGCTGAAAGCAGTCATTGATGAGCTTTATCTCGACGATGCTGTTGACATTATCGAGGAAATGCCCGCCAATGTAATTAAACGAATTTTGCGTTCCACCGACCCGGATAAACGCAAAATGATTAACGAAATCCTCAAATATCCTGAGGATAGCGCCGGCAGTATTATGACCATTGAGTTTGTCAGCCTGCGCAAAAAAATGACCGTCAGGGACGCGCTTCGCCGCATTCGAAAAACCGGTCTCGACAAAGAAACCATTTATACATGTTATGTTACAAGCGACCACAACAGGCTTGTTGGTATCGTAACAGCAAAGGCTCTTCTTCTTGCAGACGAGGATGATATAATTGGTAATATAATGGAGGATAATCCCATTTATGCCGTAACAACAGACGACAAAGAGGATGTTGCAAACCTTCTTCACAAATACGACTTTCTGGCTCTGCCGGTGGTTGATGAAGAACGCCGTCTTGTCGGAATTGTCACCGTCGATGACGCTATGGATGTCCTGCAGGAAGAGGCTACCGAGGATATTGAAAAGATGGCAGCTATTCTGCCGGGTGATAAGCCATATCTTAAGACAAGTGTTTTTGAGCTTTTTAAAAACCGTGTTCCCTGGCTACTGCTTCTGATGCTTTCGGCAACATTTACCCAAATGATAATCCGTTCTTACGAAAACTCACTTGCAACTCATGTGATTTTGACATCCTTTATTCCCATGCTTATGGGAACGGGAGGTAATTCGGGTAGTCAGGCTTCAGTTACAATTATCCGCGGACTTTCTCTTGGTGAAATTGAATTTGCTGATACGCTTAAAATCCTCTGGAAAGAGGCTCGCGTTGCAATTCTTTGCGGGTTGGCACTTGCTATTGCATCCTTTTTTAAAGTAATCTGGATTGATGGCGCAAGCATGACCGTATCTTTTGTAGTTTCCATGACAATTTTGATGACTGTGCTTACCGCAAAAATTACCGGATGTATTTTGCCCATACTTGCACAAAAGCTTGGTTTTGACCCCGCGGTTATGGCAAATCCTTTTATCACCACCATAGTTGATGCTCTTTCTCTTGTGATTTATTTCAATATTGCAAGCGGAATAATTGGTTTTTAAATAAAAATTTAAAAAAACTCTTGATTTTTTGTTTTTGTTGTGATATAATATCAACATATTTACGACTATTACCGGAAGGAGTGTATATAAATGAAGGCAGGAATTCATCCAGATTACAAACCCACACAGATTAAATGTGCTTGCGGAGAAGTTATTGACACATGCTCTACAAAAGACGATATCCGTGTTGAAATCTGTTCTAAATGCCATCCGTTCTTCACCGGAAAACAGAAACTTGTTGACACCGGCGGACGAGTTGAAAAATTCAGAAAAAAATTCAACCTGGCAGACAAATAATTGTTCCAGAACATCAAAATGCGTTTGGTTTCCCAAACGCATTTTTTGTTTAATATGTAAAACCGCGGCTGTTTATGTAACCGCCACGGTTTTTTGAAAACTCAGTCTTATCTGTTATTTTCGTTTTTGTTCTGATTTTCGTTTTTGTTCTGGTTGTTGTTCTGGTTATTGTTGTTGTTCTGGTTTTTGTTGCTTTTGTTTTCGAACTGATTTTCGTTTCTGTTATTCATTTTTATCACCCTGTGTTATTATGTGCAGAGTAATGTTTTTTATACAACAAATTTACTCAACAAATGGTCTTATCTCGTCAATGTATTTATAAGCTATGCTAAGACACTCTTTCCATTGGCTGCCTGTAAGGCGTCCTCTTGCTTCTGCAATCATTTGCGACTTATAGGAAGAACTTATTCCACCTTTAACATTTTTTGCAATTTCCGCCAGCTCTTCCGCCGTAAAATTGGACAAGACTATTGATATAACTCTTCGTTTATCATCATAAGACACCATGCTTGCCATTTTATTTGTAAGTTTAGAGCTTCTGAGCACGCGGTTTATAATTTCAGTATTGGTGAGCTTTTCATTCGTTTGAACTGCTGGCTGAGAGGTTTCTGCAGTTGTCCCATTAGGTTCATCCGGTTTTGGTTCAGCAGCCGTCTCGCTTGTTTTCTCGCTGTTTTGTTCGGGTTTTGATTGGTCTTTTTCTGCCATTGAAGAAAGTGTAGTACCTAAAACATACTTGTCAAAAACAAGATTTATGCCAAAGTGAATAGCTGCCCAACCCCCAGCAACAATTACGATAGCCGCAATTGCCGTACCAATAAGAAGTTTTTTCCTTTTCATTTTTAATTTCCCTTCTTGCACGAAAGAATAAATTCCCCGATATTTTTAGCCGCATCCGGTTTAGAAAGTCTGTCTACCGCACCTTTTATTTCGGCACGCCTTTCCTCGTCGTTAAAGTAAACATTAAGAGCATCCTCAACGGTAAAAGTTTTTGTGGTATAAAGTCCTACTCCGTTATTTACCAGAAATTCAACATTTCTGTATTCCTGCCCCGGAATGGGGTCCACAAAAATCATGGGTAGCTTTTTTGACAAACTTTCGGTAACACTGATACCTCCCGGTTTTGTTATAATGCAATCCGCTGCATCCATCAGTCTATCTACATTACTGATAAACCCATAGGTTTTAAATTTCTTCCTGTGTGCCGACCTGTCAATTATAGATCGCGCTCGTTTGTTGTTTCCGCAACAAACCGCGACATTACAATCTATTTCTGCCTTATCAATTTCTTTCATTACAGAGAAAATATTTCCATATCCCATACTTCCCATCATAACATAAACAAGGGGTTTATCAGTTTCAAACCCGAGCTCTCGTTTAGCCTCATCCTTATCTCTGTTGACAGAAAACTTCATATCAACAGGTATGCCGAGAGGCAAAAGCTTTTTCTTGTCAATGCCTTTACGACGGGCAAGCGGGACAAGACTTTTGTCCGCAAGAATATAATAATCAAGATTTGTATTTTCCCACTTGGGATGAATTGTATAATCAGTTACAATTCCCAGCGTGGTCACATCTATATGGTCTTTTATCAGCGTAAGAATCTGAGCCGCAAAAAGATGAGATGCAATAACAGTATCAATATTATTTTCCGTTATAAAATTTACAAATTTATTTTTTATTATCTTGTTCAGCTCGGCAACAATATCAACCCAGCCAGTTTCTCCCATATCCTCGCGGTCATACTGTTTTCCATAATATTTGGACATTTTTCCCGATGCAAAAAGATAAAGTTTTGACACCGCGTTGCAAAGCCTGGGGCTTATATACCCATATACATCAAGGAAAAAAGTTTCCGCTCCGCATTCATTTAAAAATTTTTCTATCGCCCTGGCGCTGCTTGTATGCCCCTGGCCTGTCGATACCGTCAAAAACAAAACCTTCATCTGCAATTCCCCTTTATCATATGCGTTCAATGTTTGCACCAAGCTTTTTCAGCTTTTTCTCTATATTGTCATAACCTCTGTCTATATGTCCGTCATCTTCTATAATTGTTTCCCCCTCAGCTGCAAGGCCTGCCATAATAAGCGCCGCCCCCGCCCTGAGGTCGGTTGCCCTGACTTTTGCCGAAGAAAGCTTATTTACACCTTCAACAACCGCCGTTCTGCCGTTTATTTTAATGTTTGCGCCCATTCGTCCAAGCTCTCCGGCGTGCATAAACCTGTTTTCAAATATTGTTTCTGTAATCAGGCTGGTTCCCGGAGTTTTGGCCGCAAGCGCCATGAACTGGGCTTGCATATCGGTAGGAAAACCCGGAAACGGAAGCGTCTTTATATCCATAGCCCTAATAGGTTTTTCTACCATAATCTGAACGCTGTCACCATATTCTTTTATTTCCGCTCCCGCTTCACGAAGCTTGGCAGTTACAGGCTTAATATGAATAGGTATAATATTTTTCAGGGTTATCCTGCCGCCCGTCATACAAACCGCCGTCATAAAAGTCCCCGCCTCAATCCTGTCGGGAATTATTGTGTGGTCTGCCCCATGCAGCTTTTTCACCCCGTTTATTGTTATTGTATCTGTCCCCGCTCCGCGCACATCACCGCCCATTGCATTTATAAAGTTGGCAAGGTCGGTTATTTCCGGTTCTGTGGCTGCATTTTCAATCACGCTTTTACCGGTTGCAAGCGCTGCCGCCATCATAAGGTTTTCGGTTGCCCCCACCGATGGAAAATCAAGATATATTTTCGCACCTGTAAGCTTCTCGGCAGAAAGCTCAACAAATCCACTTCGCGAAAATATTTTTGCTCCCATGGCTGAAAATCCTTTAAGGTGTAAATCAATCGGTCTTGAACCTATGGCACATCCGCCAGGCAGACAAATTTTTGCATATCCCTGCCGGGCCAGAATGGGTGCAGCCACAAGGAAAGACGCTCTAAACGCTCCGACAAGTTCATATGGGGCGTCAGCATTAAGCGGCAACGCCGTCTTGACCATAATAGTTTTAACCTTGTGTTTAACATCGCAACCAATATATCTTAACAACTCGTTCATTTTGGCAACATCACTAAGCTTGGGTATACCGCGGAGAGTACACTCGCCATCACACAACATTGTTGCCGCAAGAATCGGAAGAGCCGCATTTTTCGCCCCGTCTATTGATACACTCCCCTCTAAAAAAGGAGTTTTTTTAGTAATAAATTCCATTATTTTTCCTCTCAGAATACCTTTTTATTTTTATTATAAGTATCCGGAAAGGATTTATGTATAATTATTGTACTACATTTTTACATTAAAATCAATTAAATTTTTTATTGAAATTTTACCCAAAATATATTATAATTAATTCCAGGTGATTTAGTTGAAAAAAACAAGATTTATAATTGTCCGCCATGGTGAGGCATATGGAAATATTATCCGAATTTTTCACGGACAGTATAATTCCGAACTGACCGAAGATGGACACATTCAAGCAAAGCGTGCAGCTCTCTTTTTAAAAAATTACAAAATTGACCATATATATTCAAGTGACCTTAACCGCACCCTTTCAACCGCCGCGTATATTGCAAAGGATAGAGGAATTGAAATAAAAACCGATAGACGCCTGCGTGAAATCGACGGCGGAAAGTGGGAAAATGTACCCTGGGACGAGTTGCCTGG
The DNA here is from genome assembly GCA_045648785.1 of Clostridia bacterium. GTDB lineage: Bacteria > Bacillota > Clostridia > RUG12999 > RUG12999 > RGIG7450. The sequence continues at coordinate 18,789 of JAZROP010000007.1, read as the reverse complement.
ACTTTTCCCCGAAAGTTACAGTCATTGGGAAAATGACATTGCAAAAACTCAGATGCCGGACGGTGAAAGCGTTCGTCAGATGTTCGAAAGAACAAAATCTGCTCTTTCTGATATAGCTGCAGCTCACCCGGGTGAAACCGTATGTGTAGTGACTCACGGGACGGTGCTTCGTGCGCTTGTGTGTTTGTGGCGCGGCATAGAGCTTGATGACATGCAGAAAATGCCCTGGTTCGACAATGCCTCAATAACAATAGTGGATTACACCAGTGATGGATACGAAATTATTGATGAGGGTATAAATCGCCATCTTGACGGTGTAAGCACCTTTGGCAAACAATCCTGGTGGCAAAGATACAGTGAGTAATAACATAAAAAAATAAGGCTTCCCTTGGATTAGGGAAGCCTTGAATTATTTTGTGTAAAAATTACACAGCTCTTTCAACTTTGCCTGAACGCAAGCAGCGTGTACATACATGTAATTTCTTAGGTGTACCGTTAACTATTGCTCTTACGCTTCTGATATTGGGTTTCCATGTGCGGTTGGAACGTCTGTGCGAGTGGCTCACTTTAATTCCAAAAGTAACACTTTTTCCGCATACTTCACATTTTGCCATAATATATGACACCTCCTTGAGATTGTTAACGCAATGTTAATATTATATCAAATAAATATTAATATTGCAAGAATTTTTTAAACAATTATAAAATTATATAACTTTTTACTTTTTTATGGCTGTTTTTTAATCTTTTTTTGTAGATTATGCACATATTACTCTGCCGGCGGTGTAACCGGAGGCACCGTTACCGCAGGATATCTTACTGCATATATCTGTTTGAATTCACCATTCGGTCCTTGCCATACATAGAGCATATCACCTTCGAGAACACCATCCATGGTAATCTTCTTAATGCGGTTGCCCTCGTTTGTTTCCGAGTAGTCATACAATAAAATTTGTTTAGAACTATAACCTGTTCCGAGATATACCTGCGACTGGCTTCCGTTAGCAAGTCTTATATTGCACCATTCAGGATTAACCGACGAGTCTATGGTTGTAACTTCCCCTATTCTTGCATAGTAATAAACCATGTCCTCAAAGCCTTCGCCTGAAATATCAAGTGCGGAACTGTATTTTGAAACAGCCGTAGCTTTTGGAGCCTCTGATTTAAGTTCTTTGGTTACATCAAAAATAATTTCCACATCAACAACCGTTCCCGTCGGCCCAAAGCCTAAGCGTACCACATCACCAATCGCAACAGATCTTCTGGTGTTTGTTCTTGCAAAGTTCTCATCAAGAACAACCGCACCGCCCGTGCCGGTTTCCTCATTTCTTTCCCAATAGCTCGGCAGATACGCTGTATATTTTTTTGGCGTTGACGAAGAAGCAACATAACCGCTAAGTGTATACTTTACTGAAGATCCATCGAGAACCTCATCCATACTTGTTACTATAATATTGTCAGAACGATAGTTTGGAACACTTTCAATGTTCTGGTTATAAACAACAAACATGCTTCTTTTTGGATTTCCGTTAACATCAGCTGTATAGAAAGGTTCAATATTATACTGCATATATTCTATAAGCTTTGTACTAAGCGATGAAATTTTTCCTATTTTAAATGCATTCGCACCCCAACTGGTTCTGTCGTTGGGAACAAAGACAACAGTTGCATCTGTAGGAACAGAGAATGTCTTGCTGTTATCTGCCGTAGAGAATTTGTGATTTCCGCTGACAACATCATACTTAAGACTCTGGTTTACATACCTGTTCTCTACATCCGGTTCAAGTGTAACAAGTGTATAAATTTCGGTTCCTGAAGAAACTACATACATAATCGGTTGTGCCGTTGCTGCATTTACCAATACTGATGACGGCTTGTCATCCGCGGTTCCATCTCCACCGTAATTTATTGTATTTGCATTTTCCTGTAGCGAAGCAAAAATCATCGATTCATCCAGATTTCTATACATATATCCGTTTGGATCTGTCGTTTTATCAGGAGTAACCGAGCTTAACGCATTTGTCGCTTTTGTAATATATCTCGTTCTTGTAGGCGACATCGCAAAGGTTGTAATTGAGCCTGAAGATGTCAGGATTTTAAGTGTCAGTTTTTCTGTATTTTCATTATACGAAGCTGATGTAAGATAACCCACCGAATATGCTACCTCTGCCACCGACGCCCAAATTACCTCATTTTTACTATTGAGATAAAGGCTAAGGTTGTCTCCGTTTTCATATTCAAGGGGAGCATCCACATATTTCATATAATAGTCGCTGAGCTTATACACTGTATTGTCTGACATGGTAAAGGCTTTTTTTACGCCATTTTCTGTCCGGACGGATTTAAGCTGTTTAGTTGCAACTGCCGCCCTTTCAACAGTTATATCAAGATTTGTTCCGCATTTTGATTTTACAACCGTTAAAATTGCATTCGCCGGAATTGCAGTTGCATCAATTTCCTGTCCGTTTTGTTTAATGCTGATTTTTGCATTCGGGTCCGTATCATTGATTTCGAGCACCAGGGGTGTTGGTGGGTCTCCAGCCGTTCTGTACTTGTCCGTAATTTTTTTTGGTGTTGTGTTAAGCGATCGTGAGCCTACTACAAACGTTTCATGAGTGTTGACCCAGACCACATCAATACTGTTATCCTGGTATGCATCAATAATTCTGACGCTGCCCACTTCCGGCATTAAATCGTCAAGCGTGAGCGGATAATCCTGCGTGTTTACAAGCTTGTTGTTGTAAATAACCGTAAGCTCATTTACATCTTCTGTATATAAAGACTGTTCATAGTCTCTTTCTCCGTCGGTATAACAGATGTGTTTTATGGGTGTCTGCCCGTTTTTCACATCGGTATCTTCTCTTTTGAACCTCTTAGCATCAATTACAACATCCTCTGTATCCTTAACACTCATAGAGGATACCTCATATCTTCCGGAAACTCCTCCGTCCGGATTATATGAATATCTCATCTCTACCCTCTGCCCGATGTAGTTGCTGTAATCTATACCATTGGTATAAAATCTTGCATAATTATTTTCTTCAATAGGAGTTTCAAGCTTTAAAATGATATTTTTTCTATGTACCTCAGAAACCAGTTCTCCATCTATTACTATGCCTTCGTCAATTATAATCTGTCGTTTGGTGTCATTCGGATCTTTTACCGCAGCAACAACTTGTCCGTAAGCAACAAGCCCTGTAACAACGATCGTGCTGTTTTCTACATTTCCACCGCCGACGCCAACGCTTCCGCCGCCGAAGCCGCCAACACTTCCGGTAACACCTTCAATATTGACTGTCGGTGCAACATAAATCTGAACATCCTTAACATTGTAAAGCATCTGAGCCACATTGGATCTGCCTGCGTTTTTGCCGAGTTCATAGTCGGTTGCTTTACCCACCATCAAATCGTTACCTATACTAAGGTACCCGTCCGGCCAGAGAGGCAATTTAAGATTTTCAGCTCTCGTTTTTGCATGCTCGACACGACCAAGACAGCACACTATCATTTTTACTGCCTCTTCATATTTTACCGGATCATCCGGACCAAAAGTCCCGTCACCGTAACCGTTTACAACCCCTTTATCAACAGCAAGCTTGATGTATCCCGCTGCCCAATGACGACCGGAATTTAAAACGCTTGTTGTTTCATTACCATTCTCATCTTTGGAGGTTATTGTCATTTCCTTACCATCAACATCGGTAAAATTTGTTTTAACCATGGCATCGCCATATATATTCCCAAAACCCAAAAACTCCAGAAGCATTTTTACAAATTCTGCTCGGGTAATGGTATCCTCCGGTTTAAATGTTCCATCCTCATAGCCATTTATTACACCTTTTCCTGCCAAATAACTAATCGCCTGATTGTGCTGATGATCCTCAGTCACATCCGAAAAGGCATTTACAGACATTCCTGTAAACATACTTATGAAAAACACAAGTGTCATCAGAATTGCCAAATATTTTTTCATAGTAAATTCCTCCAATCTGCTGCCCTGGTACAGCTTAATATTTAAATAATACTTATTACACATTCTGCGTGTTTTGATTATGGCGACAACACGCAATTATATTATATCATCACCCGCAGTAAAAGTCAACAAATTTAACCGCCCCGATCGCTGTTATTTTTTAGCATTTGACAGAGCATCGCTCCAATTATATTAAAATATTAACAAAAAAATACTAGATATTGTTGCGCCTGGCTATTGACAATTACTATATATTGTGTTATACTATATTTAATAAGTCAAATATTACCGAAAGGGTGATTATTTTGGGCAACAAAGTTGAATTCATCAAAAAAGGTATAGAATCAAGAATAGGTAATCGCGTAAGGATTACTACAAAAGAAGGCAGACAGAAATTCATTACACGAAAAGGCGTAATTGAAAATACATATCCTGATGTTTTTGTCGTGCGCTTCGACCAGAAAGAAGAAGGGGAATCCTGTCGCAGTGCTTTCAGCTATATTGATGTTCTGACTCACAACATTGACATTGCCGTTTACGCACCCACAGCATCTTAACAAAAAGCACCTTAAAAAGGTGCTTTCTTAATATACAGAAAGGATTTATCCATGGTTTCAAAGATTTTTACTGCCGGAATCTCAGGCATTGACGGATATACTGTCGAGGTTGAATGTTCCGTCAGCTCAGGTTTAAGCGCATTTGAAATAGTAGGTTTGCCGGACGCTTCTGTAAAGGAAGCGCGCGAGCGCGTTTTATCCGCAATATCAACTGCCGGATTTGATTTTCCCCTGGGCAAAGTGACCGTAAACCTTGCTCCCGGAAACATACGGAAAGAGGGTTCTGGTTTTGACCTGCCGATAGCACTGTCAGTTTTAATCTGTGCCGGCGCACTTTCGCAGTCAGTTACGGACGGATATATGTTCTTCGGCGAGCTTTCTCTTGACGGAAGCTTAAGACCATTGCCAGGCGTGCTCCCTATGGTAATTGCCGCTCGTGAGCTTGGTTATGCCAAATTCATTCTGCCTGCCGAAAATGCTCAGGAGGCTGCCGTTGTCAAGGATGTATCCGTCTTCGGCGCAACGACAATTCAGGATATTCTGGTTCATTTATCAGGAATCAAGGAAATTCAGCCTTTTACCATAAACGGACAGGATTATTTTTCAGAGGACATCAAATATGCCACGGACTTTGCCGATGTCAAAGGGCAGGAGTCTGTCAAAAGAGGTCTTGAAATCGCCGCTGCAGGCGGTCACAACTGTATTATGTCCGGTCCTCCGGGTTCAGGTAAAACCATGCTGGCAAGAAGTCTTCCGTCAATTCTCCCTTCAATGACCTTTGACGAAGCTCTTGAGGTTACGAAAATTCATTCTATAGCCGGTACTCTTCCCAAGGACAAACCATTTATGTCTGTGCGCCCATTCAGAGCGCCGCATCACTCCCTATCGGCAACTGCACTGACCGGCGGCGGCAGAATTCCAAGGCCCGGCGAGGTTAGTCTCGCTCATAATGGCGTTCTCTTTCTTGATGAGTTTCCCGAATTTTCGAGAAACGCTCTCGAAATTCTCCGTCAACCGCTTGAGGATGGCGAAGTTACGGTATCAAGGGTAAACGCAACAGTAACTTATCCAAGTAATTTCATTCTGATAGCAGCCATGAATCCTTGTCCCTGTGGATATTTTGGCGACCCGACAAATCAGTGCACCTGCTCAATTCAGCAAATTCACCGCTATCTTTCAAAAATCAGCGGTCCGTTGCTGGACAGGATAGATATTCAGCTTTCGGTAGAGCCTGTTAAATACGAAAAGCTTACTGACGAGCGCAAAGCTGAAACATCAGCAGAAATTCGCAGGCGTGTAAATGCCGCAAGAAAACGACAGCTTGAGCGATATCAAGGCGAAGGTGTTTACTGCAATGCAGACCTTTCTTCGGAACAGCTTAAAAGATTTTGTCCTCTTGGTGATGCAGAAAAAACCATCATGGAAGCTGCTTATAAAAAATTTGGTCTGTCTGCCCGTGCTTATACCCGCATAATAAAGGTCGCCCGAACAATTGCCGACCTTGCCGGCGACGAGGACATAAATTACACCCACATTGCCGAAGCGATAAACTATCGCTCGCTTGATAAAACACTAAGTCATATGTAAAAAGACGCCTTCAGGCGTCTTTTTTATTATCAAACCCTTAATTTTCTTGAATTCCAGCAGAGCAAACTCATATTTCTACGAACTCCACCTCGGGATATTTTTCTTTTACACTTTCACTAAATCCAAAATCCGTAATCACAACATCAACATCATTAAAACTGAAAGTCCTTCCCTTCACTTCGCCTATTTTCTCGTGGTCAGCAAGATAAATCACCTTGTCTGAGTTTTCCATCATTTTTCTCCGCATATCTCCATAAGAACCAAGAGCATCAATAATCCCCAGCATTGAAATATGTTTGCTGGAAAAGAAAAATTTGTCCGCGTGGTAGTTTGATGCATTTTCAAGGGTATCCTCTCCGCAAAGCATAAAAGGCACTTCAGCCACACTCCCGCCGAGGCATATCACTTTTATTCTCATTTCCGCAAGGTGCATAACAAGCGCCATATTGTTGGTAATCACCGTAATATCCTTTTTATTTTCAAGAAAATGTCCCATATATTCGGTGGTTGTGGTGCCGTCAATAAAAATCACATCGCCGTCTTTCACCATTTCGGCAGCTCTTTTGGAAAGCAGTGTTTTTACCGATTTCATCTTATGGTATCTGAACGGCAGTCTGACCCCTCTTGTTTTAACAATCTCCACACCGCCGTAACTGCGTTTGACAAGATTCTGCTTCTGCAGGAAATTCAGGTCGCGGTTGATTGTGGCATTGCTGTAATGAAGCTTTTCCACCAAAAATTTCACCGTTACATATCCGTTTTCCTGCAAAACATGCATAATTGCATTCGTTCTCTCTTTCTGTAACATAGGCACCTCCACCTGATAAATGTTGAGAATTTCTTTAAATTTTAAACCTTATTGAAAAATGTTGATAATTTTATTATACTTTTATTGTAAAAAGCTGTCAAGGAGAATTTGCCATGAAAGATTTAACCAAAGGTAATATTTACAAAAATTTTATTGTTTTTGCCATTCCGCTTGTATTAAGTGGCCTTTTAACTCAGGCTTTCAATGTGATAAATGGTATGCTGTCAGGGAGTTTTCTCGGAGAAACGGGTCTCGCAGCAACCGGTTCAACCTCATCCTTTTTTAGCCTTTTTGGCTCATTTTTCTGGGGTTGGGGCATGGGGTTTTCCATTTATGTTGCCAAGCTTTTCGGTGAGAAAAACTATTCAAAACTCCGAAACGGCATTTATGTTTCCGTTGCTGCACTTTTGGTGCTGTCATTCTTCTCGTCAGTTTTAATGATTATCCTGCGAAAACCAATTTTCTCCCTTTTGAATGTGGATTCCAAAATATACGGAATTGCTTCGGCATATTATGTAATACTCCTTGCCGGCTATTTTCTTGTTTCTGTCAATTCGTGGGCAATTTCAATATTAAGCTCCCTTGGCATAACCGGTTATCCGTTTGTCGTTTCTCTGGTTACAACCATAGGCACAACCCTGCTCAAATTTATTGTGCTGAAATATTTTAACGGCGGACTTGCTTCGCTGGCTGTTTTAAGTCTTCTTGCCGCACTTGTCCGCAACATTCTGTACGGAATCAAGTTCCAGCAGTGTTTCCGTGAAATGGGAATTTCGGAAGAAAAAGTGTCCTATGATATGGGAATTTTAAAAGAAACCGTCAGCTACTCTTTTCCCGTTGTGTTTCAGCAACTTTGTATGTATTTCGCTTCTTTCTTCATTTCACCACTTGTAAATGGATTCGGAAGTTCATCAACCGCTTCCTACAGCATTATCATAAGCATACAGGGAATGTGCACAACCGTATATCAGAATTCTGCCAAAACCGTGAGCAGTTACAGTGCTCAATGTCTTGGCACAAGAGAGTTTTACAAATTTAAAAAAGGAGTTTCCGTTGGATTTCTGCAGGGGATGGTGTTTGTTCTTCCCATAATTGTTCTGTGTTCAATATTTGCAGACAGACTTTGCGGAATGTATTTTGACTCTCCGTCAGGTCAGGCATTTAATTATGCTACAATTTTTATTCGGTATTTCCAGCCATTTATTCTTTTTAATGTGGTTAACAACCTGTTCCACGCATTTTTCCGCGGAGTTGCAGCAATGAAACTGCTTGTACTATGCACACTGTCCGGCGCAGTTTCAAGATATGTCGCAACACTACTGCTTACTCAACATTTCGGCTATTACGGAGTGTTCGTAGGCTGGGTGGTTTCCTGGATTGCCGAAGCTTTATTTGTGACCATTCTCTATTACTCAGGCGTTTGGAAAAAAGAAAAAGTAAATAAACTAAAAGCAGAGGCGATATCACCATTAGCAAATCGGGAATAATTAGTTAAAGAAAATCCGCACACGAAAGTGTGCGGATTTCTTGGCGTCCCGTGTAGGAATCGAACCCACATCAGCAGAACCGGAATCTGCTATCTTATCCATTAGACCAACGAGACCTACCATGTTATTTTATCATATTTTCAAATTAATGTAAATAGTTTTTTATTTTTTTTAAAAAAAGCTTGCATTTACCAAAAGTTTGTGATATAATACTAGTACATATTGAGACTACATTTGTGAGGTGAGAAACATGCCAAACATTAAATCTGCTAAAAAAAGAGTAAAAGTTGCTGAAGCTAAGACTCTTCAGAATCAGATGGTTAAATCCGCACTTAAAACAAGCATTAAGAAGTTTGATGCTGATAAGACAGTGGAAAACTACACAGCTGCAGTTAAGAAAATTGACCAGGCTGCAAGCAAAGGTGTTCTTCACAAAAACACTGCTGCAAGAAAAAAATCCAGTCTTACAAAAGCTCTTAACAAAAACGCTTAATTACAAAAACTTTCTGCCACAAAATTTGCAGAAAGTTTTTTTAATTGTTACCAATCAATATTTCGTGGCTTATACATGTAATTTTTGATTGCGTTAGCGGGTCGGGTTCTTATTGCCAGGGGGACTTTATCATGAAAAAATTTCAAAACATTCTTTTAATTACCGATGTTGACGGCACCCTTGTTGATTATTCTTTTATAATAAGCGAGGAAAACAAGGCAGCTGCAAAATATTTTATGGATAACGGCGGAACTTTTACATATGCAACCGGAAGACAGATGCCCGTTGCTCAATCAATAATTGACCAGCTAATGCCTAATGCACCGGTAATTTGCTATAATGGTGCAGCAATTTACGACTATTCTGAAAATAAATATCTGTGGTTATCCCCTCTTGACACAACTATTTCCCACATAATTCCGGACATTATAGAAAAGTGTCCTAAAGCAAACATTGAGATTAATACGCCTGACGGATTGTATCTAGTAACTGATATTCCGGGAAATATGAAACGCTACAAGCAATTGTCCGGACTTTTTAAAAAAATTGATTCTGTTGCCGATGTCCCACAGCCTTGGCTTAAAATAGTTTGTGCCATGGCTGATGAGTATATGCCTGTTGTCCGCGGATACTTTGAATCTCAGCCCTTTTTTAAAGATTTTCAGTTTTCTCAAAGTGCTTCATGGTTGTACGAAGTTTTGCCTTTTGGTGTAAATAAGGGTACTGCTCTTCGCAGATTGAAAGAGCTTATCGGAGAAAATCATCGTGTTATTGCCGTTGGAGATAATGAAAACGATATTGAGTTTGTTGAAGCTGCCGACATAGGTTTAGCCGTTGCAGACGGATCTCCATTGCTGCTTGAACATTGCAAAAATCTTACTGTTTCCTTGCACGAGCATGTTCTGGTTGATATAGTTGAAAAGCTGGACAAAGGCTTAATTTAATCTTTTAAACAAATAACAAAAAATCCGTTGGAAAAATTCCAACGGATTTCCTTTTTTAATTACACAAGCTCAATGATAGCCATTGGAGCTGCATCGCCGCGTCTGGGAGCTGCTTTAATTACTCTTGTGTAGCCGCCTTCTCTGTCAGCATATTTAGGTGCTATTTCATTGAAAAGTTTGAAAGCTACATCTTTATCAGTAAGATATGCAATCGCCTGGCGCTTTGTGTGCAGGGTGTTTTCTTTACCCAGGGTTATCATTTTATCCGCCATGCAGCGAATTTCTTTAGCTTTTGCTTCAGTAGTAGATATTCTACCATGTTCGAAAAGTGATGTCACCATGTTGCGGAGCAACATTTTTCTATGTGCTGTCTGGCGACCTAATTTTCTTGTTCCGGGCATAATATCCAACCTCCCTTTCTGAACAATTTGTTGGTAAAGGGGCAAAAACCCCGTTATTTTATATATCTTCTTCTTTGTGTAAAGATAATTTCAGTGCGTGAAGCTTACCAATTACCTCGTCAAGCGATTTGCGGCCGAGGTTTCTTACCTTAATCATATCGCCTTCGGTTCTGCTGATAAGGTCTTCAACCGTATTGATGCCGGCACGCTTTAAGCAGTTATATGCTCTTACTGACAGATCAAGCTCTTCAATTGTCATCTCAAGAACTTTTTCTTTCTTGTCATTGTCTTTTTCTATAACTATTTCAGTAGTTTTAGCGTTATCAGACAATTCAACAAAGAAGTTGAGATATTCAATCATAAGCTGCGCGCTTGTCGAAATAGCTTCATCGGGTCCGATAACTCCGTTAGTCCACACTTCAATAGTAAGCTTATCCTTATTATCAAGAGTTGTGCCTACAAAGTAGTTAACTTTATTTACCGGAGTATAGCTGGAATCCATAAAGATTGTTCCGATTGCCGCTGTCTGCTTGTTAAGCTTTTTGTTCTGGTCGTTTGTTACATAACCTCTGCCTCTGTCAACAACTATATCCATATAGAGTCTTCCATCTGAATTAAGTGTTGCGATATGAAGGTCGGGGTTAAGAATTTCAACATCACTGTCTATTTTGATATCACCGGCTTTAACCTCACATTCGCCTGCTGCATCAATTCTTAAGGTTTTAGGACCGTCAGAATGAAGCTTAATGATAAGCTTTTTAAGGTTAAGAACGATTTCTGTTACATCTTCGGTTACACCATCCATTTTGGAAATCTCGTGCTGAACGCCGTCAATTTTAATGGATGTTACTGCGCAACCTTCAAGCGAAGATAAAAGTATTCTTCTCAGCGAGTTGCCAAGTGTTATACCATAACCACGATCAAGTGGTTCAACAACAAACTTACCGTATCTTTTGTCCGGTTTAATCTCTACACATTCTATACTTGGTTTTGCCAATTCTATCATGCTGCACAAACCCTCCTCACTGTTTATTTTTATTCATTTTATTTTACTGTCGAGGGTAGCCTTACCCAAAAAAGCATCGGGCAAGGGTTGCTAAAAATCTTATTTGGAGTACAGCTCGACAATGTGGTGTTCTTCGATGGGTAAATCAATGTCTTCACGCGCTGCAAACGCAAGCATTTTGCCTGTAGCTGTGTTAGCATCAAAATCAAGCCATTTAGGGATAACTCTTGATGCATTTGCTTCAAGGTTATTCTTGATTTTTTCTTCTGCCTGATCAATTGCTGCTACTACATCACCGGGTTTTAAAAGGATAGAACAAACATCTGCCTTTTTACCGTTGATAGAGAAGTGACCGTGTCTTATAAGCTGACGAGCTTCTGCACGGGACATTGCAAGACCAAGTCTGTAAACAACATTGTCAAATCTGCTTTCAAGGATTGCGAGCATGTTTTCACCCGTAATACCCTGTTTCTTTTCAGCCATGTCAAAATATTTTCTGAACTGTTTTTCAAGTACTCCGTAATATCTTCTGACTTTCTGTTTTTCTCTCAGCTGCACACCGTAACCGGACAGTTTTTTACGGCTCATACCATGCTGACCTGGAGCAAACGCTCTTCTTTCGAAACCACATTTGCCGGTATAGCATCTTTCGCCCTTGAGGTATAATTTCTGACCCTCTCTACGGCACAGTCTGCACACTGCTCCTGTATATCTAGCCATGTTGCACTTTCGCCTCCTTCTAAATTAGACTCTTCTTCTTTTCGGCGGTCTGCAACCGTTGTGAGGAATGGGAGTAGTATCTTTAATCATACTAACTTCCAGACCTGCGGTCTGCAGCGCTCTGATAGCAGCCTCTCTGCCGGAACCGGGACCTTTTACATAAACTTCAACAGTTTTAAGTCCGTATTCCATTGCAGCTTTAGCAGCAGTTTCTGCCGCCATCTGAGCTGCGTAAGGGGTGCTCTTTCTGGAGCCTCTGAAGCCGAGTCCACCGGAGGATGCCCATGAAAGTGCGTTGCCGGCAGTGTCTGTTATTGTTACAATAGTATTGTTAAAGGTTGAACGGATGTGAGCCGCACCTTTATCAACATGCTTTTTCTCACGACGCTTTCTGGTCGTCTTTTTTGTTACTGTTTTAGCCATATTAATCCGTTCCCTCCTTTATTTCTTTTTGTTTGCAATGGTCTTTCTGGGACCTTTACATGTTCTTGCGTTTGTCTTGGTCTTCTGTCCTCTTACCGGGAGACTCTTTCTATGTCTAACGCCACGGTATGAACCGATTTCCATAAGTCTTTTAATGTTAAGAGCTACTTCACGGCGAAGGTCACCTTCAACCTTATATTCACCGTCAATTACCTCTCTGAGTTTTGCTACTTCATCATCTGTTAAGTCTTTAACTCTTGTGTCGGGATTGATTCCTGTTTTTTCAAGAATTTTTTTAGCTGAGGGCTCGCCTATGCCAAAAACATAAGTAAGTCCTACTTCAACGCGTTTTTCTCTTGGTAAATCCACGCCTGCTATTCTCGCCATTTGATTTTGCACCTCCTGTTTTTACATTTCTTTAGTTGTATTTAATTTAGGGTACAAATCCTTTTCAGGTTTGCCAGCCGCTCCCTTTAAATTACCTATACAATCAATTTATTAACCCTGTTTCTGTTTGTGTTTGGGGTTTTCGCAGATAACCATTACTCTGCCTTTTCTTTTAATTATCTTGCATTTTTCACAAATAGGCTTTACTGATGGTTTAACCTTCATTGTTCGGTTCCTCCTTCTTTGCGAACGGACATTACTTTGCCCGCCATGTTATTCTTCCGCGGGTCAAATCATAAGGTGAAAGCTCAATTGTTACCTTGTCGCCCGGAAGAATTCTTATAAAATTCATTCTCAGCTTACCGGATATATGAGCAAGCACCTTGTGCCCGTTTGGTAATTCTACTTGAAACATCGCATTTGGCAGTGCCTCAAGAACCGTTCCTTCAAATTCTATTACATCTTCTTTTGCCAAGGAAAATCACCTCCGTAGATTATTCTCTTCATTTATCTTTAGTCGGTTTAGTTGTTTCCTTATCGATTTGTCACTTAAGGATTCAACCTCCGGTATGTGATGATGTGATAAAACAATGTGTTTTATATTTTTCTTTTTGGGGCTTATCTTTTTGCGGTTTTTACCGTCTGTCAGCCAGACAAACGAGCCCTCTGATTTTACAATCACAAAAAGCCTCTCTTTGTCATGACCTTTCAGAGAGCTTACCACAGTTCCCTGTGTGTACTCCAAAATATCACCTCAAAGCATTGTTATAATCTCACAGCCGTCCTTTGTGATGATAACCGTATTTTCATAGTGTGCAGACAACTCACCGTCAGCCGTCACACATGTCCAGTCGTCATCAAGGATAACTATTTTATGTGTTCCGCGGTTAACCATGGGCTCAATCGCCAGCGTCATACCCGCCTGCAATCTCAAGCCTTTGCCCGGACTGCCATAGTTTGGAACATCGGGTTGCTCGTGAAGCGCACTTCCAATTCCGTGTCCAACAAGCTCCCTCACAACCGAATAGCCGTTTTCCTCAACAAATGTCTGTATTGCGCCGGAAACATCACCGAGTCTGGCGCCCTCCTTTGCTCTTTCAATACCCTTGAAAAAGCTTTCTTTTGTAACATCTATGAGATGCTGCGCCTCTTCGGAAATTTTTCCCACTCCATATGTCCTTGCGGCATCAGCGTGATAACCTCCAAGACATACGCCTATATCTATTCCTATAATATCGCCTTCATTCAAACGCCTTCTCCCGGGAATCCCGTGAACTACCTCTTCGTTTACCGAAGCACATATACTCGCGGGATATCCAGAGTAGCCTTTAAATGACGGCAAGGCATTATGCTTTTTGATATACTCAAATGCGAGTTTGTCTAACATTTTAGTTGTTACACCAGGTTTAATATTTTTTTCTATTAATTCAAGTGTTTCTGCTAAAATCGCACCCGCTTTTTTCATCAGAGCAATTTCATTTTCAGATTTAATAGTTACCATCCGTCATACTCCTAACCGCTTAAACATAAGTGCTGTTGTATCTTCAATTTTTTCCTGGCTTTCAACCTCTACCAGCAGTCCTTTGTCTGCATAGTATTTAATTAAAGGCTCTGTTAATTCATGGTAAACATTAAGTCTTACTTTTACAGTTTCTTCTGTATCGTCATCCCGACAGATGAGCTTTCCTCCGCATTTATCACAAACGCCTTCTTTTGCCGGCTTATCATACATTGTATGGTATCCGGTTTTACAGTTTTCGCAAATTCTACGACCTGATATGCGTCTTATGATTTCCTCATCCGGAGCAACAATTGATATCACTTTATCAATTTTTATTCCCATCTTTTCCGCTGCCTCAGCCTGACCAAGAGTTCGCGGAAAACCATCAAGAATGAATCCATTTTTACAATCCTCCTGTGCAATTCTCACTTTTATCATACCGATAATCACATCATCTGGGAGGAGATTTCCGCCGTTTATAATCTTCGCCGCCTCAATACCCAATTCGGTTTGGGCTGCAATTTCACTACGAATCATCTCTCCTGTTGAGATTGTAGGGATTTCAAACTTTTTCGACAGGTTTTCGGCTTGCGTCCCTTTGCCTGCAGCCGGCGGACCAAGTAAAATGATTCTCATTTTCTGCCTCCGCTTGTTGACGATTAATCAAGAAATCCTTTATAGTTTCTCATCAGCATCTGGGACTCAAGCTGACGGTAGGTTTCAATAGCAACACCTACGAGAATCAGAATTGATGTTCCACCGAAGGAAACTGACATATTTCCCTGAGCCATCAGCATGGGGAGAACTGCGATAAGAGCAATTGCAACCGCGCCGATGATGGTAACTTTGTTCATTACCTTTGTCAGGAAGTCTGATGTGGGTTTGCCTGGTCTGATTCCGGGAACAAATCCACCGTTGTTTTTAATATTATTCGCCATTTCTACAGGGTTGTAAACCATTGCTGTGTAGAAGAATGTGAAGAATATTATGAGTACAAAATAGAGTATTGCATAGAGCCATGAACCCATGAACCATGAAATCCATGCAGGTGTTTCTCCTGCTGAGAACATAGCTGCTATTGTTGACGGGAAAGATAAAATGGAGCTTGCGAAGATGATGGGCATAACGCCTGCCATCGACACTTTAAAGGGCACATGTGTGCTCTGTCCGCCATACATTTTTCTTCCTACAACTCTTTTTGCATACTGAACAGGTATTCTTCTTTCTGCGTCGTTAAGCATAACAACGAAAGCAATTACTGCAAGACCGAGGAGGATTACTAAAATAGCAAGCCACCATGTTGTCTTGAGCATCTGCCAGATCTGAACGAGAAGAGCGGGTGCTCTTGTTACAATACCTGCGAAGATTATGATTGAGATACCGTTGCCGATACCTTTTTCTGTAATTTGTTCACCTATCCACATAAGGAAAGCAGTACCTGCTGTAAAGGACAGTGTGATTGTAATAAATGCAACAAAACCTGCGTTTTCAACAGCACCAGTATTAGCCATACCTACATAAAGGCCTGCTGCCTGAATGAATGCAAGGATAACTGTTACATAGCGTGTCCATTTAGCAATAACTTTTCTGCCTTCTTCGCCTTCTTTTGAAAGTTTTTCAAGAGCAGGGATAGCTACAGCCAGAAGCTGCATGATGATAGATGAGTTAATATAAGGTGTAATACTCATCGCAAATATTGAGGCATTCTGCATAGCGCCGCCAGAAATAATATTTACGAGGTCAAAAAGTGTACCTGAACCTGTGCCTATGCCAAGAAGCTGACTAAGAGCATTTTTATCAAGTCCCGGTACAGGTACTACTGTACCTAACTGGAAAATAACGAGCATAAAGAATGTGAAAAGAATTCTTTTTCTAAGCTCAGGAACTCTCCACGCGTTGACCAGTGTCTTTATCACCTTAAATCACCTCAGCCTTTCCACCTGCTGCTTCAATCTTAGCTTTTGCAGACTGTGTGAATTTTGCAGCTTTTACTGTAAGTTTTTTGGTGATTTCACCATTACCAAGTACAGTAATTCCGTCATTTATCTTTTTAATAACACCTGCATCTTTAAGAGCCTGTGCTGTTACTTCAGCGCCATCTTCAAAGATGTTGAGTGCTGACACTTTAACTTCAGTGTATGTTTTAGCGAAAATGTTAACAAAACCTCTTTTAGGAAGTCTTCTGTATAAAGGCATCTGACCGCCTTCAAAACCGGGTCTTACGCCACCGCCTGAGCGAGCGTTCTGACCTTTGTGACCTTTACCTGCTGTTTTGCCGTTTCCGCTACCGTGTCCTCTACCCTTTCTCTTAGCTTCTTTTGTAGAGCCGGGAACGGGTGAAAGTTCATGCAAACGCATAATCACACCTCCTTAATTATAATTCAGTTACTTCTACAAGGTGTATAACCTTTTTGATCATGCCGCTGATCTGAGGTGTGTTCTCATGTTCAACGACGTCTCTGATTTTCTTAAGACCAAGCGCCTTTAAAGTATCTATCTGGTCCTTTTTGCATCCGATGGAGCTTTTAACCTGCATAACTTTAACTTTTGCCATTTGTCAGCCCCTCCTTAACCTAAAAGTTCCTGCACAGATTTGCCGCGTCTTTCAGCAACATCTCCGGCGCTGTTTAATCCTGCAAGGCCCTCAATTACAGCACTTACTACATTGCGGGGATTGTTGGAACGGAGACATTTTGTTCTGATGTCTTTAAGTCCAGCAAGTTCAACAACCGCACGCACTGCACCGCCTGCAATGATACCGGTACCGGGGCCGGCGGGTTTAAGAAGAACTTCGCCTGCACCTGATTTACCGATTGTTTCATGAGGGATGGTTGTTCCTACCATGGGAACTGTTACCAAGTTTTTCTTTGCATCTTCTATTGCTTTTCTTACAGCCTCGGGAATTTCGGCAGCTTTACCGTTACCGCATCCAACATGACCGTTTTCGTCACCAACAACTACAAGCGCGCTGAAACGCATTGTGCGTCCGCCTTTAACAGTTTTAGCAACTCGTCTGATGTTAACTACCTTTTCCTGCAGCTCTAAGCTGTTTACATCTAAAATTTCCTGCATAGTGTCCTCTCCCTCCTTATTAGAATTCAAGGCCGCCTTCACGCGCACCGTCTGCGAGACTTGCAACGCGTCCGTGATAAATATAGCCGCCACGGTCAAATACAACTTTTTTAATTCCAGCTGCAATTGCCTTTTCTGCTACCATTTTACCAACTTTGTTTGCTGCCTCTTTGTTACCGCCGTTACCTTCAAAGCCACCTTCAAGAGAGGAGGCTGCTACAAGTGTTTTGCCGGCTACATCGTCTATGATCTGAGCATAGATATGTTTAGCACTGCGGAACACGCAAAGTCTGGGACATGCAGGTGTACCGCTTAAGTTTTTGCGTACGCGTTTATGGCGTCTGAGTCTTGCTACATTACTTACCGGTTTATTAATCATTTATGCCGCTCTCCTTTCATTATTTCTTAGCTTTGCCGGCTTTACCTTCTTTGCGTCTGATGTGTTCATCAACATATTTGATACCTTTACCTTTGTAGGGTTCAGGCGGTCTCTGTTCTCTGATCACAGCCGCAAACTGGCCGACTTTCTGCTTGTCAATACCACTAACAATAATTTTGTTGGGGTTGGGGACATCAATTGTTATACCATCTTCCTCGGGCATCTCAATAGGATGAGAATAACCAAGGTTGAGTACTAATGTTTTACCCTGTTTCTGAACTCTGTAACCTACGCCGTTAACATCCAGCTCTTTTGAGAAGCCGTTTGTTACGCCTTCAACCATATTGTTCAGTAAGGTTCTTGTAAGACCGTGAAGTGATTTGTGCATCTTTTCTTCAGAAGGTCTTGTTACTGTAAGAACGCCATCTTTCATTTCAATTTTCATTTCAGGATGAAGTTCTTTTGTAAGAGTACCTTTCGGTCCTTTTACAGTTACTACATTGTTTGCACCGATTTTTACATCAACTCCTGCCGGAACTGTAATCGGCATTCTACCTATACGTGACAATTTATTCACCTCCGTGGGGTGATTGAGTGTGCGCCTTTAAGACACCACGTTTCCCCCAAATTCGTATATCGTTTATTTTTACCAAACGTATGCTAATACTTCGCCACCAACACCGGCTTTTCTTGCCTCTTTGTCGGTCATTATGCCTTTTGATGTGGAAATTATTGCAATACCGAGGCCTCTGATAACCTTCGGAAGCTCATCCTTGCCGGCATAAATTCTAAGTCCAGGCTTACTAACTCTTTTAATACCGGAGATAGTTTTTGATTTACCTGCACCGTATTTCAGGGTGATTCTGATGATGCCCTGAGTGCTGTTGTCAATCAGCTGGAAATTCTTAATGAAGCCTTCTTCTAAAAGAATCTCAGCAATTGCTTTTTTCATATTAGATGCGGGAACATCCACGGTATCGTGTTTTGCTGTACCTGCATTTCTAATTCTTCTAAGCATATCTGCAATAGGATCTGTGATCTGCATTGTATA
>JAZROP010000006.1:0-13846 GCA_045648785.1 Clostridia bacterium | reverse complement strand
TGCATTTTCAATTCTAAATTTCTTTTACCTCAATGTGTTTGGAATACTCATCCACCATTTTAAGGTCTCCAAGGCCTGCACTTTCGGCAACATTTGCGCCGGCAGCAGCAGCTTTTTTCAGTGCTGTTTCAACATCTTCGGGATTTATTGTCCAAAAGCTTAAGAAGGTCGCTAGACAGGCATCACCTGCGCATACGCTGCTCAAAAGCTTAACGGGATATGTACCACAATTTAACACTCTTTTTCCATCTGAGAAGTAAGAACCTTTCTCACCAAGAGTGAGGAGAATGTTTTGTGCACCAAGTTCATGAAGTGTTTTAAGAGCCGATTTCACATCGTCTTCGGAATTTAATGTAATGCCAAATATATCGCGGAGCTCTTCGTCATTAGGTTTAATTAAAACAGGACGATAAGCAAGTAATTCCTTAAGTTTTGGCGAGCTGATGTCAAGAACCACTTTTGTGCTCTTTTTATTACAAATTTTAAAAACTTTGTGATAAAAATCATCAGAAAGACCACGAGGCAGACTGCCGCTTATACATAGATATTCGGCATCCTCTAGATTTTCCATAAGTGTTAAAAATTCCTCCTCCTGCTTGGCGGTTATAACAGGTCCTTCGTTAACAATTTTGAATTCGCCTTCGCCGTCATTGAGGAAAACATTTATTCTGGTTATTTCATCAATCATAACTGGCTTTGCAAATAGCCCTCTTTTTTCACATTCGTTAACTATATATTCACCTGAAAATCCGCCAAAAAAACCAAGAACGGTGGAAGGGATACCAAAATGATTAAGCACAAAGCTTACATTGACACCTTTGCCGTTAGGGCTATAAACAGCATCGTGGGTGCGGTTTACTTCTTTTCGAATAAGACCGTTTGATGAAATATTCATATCTATTGCTGGGTTGGCGGTTAAAGTATAAAACATATATAGTCCTTTCAAAAAAACAGAATAAGTTGCGGCAAATTCCATGATGCGAAAGCAGCAACTTATCCTATTATATTAATTATTAGTTGGAGGTTCTTGAAGTGGTGTCTTCCTGAAGAACCACATCAAAACTCAAAGTCTGACCGTCGCGGTTAACAACAATTTTAATTGTGTCACCTGCTTTATGCTGGTCCCTGATGTCACTGACATCTTTTGTAGTTTCAACAAGCTTTCCGTCAACAGAAACGATTGTATCGCCCTGTCTTATGCCCGCTTTTTCGGCTGCTCCACCTTCGGAAACATAAGCTACCTGAACACCTGCGGGAATATCATTGATTGCCGCGATTTCCGGAGTAATTTCGCGGAGCGAAATTCCGATGAGCGGACGACCTGTTACATAACCGTTTGTCATAAGCTCTGTTAAAATGGGTTTCGCAATGTCCATAGGGATGGCAAAACCGATACCCTCAACATTATTGCCCGAGAATTTCATTGAATTTATACCGATTACTTCGCCATAAGCATTAACAAGAGCACCGCCTGAGTTGCCGGGGTTGATGGCTGCGTCTGTCTGAATAAGTGTCATAGTTTTGCCGTTATCTGAAGCGATGGAACGGTTAACTGCACTTATTACACCGACCGTTACTGTACCTGCAAGTTCCTGACCTAATGGGTTTCCGATTGCAACAGCAAGTTCTCCTACCTGAAGAGCGTCAGAACGACCGAGGGTTGCTTCTGCAAGACCTGAGGCTGATATTTTAAGGAGAGCGAGGTCGGTTTCAGCGTCAAAACCTACAACTGTTGCGGCAAACTCTTCGCCTGTGTTTAATGTAACAGAAACGGCATTTGCATTTTCGATAACATGAAAGTTTGTGGCAACATATCCGTCGTCGGAAATGATGATTCCTGAGCCACTGCCCGATTGTTCATAAGCCTGACCAAAGAATGAACGGTAGGTGTATTTTGTTGTAATACCAACCACTGATGGGCCTACCTGAGCGGCTATTTCAACAGTGCTTTTGGATTCGCGCTCACCATCGGTAAGCTGCTGATAATTAAATGAGGCGTTGTTTTTATCCTGCAAAAGAGCGTTCCCGTGAGTCTGTGAACCTGCATTTGAAGCAAGAACAAAGACTGTAACAGTTGTACTTGCCAGCATTATTGCCGCCATAACGCATACAAGAGCAATATACCAGCCTTTTCTAGAGTGTTTTTTCTTCTGCGGAGCTGATTGGTGTGTGCTCTGATGATTATTCTGAAAGTCGTCGTTATACCATCTGTAATCATTTAAATCTGACATATTATCAATCCTTTCCTTAATGTCTTGATTTCATTATAGTACAGTTTTTTGAAAACTGTATGAAAAGCATATGAAATAGTTTTAAAGAATTATGAAATTATTATTTGCTGCATCAATGCAAATATTTCGTCCTTCTTTGATTTCACCTGAAATTACCTTTGCGGCAATGATGTCCTCAATTTCCCGAAGAACCACACGCCTGAGCGGACGGGCACCATATTTTTTGTCATATCCTTTGCTGACAATGAGGTCTTTTGCCGCGTCACTGATTGTCATTGTAATATTTTTTTCGGCAAGACCTTTGGCGAGGTCGTTTAAAATAAGCTCTGCAATTTTTACAAGCTCTTCGGGGGTGAGATAATCAAACTCAATAACTTCATCAACGCGGTTTAAAAATTCGGGGCGGAAAAGCTGGGAAAGAGCTTTTTCATATCTGCCTTCGGTAGCATAACTTTCAAATCCCATACTGCCTGATTTTAAATCGCTGCCGGCGTTAGAAGTCATTATTATGACAGTATTTTCAAAATTTATTACTCTGCCCTGAGAATCTGTGATTCTTCCGTCGTCCAAAACCTGCAAAAAAATGTTGAATACATCGGCATGAGCCTTTTCAATTTCATCAAGCAAAATTACCGAATAAGGATTTCTGCGGATTTTTTCAGTAAGCTGACCTGCTTCATCATAACCTACATATCCGGGAGGTGAACCTATCAGTTTGGATACCGAGTGTTTTTCCATATACTCGGACATATCAAGGCGAATAAGTGCACTTTCGCTGCCGAACATACACCGCGCCAGAGTTTTCACAAGCTCGGTTTTACCAACGCCTGTCGGGCCGACAAATATAAATGAAATTGGGCGTTTTTTACTGTTTATACCTGCGCGTTTGCGACGGACAGCTCTTGCAATTGCATCAACTGCTTTATCCTGACCGATAACGCTTTCGTGAAGCTGCTCTTCAAGGTTGATGAGATTTTTGGAATCAACTTCGGTGAGCGCTTTGACAGGAATATTTGTCCAAAGCTGAACAACCTCGGTGACATCGTCAACGGTAACATCAGTATAAATGTCTGAAAGCTCAATTTCCCTTATTCTGTCTAGCACGCGACACTCTGCTGATTTTAAATCTGCGACTTGCTGGAAATCCTCAGGGTCAACTTCTTCACGACGAATATTAATCTGCGAAAGCTCAAGCTTTAAATCTGCAAGCTCAATAAGAGCTTTGTTTGACAGATTTACTTTAGAGGAAGCCTCGTCAATAATATCAATCGCCTTGTCGGGCATAAAACGGTCATGAATATAGCGTTCGGAAAGAAGAACTGCCGCTTTTATGACCTCGTCAGAAATTCTTACTTTATGATATGATTCGTAATAATCCTTAATGCCCTTTATTATTTCAATTGTATCCATAGGTGAGGGCTCGCCTATAAGCACCGGTTGAAAACGGCGCTCAAGAGCAGAGTCCTTTTCAATTTTCTTTCTGTATTCGGTAAGGGTTGTGGCACCGATAATCTGAATTTCACCTCGGGCAAGAGCAGGTTTTAAAATGTTTGCCGCATTCATTGCGCCTCCCTCGGCATCGCCTGCGCCCACAATGTTGTGAACTTCATCAATTACAAGGATTATGTTGCCCTCTTTTTTAACCTCTTCAATCAAATTTTTGAGTCTTGACTCAAACTGACCGCGGAACTGAGTTCCTGCAACAAGTGATGCAAAATCAAGCAAATAAACAGAATAACCAAAAAGTTTGGGTGGAACCTGCTTATTGACAATGCGGAGAGCCAGTCCTTCGGCAATTGCTGTTTTGCCAACTCCTGGTTCGCCCAAAAGAACAGGGTTGTTTTTGCTGCGCCTGTTAAGAATTTGCACTATACGGGCAATTTCTGTGTCGCGACCAATAATACGGTCAATCTCGCCGTTTTTTGCTTTACGGGTAAGGTCCTGACCGTAGGTTTCAAGAAATTTGCGTCTTTTTTTTGGATTGTTTTCACCCTTTTGATGATTTGTATTTTCAGAAGAAGCAGGAGTAGGCTTGGGTGCGCTGTTCATGAATTTAGTCATATTGCTGATGAAGTTTTCCATCATATTCATGGGAGATTTTGCATCTCCGTCAGCTAAAGCACCGTCTTGCGGAAGCTCTTCAATAGCTGCCTGCATTTCCTCGGGAGACATATTCTGTATAGCTTCGTTAAGCTCGGCATTGCCCAGAAGTTCGTTTGCCTCTTCGGGATTAATGCCCATACTTTCAAGGGCGCTGTCTATAAAACCGCCACCAAGTTCGCGCGCACACTGGAAACAGAGCGCCTGAGCAGGCTCGTTGGGAGCGGCCTGATTTTTAATAAATATTACAGCGGGGTTTTTCCCGCACTTAGTACATAACATTGTTTTCCTCCGTAAAAATATATACCTATACAAGTAAAGTATACAACAACGAGAAAAGAAAGTCAATAAAAGCAGGAAAACAGTAACAATAATTTAATATTAAAAGCCTTACGTGAGGAAGACTTTTAATTACAAAAAAAAGAGAGGCTTTTTAGCCTCTCTTTAAATTTAATTAATGGCAGTCGTCACAATCGCAATCACAACAGTCGCAATCTTCAATTTCAAGCTCAATTACTTCGCCGCAAACTGGGCATACAATATCTTCGTCAGAATCAAGAATGTCTTCGTCCAGACAAATTACATTGCCACATTTTTCACATTCGATTTCAAAATAATCAAGTTCGTCGTCGCAATCGCAGCAATCGCAATCCTCGTCATCAGCAATTTCTGAAATAAGTTCGAGCATATCGTCCTGTTTTTCGTCAAGCATTTCAAGCTCGTCTGCCATATCTTCTATAACTTCGAGCATAGCAAGTAAAAGCTTACCCTCTTTTGTGGAGCTGTCAACATCAAGACCTTCAGCAAGGCCTTTGAGATATGCAGCTTTTTCTGTAAAATAAGACATATGGTTGTCCTCCTAAATCAGTTAACTCTTTCCATGTAATCACCAGTACGGGTATCAACTCTGATAACTGTACCAGTGTTAACAAACAAGGGCACCATTACAGTAGCACCTGTTTCAACAATAGCTGGTTTTGTAGCGCCGGTAGCAGTATCACCTTTAACGCCAGGTTCAGTTTCTGTTACCTCAAGCTCAACAAAGTTGGGAGGTTCAACACCGAAAACGCTGCCCTTGAAAGAAAGTACTTTAACAACCATGTTTTCTTTAAGGTAGGGAAGAGCTGCTTCAAGAAGGTCTGTACCTAAAGGAAGCTGTTCATATGTTTCGGTATCCATGAAATAATAAAGTTCACCGTCGTTATAAAGATATTCCATATCTTTTCTTTCAACATGAGCTTTAGGCATTTTGTCGGTAGGGCTGAATGTTCTTTCTAAAACCGCACCAGTTATAATATTTTTGATTTTTGTTCTTACAAAAGCAGCGCCTTTACCGGGCTTAACATGCTGGAAATGTATA
Organism: Clostridia bacterium; assembly: GCA_045648785.1. Classification (GTDB taxonomy): domain Bacteria; phylum Bacillota; class Clostridia; order RUG12999; family RUG12999; genus RGIG7450. Next base: position 8,155 of record JAZROP010000006.1, on the reverse strand, counting down.
ACCTGAAATACATTGCCGTCAAGCTCAAATGTTACGCCGTTTCTGAAATCACCTGCAGAAATCATTTTAATTTTCTCCTTTGCAATATTATTATGTATATATTTTACAATATAATTAACAAAATTTCAAGACATTTTTCTAAATTATAATTAAATCTTTCGTAGAATTTGTAAGTCGGTAGGGTTTTGAACTCGAAATTACTACCGTATCTTCAATTCTTATACCATATTTTCCGTCAAAATAAAGTCCCGGTTCAACAGTTAAAACCATGTTATCACAAATTATCTTATCTGAGCGGCGACTTAGGTTTGGCTGTTCATGGATATCTATGCCAACACCATGACCAAGAGAATGAGTGAAATAATTTTCACAGCCGAAAAGTTTAAAATATCTTCTGGCAATAGCATCGGCTTCACTGCAAGCCATACCTGAATGAATGAGCGAAAGCATTTTTGTCTGAACAAAAAGCACGGTGTTATATACACTTTTCTGCGCCTCGGTAATTGGTCCTACTGCAACTGTTCTTGTAATATCGCTACAGTAACCATCAACCACGCATCCGTAATCCATTACGACAAAATCGCCGTTTTCAATCGGTTTTTCCGATGCAGTACCATGAGGTTTTGCGGCATTTGGACCTGATGCGACAATGGTGTCGAAAGAGATGTTTTCAGCACCGTTTTTACGCATGGAGTATTCAATTTCAGCAGCCAAATCAATTTCTTTTACCCCTTGTTTTATAAGGGGCAGGACATGGTCAAATGCACGGTCGGCAATCCACGCTGCTTTTTTAAGAGAGGTAATTTCCTTTTCGTCCTTTAAAATACGGAGATTTGTTATAATTGTGCCGGCAGGAATAAGTGCTGCTCCCTGGACGGATTTAGACATTGCATTAAATGCAGCAACGCTGAGAGAACGATCTTCAATGCCCAGCGAACGAATATTATGGTCTGAAATTATGCGATTGAGAATAGTGTATATACCCTCTGCTGTATCAAGTACTTTACAATGCAGACATTCGATTGATGCCTGCAGCGTATAACGGGCATCACAGAGAAGATATACACTCTCGTTTGTAACAACAAGGTCGGATTCCGAACCTGAAAAACCGCTTAAATAGCGGACATTACCCGAATTTGACACAAGCATTGCATCAAGATGCTGGGCGGCCATATGTTTTCTTAAATTATTAAGTCTTGCAGTGTACATGTTAACCCCTTAAATTCATATAAAATTCTTTCATTTTAAGAGCATCTTCTGCCATTGTACCGGCAGATTCGCATATTATAGTGGGGGACAAGCCTTTTTTATAAATGAGTTCACCACAGAAATCAAATTCCGGCCCCCAGATAGTATCAGCAAAGATTGTATGCCGTTTTTCACCACCGGGTGTTGTATATTCAATACGACTGAAATGACTGTGGAAAACCTTAAGTCTGTCTATACCCAATTTATTTTCAATAGCATCAAAAATTGCCTCGAAATCCGATTTTGCTACAAGTCCGCCAAAAGTCCGGGCATAAAGATGACCGAAATCTATGGTTGGAATGAGTCGCTCATCTAGCTGGCAAAGCTCAAGAACTTCATCGAGAGTTCCAAGCTGATTAATTTTACCCATTGTTTCGGGGCAAATGTGAACATGACCGAGCCCAAGCGAGTCAAGCTCGGTAAGAGCTATGGTCAAAGTTTTTTTCGCAAAACCAAGAGCAGTTTCCCGTTCCATGCCTGAGCAGGCTCCCGAATGAACAACTATTCTTTCGGCACCCATTGCATCTGCAATAGCGGCGGTGTCAATAATATATTTAACACTTTTTTCGCGTTTTTCCTCGTCGTTTGTTGCGAGATTAATGTAATAGGGGGAATGAACGCTTAAAACTATATTATGTTTTTCTGCCTCGAATTTAAGTTCAAGGGCAGTTTCTTTTTTAAGCTTTACTCCTTTTGTACAGGAATATTCATATGCATCAAGCCCCATGCCTCTAAGCCAGCCGGGCATTTGAACAGAATGTTTAAAACCCTGCTCGTAAAAGGATTCCGAATTGCCGGAGGGTCCGAATAATACCATATTTTTTCTCCTTATTGCATTGTTCTTGAAACCTGAATTACTCCGCGGACACTCATAAGCTTTTTCATAAGACTGTCAAGCTGGGCGGAGGAGTTTACCTCCACGGTCAGAGCAATTATGCCGACCATATCTTTGGTGATTCTTGCATTGCACGAGTGGGTGGGAATACGAAATTCGGATATAACCACCATTATATCTGCAAGAAGATTGGTGCGGTCGTCTGCGGTAATGTGAAGTTCGGTCAGGTAAGAGCTTGTGGTTGGCTTTTCCTCCCATTGAACTTCGATAAGTCGGTCGGTTTCACCTTCACCGACAAAGTTATTTATAACATTTACACAATCCTTGCGGTGAACACTGACGCCTCTGCCTCGAGTAATATATCCAACAATGTCATCGCCAGGGACGGGATTGCAACAACGGGACAAGCGCACAAGACAGTTGTCTATACCGGTGACAATGACGCCGTTACTTGATGTTTTGTGTGAAAATTTAGAGGTTTTTTCCTCTGGTGAAAGCTTTGCAAGCTGTTGCTTATAATACATGGTCAGCTTGGAAACTATCCTTGTTGCCGGGATACCGCCATATCCTATTGCAGCAAACAAATCCTCAACCGAGGTAAAATGATTTCGTTCAATTTCGTGGTTTATGATATCTTCATTATAAATTTGAGCGTATGAAAATCCGGATTTTTTAATTTCCTTTTCAAAGATTTCCTTGCCGCGAACAATATTCTCGTCGCGCTTTTCGCGTTTAAACCATTGGTTTATTTTCTGCCTTGCATTTGATGTGCGGACAATCTTAAGCCAGTCCCTGCTAGGCCCGTGAACGGAAGAAGATGTGATTACATTTACAATATCACCGTTTTTAAGCGGGTAATAAAGAGGAACGAGCTTTCCATTAACCTTGGCGCCTGTCATTTTTGAACCGATTGCACTATGAATCGCATACGCGAAGTCGATGGGACAACTTCCGGTGGGCAAGGAAATAACATCGCCTTTTGGAGTAAATACAAAAACCTCATCGGCAAAAATGTCGGTTTTGAGGGTTTGCATAAATTCCTCACTATCAGTCAGGCTGCCTTGAATTTCAAGCATTTCACGAAGATGTGTGAATTTAGACTCATCCTTATCGTGCTGGATGCCATCTTTATATTTCCAGTGCGCTGCGATACCATATTCTGCGATGCGATGCATTTCTTCAGTACGGATTTGTATTTCAAAAGGAATACCTCCATCGCCGATAACGGTTGTGTGGAGAGATTGATAGAGGTTAGGTTTGGGCATTGCAATATAGTCTTTGATTCTGCCCGGAATAGGTTTGTATAAGTCGTGTATTACGCCTAAGACAGCGTAACATTCGGGGATGGTTTCAACAACCACGCGGACAGCAAAAATATCATAGATGTCATCTATTGCCCTGCCTTGCATATAGGTTTTTTTAAAGATGCTGTAAACATGCTTTATTCTACCGTTTACGCAACCATCAATTCTTATTTCTTCAAGCTTTTTCTCTAAAACGGCTGTGATGGTGTCAATATGATTATTGTTATTTGACATTTTGTCCTTGAGATAAGCAGTGATTTCGTTGTATGCTATAGGGTCAAGGTATTTAAGAGAAAGGTTTTCAAGCTCTGCCTTGATTTTAAACATCCCCAGACGCTCAGCGATAGGAGCAAAAATTTCAATGGTTTCCTTGGATTTCTGGCGACGCTTATGGTCAGGCATCACTTCCATAGTCCGCATATTGTGGAGCCTGTCCGCAAGCTTTATAAGCATAACGCGCAGGTCTCGGGCGGTGGACATAAACATTTTCCTCAGGTTTTCAATCTGTGCGTCTTCCTGGGAGTCAAATGCGATTTTACCAAGCTTTGTCACACCATCTACCATTAAAGCAACATTCTGTCCAAACTGAAGCTCAAGGTCGTGAAAAGTAACATCAGTATCCTCCACAGTATCGTGTAGAATACCTGCGGCGATAGTGTCACAGTCAAGCAGCATGTTTGAAATTATAATGGCAACCTGAAGGGGGTGGCAAATATAATCCTCTCCCGAAACTCGTTTTTGGTCGCCGTGAGCCTTCAGGGCGAAGTGGTATGCTTTTGTTACTATTTCAATATTTCCGCTTGAGTGGGATTTTTGTATGTCCGACATCAAAGTATCGTAAAGTTCCTGATGAGTGAGCATATCTGCACCTCCTTTTCTGAATTATTTATTGAAAGTAATAGTGATTTCATTGGTGTTTAAAGTATAGCCGGCAACGCCGGTACGGCTGAAGAAATCAAGACAGTCTAAAATTTCGCTGTGCTTAAGTGCAATTCCAAAATTATTGAGAACATTTTCGGAAATCTCCTCAAGACCGGCAAACACTTTTTGCCCCATGCCGCGAAGATATTTATATACTGCTTTTAAACTGTCCATGTCGGGGGCGTTCTGAAACTCCTCGGGCGGTGGCAGTATATCAGATATTATGAGCTGGGGAGTGGAAATGTTATTCCATTCATTTATAGTGAGAGTACCGGTAACAGTTATATAGTCGTTAACGGCAAAATTTTCATTTATATCAGGACGACGGAATGCGACAGCTTCAAATGTCATTCCGTCCTTTGTGAGCATAAGTTTTATATGCTGACCTTTGTCGCCCATAAGGCGTTTTCCTGAAATCCTTACGCCGCTGCAGATAAAACAGGGTTTGGGGTTTGAAACGCCAAATGGCTCAAGCAGACGGAGATTGTCTATATCTTCGGTTGTAATATATGAGACGGGAAGCTCACATTCTACGGTAATAGACGGAGTTTTGACATCTTCTGTCATGTTTTCGTCAGCATATTTATTAAGTGCTGCGTCAAGTGACTTTATATTGTCCGGGGATAATGTGAAGCCGGCGGCAAGCTCATGACCGCCATATTTAGTGAAAACATCGCCGCAACTTTTCATTGCCTCGAACAGATTAAAGCCGGGCACACTTCGTCCTGAACCTTTTCCCACACCATCATCACAGCTGATAAGCATACAAGGCTTATAATATTTTGATGTAATCCTGCTGGCAACTATACCGATTATTCCGTGATGCCAGCCATAACCGGACAGAACAAGAATGGATTTTTCACGAAAGGTTTCGTCACTTTCAACCATATTTTCAGCATCGCGTAAAATTGCTGCTTCCTGTAGCTGACGGTCTTTGTTTTCTTCATCAAGATATTTAGCAAGCTCCATACATTCAGACACACTTTCAGACAAAATAAGCTGAACGGCCTTTTCGGGATTACCAATTCTTCCGGCGGCATTGATGCGTGGCGCAATGGTATAGCCTATGGTAGTAGCATCAATATTCCGTCCGCGAAGACCGGAGGTTACTATAAGAGCGTCAAGTCCTTTATTAGGAGATGACACGAGCTTTTTAAGACCAAATTCGACAATAATGCGGTTTTCGTCTGTAAGGTCCACAACATCGGCAATTGTACCAGTAGCTATAATGTCGCCGAACATATCAAGAATTTTAAGAGAAACCTCGTTTTCGAGTGCACAGAGTAACTTAAATACAACCCCGACGCCTGAAAGTGACTTGAAAGGATATGGGCAATCCGGCCGGTGAGGGTTTATAACTGTGCATTCGGGAAGAATGTCGGGACATTGATGGTGGTCGGTCACAAGAATTTCCATACCAAGCTCTTTCGCCAGAGCAACTTCTTCACAGGCGGTGATTCCTGTATCTACCGTGATTATAAGGTTAGTGCCCGAACTAAAGATTTTTCTTACAGCATCGCAGTTTAAACCGTATCCCTCTGTTTCGCGACTGGGTATGTAAAAAGAAACATCCGCCCCAAGTCTGGACAGGTATTTAACAAGTATAGATACGGAGGTTATTCCGTCAACATCATAGTCTCCGTAAACGGTAATTTTTTTACCACTGTTTACTGCGCCTCGCACAATTTCCACAGCTTTATCCATATCCTTCATAAGATAAGGTGAGTGGAGCGAATAAATGGATTTTTTTATAAAAGTAGACAAAAGCTCCGGTGTGTCAATTCCACGGTTTAATGCAACTGAAGCAGTAAGGGGAGAAATACCTGCAGCCTCAGCCAAATTCTTTGACTGAGGCATATCGGGAGAATATTCAAGATACTTAATATTCTTAATCATTTTTACTCCTGACCGAAATATTCAGATGTTTCATTAAGTGAGGCAAAACCGGTCTGTCTGAGTGCCTCATAAAGGACAATTGCAACTGAATTTGAAAGGTTTAGTGACCTTGTCTCCTCACGCATAGGAATACGGATGCAGCGTTCTAAATTCTTGGACAAGAGACTTTCGGGAAGTCCGGCAGTTTCTTTGCCAAAAAAGAAATAATCTCCGTCGCTGAAACTACAATCGGTATAGCAATGAGGGGCTTTTGTTGTACAAAAATAAAAGTTGCCGCCTTTGTTTTTCTCAAAAAAATCATCAAGGTTTTTGTAATATGTTATATTAAGCAGGTGCCAGTAATCAAGACCGGCACGCTTAAGTTTTTTGTCGTCAATTTTAAATCCCATAGGCTCGACTATATGAAGAGTTGCACCGGTAACACTGCAGGTGCGTGCGATATTACCGGTGTTCTGTGGAATTTCCGGTTCTACAAGAACAAGATTGAACATAATTAATCCTCTAAAGCCTCAAGTATGCCGGCAGCAATTCCTGCGGCAGCCTTGTTAAGGTTTTCTTCATTCAATATAAATTTCTGGTCGTCATAATTGCTGACAAACGCAACTTCAACAAGTACGGCAGAAGTTTCAGTGCCGCGCAAAACAGCAAGTTCGTCTTCGGAGCGGATACCTCCATCGTAAAGTCCTGTAGCTTCTGAGAGATGTTTCTGAATGGAACGGGCGATGCTTTTTGATGACTTTAAATTCGGATATTTGATATCCTTGGCTTTGCTGTATAGTGTTAGAGCTCCCGAAGGTGCTGATGTTTCGTGAGAGTTGTGGTGAATACTAACAAATAAAAGAGCGTTGTTTGTATTTGAAAAATTATAACGCTGACTTAGTGCGAGAGAACTGTCTTCCGAACGGGTAAGCATCACATTTATGCCCTCTTCTTTTAAAATTCTGGCAACTTCGAGTGTTACTGTAAGGTTTACATCCTTTTCAAAGACAACCTTTTTACCCGTTTCATCGTAGCCAATGGCGCCAACATCAGTTCCGCCGTGGCCGGCATCTAAAACTACAACCGACTCGTCGGTAACTTCCCAGTATTTATCAAAAATTATTTCCGGTTCTTCCTCCTCCTTGTCAGAGGGTTGGTTGGTGGAAGGTATATCCGATTCAATATCGGATGATTCAATTTTTGAAGATGTGGTCAGCGTGAGTGTTGCAGAAAGCTTATTTGAAGCAAGCACGAATTTTTTATCCAAAACTTCTTCGAGATCTGCAACTATCTTATAATAATCGTCATGATTTGCAGTGCGAATTTGTTTAATTCCGCCACTTCCGACTGTAATGGTTTTGCTGCCGGAAGAGGATGCTCCATCCAGTTCAAGCACAGTTCGTACGGGGTTGTCCATATTATAAAGACTGTAACTTTCAAGAGGCGAAGAGAAGGTAAACTTCATCACAAAACTGTTTTCTGATACCGAATAAACCATTGATTTAATTTTGGTCGCTATTGCAGGAATATCTGTGTCTGTCTGAGTATTATCTTCTTTAATTTCCTCTTTGTCAGGAACGGGAGTTTTTGGGGTTTTAATATAAACGGAACGGGATTTTTCCACCCATTTAACTTCGTACCCCAGTGATTCGGAAATGAATCTTACAGGAACAAGAGTCCTGCTGTCAATTATGACAGGAGGTGAGTCCAGCACCTTTACGACCGAATTTACATAAGCAACATTTGAGCCGATAGTAAGAATAATTTTTGTATCGTCGGTTCTTGCAGTCACCTGTTTTTTGGCGTCATTCCAGGAAACTCTGGCGTCAAGTGCTTCGAAAAATGCGCGTGCAGGAACCATCGTGCGGTCGCTTATAATAACCGGGGGAACATCGCACGAAAGGAGATTACCGTCAAAATACAGTTTGATATCGTCTGCAAGCGCAACGCTTGAAAAAACACTTAAGACGGT
>JAZROP010000005.1:0-5066 GCA_045648785.1 Clostridia bacterium | reverse complement strand
TTAGCTTCTATCGTCTACATAAAGTACGCGAACTCCGTCTGCGTAGGATTCCGCTTTTTTCGCAACTTTACCGTCTCTTATATCAAAGAACTTTGTAGCAACCTGCGGAAAAAGTGCATAGCTTAATACATCTTCTTCCTGTTTTGCTCTGTCGCCAAGTTCATTTTTGTATTTTTCAAGTTCAGGTGAAAGGAGGTCTGCAGGTCTGCAGGTAATAACCTCATCATCGCCGATAGCTTTCTTTCTTACTTCTTCATTAACCTTGCCGGGAAGCTGACCATACTCGCCACGGAGAAGCCCTTTTGATTCTTTGGGAACCATTTTATATCTTTCACCGGAAAGGATGTTCATAACTGCCTGAGTGCCAACAATCTGGCTTGTAGGAGTAACAAGCGGTGGATATCCGAAGTCCTCTCTAACTCTCGGAATTTCTGCCAGAACATCATAATATTTATCTTCGGCATTAGCCTGCTTGAGCTGAGAGAGCAGGTTTGAAAGCATACCGCCCGGAACCTGATAAAGCAGAGTATTTGTGTCAACCGAAAGAACTTTCGGATTGAGTGTACCCTCCGCCATAAGCTTGTCTGCAACTTTTCTGAAATGCGCTGCAATTTCAGAAAGCAGACCCAAATCAAGACCTGTATCTCTTTCAGTTCCCTGAAGTGTTGCAACAAGTGCTTCTGTTGCCGGCTGAGCTGTACCATTACCGAGAGGTGAAAGTGCACAGTCAACAATATCAACGCCTGCCTGAGCCGCCATAAGGTTAACCATGTCGCCGGTACCTGTTGTGTTATGAGTATGCATGTGAATAGGCACTTTAACCTCGCTCTTTAACGCTTTTACAAGTTCAAAAGCATCATAAGGCAGAAGCAGGTTAGCCATATCCTTGATACAGATGGAATCTGCACCCATATCCTCAAGCTTTTTAGCAAGTTTTACGAAATACTCAAGGTTGTGAACAGGGCTTGTTGTGTAGCTGAGAGCAGCTTCACAATGACCTTTGTATTTTTTTGTATATTTGATAGCAGCCTCTAAGTTTCTCACATCGTTGAGCGCATCAAAAATTCTTACAACATCAATACCATTTTCTATTGATTTTTTAACAAACTGTTCAACAACATCGTCTGCATAGTGTTTGTAACCAAGAATATTCTGACCCCTGAAAAGCATCTGAAGCTTAGTGTTTGGCATATGTTTTTTGAATGTACGGAGTCTTTCCCACGGGTCTTCGTCTAAAAATCTCATACAAGCATCAAAAGTTGCGCCACCCCAACATTCAAGCGACCAGTAACCAACTTTATCAAGCTTTTCTAAAACAGGAATCATATCCTCAATTCTCATTCGTGTTGCCGCTTGTGACTGGTGCGCATCACGAAGGATTGTATCTGTAATATAAAGTTTGCTCATTTAAATTAACCTCCGAAAAGTGAAAGGAATACGCCTGCCGCAATAGCAGAACCGATTACGCCCGCAACATTGGGACCCATAGCATGCATAAGAAGGAAGTTGGAGGGATTTTCTTTCTGGCCTACAACCTGAGATACACGAGCTGCCATAGGAACTGCAGATACGCCCGCACTACCGATAAGCGGATTGATTTTGTTCTTTGTGAACAGGTTCATAAACTTAGCAAGAAGCACCCCGCCGGCTGTACCGAAACCAAATGCTACAATACCCATTGCAATTATACAAAGTGTGATAGGTGAAAGGAATGTAGATGCTGTCGCTGTTGCACCAACTGAGACTCCAAGAAATACTGTTACAATGTTCATCAGCTCGTTCTGAACTGTTTTGGAAAGTCTTTCTGTTACGCCACACTCCTTGAGCAGGTTACCCAACATGAGTGCACCTACAAGCGGAGTAGCTGACGGAACTATCATTGATACAAAGAAAGTAACAACAATCGGGAAAATGATTTTTTCTGTTCTTGAAACCTCTCTCAAAGGTTTCATAACTATCTGGCGTTCCTTTTTGGTTGTCAGCGCCTTCATAATAGGGGGCTGAATAACCGGTACGAGCGCCATATAAGAATATGCCGCAACGGCAATAGGTCCAAGATATGCGGGAGCCAGCTTTGATGTAACAAAAATTGCGGTAGGACCGTCTGCACCACCTATAATACCTACTGATGCCGCTACATTGTTAAGAGCATCACCAACAATTGTATCATCAACAAGCGGGAACAGATATTTCACGCCGAGGAATGTAAGGAAAATACCAAGCTGAGCTGCTGCACCGAGAAGCAAACTTTTTGGGTTTGCAATCAGCGGACCAAAGTCTGTCATGGCACCAACGCCAATAAATATAAGACAGGGGTAAACACCAAGTTTTACGCCAAGGTATAAAACGTCAATAAGTCCGGGCTGAACTGTGCTTCCGTCAGCAAGAGGAATACCGCTGCCAAACATTTCCCAATGAACATGTCCACCTGCAAAGAGCTGTTCATGGTACATATCAGCACCAAGAAGGTTGGTGAGCAGCATACCGAATGCGATAGGCAAAAGGAGTAGCGGCTCAAACTTTTTAACAATAGCAAGATACAGTAGAACACACGCAATCGCAACCATGATTAGAGATTCGGGGTTGGAAAAAAGCTTGTAAATACCTGTATCCTGAATAAAATTCATAAATACATTCATGATTTATCCTCCCAGCGTTTCAAGCGATTGTGCAGAGGAGTGTACCTGTTTCAACTGTAGCGCCCTGATTTACTGAAACTGACGCAACTGTACCGTCAACCGGAGCAACAATTTCATTTTCCATTTTCATAGCCTCGAGAATCATAAGTACCTGGCCTGCTTTAACAGCGTCTCCCGCTTTAACATTAACTGCAAGTATTGTTCCGGGCATGGGGCTGTTTACTGCCTCTCCACCTGCGGGAGCAGTAGCAACCGGAGCTACTGCCTGTGCAGGAGCTGCTGCAGGCGCTGCTACAGGAGCACTTTTAGCTTCTGCTGCTGAAATTTCTTCAACCTGAATTTCATAATTAGTTCCGTTTACATTTACACGATATGTTTTCATGATGATTATCCCTTTCCTTTTTAAACTTAAATTCTTTTGATTGATAAAATACGAATACCTTCCATATTACATCCTGAATGTTCAGCAATTGCTGCTGAGACCGCTGCAACGAACTCCTGTTTGTTTGCAATTTCCACCGGAGCCGCTACGGGAGCCGAAGCCACCGGTGCTGCTTTTTCCGCAGGTTTGTTTTTAGCAAGACCTCTGCAGAGATAGCTCATTAACATTGAAATAAAAATAATACATATGAGACCTACAAATACAGTACCCACACCCATTGCTACGACAAACCAGTTGCTTATCATAAAAGCACCTCCTTTTTTGTTTGTCATTATCATAAAAAATTATTAAATAAATTTACTCCGGAGTCAAATTGTATTCCAATCCCACCCCATTGTATACTATACTACAATTCTCTTTTTTTGTCAATTATTTCCACACATTATTTTACCTTATTTAATATAATAAACCTCTTTTAAAAAGTTATGCAATTTTTTATTTAAACTGCATATATATTTAAAAAAAGCCCGCATTACGCGGACAAAAGGAGATGTTTTATGCCAAGAATATATTTAAGCCCCTCAACTCAGGAATTCAATCCCTATGTCGGCGGAGGAAATGAAGAGCTTTACATGAATCTAATCGCCGATGCCATGGAACCATTTTTACGCTCCTGCGGAATTGAGTTTGCTCGAAATACGCCTCAGATGAACGCTGCTCAGTCAATAGTAGCATCCAACGCAGGAAATTATGATCTGCACCTTGCGCTTCACTCCAACGCCTCGCCCGACGAGCTTTCCGGCCAGCTTCAGGGACCCATTGTCTTTTATTCACCAAACGACCCGGAGGGTCAGCGTGCTTCAACAATAATTGCAAATAACCTGGACGAAATTTATCCCTACTCCACCCCGGCAAGAGCGGAAGCAACAACCTCTATCGGCGAGGTAACTCAAACCCGTGCGCCCGCATCTTTTATAGAATTCGCCTATCACGATAATGCGCAGGACGCCGCCTGGATAAGAAATAATGTGGAACTGATTGCAGAAAATGTTGTAGTTTCCCTTTGCGACTTTTTTGGAATTCCTTTTATACGCCCAACGCCAATCCGCACCGGGCGCGTAAATTCAGATGGATCATATCTTAACATCCGCACACGCCCCTCCACTCTTTCATACAGCAAGGGAGGTATTCCCGACGGGGCTACCGTCACAGTTTACGGCCGGGCAGGTGATTGGTATGTTGTTGAATACAACGGCATTACCGGCTATGCAAATGCACAGTATATTAATATTTAATCCTGACTTCTTTCGGCACAATCTTTCATCGGGCAATTAACGCAACTGTTACAACCACCCTTTATATTTCCTTTTCTGCCGATAAGATATATAAAAAGGCATACTGCCACAATCAGACAGATTGCAAAAATAATCTTCATACTTTTCACCTCTTCCATTATTGTATCATAAAAATATATCTATTGCAATTTATTTTCTTTTATTGTATAATGGTTTTGAGGTGATTAATATGACAAGAACCGACAAGCATAATTATTATCTTGATATAGCACAGACAGTGCTTGAGCGAAGCACATGTCTCAGGCGTTGTTTCGGTGCGATTATCGTTAAAAATGACGAAATTATTTCTACTGGATACAACGGCGCCCCAAGAGGCAGAAAAAACTGCTCAGAACTTGGATTTTGCATGCGCGAAAAGCTCAACATCCCCAGAGGTGAACGCTATGAACTTTGCAGAAGCGTTCACGCCGAGGCAAATGCCATTATAAGTGCTTCAAGAAAAGATATGATTGGTTCAACCATGTACCTTGTGGGCGTGGAAAAAGCTACAGGTGAGCTGATTTCTGCTGCAAGCTCCTGTGCAATGTGCAAACGCACAATCATTAACGCCGGCATATCTACTGTTATCATTCGCGACACTGCTGATACATATCGAATGATAGATGTGTTCGAATGGGTTGATAATGATGATTCCTTATCAGAGGAATTTGGATATTAAAAAAGAAAGGACGGGATATACCGTCCTTTCTT
>JAZROP010000004.1:0-63147 GCA_045648785.1 Clostridia bacterium | reverse complement strand
ATTTTGGGTGGGATACTTACCAGCATATGTATATGATCCGGACATACTTCTCCTTCTATAATCTCAACTCCCTTCCACTGACATAATTGTCTCAATATTTCTCTTATCTCTAATCTTTTTTCCTCAAAAAACACTTTTCTTCTATACTTTGGTGCAAACACTATATGATACTTGCAATCCCATTTTATATGTGCTAAAATATTCGTGTCTATGTTTTCTTTTTTCATAGATAAATCCTCCGATGTGTATTTTCTCGACTGGCAGGTCGACTTTATTATATCACATCGGAGGATTTTTGTTCACCGGTTAACCTTTATAGAACCACGCGACTATCGCGTGGTTTTCGTTATACAAAAAGGCTCGGTAATACTGATGTATTACCGAGCTTTTGTCTATTCAGATGGTCTTTTTTAAACTCATTTCAAAGCTGCTTCATCGTCAAGCTTATTTCCGTTTTCGTCAATCCAAGTGTTTCCCGACAGCTCAGGTGTGGTAGCCAGATAGCACAGATAGGGCTGATTTTCGATTTTTCGTGTTATCGTGTTGCCCGAAAGTATAATCTTACATTCTATCTTGTCAAGGTTTATCATACCTTCCTTTGCGCCGATTTCACTTATAGTATTGTTCGAAATTTCAAGTATCGTGGAATTTTCTGCATCTTCCGCCATACTCCAAATCTGCATTGCATTCCATTCAACATTTTTAATTGTATTATTGGAGATTAAAACTTTTCCGGCAGATCTACCCAATCTAATGCCCGAATTGCTTTTTCCCGAAGCGCCGTCAATCACATTATTTGTAAAGGTAAAACCGTTCATTTTTCCGTTTGTTGACTTGGAAGTATAGCTGAATACCGGTGTGCTCACACCCGGGGTAACGAGCTTTAAAAATTCGCAGTTTGTAATCGTCCAGTCCTTATATATCGCGCCTTCAATGTCAGTAAGGCTGATATATGAATTCTCAAAAACAATGCCGTCAAATGTAACGCCTGAGTAATTCATACTTTCTGCGTCGTCAGATAAAATGATTGAGTTTTTGATTACAGTAGCTTTATCTGCCGCTCCCTTAATCGTAACATTCACAATTTCGTCCGGCAGCCTTACTTCTCCAAGCTCAAAAGTGCCTGTCATAAGCTCAATTGTGTCACCGTCTTTTACCTCAGCTAACGCTTCGTTAATGTTGGTATAAGACTTTTCGCCTATCTTAGCAATCGCAACTTTTTCCGCCTTTGTAAAATCAAACTCTCTTACTGTAAATTCTTCACCCGAAACAAGTCTTACGGTTAAGGTGCAGTTATAGCTTCCTTTTTCAAGCTTATCTATATCAATCTCGCCACCAATAAGTCCCGGCTCAGTGGTTTTGAATTTTGACATATCTATTTTAAATGATTGTCCATATGACGGTATATAAACCTCAGCACTTCTTGTAGGAAGAACTTTTGAACTCTGAACAACATTTCCGGAATCATCTTTAATAACTATTTCTGCATCTGCAATCATCCAGTTGCTCGATATGGTTCCTGTGAAGAGGTTGTAAAGTGAATAATCAGTTGTATATTCACTCAAAGAATCCGTTACAACCGCTTTCTCAATCGGAGTCGGGTCAATGAGTATTTCCGGCGTTACGGGAATATATGCGTCGTCGTAAGCCCATTCAAAGCTTCTGGTATGTATAAGACCGATTTCATAAACATCACAGCCCAACTTTTCGTCATAGTACTTGTCTTCGCTTAAAACACCGCTACTTGACTGATGGTAAAGTAACAGTGTGCTTTTAGCAGGGTCAATTTTTCCCTTTGCATTATACACTACATTTACACCGGCAACCATTATGCCGTGAGAGTTCCAGCCGGGCTGTCTAACTCTGACAATTGCGTCGCCTTTCTGAAGCTGAGAAAATGCCTGATACATAACCTCTTTACCGTTGGTTTTATTTACCAGCGGTGTATCTACATTATATTCCACCGGAGCATCAAATTTACCTACATGATAATATCCGTGAACAGGGCTCATCTTGGTTATACCACAGATTGAACGGTTGTGACCGATACTTCCGTAAGCAAGCTGTATTGATGCACCGCAGTCGTTACCGATTCTTGCTACTCTCGTGGCAGAACCGCCCGCTGTTGACACATCCTGCCATGTAAGACCGGATATTGTATGAATTCCGTTTTCATCCTGACCTGCAGAATAATCCAGGAAGGTACCGATATCGCCTGCTGCATAGGAATATATAACTCCGCGGTAGATACGGTCTTTATAAATTTTCACAATTTTACTTCCTGTACGCTCTTCGGGCGGAAGGTCGGAGGTGCTGAGCGCATATACAAAATCCCTGTCGCTTCTCCAGAGAACCGAAACGTCTTTTTCCCTGTAATCCACAACCTGGTCACGGCGTTGGTCTATTACATCCTTTTGTTTTGATATTCTTGACATAACGGTTGCAAATTCAGCTCTTGTGATATTGGCATCAGGTCTTATTGTATTATCCGAATAGCCTGATATAACACCAAATTCAACCGCAAGCGCCATATATCCTTCAAGTCCGAAGCCTATTTTTTCTCTGTCGGAATATGGCTTTAACAGCGATAAATCAGCTTTGTCAAGTTTATAATCATATCTCATAGCGGTTACCATTGCATATACCGCTTCTTCTCTTGTTATGGGCGTGTCTGCCTTAAAAAGCTTTTCATCAACCCATTTTTCAGGGAAAAGGAATTCCGATACATTTGCGTAAGGGGCGTACCATGCGTTTACATCAATATCGGTATATTTGCTTTTGGCAGGCTTTACAGTAGTTCTGCCCAGAAAATCGGTCAGAACTTTTATCGCTTCCGCTCTTGTCACATTCTCTCCGGGCTTGAAAGAACCGTCGGGATAACCCGTAAAAAAGCCTCTTTCAACACCGGCATTTATATCGTCATACGCCCAGTGACTCTTATCCATATCATTAAAGGACGAATCACTTCCCAATGCGGTGATGCCCAACATTTGCATAGTGCACAGCGCAAGCAATATGCAGAGTATTTTTTTCATAAAAATCTCTCCTTTGTATATTTTTTTAAATTTACACCTTGATTATATCATTCCGGCATGTTATAATCAAATATAAATTTCGCAATCACAATATAACAAAAATGTTATAAGGAGTTTTTTATGAATACCGCAGAAAAATACATATATACAGTCTATCAGACAGGAAGCTTTTCAAAAGCGGCAGAAAAAATGTTTGTTTCCCAGCCTGCACTGAGCAGAGCTATTAAAATTCACGAAACGAAGCTCGGTTATGAAATTTTCAACAGAAAAACCTCACCCTTCACGCTGACACCAAAAGGAACGGTTTACATTGAATATCTTGAGGAAATGAATTTGCTTGAACAGCAACTTGAATTCCGTATATCGACATTAAGCAATCCTTTGTCAAAAAAACTTTCGATAGGTGGGAACAATTCTACTTCACATATTATTCTTCCTGTTTTGTGCAAGGAATTTTCCAAGCGTTTTCCCGATGTTGACATAAAAATCAATCAGGGCGCATCTATTTCGGGTATTTTGTTTTCAAATTTTGAAAAAGGCTCTGTGGACATCCTTATTACTACACACCATATTTCTCCGAAATATAAATCGGAGGTTTTATGGCGCGAAAAGTATATGATAGTAATCCGGAAGGATTATCCCGGCATTGAAAAACTGCAAAAATATTCACTTTCCTACAACGAGGTTCTGACGGGAGTTTATCCTGTCGAAAAAGAGATAACCGATTGGAGTTTGTTTAAAAATATAAATGTTTTCAAAATGGGAAGAAACCTACCAATCCGAAAAAATTTTTCAGAATTCTTTAAAAATACCGCGCACGAATCCCTTCAGATAACGAATTTTTACAGGATGGATTTACATTACAGGTTTATGCTGGAAGGGCTCGGAGCTACAATGATACCACAAAGCGTAATTATTGACAACGGCTACGACACAGATGTTTTGTGCTGCTTTTCTTTAGCACTCCCCGGTAATGTCCGTGAGTCAATGCTTGTTTATAAGGATGACGAAAACACATCACCCTATGTCAAAGAATTTATATCACTCTCCCGTGAAATATACGGCGGTAATATAACCCCTGCGCGATTATAAAACACGACATCCTGACCTCCTCAATATTTCAACAAAAACAAGGGAGCCACCGGCTCCCTTGTTTGCTCATTTCCCGCTTTGTCATTCCGCAGGGAGCGACCTCCCGGGCGGTCCATCTCTTTTACCTGTTTAACTTCGCGATGGTATAATTCCCAACTATCACGGAGATGATGTGGGAGTGTGCACCCTGACAAGGCTGAAATATTATAACGAGCTTGCGAAAAACGATACCATTGAAACCCAGAAAGAAAATATTGACTGGAATGAAATCTATGATTTTTACGGTTCGATGGCTGACAATGTCAGAAAACTTAACACCCCCGATACAATCGTTGATTTCGTTGACCCCGAAAAACTGAAAAATTCGTGGAAAGAAATTGTTAATATAATTCGTAGCGTGCCTTCTTACGAGGAATGTCTTGCCGCTATGAAAATGGCTGGTTGTAAAATCACAGTCAAAGACATTGGCAAAAGCGAAAAACTGTTTAAAAATTGCACCGTTTTTTCACCCTATATGAGACGCAGGCTTACGCTGCTCCGTCTAAAAAATATGATAAAGGTCTGAGAATTATAAATGTATAAATATGTACTTTTTGATTTGGACGGCACGCTGACCGACCCCAAAGAAGGCATTACCGGATGCGTCCGTTATGCGCTCCCCTTTCTTGGAATTGAACCTCCCGAATCAGATGAGCTTTTGGATTTTATTGGTCCGCCGCTTGTAGATTCGTTCATGAGACGATTCGGAATGTCCCATGCTGATGCAGAATTTGCAGTAAAAAAATACCGGGAGCGTTTTTCCACTATTGGCATGTACGAAAATAAGGTATATGATGGTGTCCCCGAGATGCTTGATAGTCTGAAAAACGCAGGCCTCATACTTGCAGTTGCAAGTTTAAAGCCCCTCGTTTTTGTCGAGAAAATTCTTGAGAAGTTTTGCCTGAATAATTATTTTTCGGCAATCTGCGGCAGTGATCTTGAAGGCAAAAAACATACCAAAAAGCAAATTATTGATGACGCACTTGATATACTTGCACCACTTTCCGGTGGCAAAATCATAATGGTTGGCGATCGTTGGCAGGATATTGAAGGAGCTAAGCAAGCTGGTATATCCTCACTCGGAGTAAGTTATGGCTATGCGACCCCCGGTGAACTTGAAAATGCCGATGCAGACTATATTTGCAGCACTCCCCAAGAAATAACGAAAATTTTATTGTAAAGTTAATATAATGTTAACTTTTAAATCTAAATGTGGAATAGTATTTATACCTAAATCATTAAAGGAGGATACTTTTGAACTGCACCATTTTGTGCATACAGTACAAAATGGTGCAGTTCATGCTTGCATCTTCCTTTTTTTCTTTTACTCTGCATTCTGCATTTTGCATTTTGCATTTTTTATAAGTTCCTGCAACTTGTCAAGGGCATCAGACACCGTACCCTCTCCGTTCATTAATCCACATTCTACCGCCTGACCACCATAAATAACTGTTCCGGCGTCATTAGCAAGGTTTGATGTTGCAAGCATAAGCTCTTTGAGTTTTTCTTTTTTAATATTAGAATGGCTGACAATAAAATTAAGAACTCTGTCCTGCATTTTCAAAAGATAATCAAAGGACTGTGAAGTGCTCAGCACAATTCCACTTGTTCTCACAGGATGTATTGTCATTGTAGCCGAGGGCGCAATAAAGGCATAATCTGCAGCCACAGCAAGCGGCACACCAATGCTATGCCCCCCGCCCAGAACAAGAGAAACCGTCGGTTTGCTCATTCCGGCTATGAGCTCAGCTATCGCAAGTCCTGCCTCAACATCTCCTCCCATGGTATTTAAAAGAACCAGTACACCGTCAATATTTTCATCCTCCTCTATTGCCACAATAAGAGGTATCAGATGTTCATATTTTGTGGTTTTATTTTCCCCCGGCAGTTCCATGTGTCCTTCAATCTGCCCTATAATTGAAACACAAAATATATTACCGTGTTTCCCTTTTATGTTCATAGACCCAAAATCCTTTAAAGTCTTTTCTTCCGGTTTCTGATTTTCGTTTGCCACCTATTATCTCCTCTTTCCAAATAAATTTTATTTATTTTACTATTGCCATCACACTTATTTTTTGATATAATATCAAATATATTCATGATTTTTTATGAAAGAGAGGTGCGCCTATATGCCAATTACAATTTCAAACGAACTACCTGCCAGAAAAGTTCTTCAAAGCGAGAATATATTTGTCATGTCACAGCGCAGAGCCGCAAGTCAGGATATCCGCCCTCTTAAAATTTTGATATTAAACCTTATGCCCAAAAAAATTATTACAGAAACACAGCTTTTAAGACTACTCAGTAACACTCCGCTACAGGTAGAAATTGACCTTGTCCGTCTTGAAACTCATCAGTCCAAAAACACCTCTGAGGAGCATCTTTTACATTTTTATCAGACCTTCACCGATGTTCGGGATAATAAATATGACGGTATGATTATTACCGGTGCTCCCGTGGAAAAACTCCCCTTTGAGCAGGTGGATTACTGGGAAGAACTCTGTGAGATTTTTGAATGGTCAAAGACCAATGTAACAAGCACTTTTCATATTTGTTGGGGCGCTCAGGCAGCTCTTTATTATCACTATGGTGTGAATAAATATCCACTTGATGAAAAGCTTTCAGGAATTTACAAACATAAGGTTACACGCAAAAATTCCAAGCTTTTGCGCGGGTATGACGATGTCTTTTTCGCCCCCCATTCCAGATATACAACAGTAAAGCGTGAGGATGTGCTCGCTACCGGTCTTCGAATTTATGCAGAAAGCAGCACAGCCGGGGTTTATATTGCAGGCTCAAAAGCAGGTAAGCAGTTTTTCGTAACAGGTCATTCGGAATATGACGCTATGACACTTCACGAGGAATATGTCCGCGACCTTGCAAAAGGACTTGATGTAAAAATGCCCGAAAACTACTATCCGGACAATAATCCGGACAAATTGCCGATTGTATCCTGGCGCAGCCACGCGTCACTGCTTTTTTCCAACTGGCTCAACTATTATGTATATCAGATTACGCCCTATAATCTTGAAAAAATCAAATAATTTCTGCCGTCCGTCTTTCGGACGGCATTCTTTTTATAATAAATAAGGAAAAAGAGTAAAAAAATGTTGACAAAGCCCTTGGGTTGATGTATAATAGTATGTGCACTTTGTATCTATTGAGATATTTATTTGATTGGGAGGTGACTGCAATGCTTAGAACATACCAGCCTAAAAAAAGACAGAGAAAAAAAGAACACGGTTTCAGAAAAAGAATGTCAACAGCTAACGGCAGAAAGGTTTTGGCACGCAGAAGACTGAAAGGTAGAAAAACCTTAACAGCGTAAGATTTACCGCTGCCGGTAAATCTTATGATTCTGTTTTAAAGCGGGCACGATAAGTCTCGCTTTTTTTAATTTATAATGAAACATACAGTATCTTTAAACAGAAATGGCATGTTTCAGCGTCTATACTCAAAAGGTGCAAGTTGCAGTGATAAAAACATCGTAATATATTTTTTACCTAACAGACAGCCGGTTAACAGGCTTGGAATTACAGTTAGTAAAAAGACAGGCTGTGCAGTTATCCGCAACCGTACAAAACGCCTTATAAAAGAATGTTACAGATTGAATGAACAGAATGTGAAAATTGGTTATGATATTGTTATTGTGGCAAGGAGACATATCATAAACGCCGATTTTCACGAAATTTTTGCTTCCTTTATGAAGCTTATGAAAAAACTGGACATGCTGGTGACAAATGATGAATAAATTTGTTCTGGCAATTTTGAGATTTTACAGAAAACACATTTCCCCGAACAAGCCGCCCTCATGCAGATTCACGCCCACTTGTTCACAGTATGCAGTAGAGGCATTTGAAAAGTATGGATTTTTCAAAGCTCTGAGGCTTACTATATGGCGGCTTTTAAGATGTAATCCGTTTGGCAAAAGCGGATACGACCCCTTGCCATAATTACGAAAGGTTGGATATTAAACTATGTTTGAATGGTTAGGTATACCTCTTGGATGGCTTCTTAAAGTAATCTATCAGTCGGTACAGAATTACGGCGTTGCCATCGTTATTTTTACGCTCGTAACTAAGTTTATACTTTTTCCGCTGACATTAAAACAGCAAAAAACAATGGCGCAAACCTCTCTTATCAAGCCTAAGCTTGATGCACTTCAGAAGCAGTATGCCAATAATAGGGAAAAATTCAGCGAAGAAAGCATGAAGTTGTATAAAAAATATAACATCAGTCCTTTCTCTGGTTGTCTTCCTATGCTTATTCAGCTCCCCATCATTCTCGCTCTTTACTACGTAATCAAAGAGCCACTTCACTATATTTGGGGTGTAAGTGAAGAGGTTATTCGTCAGCTTTGCGAAGCAAACAATATCGAATTTGTTAAAAATGGTGTTCATGAAATCGCTCTTACCGCAAAATTTGCTGCTGAGGGTCAGCCCTATGCAATAAACTACGATTTACTCGGTCTTGACCTTTCAAAAACTCCTACATTAAAGGAATTTGACCTTATATGGCTTATTCCTGCACTCGCAGGTGTTACAACATGGCTTTCTTCAAAGCTTATGAATGTTGCAACACAGAAAAAAGAAGAAAAAGCAAACAAGCGTCCTCCCCGTCCGGGTGAAAAGGACCCTAGCCAGACCACAAATACTATGATGAACATTATGCCTCTTATGACTGTGTGGTTTGCGTTTATGTTGCCAGCCGGCGTTGGTCTTTACTGGATCGCAAGCAATATTTTCCAGATGGCGCAGCAGTTTGTACTCAACAAATACTATGTTCCTAAAATCAGGGAAAGGATGGCTATAGAAAATGAAGAACTTGAATCCACTCGTAAAGGTAGGAAAAAACCTGGACGAAGCAATAAATGAAGGCCTCGCCGAACTTGGTCTTTCAAGAGACGAAGCCGAAATTGAAGTAATTGACGAAGGCAGCAAAGGCTTTTTAGGCCTGGGGGCAAAAGAAGCCTGTGTTCGCATTTACGGTAAAATTTCTATAGAAAACAGAGCTGTAAAATTCTTATCCTCTATGGTATCAAGAATTTGCGACGATGTTGAATATGAAACCGAAAAAGACTCTGAAGGCAGAGTTATAATCACAATGAGTGGTCCTAATATGGGAATTTTAATTGGTAGACACGGTGACACTTTAGACGCCCTCCAGTATCTTACAAGCCTTTATTTAAATAAGGTAAGCAAAGAATATGTAAAAGTGGTTCTTGATACAGAAAATTACCGTGCAAAAAGAAAAGAAACTCTTGTTAAGCTGGCACGAAGACTTGGTTCTCAGGTTGTTAAATCAGGTGAGAGCATCACTCTTGAACCAATGAGTCCCGGCGAAAGAAGAATTATCCACTCTACACTCCAGAACAACAAACTTATACAGACAGTAAGTATCGGCGAAGAGCCCAACAGAAGAGTAGTAATTGAGCATATATAGGAGGCAAAACCTATGAAAGTCAGAACAAGATTTGCGCCCAGTCCCACAGGCTATATGCATATCGGAAATCTGCGTACAGCTCTGTACGCGTACCTTCTCGCCAAACATAATGGTGGCGATTTCATCCTGAGAATCGAGGATACCGACCAGGAACGATATGTAGACGGCGCAGTTGACATAATTTACAAGACACTTGCCGAAGCCGGTCTCATTCATGACGAAGGCCCGGACATTGGCGGTGACTTTGGTCCTTATATCCAGAGTGAGCGTCGTGGAATTTATGCAAAATATGCACATGAGCTTGTTAAAAAGGGCGGTGCTTATTACTGCTTCTGCGACAAGGAAAGACTTGATAATTTAAGAAGCATTCAGGAAGCTTCAAAAATTCCCACAAAGTATGACGGATATTGCCGTAATCTTTCCGAAGAAGAAATTCAGGAAAAATTAAATTCAGGTGTGCCCTATGTTATCAGACAAAAAATGCCAACAACAGGTACAACCTATTTTGATGATGTTATTTACGGCAGAATTACTGTAGAAAACTCCGTTCTCGATGACAATATTCTTTTAAAATCGGACGGACTTCCCACATATAACTTTGCCAATGTTATTGACGACCATTTGATGAACATTACTCATGTTATCCGTGGTAGTGAATATCTGTCATCAACTCCCAAATACAATCTTCTATATGAAGCTTTTGGTTGGGAAAAACCTGTGTATATTCACTGTCCTCCGGTAATGAAAAATCAAACCGAAAAGCTTTCCAAGCGTAACGGTGATGCTTCTTATGAAGATATTATTGCAAAAGGCTACCTGAAGGATGCCGTAATTAACTTTATTGCGCTCCTGGGTTGGAGCCCCGGCGGTGACAGAGAAATTTTCTCACTCCAGGAGCTTGTCGAAACTTTTGACCCCAAAGGTATTAACAAATCACCGGCAATTTTTGATTCAGTTAAGCTTAACTGGATGAATGGTGAGTACATCAAAAAAATGTCCGAAGAGGAGTTTTTAAATGCAGCTATGCCCTATATGAAGCAAGCTGTTAAATTTGATGCAAACTTTGCTGAAATAGCAAAACTTCTGCATCAGAGAACTGAAGTTCTCTCTGATATCCCCGAGCAGATTGACTTTATAGATAGCCTGCCCGAGTATGACATTGAAATGTATACTCACAAAAAAATGAAGACAGATGCTGCTATTTCTCTTGATGTACTAAATAAAGCTCTTCCTGTCATTGAAAACATAACCGACTGGACAGAAGAAGGCGTTCATGAGGCTCTGTTTGCCCTTATTGCAGATATGGGCGTTAAGAACGGAACCGTTCTCTGGCCTGTTCGTACAGCACTTTCCGGTAAACAGTTTACTCCGGGCGGTGCAATCGAAATTGCATACATTCTCGGTAAAGAGGAATGTATAAACAGAATGAAAAAAGGCATAGAAAAATTATCTTAAAGACAAAAGCCGCCCGAGTGACCGGAGTCATTCAGCGGCTTTTTAAAATTACCCGGAGGGATAAAAATGAAAATTGCTGACGCGCACGCACATATATTTCCTGCAAAAATAGCAGCAAAAGCAACAAAATCCATTGGCGATTTTTATGAAACAGGTATGTTTGCGGATGCAAGTGTAAAAAATCTTGTTAATGCAGGTGAGAAAATCGGCGTATCAAAATATCTTGTTTGCTCATCAGCAGTAACACCTGAGCAGGCATATAATATAAATGAATTTATCGCGGCAGAGTGTGTCAAAGAGCCTCGTTTTTTAGGTTTTGCGGCACTTCATCCTCTTATGCCCGATTATAAAGATGAAATTGCACACGCACTCTCCTTAGGTCTTCACGGAGTCAAAATTCATTCGGATTTTCAGCATGTAGATATTGACCATCCGACATCTTTAAATTTTTACCGCGAAATTGCAAAAAACAATCTCCCCGTCCTATTTCATATGGGTGATGACAGATATGATCACTCCTCCCCCAACCGTCTTGCCAATTTAATGAGGCAGGTACCTGACCTTGTTGTGCTGGCAGCGCATTTTGGCGGATACAGAAGTTGGGACAGGGTTGCAGAACTTGAGCCAAACGAAAACTTATATTTTGATACTTCAAGCTCGCTTACCGTAATTGAAAAAGAAAGAGCGATTAGTTTGATAGAAAAATTTGGTGTTGACAAATTCTTCTTTGGTACCGATTTCCCTATGTGGAATCCACAAGAAGAAATCAAGCGATTTTACTCACTGGGACTTTCTGATAGTGAAAACGAGAAAATATTATATGATAACTTTGCGAAAATGTTTAAATTAAACTAAACGGGCTGTTGCTTAAAGCAACACCCCTCTCTATTATTTTGCGTGATATAATTTTTTTGTCTGATACTGCGGTTCATATGTCAGGTTTACTCCAAGTTTTTTGAAAACATTTTCATCCACTCGTGACAGTATCACCGTCGAATGAGCCTCGCTGTCCTTAAGCTTTGAAAGCTGCTCCATTGCAAGCGCGGCCGTTTTGTCAGTCGCTGCACATATCGCAAGTGCAATTAGGATTTCATCCGAATGAAGCCTTGGGTTGTGGTTGCCCATGTGGTTTATTTTAAGATGCTGAATAGGCTTGATTGCTGACGATGAAATAAGAAGAATGTCATCATCAATTCCTGCAAGAACTTTTAAAGTATTAAGAAGCAGTGCCGCCGAAGCACCTAAAAGTGACGAGGTTTTGCCTGTTACCATACGACCGTCAGGAAGCTGAAGTGCCGCTGCGGGACCGCCTGTTTTTTCAGCTCTGTCAAGAGCCACTTTAACAACCGCGCGGTCATCTTTTGATATGTTAAGTTGATTCATTATGAGTTCAATTTTGTAAACCTCCGACTGATCGGTAAGTCCCTCTCTCTGTGCGCAACAACTGTTACAGTACCGTCTTATAATTTCCTGTTTGGCAGCCGCCTCAACCCCGTCATCATCAGTAATACAAAAACCTGCCATGTTTACGCCCATATCTGTTGGGCTCTTATAGGGTGATTCACCGAGAATTTTCTGGAACATTGTATTAAGAACCGGGAATATTTCAACATCTCTGTTATAGTTTACTGTAGTTTCTCCGTAAGCCTCAAGATGATACGGGTCTATCATATTAAGGTCGTCAAGGTCGGCTGTAGCAGCTTCATAAGCCAGGTTTACCGGATGCTTGAGCGGAAGATTCCACACCGGGAAAGTTTCATATTTTGCATATCCCGCTTTAATTCCGTTTTTATAATCGTGGTAAAGCTGTGAAAGACAGGTCGCCATTTTACCACTGCCGGGACCCGGTGCCGTCACTACCACAAGTGAGCGTGAAGTTTTTATATAATCATTTTTACCATACCCCTCATCGCTGACAATAAGCGGAATATTTGAAGGATAATCAGGAATGATATAATGCTTATACACATCAATTCCAAGCTCTTTGAGGCGTTTTTCAAAACTGTCCGCCGCCGGCTGTGACTGATACTGGGTGATAACTACACTGCCCACAAAAAGACCAATGCTTCGGAAAGCGTCAATAAGGCGGAGAGCCTCTAAATCGTATGTGATACCCAAGTCACCGCGACGTTTATTTTTTTCAATAGCGTCGGCACTGATGGCAACAATAATCTCTGCCTGATCCTTAAGCTGAAGCAGCATCTTTACCTTACTATCCGGCTCAAATCCAGGCAGAACTCTTGATGCATGAAAATCATCGAAGAGTTTGCCGCCAAACTCCAAATAGAGTTTGCCGCCGAAATGGTCAATCCTTTCAAGAATTTTTTCCGATTGCAGCTTCAGATATTTATTATTATCAAACGAAACTTTCATAGCATTACCTTTCTTCCGCAACTGTATCTGCGGTCCGGGCTGAATATTCATACAAAAAAAGCGCCCCTCTTTTTTTCGGAGACGCTTTTTTAGTGCCCTACTTATTATATCATTTGCAAAAATTTAAATCAAGTAGTAACTTCTAAAAAAAATACCAAAATATAGAAAATATTGTTGTTATTTTGCACAATAATACATAAATATACATAAATCGCGGGTTTTATTGTATAAAAGGTAAAAAACTATTGACATTATCTCAAAAAATGATATAATTAAGGCATAATCTTGTAATTGGAGGAATACATAATGAAAAAAGCATTGGCACTTATCATGGCTATGCTTCTTGTAGTTGCAGCACTTGCAGGTTGTGGCGCTACCCAAGAAGCAGAAACACTTAAAATGGGTACAAACGCGGCTTTCCCTCCCTATGAATACAAAGAGGGCGAAGCATTTGTTGGTATCGATGTTGAAATTGCAGACGCAATTGCAAAAGAACTTGGCCTTACTCTTGAAGTTGTAGATATGGAATTCGATTCCATCATCCCCGCTGTTCAGAAAGGCGAAGTAAACTTTGGCATGGCTGGTATGACTGTAACCGACGAGCGCAAACTTGAAGTTGATTTCACATCCAGCTACGCTACAGGCGTACAGGTTGTTATTGTTAACGAAGGTTCTGAAATCGCTACACTTGATGACCTCGAAGGCAAAAAAATCGGTACACAGCTTGGTACAACAGGCGACATGTACTCTAAAGATGACTACGGCGAAGAAAATGTTACAAGCTACGGCAAAGGCGCTGACGCGGTTATCGCACTCAAAGGCGGCGATGTTGATGCAGTTATCATTGACAACGAGCCCGCAAAAGCTTTCGTTGCTGAAAACGAAGGTCTGAAAATCCTTGAAACAGAATATGCTGTTGAGGACTATGCTATCGCTGTTTCCAAAGACAATTCAGAGCTTCTTGAAAAAATCAACACTGCTCTCGAAAAACTCACAGCTGACGGCACAATTGATACAATTATTGCAAAATACATTAAAGCTGAATAATTAACGAACACATTAATGCAGAAGCAGGTGATTATTCGCCTGCTTTTGCAGTTTGTTTATCTGCTTAAACATTTGTTTCAGATGTAATTTTTTGCAGTTGAAACAAATGCTTAAGAAAGGAATTGAATATATATGAACAAAAGAAAAATCGGTCTGATTTCAATATCGGTTATAGTTCTGATAGCCGCTTTAGCAGGTATTATTGCCGCAGGAATATCTCAAACAACAGCACAGGAAATAACTCTTGGTCAGGCTCAGGAAATTGTTAATGACCAGTTTGATTCTATGGCAGGAACAAAGGCTCTGTCCATCATTGCTGGTGCAAATAACATTATTGTAAACAATCTTTCCTACGGAGAGGAAAAAGACATTATTCTTGATTGTACTGTATCTACCATTGATGCGAAAAATGTTCTTTCTCCCAAGTATAACACCTTCTTAAGTAGCGATGTTAAAAAGAAAAATGGCACTATGTTTAAATCCGCTCTTGATTTCAAGCTTGAATTCGAACCTGAAATTCAAAGGCTTTTATCGGACGCTCCCCAAATAGAAACTGATTTGGAGATTGTTCTCTATGACACCAAAAGCGGTTTATCCGTTTTTGCAAATGAACAAGTGGTAAACACTGTGTTCGGCGGAATTATAGATGTTAAAAATGAAATGAGCGATCTGAAAACATATACTGCAGGTGGCGAAGAAAAAACGCTCGAATCCGCCAACATTAATAAAGGCTTTATTGAATGTATAGACGCCGATTTTTCTCCTGAAAAGCCTGATACCTCAAACTGGCTGGGCAGATTTATTAATAAGCTGAAAAAAGATTTTAATCAGAACTTTATTGAACATAACCGCTGGAAAACAATTGTTGTCGGTTTATGGACAACCTTAAAGCTTACCCTTTTTGCTTTGATCATAGGTATTATTCTTGGTTTTTTAGTGGCTTTCGTCAGGGTTACATATCTTAAAACCACAAAACACGGCATTATTTTAAAGCTTTTAAACGGCATTGCACAACTTTATCTCACAATTACAAGAGGTACACCTGTTGTTGTTCAAATAATGATTATTTATTTTGTAATTTTTATGCCAATTGGCATAGATAAATTTGTTGCAGCGGTTATATGTTTCGGTCTTAACTCGGGCGCATATGTTGCGGAAATTGTCCGCGGCGGTATCATGAGTATTGACGTTGGGCAGACCGAAGCAGGCAGAAGCCTTGGCTTCAGCTACATGCAGACAATGTGGTACATTGTATTCCCCCAGGCGTTCAAGGTTGTTCTACCCGCGCTCGCAAATGAGTTCGTTGTACTTCTCAAGGAAACATCAATTGCTTTCTACATTGGTCTTGGCGACCTGATGTATTCGGTAAATGCCATCCGTGCGGCAACCTACAGTCCTTTTATGCCCCTTGTTGCTGCCGCAATAATCTATCTTGTTATGGTGCTTGCACTTTCTAAGCTTGTGAGTATTCTGGAAAGGAGACTGAGAAACAGTGAACGATAATATTATTATAAAAACTGAAAATCTTTCCAAATGCTTCAAAGGCTCCATACACGCTCTCCGTAACATTAACAGCGAAATTAAAAAGGGCGAGGTTGTTGTTGTAATCGGTCCGTCAGGCTCTGGTAAATCCACCTATCTCCGTTCCCTTAATCTTTTGGAAGAGCCTACAGATGGTCACATTATCATTGATGGTACGGACATTTTAGACTCCAGAACGGATATTAATAAAATGCGTCAGAAAATGGGTATGGTTTTCCAACATTTTAATCTGTTTCCACATATGACCATACTGAAAAATCTTACCATAGCTCCAATTAAGCTTCTCAAAACATCAAAAGAGGATGCGGAGAAAAAAGCCATGGAGCTTCTTGCAAGGGTTGGTCTTGCCGATAGAGCAGACGCTTATCCGGCTCAGCTTTCGGGCGGTCAGAAGCAGAGGGTTGCCATCGTTCGCGCACTGTGTATGAATCCTGATGTAATGCTTTTTGACGAGCCTACCAGTGCTCTCGACCCCGAAATGGTTGGCGAGGTTCTGCATGTCATGAAGCAGCTGGCTAAAGAGGGTATGACCATGATTGTGGTCACCCACGAAATGGGGTTTGCGCGTGAGGTTGCAGATAGAGTAATCTTTATGGCAGAAGGTCAGATTGTGGAAAAAGGAACTCCCGACGAGATTTTCTCCTCCCCCAAAGACGAGAGAACAAAACAATTCTTACAAAATATTCTTTAACAATCAAAGTGACTGTCATGGCGGTCACTTTTTTCTTTTTTGCTATTGCAACATTTGGCATTTAATGATACAATATAATTGTATATTTATATCAGTCAGTCGCAATTACCTGACTTAAATTAAAACAAGGAGAGATGTTTTATGAAAATGTCAAAAACAAAAACCGTAGTATTTACAGGTATGATTGCTGCAATATACGCAGTCGTATCTCTTATGCCGGGCATTTCTGTATTTACATTTGGCCCTGTTCAGCTTAGAATAGCCGAGGCTTTAAATGCCCTTGCACTGCTTACACCATGGGCAATCCCAGGGCTGACAATTGGTTGTCTTATAACCAATTTAGCAAGTCCTATGATGGCGGTAGATATTGTTTTCGGCACACTTGCAACACTAATTGCAGCCATTTTAACATGGTTTTTGCGTAAAACCCCCACCCTGGCCATGATGATGCCCGTCCTTTCAAACGGCATCATAGTAGGCTCTTTAATTAGTATGTTTACTGACAGCGGTTTCAGTCTTATTGCAAACATGGCACTTGTCGCACTAGGCGAAGCTGCCGCATGTTACATTTTCGGACTGCCGCTTTATAAATCAATAAAGAGATTTTTTACTGAGTTTTAAAATCCGGAACGGAGATAAATTATGGAACGAATATTACCTTTCAGGGCACTTAAGTACAACAAAAATATTGTTGGCAATCTTAGTGCCGTACTCGCTCCCCCATATGACATTATATCTGAACAAAAACAACAAAAGCTTTACAGCAGCCATCCTTTCAATGTTATAAGACTTGAATATGGCATAAACTCCGAAAACGACAATGATTCTGACAACAGATATACCAGAAGTGCCGAAACTCTTGATGAGTGGATGCGTTCTGGTGTGCTTGTTCCGGACAGACAACCTGCGCTTTACATTTACGGGCAGGAATTTGAACTTCCGGATGGCAAGCAGCTTTCAAGGACAGGTATTGTGTGTCTTGTTCGACTTGATAATTTTGAGACAGGTGCTGTTTTGCCCCATCAAGAAACATTGCCCAAAGCGAAATCTGACAGACTTAAACTATTAACCGCCTGCGGAGCAAATTTCAACCCGATATGCTCACTCTATGAGGATGACAGTACACATCTAACTGAGATTTTTTCTGAAATAACATCTCAGTCCCCCGAAACGACAGTAAAAACCTCAGACGGTGTAATTCAAAAGCTATGGCCGATAACTGACCCCAACACAATTGCAGAAATTGCTGCAGTTTTTGAGAGCAAACAGTTAATTATTGCCGACGGACACCACCGTTATGAAACAGCGCTTAATTACCGAAACATTATACGCGAGGAAAACCCCGAACATACGGGAAATGAGCTTTACAATTATACCATGATGTTTCTTGAAAATATAAATGACCCAGGACTTTTAATTTTCCCTACCCACCGAATGGTAAGAAGTCTGGTCGGATATAGCGAGCAGGCAGTTATTTCACAACTTTCAGAAAATTTTGATATTGTCAGAATTGATGCAGACGATATAGAGGCTTCCATAAGCCAAAAGCTTGCAGAAAACACTGATATTCCAAGCTTTGCAATGTATACCGGCAAAGAATATTATTATCTGCTCAGGCTCAGAAATTATGTTGAAGCAGACAATGCAAACGAAGAAAAATCACTTGCATACCGTCATCTTGATGTAACCATTCTGCACTCGCTCATTCTCGGCAAGGCTTTTGGAATGACCGAATCAGATTTAAAAAATCAGGGTTACCTTTCCTATACCCGCAACATTTCAGAAGCTGTAAACGAAGTAAAGGGCGGCACCTTCCAATGCTGTTTTATGCTTAATGCGACAAAAACTCATCAGGTAAAAGACGTTGCAACAGAGGGCGAAAAGCTCCCTCAGAAATCAACTTATTTTTATCCCAAGCTTATAACCGGACTTTTAATGAATAAATTCAATCATGGTAAGGAGTGAAGAATATGAGCTTGATTCAGCCACTTAAAAATTTTGTATATATTGGTCTTGTCGATATTATAGACATATTTCTTGTAGCGTTTCTCCTTTACAAGGCAATAGGTCTTGTAAAGGAAACCCGTGCACAGCAGGTTTTAAAGGGAGTTATATTCCTTTTAGTGCTTGTACCTTTAAGCGAATGGCTCAGACTTGACGCACTCAACTACATACTTGTAAATGTCATGCAAATTGGAATTATTGCAATAATTATTGTTTTTCAGCCAGAACTAAGGCGAATGCTTGAAAAAGTTGGGCGATTTAATGTAAGCTCCATCTTCAAGGCAGACCAGAATACCGGTAACTTAAACATTGACGAAGCCATAAACAGCATATCAATAGCTGCCGGAAACCTTTCTCTTTCCAAAACAGGAGCACTTATAGTTATTGAACGCGAAACCCGTCTTGGTGAAATCGCAGGAACGGGCACAATTCTTGATGCAGCAATCTCTCCACAACTTCTGGAAAATATATTTTTCCACAATTCACCGCTTCATGACGGAGCTATCATCATAAGAGCGGACAGAATAGTTGCTGCCGGTTGTTACCTCCCGCTTACCGAGGACACCACTTTAAGCAAAAAACTCGGAACAAGGCACCGTGCAGGTATTGGCATCAGCGAAACTGCCGATTGTGTTGTGGTAATAGTGTCTGAGGAAACAGGAAGTATTTCACTTGCAATATCGGGCTCGCTTGAAACAAGTTTTACTCCCGACACACTGAAAAAGAAGCTTTCCGTTCTTTTAATGCCTCAGAAAAATCAAATTCCGGAGGGCGGAAAAGCTATTGTAAAGAGGGTGAAGGATAAATGGAAAAAAGAAAACTGACTGTCTTCGGTAAATGGATGGACAATAAAAATATAATGAAATTTATTTCTCTTATGCTTGCTGTTATGCTTTGGCTTTATGTTGCAGTAACTCAGGACCCCACTCGCACCGACAGAGTGGAAAATGTTGAGGTTATGTGCGGGCTTAGTCAGCATCAGATAAATCAGGGCTTAAGTATTATTTCAAAATCAAACGACACGGTATATTTTGAGGCAACAGGTAAACGAAGCCTTGTTACCGGTGTCCGCGGAAATTACTATGCAAAGCTTGATCTTGATGACATTTCTGCTCCCGGTAAGTATAATATCACACCGGACATTTCCCGTCCGGACGGCGTTTATATAAGCGGTGTTACTCCCTCTGTTATCGAGGTTTATGTAGATAAATATGTGTTTTCAACACTCCCCGTAGTTATTCAGACAAAAGGCAAGCTCAGCGACAACCTTGTCATTAAAGATATGACTGCTGACCTTAGTCAGATTGATGTTCAGCTCCCCTCACTTGCACTTGAACAAATAGCATACATTGGTGCGGTAGTTGATTTATCAAACATAACCTCTTCTTCTATTATAAACTGTCAGCCTGTTCTTCTTGACGGTGAAAAAGAACAGTTGGATCTTAAAAATGTTGTTATTGACAAAACCAATATAGTTGTTGATATTAATGTGGAACAAATTAAAAATTTCAAGATTTCTCCAAAGGTTTCGGGGGCCGATAAGTTTGCAAAAGGACTCAGTGTAACTGCTATCCCCAAAAATATAGACCTCTGTGGCGATAAGGAAATTTTGGAGGCTATAACCTCGGTTGAAACCATGCCACTTGTGCTGCAAAGCGATGTGGCTGAAGGACAGGAATTTGAAGTAAGACTTCAGCTTCCTACGGGAACTCATTTAAAAGCAAATACAGAAAATAAAATTAAAATTGTATTTAAAAAATAAAGGGGGATTTTTCCAATGAAAGCAATTATTCTTGCAGCAGGCTATGCAACCAGACTCTATCCACTTACCATTGACCGTCCCAAGGCACTTCTTCCCATCGCGGGAAAACCCATTTTAGACTATATTGTAGATGAAATCGAAACAATTGATGAGGTTAACAGCCTTGTCATCATCAGTAATGACAAATTCTACGGAAATTTTGAAGATTGGAAAAAAAATCGCGTAGGTCGTCTTGAAATTACAGTTTTAAACGACAATACGACAGACGATACAAACAAGCTTGGTGCAGTAGGCGATGTTGCCTTTGCCATTGACAAACTGAGTATTGACGAGGATATACTTGTAATGGCAGGTGACAATATTTTCACTTTCCAGCTAAAGGATTTTGCAAACTTTTACAAAAACAAAAACGCTGATACCATTCTTGCTAAGAGAATTTCCGACATAAATGACCTGAAGAGGATGGGTAATGCAGTTTTAGATGAATACGGCAAGGTTATTGATATGGTTGAAAAACCCGAAAATCCGCCGTCAGATACCGCTGTTTTTGCCGTGTATATGTATAAAAAAGAAACCGTTCCTATGATAAAACAGTACCTTAGCGAGGGCGGAAATCCTGACGCTCCCGGATTTTTCCCATCATGGCTTCATAAGAGAAAGGATGTTTACGCTTACCTGTTTGAAGGTGACTGTTATGACATAGGCACTCCGCAGTCCTACAAAGAAGTTAATGAAATTTTTGAAAGCATGAAATAAATATTTCACACATAGTGATAATCTGCGGTGAATATGATGCTACAAAAAAATCCCCTATAACGGCGATTGGTCTTAGGGAGAAATCGGTTCCCAAACCATATTTTTAGTTTATACTACATCAAAAAGCACGATAATACGCCAGTATTATCGTGCTTTTAATCTTTGTATACTTCTAAAAATCTGTATTCGTGAACTGCCTTGCACCACAAAAGTCTTTATTTTGAATACATAATTAGGATAAAACGCGAAGGAATCCTGGCGGATTTCAAGCGGTTTTGACAACATTATGTGCCAAAATAATGACTTTTTGGCGAATGATCCCTAAGACCAACCGCCGAACGAGGGGATTTTTTTATTTTACCAAATATATTTTGTCTGTGTGTGTATCCCAACTTACAAACATTCCAAAAACCGTTCGCAGACTTCCTGCGGAAACATATGTTGTTCCGGACACATTGACCGGCTGAATATCCAATGTAAATTCCTCGTCGTTTATATAGCAGCTTGTACTATCTTCTGACAATATTATTCTATCCCTACGACCGGACAGTACAATTTCATTTTCCGCAGTCGTGATGTCATATCCAAGCGCTGAGGCAATTATATCGACAGGCAGACACAACTTATCCAAATGAATAATTGGCGGCATTGAAAAAACTGCATTTCCACTTATCATATACTCTCCGCTGCCAATAGTGCAACTGCCTATAAAGGAATTCTCCGACGGTCTAAGTCTGTTCCCTGTGACCGGGTCAAAGGCTATATTTTTATCCACAACGTCATAAACCACGAATTTTGTTTTGTCATTTTTATCAACATAAACAAGTTCAAGCTTCAGTTCTTGTTTAACCGTTTCCTTTATTTGTTCCCGGTTTTTCATAAATGAAACGGGAAAAAGCTTTCTGTTTGAAAAAACAATAGAAAAATCTGTAACTGCACGAAGTGCAGCATCATAAACCACGGTCACACCTTCGCCAATCACTCTTATTCCATCAGCATATCTTGCGTAGGTAACCATATGTTTTTCTTCGTCTGTCTGAACCATTCCATAATATTTAATCGACAGCTCCCCTGCCATGTTTTTCACAAAATTATCCACTATCCTCTTATTAAACAATGGTTTAAGCTTGGACGAATATTTTCTGTTTTCAACCGTTTCATAATCTATAAGTCTGCCCGTCTCTGCACATACATAAGCTCGCGCAAATATAAAAGGTGTTTCACATTCAGCCTGACTCAGCCACTCGGTATTCCCCGAATCAAACATCTCCGTAAACCGAAGTATATTTACGGCATATTTCATGGGCACAATATCAATCCGCAATACAGCCATCATATTGCTGTTGCCCTCTCCATCCGAATAAAACTCGAGCCTGCCAGGAGTTATTTTGGCAGAATATTCGTCATTTGACAAACCAAGTCTGGAATTTCCCAATAGCCCAGTCACATCATATCCCGAAGCAGAAACGGTTCCATCCTCAGTAAAAAGCTTTTCTTGTGTAAAAATATTGTTGTCATGATAATATTTTTTGTCATAATAACTGTCGTTATAATAATAGTTATAATCGCGCATTACAATATCTGCCACTTGTCCGGTCTGAGCATCAATTGCGGCAAGTTTACTGCGGTTTAAAATATACATAGGCCGTATTCGCTTCATACGGACTGAATGGTCAAAAACTGTATTGTATACCAGTTCCAGACCGATATTCTCATAAAAGTTCTCAAAAGCGTGTTCCGGAGTTATAAGCTGTTCCATCAGTTCAAAATTGCTTTTATCGGCACCAAAACCTTTATAGTATACAACTTCCCCCGTCAGCTTATCCACTACGACAGTGGCATCCCTACCCAACAGACGGATTCCGTTATGAGTCTGGGAATATGTGTACTCATATACTGCCGAGGAGACAAGCTTAATCGCCGTTTGCGGCATAACTCTCATAAGAAACGCTCTGGCAATTTCTTCTCCCTCCGCAGGAGTAACCATTTTTCCATCAGTTACCTTTTCTTCAAACTTAGATGCACTATAATAAATTATATCCTCCGTATCGGTAATACCCGCCACAATCTTGCACTCACTGTCAAACCAGCCTATCATCCAGGCATCAAAATCATCATATATATTTACCCGTTCATAAAGCATGGTTTTTCCGGCTGTGTTAATGTCAAAAAATTCAATTACTTCTTCTTTCAGAAATGTGGGAAGATAAGGATATTCCTCTGTTGCCACTGCAAAACGAGCGGGAACAAGAAGAATTACCAGCAGTATGTAAATTAGTTTTTTTAATTTCATTCTTTCTCACCAAATATATTTTATCATATTATTGTGACATCACAATAACCTTTCGGTTAAGATTATATTACAAATACCAAAAATATAATATTGCAAAATGTGTTATTTTAGTGTATAATATCTATTATGTTAGATTTTTAAGGAACAGGAATAATAATTATGATTAGCGAAAACATTAAAACATATCCTCTCATGGTCCTGCGTGATATGGTGGTTTTCCCAATGATGGTGGTGCACCTTGATGTAGGCCGCGAGATTTCAAAAAACTCACTTGCAGCAGCAACCGATAAAGACAATATGATTTTTCTGGCGGCTCAGAAAAATTTTAATGATGATTTTAGTGAAGAAGACATCTATTCTTTCGGCACCATAGCCAAGGTAAAGCAAAAGGTTGAGCTTCCAGGCGGAACTATTCGTATTCTGGTTGAAGGCATCAGCCGTGCTGAAATGCTCTCTTCCGAAATGTCAGGAAAACATCTTGTCGCTCAGGTTCGGGAATTTGACTGTTTCTACGATAAAACGGATATAGAAATTAAAGCCATGTCCTCCCGTTGCCGTGATTTGTTTATGGAATATATCAACATTACCGGTGCAGTTTCTCCCGAAACAGTTTTTGGTATGGCGGGCATAGATGATGATGGCCAGCGTGCTGATGTTATGGCTTTTAACCTCGCTGTTCCCTCAAGTGGAAAACAATCTATTTTAGAGGCAACAGATGTAAAGGACAGACTCCTTCAGCTTATTTATATGCTGACAGAAGAAACAGAGCTTGCTAAAATCGGTCAGAAGATTGAACGCAAGGTCAAGGAATCTATGGAGAAACACCAGCAGGAATACTATCTCCGCGAACAAATTAAAGCAACTGAAGAAGAACTTGAAGAGCTTTGCGGTGAAAATGAAGAAACTGCCGAATATGTTCAAAAAATGAAAGAGCTTGACCTCCCCGATGAGGTTCGTTCTAAGCTTGAACATGAAATGTCCCGACTTAAAAAGCTCCCGCCGGCGACAGGCGAAACCGGGGTTATCCAGACATATATAGAAACGGTTTTAAGTCTTCCCTGGGGTAAATCCGAAAAATCAAAAATTGATATTGTAAAGGCAAAGAAAATTCTTGACACTGACCATTATGGTCTTGAAAAAGTCAAAGAACGCGTACTTGAATATCTTTCGGTGATGAAACTTACCGGCAAACCACAAGGCTCAATTATGTGTCTTTACGGTCCTCCAGGAACGGGCAAAACCTCAATTGTAAAATCTATTGCCCAAAGCCTCGGCAGAAAATATGTCAGAGTTTCTCTTGGCGGTGTGCGCGATGAAGCAGACATACGCGGTCACAGGAAAACATATATTGGCTCTATGCCCGGCAGAATTATTGAGGCTATGCAGCGTGCCGGCTGTGATAATCCGGTAATTTTGCTTGACGAGATTGATAAAATGAGCTCAGATGCTCGCGGCAACCCGTCTGCAGCAATGCTAGAAGTTTTAGACAGCGAGCAGAATCATGCTTTCCGCGATCATTATATTGAGCTTCCCTTTGACCTTTCAAAGGTAATGTTCGTTACAACAGCTAACAATCTTGATACGATTGACAGACCTCTTCTTGACAGAATGGATGTTATAAGTCTTTCGGGCTACCATTACGAAGAAAAGTTTAACATTGCAAAAAAACATCTTCTGCCCAAACAACTTAAAAAACATGGTCTGACAAGCAGACAGCTTTCTGTTTCCGCTGCTGCACTTAAAAATATCATTGACCTTTATACAAGAGAATCAGGTGTTAGAAATCTCGAAAGAGAAATTGCAAAGCTGTGCAGAAAAACAGCAGGAGAATTGGTTGTCGGCAATGCAAAGTCGGTTAAAATTACTCCTTCTAATCTGTCAAAATATTTAGGTGCGCCAATTTATGCCGAAGCAAAGGGAATAAAACCGGAAGTGGGCACTGCTACCGGCCTTGCATGGACAAGCGTGGGCGGTGAAACTCTTACTATAGAAGTTAATATAACAGATGGTAAAGGTGATGTGAAGCTTACCGGCAATCTTGGTGATGTTATGAAAGAGTCTGCCGGTGCTGCTATAAGCTATATCAGAAGCCGCGTAGATGTTCTTGGCATAGACAGGGACTTTTATAAAACAAAAGATATTCACATCCATGTCCCTGAGGGAGCAACTCCCAAAGACGGTCCCTCAGCCGGCATCACCATGGCATCAGCCCTTATTTCAGCTCTTAAAAATAAGCCCTTGCGTGAAGACATTGCCATGACAGGCGAAATTACCATTCGTGGCAGAGTGCTTGAAATAGGCGGTCTTAAAGAGAAAAGTCTTGCCGCATTGCGTCATGGCGTTAAAATTATAATTATTCCTTCGGGCAATAAAAAAGATATTGACGAACTACCACAGGTTGTGAAAGAGAATATAAGCTTTATTTGTGCAGATAATATGGACAAGGTTATAAAATATGCTTTCAGCGAACCCGTCAGCATTGGCTCAGGCAAGTCCACAGTCGAAAAAAAATCTTCTTCTATTCCCTACATTTCTCCGGAAAAGGAGAGAATAAACAAATACATGAAATAAAAGGTTGACTTAAACCAAAATTTGGGGTATAATATTTTTAATGGAGATTTTCCAAACCAATCTTGAGAGGAGTGTGTCCGTGAACAAGAATAAAAATCTGGTATCTTCAGAGGACCATTATACTAATTTAATGCTTATTGTTGTTGCGGAAGCAATGGTGCTTCTTATAACGCAACTGCTTATATTCAACAGTTTTAATTCCTTATTTGTTGATGCTACAATGAATGTTGCCGTTCCGGTTATACTGAGTATTGCTGCTGTTGTTGCACTTGCAAGTGCCATTTTATATTTTTTCAAAAAGAAAAGCGCACTCATTTCACTTGTCTTTGGAGGTTATGTAACACTT
The DNA here is from genome assembly GCA_045648785.1 of Clostridia bacterium. Lineage (GTDB taxonomy): Bacteria > Bacillota > Clostridia > RUG12999 > RUG12999 > RGIG7450. Next base: position 36,699 of record JAZROP010000004.1, on the reverse strand, counting down.
TTGATGTGTGTTATCAGATATATACCAAATGAGTTTTCCGAATCTCTCGGCAGAGCCATCACCAACTACCTTAAGGGGCAGAAAATTGGAGCTGTACTTTCGGTTATATATGTAGCAGCAGGAATTTTGTACTGCATACTGGCGGAAAAAAAGCGCCGTAAACTTAAAAAATAAGTAAATCGGAGAGGGGCTATATTGCAGTTTTAAATTGTAATATGCTCCTTTTTCTATTGAGGAGTATTATGTGGATTTCAGATAATTGGAAAGATTTTGAGGTTATTGATACCGGTAGTGGCGAAAAGCTTGAACGGTGGGGAGATATTCTTCTCGCCCGTCCAGACCCTCAGGTTATCTGGGAGGGCAGATTTCGTCCCGATTTATGGGAAAACGCCCATGCCCGCTATCACAGAAGCAGCGAGGGTGGCGGAGGCTGGAAATATAAAAATAAAATGCCTGATAAGTGGACGGTATCCTACGGCAACCTTAAATTTAATATAAAGCCCATGGGCTTTAAGCATACAGGTCTTTTCCCCGAACAGGCAACCAACTGGGATTATGTTGCCGACTGTATTAAAAAAAGTGGCAGAAAAGATATTAAAGTTCTTAATCTGTTTGCCTATACAGGCGGTGCAACTGTTGCTGCAGCTGCAGCCGGTGCCGCAGAGGTTGTTCATGTTGATTCTTCCAAAGGTATGGTTACATGGGCAAAGGAAAATGCCACTACCTCAGGGCTTGAAGATAAATACATAAGATATATTGTAGATGATGTTATGAAATTTGTTTCCCGCGAAAAGCGTCGTGGAAGAAAATATGACATTATCATAATGGACCCCCCCTCTTACGGAAGAGGTCCAAACGGCGAAGTATGGAAACTGGAAAACGAACTTTACCACCTACTCAGCGAATGCAGCGGCCTTTTGAGTGACAACCCTGTTGCTATGGTCATAAATTCATACACAACAGGACTGTCTCCAATAGTTGTTTCAAATATGATAAGTCTTACAATAGGAAAAACCTTTGGCGGAAATATTAAGGTTCAGGAAATCGGTCTACCGGTAACCGCAAGTGGTCTTATTCTACCCTGCGGCTCAACCGGAAGGTGGGAAAAATAGTTATGATAGAAGTACAGGATTTAAAATATAAATATGATACCGAAAGCTTAAAACTTGCTCTTGACGGTGTTTCGCTTGAAATTCCGCAGGGGCAGTTTGTTGCTGTTTTAGGGCATAACGGAAGCGGAAAATCCACATTGGCAAAGCATCTTAATGCAATCCTTCTGCCCACAGGAGGCAGTGTTTTCATCGACGGTATGGATACCGCAGACGAAAATCTGCTTGCGGAAATCCGCAGAAAGGTTGGAATGGTGTTTCAAAACCCGGACAATCAGATTGTGGCAACAGTAGTTGAAGAGGATGTTGCTTTCGGTCCTGAAAACTTAGGTGTTCCGCCCGAGGAAATCAGGCAGCGTGTGGATTTTGCACTTAAAACCGTAGATATGGCAAAATTCAAAGATGCCCAGCCTCACAATCTTTCTGGCGGACAAAAGCAGCGCATCTCGATAGCAGGAATCATTGCTATGATGCCAAAGTATATTATCCTCGATGAACCCACCGCCATGCTTGACCCCAGGGGCAGAGCAGAGGTTATGGAAACCATAAAGCTTTTAAACAAAGAGCAGCATATAACCATTGTGCTCATTACTCATTATATGGAAGAGGCGGCGCAGGCGGACAGAGTGGTTGTTATGGATAAAGGTAAAATCATTGTTGATGACACCCCTCAAATGACTTTTGCAAATGTGGCGCTTTTAAAAAGTGTTGGTCTTGATGTCCCGCAGGTTACCGACCTTATGTTCAGACTTCGCAGAGCAGGTATTCATCTGCGACATGATTTACTTGATGTTAATAGTTGCGCCGACGAAATTATAAGAGCACTCAGGGAGCAGGATACAGATGCAGGTAAAAACTGAAAATCTTGAATATATTTATATGGCGGGTACGCCATACGAAAAAAAAGCAATCTCAAATATAAATATAGAAATAAATTCAGGCGAATTTGTAGGTCTGATAGGGCATACCGGAAGCGGCAAGTCCACGCTGATTCAGCATTTAAACGGGCTTATAAAACCCACCTCTGGAAGAGTTTTGGTTGACGGCAAGGATATTAATTCAAAGGATGTAAGCCTTCGTCAGCTTAGATTTAAAATTGGGTTGGTTTTTCAATATCCTGAATATCAGCTTTTTGACGAAACCGTCCTGTCTGATATCTCTTTTGGGCCTAAAAATCTTGGTCTTTGTGAGGCAGAAGCTCATATGCGTGCCCGGGAAGCAATGGAACTTGTCGGACTTCCTGCATCACTTGAAAAGAAATCACCCCTTGAGCTTTCAGGCGGACAAAAGCGTCGCGTTGCCATAGCCGGTGTTCTGGCAATGAAACCTGAACTTTTAATTCTCGACGAACCTGCTGCCGGGCTTGACCCCAAGGGCAGAAATGAAATTTTAAGCCGTATAAAGGATTTACACGAAAATGGGCATATGAGTATTCTTCTTGTTTCACATAGCATGGAGGATATTGCAAAAATGGCTCAGCGCGTACTTATAATTAAGGGAGGCTCCATTACGCGCGAAGGAACCCCTGACGAAATATTCGGCCTTGGTGATGAGCTTAAAAACTATGGTCTTGATGTTCCGCAGATTACAAAGCTAGTAAATAGGCTTAAAGAATCCGGACTTTCTATTCCGGAAAACATTTATACAGTTTCAAAGGCTGAACAAGAGATTTTGAAATTATTTAAGAGGTAACAAATGATAAAAGATATTACGCTGGGGCAGTATCTGCCTGGAAACTCGGTTGTCCACAGACTTGACCCGCGAACTAAAATAATTTTAATATTTACCTACATTGTTATGCTTTTTATGGTGCAAAATGCTTTGGGATATGCAGTTTCTGCCCTATTTCTGGCAGCAGTATGTATCATAGCTAAAATCCCCATAAAAATGATTTTAAAAAGTCTTAAACCGCTTATGTTTTTCGTGGTTTTCACAGCGATAATCAATCTTTTTATGACAAGCGGAGAGATAGTTTTCTCCTTTTGGATTTTTAAAATTACCAAAGAAGGCATTGTTTTGACGGTTAAAATGGCGTTAAGGCTTATTCTGCTCGTGGCAGGCACTTCCCTTTTAACCTACACCACATCTCCGATCGTATTGACTGACGGTATTGAAAGCCTGCTTTCTCCACTTTCAAAAATTGGGGTGCCATCACACGAAATTGCAATGATGATGTCAATTGCACTTCGCTTTATTCCAACCATTATAGACGAAACAGACAAGATAATAAAGGCACAATCCGCCAGAGGGTCCGATTTTGAAAGCGGTAATCTTATAAGGCGGGCAAAAGCTCTCATACCCATCCTGGTTCCGCTTTTTATAAGTGCATTCAGGCGTGCGGACGATTTAGCGGTTGCAATGGAATGTCGGTGTTACCACGGCGGCAAAAACCGAACCAAGCTTAAATCACTTAAAATGACTCTGATTGACTTTACATCCATATTCTTATTTGCGGCATTGTTTGCCGCTACAATGATTTGGGGAAGATGACCATGCGCAACATTATGCTCACTCTCTGCTACGACGGAACAGATTATCACGGTTTTCAAAGGCAGGAAAACGGGATAACAATTCAGCAGGTAGTTGAAACAGCTATAAAAAAGGTTACTGGCGAAAGTGTTTCCATCACCGGCTGCAGTCGCACAGATGCAGGTGTTCATGCTATAAAATATATATGCAATTTCAAAACAGAAAGCACCGTTCCTGCAGATAAATTTTGTTTCGCCTTAAACAGTTATATGCCTGACGATGTTTCATGCATCGCCTCCTGCGAAGTTGATATGGATTTTCATGCAAGATACAGTGCAAAATCCAAAACTTATACTTACACAATATATAATGCTCCTCACAAAAATCCCGTTCTATGCCGTTTCGCATGGCATTATCCTATAAAAATAGACAGGGACAAAATGCGCAAGGCGGTTTCTGCAATAGTAGGCACACACGACTTCACTGCTTTCATGGCAACGGGTGGACAGCAAAAAACCACTGTTAAAACAGTAAATTTTCTAAATATAACGGAAGATGGTGACCGTATTTTTATTGAAATAAACGCTGATGGTTTTTTGTATAACATGGTAAGAATTATCGCTGGCACACTTGTTTATGCCGGCACCGGGAAAATTAATCCCGACGACATTTCCGGCATAATAACTAGTGGCGACCGTACTCTTGCCGGGATTACAGCTCCACCACAAGGACTTTGTCTTAAAGAAATTTTCTATTGACAAAAACATATATTCGACATATAATAATAAAAAAGAATAAATTAAGCTATCTTCGGGGAGGGGTGCAATTCCCTACCGGCGGTAAAGTCCGCGAACTGCCTTCGGGCAGCCGATTTGGTGAAATTCCAAAACCGACAGTAAAGTCTGGATGTGAGAAGACAGATGCCTTTATGCGCCTGTATATCTGAAGATATGCAGGTTTTTTTGGAGGTAAAAATGAAAAATAAAAAAATTGAATGGATTGTTAAAGTTGGTATGCTATCCGCAGTTGCAACAGTACTTATGCTGATTGAATTTCCTATTCCTTTTATTGCGCCAAGCTTTTATGAGCTTGATTTCAGCGAAGTCCCCGTACTCATCGGTGCATTTTCGATGGGACCTATGGCAGGAATTGCAATAGAAGCAGTAAAAATTTTACTTAATTTTATGTTTAATGGTAGTATTACAGGTGGTGTTGGTGAACTTTCCAACTTTGTTTTAGGTATTGTATTTGTTCTGCCAGCAGCAATAATTTACATACGAAATAAAACAAGAAAAAGTGCCCTGTTTGGACTTATTGCCGGTGGACTGACCATGGTTGTCCTCGGTTGTTTTATAAACGCTTTTGTTATGCTTCCACTTTACAGCCAAATTATAATCCCTATGGAACAGATTATTGCAATGGCAGCATCAATATGGCCTGCAATAGACACAGTTTTTGAATTTGTGCTTTTATGTGTCGCACCTTTTAATTTGATAAAAGCTGCTCTTGTAACACTTGTTACTATGGTTTTATATAAACGACTTAGCCCAATACTTAAAATACAAAAATGACAGGCAAAGCCTGTCATTTTTTATTGCATATTTTTAAGGTATTTACTTGGATTTACGGGAGTCCCGTTTTCGCGGACCTCAAAGTGAAGGTGAGGACCTGTGGAATATCCGGTGTTGCCGAGCGTGCCGATAACATAACCTTTTTCTACAGTCTCTCCCTCTTTAACTCCGATAGAATCAAGGTGTGCATACCATGTGTGTGTACCATTCTGATGGTCAATTATAATTATATTTCCATATCCATTAGTTTGATATTCAGCAGTTATAACAATTCCGTTATCGGCAGCTTTTATCGGGTCACCGACATCGCCGCAAATATCAGTGCCTGTATGTGTTCTTCCCCATCTTGAGCCAAAACGAGAGGTAATTGTCCCAAAATATGGTTGAATAAATTCACCCGTTCCAACCGATGGCGGTGTAGCTGTTCCAACCATTACAATTTCATTGACCGGCTCACTTATAATCTCCGAGGACATAATCTCCGCATTACTTACGGTTCCGTTAACTTCTGTTACTTTGGCTGTTACTTTCATAACACCAAACTGCCCACTTGAAAGGATTTTTTCCTCATTCACATACATTTCCTCTGAATGATTGGTTGTTGTTCCATACATAAGCTCAGCCTGATAAACGGATGTTTTTTCTGTCTGAACATTTAAAACATTTCTAAGTAATTTTACTGCAAGTTCTTCATTTGTGAGACGGCTTATCAGTTCATATCTTCTTTCTATTTTAATCTCATTCAAAATTTGTCTGTTCTCGCCGACATAGAAATTTGCTGCTGTCTCGATATAATTCTGAGCTATTCCTTCTGTTTCGGCAGTTGCTATATCAGCCCCGTCAACCTTAATAACATAAACCTTATTTATCAGCTCAGACTGCAACATAATAGCATCTACAATTCCGTCTGCATCTGAAACTGACGATTTTTTTGCAATGGTAAAAACATACTTTGGCAGCTTTTTTATTCCGAAGCCTTTACCTGCCAGGGCAGTTATTTTTGCATTTGCCTTATCTAATCCCTGCTCAAAATCTGCTTTTTCTTTTACAACGGCAATTTTTTCGCCACCCATATATACTTCATATCCGCTAGTAAAGATTGTTGCAAGCATAAGCGAGCACATTATAATTCCAACCGCCATGCCCGATACCTTTACCATCTGTTTATGCTGTCCTGCAAAGTCGGTAATTGTATTTATGTAATTATTCAGTTTTTCTTTTACATTTTTGACTTTTTCTATAAAAATATTCATGCAATCTCCTCTGTCACACAACAAATATTATTATACTATAATTTTAATTTATTGTCAAATTATCCCATAAATATTTTACACAGTTTGTACATAAAATATAACAAAAAAAGATGCATCTCTTGCGAGTTGCATCTTTTTATAAATAAGGTTGAATTATTTAAGTTCAACTTTAGCGCCAGCTTCTTCAAGCTTAGCTTTGATAGCTTCTGCTTCTTCTTTAGCAACAGCTTCTTTAACTGTTTTGGGAGCGCCATCAACGATGTCTTTAGCTTCTTTGAGGCCAAGACCTGTGATTTCTTTAACAACTTTAACAACGCCAAGTTTGCTTGCGCCAGCATCAGCGAGGATAACATCAAATTCGCTCTTTTCTTCAGCAGCGCCGCCTGCAGCAGCACCACCTGCAGCAGCTACCATAACAGGAGCAGCAGCGGATACGCCGAATTCTTCTTCGATTGCTTTAACCAGTTCAGAAAGTTCAAGAACTGTCATAGATTTAATTTCTTCGATAAATGTTTCTATTTTACTCATTTTAATATACCTCCGTATTAAATTTTGTTTTTTTAATTATTCAGCATCTGCTGTTTCAGCGGGTGCTTCTTCTGCAGCTTCTACTGCGGGTTCTTCAGCTACTTCAGCAGCCGCTTCAGCGGGTGCTTCTACAGCTTCTGCTGCAGGTTCAGCAGCAGTGTCATCACCTTCGCCCTTTTTCTCAGCAACTGCATTAAGAGCAACTGCGAGACCACGAACTGTTCCCAGTAACGCGGATGCGAGCATAGTGAGGAGTGCTTCTCTGGACGGAAGGTCTGCGAGAGCATTGATTTCGTCGATAGAAAGTACTTTCCCGTCTGCGAAACCGGATTTGAAAGAGACTTCAAGTGTTGAGTTTTCTTTTACGAAATCTTTGAACACCTTCGCGGGAGCAACTGCATCATCAGCAGATGTAGCAATAGCTGTTGTTCCGTCAAGAACTGCTTCAAGCTCATCAAGACCTGCTTCTCTTACAGCAAGTTTTAAGAGAGTGTTTTTAACAACTTCATATTTAACGCCTGCTTCTCTGAAGCTTTTACGAAGTTTTGTGTCCTGTTCAACATTGATACCTTTGTAATCAACAAGTACGCCGGCTGCTGAATTTTTAAGTCTTTCAGCAAGTTCAGCAACTACCTGTTTCTTCTGTTCGAGAACTTTTGCGCTTGGCATGTAATTCACCTCCATAAATTAAAAGTGAGTACATCTTTTTAAAAAAACGGTTTCCTGTCCAAAAACAGGAAACCGCTGAAAATTTTAAAGCAGTGTACTCCTGGGCAGGACTTACCTTTATGCCTGCTGTCTTTGGAATAAATATATTTTAAATAAATTAAAATATCAAAATTAACCCATCAGCTTAGCTGTGTTAACTTTAACGCCGGGGCCCATTGTAGATGTAACTGTAACGCTCTTAAGGTACTGACCTTTTGCAGCAGCTGGTTTAGCTTTAACAATAGCGTTCATAAGAGTTTCAAAGTTTTCGCGAAGCTTGTCCGCACCAAATGAAACTTTACCTACGGGGCAGTGAATAATGTTGGTTTTATCAAGTCTGTACTCGATTTTACCTGCTTTGATGTCGTTAATAGCTTTAGCAACATCCATTGTAACTGTACCTGCTTTGGGGTTCGGCATGAGGCCCTTAGGACCAAGAACTTTACCAAGTCTACCAACAACGCCCATCATGTCAGGTGTAGCAACGATAATATCATACTCAAACCAGTTTTCGTTCTGGATTTTCGGAATGAGCTCTTCGCCACCTACAAAATCCGCACCTGCAGCTTCTGCTTCAGCAAGTTTGTCACCCTTAGCAAATACTAAAACTCTAACTTTTTTACCGGTACCGTGAGGCAGAACAACTGCACCACGAACCTGCTGGTCAGCATGTCTTGAGTCAACGCCCAGTTTAATGTGAGCTTCAACGGTTTCGTCAAACTTAGCTTTGGACATTTTAACTGTAAGTTCAACTGCTTCCGCAGGATCATACTGCTGAGTTTTGTCATACATCTTGACAGCGTCAAGATAATTTTTTCCTCTTTTCACTATTTTTACCTCCTAAGTGGTTTTACGAAAGACCTTCTTGTCTTCCTCCCACAGTTTTAAAGGGTCTGATCCCAATTAGTCTTCAACAACAATACCCATGCTGCGAGCTGTTCCCGCAATCATGCTCATTGCAGTTTCAATGTTAGCTGCATTAAGGTCAGCCATTTTTGTTTCCGCAATTGCCTGAACATCAGCTTTTGAAATTGTAGCAACCTTTGTCTTGTTAGGTACTCCACTTGCTTTTTCAATTTTACAAGCTTTTTTGAGAAGAACTGCTGCCGGCGGAGTCTTTGTGATGAATGTGAAAGATCTGTCAGCAAAAACAGTAATTACTACAGGTATGATAAGACCTGCATCCTTAGCGGTTTTTTCGTTGAATTCCTTACAGAACTGCATGATGTTAACACCATGCTGACCCAGGGCAGGACCAACCGGGGGTGCCGGAGTAGCTTTGCCCGCAGGAATCTGTAATTTAATAAAACCTGCTATTTTCTGAGCCATGTTTTACGCCTCCTTATAAACAATGTGGTGATGGCAGATGCATGAAAATTTACATCCTCCCACTATAACAATCCGCCCATAAGCGGAAGCCATACTAATCTAAAACTTCTACCTGATTTACTTCAAGGTCAACCTCGGTTTCTCTGCCCATAAACAAATCAACAGAAAGTTTAACCTTGCTTTTATCAGCTTTAAGTTCCATAACTTTACCCAAATATCCGTTAAGCGGTCCGTCAATAATTCTGACAGTATCACCTTCGACAAAATCAATCTTAACCGGTTTCACCTCAAGCTTCATGCTTTCAAGCTCCTCTTCAGTCAATGCGACCGGTTTGGATTCGGGTCCAACAAAGCCTGTAACGCCACGAATATTTTTAATATCATGCCATGCGTCATCAGACATTACCATTTTAATAAATACATAACCCGGGAAAAGCTTTCTTTTGCTTTCTTTTTTTGTTTCAGGGTCCACCGACACTTCTTCAGGCACTCTTATATCCGTAATCTGTTCCTGCAGACCACGATTTTCAATAAGCTTTGCGATGTTGGTTTCAACCTTTTTCTCATAACCCGAGTAGGTATGTATAACATACCATTTTGCAATTTCAGCCATACGCTCGAAAAAGCGGGACTATGCCGCTTTTCTCCTTCCTTATAAGATTAACCAAGCAGGGTTTCAATACCTAAATGGAACACCCAGTTACATATTGAAATGAAAGCTGCAACGATAGCAACGGTAACAATAACAATACCGGTATCTTTTACAATCTTATTGGGAGCGGGCCAGATTATTTTTTTAAATTCGGATTTTACACCACGGAACCAACCTGCGATTCTGGTGCCGAATTTTACTTTTTCTTTTTTATCTGCCATAAAAGATTCCGTCCTTTCGGCTTACTTTTTCTGCACGGAAACTATTATTTTGTTTCCTTATGCATTGTGTGTTTTTTGCAGAACCTGCAGTATTTTTTCATTTCCAGTCTGTCAGGATCATTTTTCTTATTTTTCATGGTGTCGTAATTTCTCTGTTTACATTCACCGCAAGCAAGTGTGATTTTAACTCTCATTGCTGTATCCTCCTTTAATTTTCAGGCTACGGCTTTATCTAAATTGTCGAAAAAAAAAGAGCCTATGCCAAGGTACTATTCATTGTACCACAACTCACTCTGTTTGTCAATAGTTTTTTTAAGTTTTTGGAAATATTTAAAATTTTAGTATAATTGCACAATTTCTACATATATTATAATATATATTTTTTCTCTAGTCAATCATGTTTTTCAAAAAACATCTTGACAATTACTTCTTCCTGTGCTATAATTATTTATGCTCTCAGAAAAACATATTTTCATGGGACTGCTTTATGAGGCAGAATCGAAAAGCGTTAAGCTGGGAACATTCGCTCGAGTGGCGGAACTGGCAGACGCACAGGACTTAAAATCCTGCGGGATTTAACCCCCGTACCGGTTCGATTCCGGTCTCGAGCACCATTTTCTATATCGCGGAGTGGAGCAGCCTGGTAGCTCGTCGGGCTCATAACCCGAAGGTCGGTGGTTCAAATCCGCCCTCCGCAACCAAATAAGAAAAGGCTTGAAATCAACGATTTCAGGCCTTTTTCATTTTTTCTACAATTATACGGAATTGTGTTTTGTCCATTATTTGTCCATTACTCTTAACAAAATTAACAAGGGTGCTTTTTTAATTACGAACTTTTACTATCTTTCCTTCAATCCTGTCTTTTTATCAAAGGACAGGAAACAATAAATCACCTTAATTAAGACACCTAATTTAATACATTCCGTAAGTGTATCAATATTTATAAAACATTTTTAGTTATGTAATAAAAAAGGCAGATACTCTCTGCCTTCAAAAAATTTATTCTTGATTTTTAAAGTTTTTTTCTATTAATTATTTTCTCTACAATTTTATTTGTATTTAACGAATAAGAACCTTTAACAATAATCGTAACCAACGCAATCAACTCAATAACAACAGCTCCAACATAATACTTTAAAAAATCTATAACACTTATAAAATTTGTAGATTCAAAAACAGTTATCGCCTTTAGCACAACAAAGAACATAATTGTATTAAAAGCACCCAACTGCAACAAAAATATAACTAGCACAAATATAGCAATCGGCTTTTGCTGTTTTAATTTAGCTGTTTCAGCCTTTACATAAGCGTCTACTATTTTATCTTCAACAGATTTGTTAGCATCGTCAATTTTGTCTTTAAATGTCTTTTGTGGAAGGTTATCGCCTACAAAATCATAGGTAGGGATTGACGGCATGAGAGAGAGAAGTTCACTAACCAACTTTGTGTCAACGCCGTCCATGTTATTTTCATTGTGTTCTAAATTATCTCTATTGCTTTTATCCGTTGACATCTAAATAAACTCCTTAACAGTTATATCCGGAGATTTTTTCCTCTACATTTAAAAATCGCAATCGTTCTCTCATGACATTAACTGAAACTTCAAAAATGTCCGATAATACTGCTATGGATGGCAATATTAACTTGCCTATTGTTTCATATAAGCTACCTTCAGGAATTAACAGTTCTCCCGCAAAAGTGTTTGCCGCAATCTCTTTCTCGTCTAAGAGCAACGGATCTAGTCGAAAATCTATATGATTGCATGCTTTGGAAACAGTACAATGAGCAAGTTCGTGTGCAATGGTAAATCTATATCTATGTCCATTAACTTCATCGTTGCAGTTGTAAAAAATAGCGGCTTTATCATCATCACACACTATTGCACCTAAAATTTTTCTATTCGGGTCGCTTGAACTTTTTTCCATAGGTTCAAAATCCATAGATATTGCTGAAATATTAAATTTTTCTAGGATTTTTTTTAGGTTTACTGGGATTGATCTTTCCTGATTTGTCATTCGCAACAAATCCTCTGCCGTTTTTCCATATAAATCCTTAACGTTTAATGGTTTGCTCATCTTTACTTCCTTCTTTAAGTACGTTTCATATTCCTTCTTGCAGCCAAACATCACCGGAATGTATTTCAACATAATTATTTTACTCCATTTTCTTGTTTTTGTCAATACATATTGACAACAGAATATCAGTATCAATATTATTTATTATCTTCTATCAATTAAAATGCATACCCCAAATCAATATTTTAAAAAACAAAAAAACCTGCCGGGGATGTGGTTCCGGCAGGGTCAAAAGGAAAAATAAATTTTGTGTTGGATTATATGCCTATGTATTTATACCTGGGCAGTCGTATTCATGGAAGGATAACGGACAATATTTAAATATGTACCGTAATCCATTCCCAAGTCTTTCTCACCGTCCGACAATTCTATGCCTAATTTATCAGCAAGGTCAATGGCAGTATTTGCAAGATTAAACGCGCTTGCAACGTCTGTTTCACCTTCATTTTGCACATTGCGAATTAAGATATAAAATTCCTGTGCCATTGAATTGACGTCTATCAGAACACCGTCTATTACACCGGTCAACAGACCGTTCTTTTCAAAAAGAGATTTTAAATATCTTAAAGCAAGATAATATCCCTTAAACGTTTTTACAATACTTTCACACAGTTTATCGTCTGCCGCATTGCCGATTGAGTTAATAAGCTCCGCAGCTCCTAGTACTCTGGCATCAGCAGGGTCAAAGTATGCAGCGTTTTCCGCCTCTGCTACCTGAACAGAAGAAATAATCTCTGTAAGCTCCTCGCAATACTTGATTCTTGCCTCTTTTGCTGCAGTTTTTGCTTCTAAAGTTTTTCTGTCTTTGGCATCCTGCGTAAAATCGACATACTCTCTGATTTTGTTCATTTCTTCAAAAAGCTTTACGGCATCCTGAATAATGTTTTTGCATATAGATATGAGTTTTACTATATGCCCCTTTGTTTTATCGTGGTTTATCAATGTTTTTCACTCCTTTGTATGATAATCTTGGCCCGGTTATATTTCCGAGCACACCTCGTCAAGCATTGCCGCATATCTGCGGTCAAGCTCTGCCCTGAAGGTTTTATCCTCAAGCCTCTTTTTAATATCAGAGCGCTTTATCCCGGATAACCTTGAGGCGCTTGCAACCGTTCCGCAGCATAACAACGCCGACAATATCGTTTCGTCTTTGGTGGTTAATGCCAATACTATCACCCCTTTCAGATTTATACTTTCATAGGCATCACTCCTTTACCCCCTGCCCGGTATTCTAAAACCCTTCCCAAAACCTTATCTGTTTTTATTACCACTCACCCGGAATTAAGTTTAAAACCTTATCAAGTCTGCTTAACATTTCATCGTCAGAGTGAGCATCCAGGCCGAGCAGTCTTGCAATGTTTTCCAATGCTTTAATTTTGTCTGCAGGTTTTATTTTTGATAAATCAATTTCGGCAAACCCTATTGAGCAGAGTTCTGATATTACATCTTCAGCTTGAAGTTTTGTTTTTGCCCTGGCATCTTCCTGCAGCTGCTCTATATATTTTTGAATGTCTGGTTTTGTCAAGTTCTCACTTGCAATCTTTGTAGCAGTCTTTTCAGAATAACCGGCACGAATTGCCGCCTGTGTTGCATTGAGGTCAATCATATATTCCTCGCAAAATTTCTTTTGTTTATCTGTCAACAGAGCTCACCTCACTTTTTCCTGCAGCATATCCTTTAGCATAAGCTTTGTTTATAAGGTCAATGATTTTGCCTATAATCTTTGCCGAAACTATGCCGCTTACATCAAGCCCGAAATCCCTTTCAATTTCCTGCAGCATCATTTCTTTGTTTATATGGGTTTTGTTTTTTTCCATATCAATTACCTTTCTTTAATCAGATTTACCTGGCATAGCCTTTAATGCGGCCCATTCAGTAGAGCTAGTCCATGTCCGGGCAAACTCACTATGGCCTACATGTCTATAAGCAAGCGCACTGTAGTTAACATAGTAACAGTCACGCATCCGCTTACTCTTGCGGAGCTTTCGGAGCGCCTTGACTTTGTGCTGCTGAATAGCATTGTTTGAAACACCGTCGGAGCGGGCTATATTTGAAAAGGTCTCATTTTCAAAATAATGCCGTTTAAGGACGTCTTGCTCTTTATCTGATAACTTTTCCATTTCTTCATAAAGCGTGACAAAATCGGCGCGTTTTTCGACTTCCTCATATATTTCCGCTGCACTTATGTCCTCAACCATATCGCCATAGGTTAAATCATTCGCTCCAGGAATAGGTTCATCAAGACTCCGGCAATGGTTTAAAGGCTCTGCCTGACCTTGCTTTGTTCTGAACCCTAAAAGCTGATTAAATATTTTTGCCAACGGATAGCGGAGAAAAGCCGTAAATTTATACTCCCTGTCACTTGCACAATATGCCTTTACTGCTGCCGGCAGGGCAAAATAACTTTCGTTTATAAGGTCAGTAATTTCTATTCCGCACTCTGCGCACCTGGAAGGATACTGGTTATAATACCTCAATGCAACCATTCCGAGAAGTCGCCGGCAGTTATTATACAGGTCCGTCATGAGCTCAGGCTCTCCGTTTTCTATCCTTATGGCAAGTTCTTCATTTGTCATTTGCATTTTACACCGCCTTATGATATAATAATAAATGGTGCTAATGCATTTGGCATATTTAATATCATTTTTCTTTAACGCTCCCATCCTGATGAACGGACGGGAGCGGTTTTCTATGTTTCAGGTTTTTTCAGGTTTATGTTAATCAATCAGTCCCATTGCGCGACGTGCGAGAAGGTTTTCTTCCTCTTCGTCAAACTCTCCAAAGGTCTCTTGGTCCGGTGTAAAAGTAATGCCTCTGATTTTGCCGAATTTAAGCACATCATCAAATAAGCGCTTGAGGCTTAAAACTGTGCTGACCTCGTCCTGCTCGATATTGGCCGCAGCATTCTCCAGAGATCTGATAGCAAAAGCAACACTTGTTACATATTTTTCATAACTGTACGGCGCCAAATCAACCTCATAGCGTTCAAACGCTGCTTTGATTGCAAGTAATGCCTGGTACTGTCCGGCAAAGTTTAATTTAATACCCTCTATTACATCTGCAGGGAGCTTGCCCTGTGCTGCGTTAATAGTTGCAAGAGTATTTGAAAACTCCGGAACGTCGAGTTCAAGGATTTTTTCCTGCTCGAGTTCGATTTCGGCAATCTCTCCGAGCATTTTTACAACTTTGTCCTTTGTTTCGTTATACTTGGCATTATATGCCTCACGCAGCTGAGCAAGCTTGTCGTTCTTGTATTTCTGCGCAAGCATTTCATCATCAATTACCTTTTTCGACTCCTGGCGGAACGCCTTGGCATAATTCGCCTGGTCTCTTAACACTCTGCAGATGTCAAGTATTTTGTTTTTTGTCTGTTCATGGTTCACTTTCATTTTTAATCACCTTTCGTTTAATAAAATTTTATCTGGTTTTGTCTGGTTTTAATATCTGCCCTGATTTTGATAATCACCCCCGTCAAATAGTTTTAATTGCATCAACCAACATACGGAAGGCATCTTCGGTATCACGTCCGGGTGATTCTCCGATAAGCTCGCATAACCTGTCAAAGGCTGATACATTTCCGCCGACTGCTGCCCTTATCAACCCTAAAACAGTCATGCTTTTATTATCAACGCTTTCAATTCCGTATGCTTTGGCAATTTCAATCAAACTTTTATCATTGTTTTCTGCTGACAGAGCTATTTCGACAAGCTCTTTAAACTTTTTCTTTTGAGCCCTTACCTGTGCCGACCGTTTGCCGCCTCTCGACTGTTCTTCGACAGTTAATTTATGCGCCTGTGGTTTTAAGTTCTGTTTATTTGCCATTGTCGGCCTCTCTTTCAAGCCATGCCCGTGTGCAGTCAGAGCAGCTTCTATACTGCGAGCAATAACTGTTTAATACATCTGGCTTACCTTCGTGCGGACACTTAATTATTTCGGCAAGTTTGGCAGTGGACATATTTTTAATACGCTCAAGGTTGGTCTTATGCTCACTCATCAGGGCCGCCTTATTCTCCCAATACCGTTCTTGGTACTCCTTAACCTTATTCGGATTCCTGCGGCGCCATTTTCTGTTATATTCAGCTGCCTTTTCTTTATCTCTCCGGATTCTGTTATACTCTCGCATATATGCATTTTTTGCCTCTTTACCCGTCATGTCGATTCACCTCTTTCAGCTCGGCCGTTATTTTAAGCCATTTAATTTTTGCATCCTCAACTGATATATGCCCAAAGCTTAATTGCTCAAATATCTCATATACGTTCCGGGCATAATCTTTAAACTCTGCCGGCAAGGATGCGAACCAATTCAAATACTCACCATGCGCATCTTCGCCCTTTGCAATACGCTGCGTAAATTTGTATGTTGTCTTTTTAATTTCTTCTATCATCAGAACACCCTGCTTTCTCCCTCGCGCGCGTGCGCGTGAAAGGGAAATAAAGTTATAATGGAAAATTGAAAGAAAACTGCATAAATAAAGTCTGTTATCAATTTTCCACGATTGGAAAATTGGTGTACTGGAAGATTGTCAATTTTCCAAAATAGAAACACTACATGGAAAATTGTAAATGACCGCATAAATAAACACTTTTAATCAATTTTCCAAAATAAAATATTGTTCTTAAGAGATAGTGGGAATTTTGTCTTTTTTATTTCCCAATTTTCCAAAATAAGAGTTTATGAATTTATTGCAGTTTGTCCCTCGATTTTCTTAAGCTGTTCCTTAAACTTTCGCACGTCCTTATCCGGCAATAGCCACCACGATTTCTTATAATTCCCAAAGCCGGTAACTACAGATTTAAGTTTTAATTCGCATTTAACATTATACAAGGTACTTTTACCCCAACCACATTCCCTCTGCAGCTCCTCAACTTGTTCGAGGCTCACCGCTCCGTCATTGGAGAACAGAAGCTCCACAAGCTTGTCTTCAACCTCGTCCTTTTTAACGCTCGGCTTGTTCCGTCCATCCTTGGCAGGGGTTAAAATATCGTCTGCCTTAAGGTCGGTAAACCCGTCAAATACAACTCCATCCTGTTCTGGAGCTATTCTCATAAGGATAGACTTACCGTGCCGGGCAAGGCTTGATTTCTCATGACAAATGAGTTTTTGTTCTTCGTTCTCCGGGTTTTTAGCCATTACAAGCATACTACGGGCAATAGCAGGTATATCCATTGAACCTAACGCACGGTACAAGGCTTTATTTGAACCCATTTTACTATTGTGCATGACAAAAACTATTGCGCACTCATATCTTTCCGCTAAATGCCCTATTTTCGACAGGATGGGGCGCACCTCGTTTGCCCTATGCATATCCACATCCGCTCCGAGGTATGCCTGCAGGGGGTCAAATATCATAAGCGCAGGGCGGTATATGCTCATATAAAACTCAATGCGGTCATCAGATAAGCTCAACCCCTCGTTGCTCTCGTCAATTATGTATATTTTGCTAAAGTCGGGCTGCATCGGCTCAAGCCTTGGTTTTATCGTGTCTGCTATGCCGTCCTCGGCGGTCTGATATATAACATTCGCCGGTTCTCTTATCAAGTCGGGCAGTTGTCCGTAAAATGGTCTGCCCGTTGATACTGCCGCTGCCAAATACAGACAAAAGTATGTTTTTCCGGTTCCTGGGTCTGCAGATATGATTGTTACCTTTCCACGTGGAATGTATGGTTTCCATAACCATTCTGTCCCTGCACTTTCTATGCCTGACAGTTGAATTATGCCATTAAAGGCTTTAACCTGCTGATTAAAGCCTTCCATTCCATTTTTGGCAACATATTCAAGTATAAAATCCCTATCTGCTTCCGGGATATTTTTACTTAACTCTTCTAACTGTTTTAAATCCATTATGTTCTCCCTTATAGCAACTTGACTGCTTACTTGTTTTGTGATATAATAGTCTTGTTAATACAGGTGGTTCCATCACCTTGTAGCACTTGACTTGAAAAGCAGCACTCTTTCTCCGGGGGCTGCTTTTCTTTTTTGCAATCACAAACCTCTCCGGGGTCGAGATTACTATGGCAGTCCGGGCAAGTATAATAATACATCAATCATCAGCTCCTTTCTTCCTTTCTTTAATCATTGCAAAAGCGGCTATAAGTCCGCCCATCAGAACCGCCACAAATGGCGTTATATCTCCATAGGCTTGTCCGAAATAATAGGTCCCGGCAAGTAAAAGTATGTATAATGCTATTGTCATAACGACATCCCCACCGGCTCGTGAGCTGCAAGCCATTGTTTAAGTTTTTTAATCGTTTCTTCTACATTTTCAGTTTTGCTGTATTTTTCCGGATGTTCCAAGCGGTCATTAAGGCAATTAAGCTGCCACTTATAGTCCGACATCATAGGTATATCTGCTATCGGAATATCATTCAACACCGTCCCATCTTCAAGAATACATTCCGATGAATATCCGGCTATCGGATATTCCTTGCCACCAATTTTAATTGTTTTCATTCTGTCATTCTCCTTCCTAAATCCTCACTGGCTTTATACCAGCACATATTGACTCCGCGACATTGCCCCTCTGTGTGTTGCCTTTTAGAAACTCCTCAAAAGTCTCAAGTGAAATCAAATACTTATTTCCTATCTGCACGCTCGGCAACTCTCCCGACTTTGCTAAGGTTCTTATCGCCCTCTCTGAGAGCTTTGTTTCCGGGTCTGATTTCTTTACAATCGCCGCAAGCTCTTTAATTGTTCGCATCTTCGGTATGCAGCAATCTTTGCCCGGCGTGGTTGGTGTATAATCCATTAGTCATTCTCCTTTCTTGCGTTTACGCAAGTTATTAAGCAAAAAAAATTTTGTTTCTTTCCTCGTTAGACAAATTAAGCAAATCTACTAATTGCTTTATTTCGTGCCTTGTAAAATCTCCGTTTCTTGATATTTTTCGATAAAACGTGGCTTCACACACGCTCAATTCATTACAAAGCTCTTTGACAGAGGTTCCAGCCTCTATAATCTTTGCCTTGAGTAGTTTCTGATTAAACATATTTCGCCCCTCCTTTCTTGCGTTTACGCAAGTTTATCATATCATAAACCAATTTCTTTGTCAATACTTTTACGCAAGTTTTATAAAAATATTTCAAAAAATACTTGCTTTTTCGCAAGTCGTGTGTTATAATGTGTTTGTAGTTAAGGGAGCGGCGGTTGTTTCCGACACCTACCGGAAGGGGGTGTTACTATGGAAGAGATAATATCTTTTACTTTATTAGTAATGATTATAATCCTTTACATAAAGAAATAACCGCCTACTCTGCCAAGTAAGCGGTTTAATCAAATAAACAGTTTATAAGCGGAAACAACCAGGGTTGCTCCCTTTTCTACACCTATATTAACATATTTTTTTAAATATGTCAAGAGGTGATACTATGAACATGAGCGAAAGGCTAAAGAATAGACGAAAGGAACTAAATCTGACAATGTTCGAGGTAGCTCAAAAAGTCGGAGTGAGCGAGGCTACAGTCTCGCGTTGGGAAAGCGGCAACATTGCAAATATGCGTCGAGATAAAATTGAAAAAATAGCCGACGCACTAAATGTTTCTCCTGGCTACCTTATGGGCTGGGAGGAGATAAACCCTTCTAATGTTGTTATAGGAACCGAATTAAAAAAAATAATTTTAGGCATTGCAGAGCGCTTACACGTCTCTTGCGAATATTTGGTTGGGGTGTACTTAAATGAGCTTGCATCTTCACACGAGCCTAAAAAACTCAACGAAGAGAATCTGTATAACTTTTTCTGTGAGGTATTAGAAAGAAACCATGTTCTCCCTTCCAATGCATACCCCGTTGAAGGTCTCGTTTCTTTTGAGGAAATAGGAACGGTTAAAGCAGGCTATAACGGTATGGCGGATGAAATACCAACCGGGCGAATAGTTGACATACCTGTAGCTATGCTCAACGGCAGACCGAAAGAAGATTTCTTTATGCTTCGAGTAAATGGCGACTCAATGTACCCTACCCTTGTTGATGGCGATAGCATCCTCGTTCAGAAGTGCACATCAGTTGATTCTGGAACACTGGCGGTTATATTATATAACGGAGATGAAGCAAGTGTTAAAAAGGTGAATTATGTGTTCGGAGAGGACTGGATGGAGCTTATCCCCATTAACCCAGAATACAAAACAAAAAGAATTGAAGGCTCCGACCTTGAACAATGCCGAGTTCTCGGCAAGGTCGTTAAACTTATAAGAGAATTTTAGACAAATAAAAAAGACCGCTCCGGTGCTGGAACACCAAAAGCGGCCCGTAGTGCATATTTATATAAAATACACACCAACCACGGTTATATTTTATCATATGCGCTCCATTTTGTCAACGATAAAGAAGGAGTGTATTTTTTATGGCAAGCATAAGAAAAAGAGGTAAATCATATCAAATACGAGTTTCTGCCGGCTATGATATTGAAGATAAGCAGATTATAAAGCAAATTACATGGACGCCGTCTGCCGGCATGACAGAAAGACAGATAGAGAAAGAACTGAATCGTCAGGCAACGCTATTTGAGGAAAAGGTTCGAAACGGCTTAACAGGAGATAATAAACAAAACTTTGCCGAATATTCTCGCTATGTAATCGAGTTAAAAAAATGCTCCGGACTCAAGCTTTCCACAATAGAGCGTTATGAAAGTTTTACAGAACTGACAAACAAGGCCATCGGCCATATTAAGCTCTGCGACTTACACCCAAAACATCTGAATGACTTTTACAGGCAGCTTGCCCAGGAAGGTATGAATAGAAAAACCGGCGGTAAGCTCTCCAGTAAAACCATTTTAGAGTACCACCGCTTTATATCATCCATACTTTCGCAGGCAGAAAAAGAACTGCTAATACCTTTTAATCCTGCAAGAAAAGCAACTCCTCCAAAAGTTGAAAAAACAGAGGTAAACTATTTTCAAATTGATGAAACACAAAAAATACTCGAATGTTTAGAAAAGGAGCCGTTAAAATATAGGCTGCTCACTTTATTGCTTATGGTAACAGGATGCCGTCGGGGCGAGATTTTAGGGTTAAAATGGGATAAAATAGATAAGGTCAACAGAATTCTATACATTGAAAATAATGTCCTTTATTCACCAAAAATCGGCGTTTATGAGACATCTACAAAAACACGCAAGGCCCGCAAAGTAAAATTCCCTATAGAAATATTACCGCTCCTTCAGGAATACCGAAAAGAATATATAAACTTGAAATACAATAACGGCGACCGTTGGCAAGGTTCTCAAACTATAGGTGTAATCGGCTCTGACCGATGGATAGAAAATGATTTTGTTTTTGTTCAGAGTGACGGCAAACCTATGCATCCGGACAGTATAACCGATTGGCAGCGTAAATTTTCTAAGCGACACAATCTTCCTCATGTAAACCCTAAAGCATTCAGGCACACCGTTGCAAGCATTCTGATAACGCAGGGCGTTGATGTGGTAACTGTGTCAAAGCAGTTAGGGCACGAAAAGGTTTCGACTACAACGGACATCTATTCACACATAATTGAAAAGGCAAGTGAACAAGCAGCAGAAACCCTATCCGGTGTTATATTTCAAAAACAAGCACATTAAATGTTTGTCCATTACTTGTCCATTGTTTATGTGAAAACTTGCGAAAAGATATGAAAAAACGCTAACAGACAAATTGCTAAAAAGAGCGAAAATACGTGCAATTTTAAACCATTAGTGCATTTCGCGTTAAGTGCCATTTTGAACTCATAACCCGAAGGTCGGTGGTTCAAATCCGCCCTCCGCAACCAAATGAAAAAGTCGTACTTTGTACGGCTTTTTTCGTTTTAGTGGTGTGTTTATGTCATCGACCGAGAGGTATGCGTTTGAATGGTTAATAAACAAATCCCCCCTCCCAAAACTTACCTTAGTTATTATTGACAAATCAGCCGCACAGTAGTATAATAAAATTGATGCAGAGATTTATGAGTCGTATCAAAAGAAATTCTTTTGATACGACTTTTTGCATAGAATGATTACACGAAGCCTACTTATAGACCTATATTAAAAAATTTCATACTTTCTGCACTGTTTCTGGCAATTGGAATAACTCTCCCCTTTTTCACCATGCAGATAAAGGAAACAGGCGACAGTTTGCTTCCAATGCATATTCCCGTTATTCTTTGCAGACTCATTTGCGGCGCAAAGTATGGACTGTTTGTTGGAGCAATCCTGCCCGTTTTCGAGGATTATTATTTTTCTCCCAATTCCATATGGATGGCGTGTGAGCTTGCCGCATATGGATTTACAGTCGGCATACTTTACTCCCATCAAAAAATATTCAACCGGATATTTATATTTTTGTCTAATTTCGGCAATAATTTCCGGATGGATTGTATGGGGTGTTGTCAAAGCAATTTTACTCGGCTTGCCGACAAGCCATTTTCTTTTTATGCATTCATATCAGGTGGTATATTTGACACTATACCCGGAATAACCTTACAGTTGATAATCATTCCAATTATAATAAACATAACCAGGAGGATATTATGGACACAATCAAAATCAACTCAGACAATACCAAAATAATTGCCCACCGTGGGCTCAGCGGCATTGAACAGGAAAATACTTATCCGGCATTTGTTGCTGCCGGCAACAGAAGCTATTTCGGTGTAGAAACAGATATTCACAAAACCGCCGATGGAAAATTTGTTGTAATACACGACGAAACTACCAAGAGAGTAAGCCTTGAAACTATTGAAATCAACGTAGAAGAAAACCCCTATTCAGCTGTTGAAAACATTATTTTGCCCGACCTGGATGGTTCTTTTAACCGTCAGGATATAAGAATTCCTCTTTTAAAGGACTATATTAAAATCTGCAAAAAATACGGTAAAAAATGTGTTCTTGAACTGAAAAACTATTTTGAAAAGCCGGATATTGAAAAAATTATAGAAGAAATTCGTGGTGAAGAATATCTCGAAAATATGATATTTATTTCTTTCAAGCTTGATAACTGCATCATTCTCCGCAGTCTTTTGAAGGATGCCGAAATCCAGTGGCTAACCAAAGAAATTACCGATGAGGTTATAGAGAAGCTTATCAATAACACCCTGAACCTTGATGTTAAATATGACTGTCTGACAGAAGAAAATATCGCTTTTCTCCACTCCAAGGACATAAAAGTAAATTGCTGGACATGTGACGATAAAGAAGCTGCTGAAAAACTTGTTTCCTGGGGCGTAGATTTTATAACCACTAACATTTTAGAATAAGAGAAAAATATAAATATAAAAGTTGACGGTATGAACACCGGCCATGTTCAGGGAATAGCCATTGACAAAATCGACAGAATCGGTATGGATGCTGAAAAAATGGAATTATGACCGCGGTTTATCAGGTTCATATTTTCCATATGGTTCAACAGAAATTGCAACACTTCAGGACGGCACATTTTTATTCTCTCACGATTATAAAGACGAAGCCGGTTGGGGTTGTGAAGTAAGAAAATATAAATTTGATAATGGTGAATTTACAGAAATATAAAAAAAGCACTTACAACGGTGATTTCTCCCTAAGACCAACCGCCGAATGCAAGTGCTTTTTTGTTTCAATTCGTTATCCTTTTTATTGACATATCGATCCCATTTTGAAAAGCAGACATATTCACAATATGTTAATTATTTTTTCTTCCCCACTTTTTTCTTATTTCCTTTTTCGTCCATTATATAGACATTGCTAAGGGTGTTTTCCATACCCTGTCTGAATTTCTGAATATATTTTTGACGAAGCTCTGCCTGTTCGGCTTTTTCTTCCTCATTAAGCCCCTCTTCACGGGATTTTTTTGAAAGCTCATTTATTCTTTTAATAAGTTCCTGCATTATTTTCACCTCAATAAGATTATATCACAGCAATCCATTAAAGAAAAGTGTTTTTGTATAAAAAATCGGAACAAGCAAAACTTGTTCCGATGTGGTGAGCTATCCGCGATTCGAACGCGGGACACCCTGCTTAAAAGGCAGGTGCTCTGCCGACTGAGCTAATAGCCCAAATATGGGGTGGTCAGAAAATCCGACCTATATATTGACGGAAACCCGGGAAATTTCCCGGCTCCGGTATTTTACTTGAAAACGGCTTTGCCGTTTTCTTTGGTGAGCTATCCGCGATTCGAACGCGGGACACCCTGCTTAAAAGGCAGGTGCTCTGCCGACTGAGCTAATAGCCCGAATATGGCTGGGATGGCAGGACTCGAACCTACGAAATGCCAGAGTCAAAGTCTGGTGCCTTACCACTTGGCTACATCCCAATACAAGATTTAAACTGCCGCTATCCTCATGGCGGATTAACGGCATGTAAATCAAGGGTAATGGGGTGGGTAATGGGACTTGAACCCACGCTCCCCAGGACCACAATCTGGTGCTTTAACCAACTAAGCTATACCCACCATCTAACACCTTGTCCAACCCCGGCTGGGATCGGTGGCGTGCCTGAAGGGATTCGAACCCCTGACCCACTGCTTAGAAGGCAGTTGCTCTATCCGGCTGAGCTACAGGCACATATATGAAATTAAAATGGAGCGGGTGATGGGAATCGAACCCACACAATCAGCTTGGAAGGCTGAGATTCTAGCCATTGAACTACACCCGCAAGTATGCTCGTACTTAATTATTCTCGTACAGCGACTTAGTTATTATACCAAAGTTAAACGAAATTGTCAAGAGTTTCATGAAATTTTTTATTTTTTGTTCAAATTTGATATAAAAAGGGACCGGCTACCCGGTCCCTTTAGCAATTTTAAAATTATTCAGCGTCGTTTGCTTCTTCCATAGCCACTTCAAACTGAGTAACTGTGTTTTCTGTACCAACAGACATGGGCATGTCTTCTGTTACAGCACCTTCATCCTCTTCTGCTTCTTCGGCAGGTACTTCAGGAGGAGTTAAAAGAGCTTTGATGCTAAGAGAAACTTTTCCGTCCTCTTCTTTAACTTCAACAATTTTTGCTTCAACCTCGTCACCCGGTTTTAAAGCATCTGCAACCGCATTAATTCTGTCGTAAGAAATCTGAGAAATGTGGATAAGACCATCTACACCTTCAACAATTTCAGCAAATGCACCGAAAGATGCAATTCTTACAACTTTACATTTCACTGTGTCGCCAACTGAGTATTTGCTCTTAAAGATTTCCCACGGATTATCTTCAACGCGTTTGTAACCGAGAGAGATTTTCTGTTTTTCTTCATCAATTGCTTTAATGTTTACTTCAACAACCTGTCCTTCGGAAAGAACTTCAGATGGATGGTTAATTCTTCTCCATGAAATGTCGGAGATATGGATAAGTCCATCTACGCCGCCAATATCAACGAATGCACCAAATGGAACAAGTCTAACAACTGTACCATTTGCGATATCGCCAACTTTATAGTCAGCCATGAACTTTGTCCATGGATTGTCCTCTTCTTTTTTAGAACCAAGAGAGATTTTCTGTTTTTCTTTATCAAGAGATTTGATGAATACTTCAATTTCTTCGCCTTCTTTAACAACCTGAGAAGGATGAGAAATCTTTTTCCAGGAGAGTTCGGAAATGTGAACAAGACCATCCACGCCGCCGATATCAACAAATGCACCGAAAGGTGTTATTGACTTAACTGTACCTGTGTATGTTTTGCCTTCAGCAGCATCAGCCCAGAAAGCTTCTCTTTTCTTTTTGTTTTCTTCTTTTAAAACAGCTTTTACAGAACCAACTATTCTGCGTCTTCTTCCCTGTGTGCCCATATCAATGATTTTAAGCTGAACTTTTGCACCTTTAAAAGCTTCAAGGTCTTCAACATATCTGTCAGAAGCCTGAGAAGCAGGAACAAAAACAATGGATTCTCCAATAAGAACATTCATTCCGCCTTTAACAATTTGGGTAACTTCACCCTCAAGGATTTCTTCAGCTTCAAACGCTTTTTTAAGAGCTTCTCTGCTTTTTTCCTGTTCAAGTTTTTTTCTTGAAAGTCTAACCTGTCCGTTATTGTCGTCCACCTGAATAACGAAAGCTTCGACTTCATCGCCTACTTTTACAATGTCAGCAGGGCTGAGACTTGGGTCGCCACTGAGATTATCAAGATCTATTATACCGTTATACTTACAGCCGCTAAGCTCAAGTACAACCTCGTTCGGGCGCACATCAACAACTATGCCGCTTACTGTATCCCCTGTATTTAAATAGTTTAATGATTCTTCCAGCAGTTCCTCAAAATTAAGGTTTTCCTGATTTGAAAGATTTTCCATGGTATTATATACCTCCTTTATAATTTGGTCGGGTGTGGAAGCCCCGGCCGTAATACCCACATTTTTTTTGCCTGCAAGCATTTCCTTTTTTATATCGCCTGCACACTCTATATGATAAGTGTCTTTACACACTTTTTTTGCAACCTCTTCAAGTTTTTTTGTGTTTGAGCTATGTTTTCCGCCTACAACAAAAAACACATCCGATTTTTGTGCAATTCTTTCCGCCTCAAGCTGTCTTTCTGCTGTTGCCGAACAGATTGTGTCAAATATCTCGGCGGACGGATTTATCCGAAGTATCTCTTCTTTGACAGTTTCAAAGGTATGTCTGTTAAGCGTCGTTTGGGCAACAACCGCAATTGGTTCATCCTCACTTATCACGTCCTTCACCTGTGAAGCATCCTGCAGAATAACGCTGTTTTCAGAGCATCTTTGCCTGATTCCAATTACTTCAGGGTGAAAGCCATCTCCTATTATAACAGTTTTTATACCCATTTTGCAATACTTTTTTGCAATATTATGAATTTTTTTTACATATGGGCAGGTCAAATCGGTAATTTGGCACCCTTTTTCCGTCAGCTTATCTATAACATCCTCACCCACGCCGTGAGTTCTGATGATAACTCTGTCGCTTGTAATTTCTTTTTCCGACTCGGCCGGAACAAGCCCTTTATCCATAAGTCGATTTATTTCCTGAGTATTGTGTATCAGTTCACCATATGTATTTATAATTCCGCTTTGCTCATCGGCAAGCTTTTCAGCCTCGCTGACCGCCCTTTTTACTCCAAAGCAGAATCCTGCACTTTTCGCAAGAATTATTTCAGCCATTGTTAACCAAACCTTCTATACTTTCATAAAGCTTTTGTGCAAGCAGTTGTTCGTCTCCGTCGCATTTTTCAGGATAAACAGGCTCTCCAAACGCAAGTCTTAGCCCGCCGCACATTTTATATTTTCCGCTTATTCCAAGCGGGATAATGGGCACTCCTGTTTTAACAGCCATAAATGGTGCACCATTTTTAAAATCTTCAAATTTCAGGTCCTTACACCTTGTTCCCTGCGGAAAAAGCACCAATGGCTTTCCCGATTTTAATGTCCTCAGCGATGCTTTCACTGCGCCAATATCGTTCGAACTCCGGTTAACAGGTATACCGCCGAGTTTTTTCAGAATCGGACCTATAACCGGTACAAACAGTTCTTTTTTCGCAAGAAACAGACATCTTCTCGGAAAATAGCTTGCAACAAATACTGCATCGTGATTGCTTATATGATTGCCGCATACAATGCACCCACCATCTGACGGTATATTCTCAACTCCGGTAATTTTCGCACCGAACCACGCTTTATACCAAAAATGCATAAATCCGGTAACAAGGTTATATATCATATCATCACCCTATAATACTCATTATTATATTGAATAGCTTTTCAACAGACTGTTCAAGTTCAAACCCCGTGGTATCTACAAGTAGAGCGTCATCCGCTTTGCAGAGGGGGGCAAATTCCCTGTGGGAATCGTTATAATCGCGTTTCCTCATATCCTCAAGGACATCTTCATATTTTATATCGGTGTCTTTTAAGATAAGCTCATCATAACGGCGTCTTGCTCTGTCCTCCGCATCTGCTGTCAAATAAATTTTCACATCAGCGTTGGGCAGTACATAACTACCGATATCACGACCGTCCATAATTACATTACTGCTGCTGGCAAGCTTGCGCTGAAGCTCAACAAGTTTAAGCCTAACCGGCACAGCTTTTGCTACATTGGATGCCGCCATAGAAATCTCCGGTGTACGAATTTTATCTGAAACATCCTCGCCACAGAGAAATATATGCATTACGCCATCTATATTTTCAATATCGATTTCAATTTCATCAAGTATTTCACCAAGAGCCTCTGCGTTTTCGGTATCAATACCCTTTCTCACGGCAAAAAGACCTACCGCTCTGTACATAGCTCCTGTATCAATGTACACGCATCCTAGTTTTTTTGCAATAATTTTCGCTATGGTGCTTTTACCTGCACCTCCGGGACCGTCAATAGCAATAGAATAAGCCATAATTGTCCTCCAAAATTCATATTAAATTTTATTTTACTCTTTTTTGACCAAAAAATCAATACTAATTTTATCGTTTCCCAATATTTTCCGCTGCAAGATTTGCTGTCGCAAAGGCAATCTGCAAATTAAATCCTCCGGTATATCCATGCACATCCATAACCTCGCCCGCAAAATAAAGTCCATTTACAAGTCTTGACTCCATCGTGGAGGGGTTAATCTCCGATGTATCTATTCCCCCTGCTGTAATTATCGCCTCGCTGACGGGTCGCATTGATATGGCATTAAACTCCAGATTTTTCATCAGCATGCACAGTTTTTTCCGTTCTTCTCTTGTAATCTGACGAATTTTTGCCCGAGGGTTAATTCCTGAGAGGTCTACAATTACAGGAATAAGTTTAGCCGGCAAAAGCTCAGAAAGTGAATTTATAAAATCTTTGTTGCTGTTTTTTTCAAAATCCCGCAGAATTCTGGCGTCAAGCTTTTTCTCATCAAGTGCCGGTTTTAAATCAACTGACATTTTATATTTTCTGTCGGGCAGACCATCCATATGACAGCTTGCACTGAGTACAAGCGGACCGGATACGCCAAAATGGGTGAATAGCATTTCTCCCATTTCCGAAAAAACCTTCTTATTTCCGTCGAAAACATTCAAAACAACATTTTTAAGGGATAAGCCCTGTAGCTTTTTTATCCAGCTTTCTGCCGTATTTACAGGCACGAGTGATGGCTTTATTTCTGTCACTCTATGCCCGAGTTTTGACGCTAGTCTGTATCCGTCACCGGTTGAGCCTGTCACTGGGTAACTCTTCCCGCCTGTTGCAATTATAACCGCAGCGGCTGTAAGTTTTCTTCCGTTTTCGGTGACAACCCCCCTGACATAGCCTTCTGATATTGCAACCGAAACCACTCTGTCCTGCAACACCTTGACTCCTCCTGCCGCCATATATTTTTTCAGCGCCATAACCACATCAGCAGCATTGTCCGACTCAGGAAAAACCCTGTCTCCACGCTCAGTTTTAAGAGGTAGCCCAAGTTCTTCAAAAAGCGCCATAGTGTCCCACGAATTAAATTTATATATTGCACTCATCAGAAATTTTTTGCCGTTTATTACATTTTCAAAAAAATCCTCCGGGGCACAGTTGTTGGTGAGGTTGCATCTGCCTTTGCCGGTAATCCGCAACTTTTTTCCCAAAGCGCTGTTCTTTTCAATTACCAAAGTACTCAGGCCTTTCTCAGCGCATTTTGCCGCAGCCATCATACCCGCTGCTCCACCGCCTACCACTATGCAATCAAAGGTATATGCCATTTTCTCACCCCTTTTTTAAGTCATGATTACATTGTACCACAATCCGCCCAAAAAATCTATACATAAATTAAAAAATATTTGCAATGAGAATTTATTTGTGATAAAATAGTTATATATGTAAAAAAATAGCTTTTAAGGAGTTAAATATATGGCACGCAAAGTAGTACGCAAGAAAACAAAGACGACCGTTTCCACGCCTAAAAAAAGGCAATCTGCAAATCCTGCAAAAAAAGAAACGCTCACCATAGTTTTTTCTTTACTCGGTATAATTTTTATAATGGGAATGTGGTCTGAATTTTTCGGCGCATTCGGGGACTTTTTAAAGTCAGTATTCTGCGGTCTTTTAGGAAATGTAGCTTATATTCTGCCTGTGATTTTAATTGCAGAGGCCGTTTTAAGCATAATTTCAGTCAAGGAAAACAACTTCCGCAGCAAAAAAATTCTTACCGGAATTGTCCCCCTGCTTTTCGCTATGTTTGCGCACTATCTTTACCGCATTGGTGACCCAATGCTTCCCGAAAATGGTGTTATTGGTTATTTTAATCTGGGAAACACCGGTGAAAGCGGTGGTGTTATAGGCGGATGTCTGACAGATATTTTATATTCCTTTATGTCAAAAGGCAGCGGCGTTGTTATAATCGCTCTTATTCTCATTCTCGCTGTTCATCTTTTTGAAATTTCAGTAACATCACTTATTCGCAAGGCATTCACAGGAATTCGTCGTGCCGCAACCGACCTCAAGGAGGATATTCAGGAGGATATCCGTCACGACAGAGAAGTTAAAAATTCCGAAAAGAAGATTGATTCTGTAAAAATCGAGTTTTCAGACCATCAACTTGAAGAGTACAATTGGAACAATATTGATGACGAGGTAGTAATAAATGATGTCCTCGCCAATAATGACAATAATGACACTGCTGAAGAGTCTGTCGAGAAAGTTCCCGAAAAAGAGCCTGAGCCGGAGACTATGCAAGACCTTCCTTCCGGGGATGAGTCTGGTGAAATTACGCCTATCGAAATTGAAGAGCCCCCCATTATAAAGGAATACATACCTCCAAAGCCCGAGCTTTTGTATGAAGGTCCCAAAGTTCATTCCGGCGGTAAGATTGACGAGCTCAAAGACAACGCTGCAAAGCTTGTTGAAATTTTCCGCAGTTTTGGTATTGAAACAAGGGTTACCAACATAACCCGCGGTTCAAGCGTAACAAGATACGAGGTTGTTCCTGCAGCAGGTATTAAGGTTAATAAAATTACTGCGCTTGACCAGGATATTGCCTTAAGACTTCCTGCCAATAATGTGCGCATAGAGGTTCTTCCCGGTTATGTGGGTGTTGAAGTGTCAAACGACAGTGTTTCTGCAGTTTATCTGCGCAGCATTATTGATTCCCCTGAATTTAGAAATACAACATCCAAGCTTGCCGTAGCAGTTGGTCGTGACATTAACGGAGCAACGGTTGTTATGGACATTGCAAAAACTCCCCATCTTTTAATTGCCGGTGCTACCGGTTCGGGTAAGAGTGTTTGCATTAACACTATGATTACAAGTATCTTATACAACGCTTCTCCAGAAGAGGTTAAACTCATATTGGTTGACCCCAAAGTTGTTGAACTTTCGGTTTACAACGATATTCCCCATCTTCTGGTTCCAATAGTTACCGACCCGCGCAAAGCTGCCGGTGCACTTTGCTGGGCAGTTCAGGAAATGGAAGAACGATACAAAAAGTTTGCCGAGGTTGGTTCCCGCGATATAAACGGCTACAATAAAAAAATTGCCGCTGACGATCCGGACAAGCGTCCTCTTCCGCAGATTGTTATTATCATTGACGAGCTTGCTGACCTTATGATGGTTGCCCCCGGCGAGGTTCAGGATTACATATGCCGTCTTGCTCAGAAGGCAAGAGCTGCCGGTATGCATCTTGTTCTTGCTACACAGCGCCCGTCAGTTGATGTCATCACAGGTCTTATCAAAGCAAATATCCCTTCACGAATTGCGTTTGCAGTTTCCAGCTCTGTTGACTCCCGTACAATCTTAGACGGCGGTGGTGCAGAAAAGCTTATGGGCAAGGGCGATATGCTCATGATGCTTGCAGGTGCTTCCAAACTTAACCGCGTTCAGGGTGCATTTGTGTCTGATACCGATGTCGAAAATGTTGTAAACTTTATAAAACAGCAGTCAGCTGCCGAATATAATGAGGAGGTCCGTAAAACGATTGAAAACAGCGGAGCTTCTCAGTCCGCAGTGCAATCGGACGAAGGAGCAGATTCGGATGAGCTCTTTGAAGCTGCCGCAGAAATAGCTTTTGAACTTGGTCAGATTTCTGCTTCTATGATACAGCGCAGACTCAAAGTAGGCTATGCCCGGGCAGGCAGACTGCTTGATATACTTGACAAGAAAAAAATTATTTCATCCTATGACGGCTCAAACAAACCCCGTCAGCTTATAATGAGCCGTCAGGACTTTAATGATATGTTAGAAAACGAGGAAGTTTGAGTGAGTGTTAAATTTTTCCCGATAACCGGCGCGGAGATGCATTCGCTTGGTTGGGAATCGGTAGATTTTATATTTGTATCGGGTGATGCTTATGTGGATCACCCCTCCTTTGCTGCGGCTATTTTGAGCCGCACTCTCGAGGATGCCGGCTACAAAATTGCTATTCTGCCTCAGCCGGATATAAACAAGCTGTCCGACTTCACACAATTCGGCCGTCCCAGACTTGGCTTTTTTGTTTCGGCAGGCAATGTGGATTCAATGGTTGCTCACTACACGGCTGCCAAGAAAAAACGCAGCAACGACGCCTATTCGCCCGGCGGCAAAGCAGGTCTCCGTCCCGACCGTGCCACAATAGTGTACTGCAATAAAATACGCGAGGCGTTTGGCGACATACCAATTATAATTGGCGGCATCGAGGCAAGTCTTCGCCGCTTTGCTCATTATGATTACTGGGAAAATCGTGTCCGTCGCAGCATACTTTTTGACAGTAGTGCAAATCTACTCTTGTTTGGTATGGGAGAAAGGGTAATGTTGCAGATTGCCGATGCCTTAAACCAGGGGTTTGATATCTCGCAAATTACCTGGCTGGACGGGACGGCATATATTGCTTCAAATCTCGATGGAATAACTGATTATATACCTTGTCCGTCGGCAAAAGAAGTTAAAAGCGACTTGGTTAAATATGCCCAGTCTGTTAAAATACAGTTTGAGCAAAACGACCCCGTCCGTGGCAAAACAGTTGTTCAGGAATGCGCAGGCAGATATCTTGTTCAAAACAAACCCGCTATGCCACTTGAAAGGAATGAACTTGACAAGGTTTTCTCTTTTGATTATCAGCGGATTCCGCATCCGTCTTACCAAAAACTGGGTGGAGTTCCGGCGATAGCTGAAGTTCAGTTCAGCCTTATCAGTTCACGCGGATGTTTTGGTGGATGCAGCTTTTGTGCAATTGCCTTTCATCAGGGCAGAATGGTCAGAAGCCGCAGCCATGAGTCGATAATTGCCGAAGCCAAGAAACTGACACAACATCCCGACTTTAAAGGTTATATCCACGATGTAGGCGGTCCAACAGCAAACTTCCGCAACCCCTCCTGTAACAAGCAGGAAAAGGAAGGTATGTGTAACAGACATTGTTTATATCCGTCGGTATGTAAAAATATGGAGGTAAGCCACGAGGATTATATCAGCCTACTCCGCAAGCTACGAAATATTGATAAAGTTAAAAAGGTGTTCATCCGTTCAGGTCTTAGATTTGACTATATTATGGCAGATAAATCGGATGAATTTATAAATGAACTGTGTAAATATCATATCAGCGGTCAGCTTAAGGTTGCCCCCGAGCATATTTGCCCGGAGGTTTTAAGCTATATGGGCAAGCCGTCGTCCCAAGTGTATGATAAATTCTGCAAAAAATACCGTGATATAAACGAAAAGCTTGGGCTCAAGCAATATCTTGTCCCCTATCTTATGTCTTCCCACCCCGGGTCAACGCTTAACTCCGCAATCAAACTTGCGCAGTATCTTAAAGCAAATCATATTAACCCTCAGCAGGTACAGGACTTTTATCCTACTCCCGGCACAGTTTCCACCTGTATGTATTACACCGGAATTGACCCGAGGACTATGAAACCGGTATATGTCGCAAAAAGTGCTGAAGAAAAACGCATGCAGCGTGCACTATTGCAATGCAACAAACCCGAAAACAAAGAAATAGTTCGTGCAGCCCTTATAAAAGCAGGGCGAAGCGATTTAATAGGCTATGGCAAAGACTGCCTTGTCACACCAAAAAAATCAATCGGAGGTAATAGAAATGTCAGCAAAAATTTTGGACGGAAAAGCTCTGTCCGCAAGAATAAAAGATGAACTCAAAAATGAGGTTGTTCTCTTAAAAGAAAAAGGGATAAATCCTTGTCTTGCGGTTGTTATTGTGGGTGATGACCCAGCATCAAGAGTATATGTTAATAATAAAAAGGCGGCGTGTGAATACATTGGTATTAAATCCCTTGAATATGCTCTTGACGCAGAAACAACCCAAACTCAGCTCACTGAACTTATTGACGCGTTAAATGACGACGAAAATGTTGACGGAATTTTAGTTCAGCTTCCCCTTCCTTCCCACCTTGATGAAAAAGAGGTGATAAACCGTATTAAGCCGGAAAAGGATGTTGATGCATTTCACCCTGTCAATGTGGGAAAAATTATGATTGGAGACTTTGATTTTCTGCCCTGTACTCCCGCCGGAGTTATGGAGCTTATCAAAGAAAGTGGCGTTGAAATAAGCGGCAAGCATTGTGTTGTCGTGGGTAGAAGCAATATTGTGGGTAAGCCTCAATCCATGCTTCTTCTTCACAAAAACGGCACTGTCACCATTTGTCATTCCAGAACCGAAAATCTTGCCGAGGTGTGCCGCAGTGCGGATATTCTTGTAGCTGCAGTAGGCAGGCCTGGTTTTATTACTGCAGATATGGTAAAGGAAGGTGCCGTTGTAATTGATGTGGGCATTAACCGCGGTGCAGATGGTAAGCTTTGTGGCGATGTTGACTTTGAGTCTGTCAGCAAAATCGCCGGCGCAATTACACCTGTTCCGGGCGGTGTTGGTCCCATGACAATTTCCATGCTTATGAGAAACACTCTCACTGCTGCGACAAAAAAATAAATAAAAACAAAAAAAATTCACTCTGTCGATAATTTTTTATCGACAGAGTTTTTTCTTTTTCTACAAATCTTTCGACACCTTATTCATTCCTTTTTCTTTTTTTGCCCCTTTACGACTTTTTTCTGCCCTAAATTGTCATTTTGATGCATTTTTACAAGGATTGAGAGCATAAAAATAATGTGATAAAATTACTTTTATCAACAATCTTGTCGGAAAGCGGTGATTTTTTGATATACAATATTAACGATTCTTACTACATAAACCAGGCGGTGGATTGCTGGCTCACAGCAGACAAAGAAGCTTATCCCGCTGATGAGCAAGATGAAAAAACTACTGAAGAAAGGTGTATAAAAGATGACTGATCAACAGAAAAAATTTATTTTAGAAAACTACGGAGTGGCTCAAACAAATTCTATTGCTGCATCCATAGGGGTATCAACCGCAACCGTCCTCAGATGGGCGCGCCGGATGGGCATGGAAATAAAGCCGGCAAACACACAGTTTGTTCCCACAAAAGAGCAGGCAAAATTTATAATTGATAATTATGGTGAGATACCTTGTCGCGTTATAGCCGACGAGCTTGACATATCTGTTTCTGCAGTAAGATCGACTGCAAAAAAATTCGGGCTTAAAATAACAAAGGAACAGCTTGCAGAACTTAAAACCATGTATATGACAAGCTGCCCCAATCCAAATCCCGTAACCTATACAACCCGCATGCTTATTTGCCGCTATTATTACGAAGACCCTCGAATTTCCGTCATTGCATGTACCCTTGGAAGAAGTCCTGAACAGGTAAAAGAAATCCTTGACGAATGTATAGCAAATGGCGACTACATAAAATACAATTTGTACGGCAGATAAAAAAGGGCCCGTGAACTTCTTCACGGGCTAAAGCAAATTTCTATTATAAATCTTTGCAAAATAAAAATGCTCCCCGAAGGGAGCATTTAACGATTTAATTATTTTTAATAGAAATCACAAATTCTTTTCACAAGAACAATTGCTTCTTCACATTTACAATTGTCAAGGGGCAAGAAATTTATTCCGTCACCTTTAATAATATCTTTTGATGCAAAATAGTCAACGCCATCTTTTGCCCATTCATCAACAGACCCGCTGTCACCGAAAACTTTGGGTTCAGCTACTGCATAATCAGCTTCAGGAGCAATTACTTTAACCGCTCTGAAAAGCATTGTTGCAATTTCCTGGCGTGTGATAGCAGAATCGCAATCAAATCTTCCTTCGCCCACACCCTGAACTATACCAAGGTTATATGCTTTAAGAACTGCTTCATTTTTTGTATCTGTAAATGTTGTATCAGCAGCAGCTTCGGGAGCTGTTTGTGTAACATTTTCGTACATATTAACAACAAGCGAGCAAAACTCTTCACGAGTGATAGCTTTCTGGAAATCTTTTAAAACAGAATCAACTGTAAGCTTGTCAAAAACAGCAGCCTGCACTTCTTCAACTGCCCAGTCGGAAACTCCGTTAAGCCCGGGAACAAGTTCAAGAACAGGAATACCTCTAATTACAAAAAGTTCTTTTGCGATAAAGTTTTCTTCTGTAAAATCATCTTTTGCATAAATTCTTATTTCAAAAGCTCTTACTTCAAAAGGACCGATGGGTTCCCAAACGCCGTCTTTAAGGTCAGCAACTTTTGCATAAATTCCGCTGCGGTAGTGAGCAAGTCTATGCTCTGCAACCTGAACAACTGCACCGCCTGCAATCTGTTCTTCCGTAAGTCCGGAAATTTTAACATGAAGCCTTTCGTTAGGAGCATAAACAAACTTACCAAGCTCAATTTTAACTTCATTTTCAGCTGCAAAAACAGTTAATGAAGATAACAGCATTATACCTGTAAGTATTAAAGAAAGTATTCTCTTTATATTCACTTCAAGGGTCCTCCTCATATGTTTTTTATATTTTATCATAATTCCACTGGTAAGTCAAGGTTGATTCCATTGTAAAATTGTATAAAAACTTTAGCCTTTTATTAAGAAATATCCCAAAATCACAATACCCAGCACAATTCTGTACCAACCAAAGGATTTAAAGTCGTGCTTTCTCACATACTT
>JAZROP010000003.1:0-90212 GCA_045648785.1 Clostridia bacterium | reverse complement strand
ATTGGAAACAGGGCATTTTACAATTGTACAAAGCTATCAAATGTAAATTTAGGAACATCAGTAAAAACAATTGGTTATGATGCGTTTAGAAATTGTAGTTCTTTGACAAGTATTACATTTCCTGTATCGCTGACCGCAATAAATGGCACAAGTAGTTCATCATATTACGGAGCATTTTATGGTTGCTCAAATTTAGAAACTGTAATATTTAACAACAGTGCAGCAAGCATAGGTTACGGAGCATTTTATGGTTGCTCCAAACTGAAAAGTGTATCGTTCGGAAACAGCATCACAAGTATTGGAAGCTATGCTTTTTACAGTTGTAGCGGACTTACTACAATATCACTTCCTAATACCGTAAGTAGTATTGGTAACTATGCTTTTAGGTACTGTTCAAACTTGCATACAATTTACGGATATACTGGAACATCTGTAGAAACCTATGCTAACAATAACGGTATTAAATTTGTGGCTTTGGGCGGAACATATACAGGAACATACAAAACAAATACCACTGTAATTATGCAGAGAAATGGAACAGTTTATGACTTGTTAACACAACACCAAACCTTTAGTAAAGACTCTACAGAAACAGTTACAATAATTGTTGAGCCTGATTGGCAAGGAAAACCCGAAGGCAGAATTTTGCTTTCGCAAGGCGGATTAAATTATATTGAAAGTGCTACAGGTCTTTTTGAAAATATCTGTCCTGCACAATTATTTGATTCTAATGGTAATATTTGTGTTATTCTTGTAACCGGTGATGGTGGAACAGTTGAATTTCAACCAATTCAGTTGCAAATAACATCTACGGGCGAGGGTTCGCACTTTGGTGGAGATTCAACATTGTTTGATGGTTTCGTTGTACAAATCCCCGATTCAGTGCCTATAGTTAGTGGTGAATTTGGTATGAGCTTAGGTGCTTTCAACACAGATATAACTGTAGATGGCAATGAATTTAAAGTTGTTATTGGAGCAAAAACTCTTGAGGGTAAAAAAGGCGTAGATGGCAAATGGAAAAAAGAAGAATGGGAAGGTTTAATTGCCGGTTTTAAGAGTGCCAAGAAAAAAATAACCGAAGGAGCAAAAGATTATAAAGAAATCACAGATTGTCTTTCTGCATTTAATAGCGATGTTGGTTTAAAAACGCAAGGTAATACCAGTGCAGATGTATCAGTAAGCGGATATATTGAAGGTGTAATTGATGAAAACGGCAAAATGAAAATTTTTGAAGGTGGAATTATCGTTGCCGGGGAAATAAAATATACACATCAAGGTATGGTTGTTGTTGGTGTTGTACCACTGTATTATGAGATTGGAGCTGGAGGTGGATTGAAGTTCGTCGGTGGTGTTAAAGGATATGTTCCTGCAGAAGGCGTTGCAAGAGCATTTACAGGCTCTATTACACCTTCGCTATTTGTAGAAGCTGGTGGAGGTTTAGGAATACCTTATGTAATGACAGCAGGAGTTAAAGGTAAAGTTGAAGTAGCTTTAGAGGTTGCATTAGAAAGAGTATATCAGAAGCTTACTGTTGAGGGAAGTGCGAGCTTTGAATTGAAAGGTCCATTCAATGTTGTTCTTCATAGCAAACCATTCCTACATGATACATGGTATATTTATGAAACAGGTAATCCTGATACGGTATTAGGCTCAACTATCGGATTATATTCTTTAAGAGATATGTACAATAATATAGATTTAGATTCACCTGTGCAACTTGAAAACAGGGATTATATTTTGACTCCATCTGAATGGATGGGTGGTATGTCAAACGATATTGCACTTTTTGCTGTTGATTACACAAATAAACAATTAGCAGTATTAGAAGAAAATACATATAAAGATGCAGCTCCAATAATTACTGAAATACAAGGAACTAAAGTTATGGCGTGGATAACCGACAATGGCGGTCGTGAAGCTGTAAATAAGTCAATGCTTGTATATTCAGTTTATGATGAAGAGAATGGAAAGTGGTCTCTTCCTGCTCCTGTAGCTGATGATGGTACTGCTGATTTCTATCCTGAAATGAAGGATGGTTATGTTGTATGGCAAAAGGCTAATACTGAATTTGATGAAACCGCTTCTATTAACGATATGAGCAAAAGTAGTGAAATTTATGTGGCAAAATGGAATGGTAGCGGTTTTGATGAAGCAGTTCGTGTTACAGATAATAGCACCATTGACACAAAACCGACACTTGCAGTAAAAAATGATGTGGCATATATTGTTTGGACTACCAACACAGAAGATAACTTTATGGGAACAGCAGGAACAAACTCTATATTGACCTGTAGTTTCGATGGAAGTAATTTAAGTGAACAAAGCACTATTGCAAGTGAACTTACCGCAATAACCAATATGTCTGCAAGCTATACCGATGCTTTGAATGTTTATTATGTAACAGATACGGATAATGATTATGCAACTGTTATTGACAGAGATATTTATTCATTAAGCGGAACAGAAACAACACAGGTTACATCTAACAGCACATTGGATTCTAACCCTATTGCTGTAGATGTAAACGGCGAAGAATGGTTGTTCTGGTATAGCGAAGGTAACATAATGTATAAGACAGCTACAGATACATTTGCTGTATTTGATAATGCACAAAGTGGTATTACAGATGATTTTGATGTAATAACTAACGGAAGTGGAAACATAGTTATTACTTGGACAACTGTAAATGACGGCGGTGCTGAAATTCAAGGTGTATTCTATGACGGAAAAAATTGGAGTAAGGATATACAGATTTCAGAGCTTGGCGAAAATGTAAAATATCCGCACGGAATTATGGACGAAAACGGAACTGTTACATTAGCATTTAACAGAACACAAAAAATAGCAACAGATGATTATTATACAGACGGTCAAGCTGATTTGTGTACTTTACAAGTAACGCCATCTTATGATATTACAGTAGATGATGCTATGCTTGGAAGCTATGAATTAGTTGTTGGCGAAAACTCTTTGCTTGTTGATATTGCAAACAAAGGGGAATTATCAGTAGCGACTTATACTGTTGAGATTACTGATGAAAAAGGCAATAAACTTGGCGAATATGTATCTGAAACATCATTACTTGCAGGCGAAAAGAAAACAATAGATGTACCATTTACTATTGATGAAACATTTACAGCACAAAATATTTTTGCAATTATATCAGCAGAAAATGTTGATGAATACAATGTTGATAATAATAGTACATCTGTTGAAGTCGGTTCGGCTGATGCAAAAATAGCAGGAACAGCTATTGGTGAAAATAAAGTTTCTGTAACAGTTAAAAATGCCGGATTTGAAAATGTAAGTGGAATAACTGTCGCTTTGTCAGATGGAACTTCCACCACTCCACAAACAAAGACAATCGAAACTATTGCTTCCAAAGAAGCTACAGTTGTTGAATTTGATGTTGATTTATCATCACTTGCGTTTGACGAAGATGGTTACGGAGCACTGACAGTAACATTAAGTGCCGATGCTGATAGTAATGAATCCAACAATGAAACAACTATAAATGTAAGTAAATCTGCAATCGAAAATTATTATGAGGTTAAATTACACTCAGTAGCAAACACAACAAAAGGTTGCATAATCAATGCCAATGTGAAAAACAACTTGCAGTACAAGAGAAATGCAACTGTAATTGCCGCAATCTACAATAGCAATAATACTCTTGTAGAGGTGAAAATGGAAGAAAAAGAATTGATTGCTGATGATTACACAACAGTCGATTTCAGTTTTGAAGGTGTAACATTAGATAAGACACAAACAATCAAATTGTTTGTATGGGAAGATTTGAAAAATCTTACACCTATAGGAACAGCAAAAGAATATAAGTGTTCCGATTACATTAAATAATCAAAACGAATTGAGGGCATACCGCCGACTAAAAAGCGGTATGCCCTTAATCTATTTATGTAAGATTTTTATTCAAGTTGCATTTGTGGTTATAATAAATATAAAAACCTTGCAAGGTAAGCATGTAAAAAAATAGCAACAAATATTCGCATTGAGATTTTTGCAAAGGTAACAAAAAAATTCTAAAAAGATTAAGAAAT
Source organism: Clostridia bacterium (assembly GCA_045648785.1). Classification (GTDB taxonomy): domain Bacteria; phylum Bacillota; class Clostridia; order RUG12999; family RUG12999; genus RGIG7450. The sequence continues at coordinate 86,154 of JAZROP010000003.1, read as the reverse complement.
ATTGACAAATAATATGTTTTGATGTATAATAATGGAAAATAATATATGTAGTTAAGTGTGAAACATTAGTTTCATTCCCATGCACTTCCTTTTTAGGTGGTGCTTTTGTGTTTTTAGGGGGGAGTATTGCTATGAGTACTGATATATGGAAACCTTTGATTAACGGAAAATTTGATACAGGAAAATATTTGTATCATTATACAAATATTGACAAAGCTATTCAGATTATACATTCAGAAACTCTGCGTTTTGCCTCAATATGCAACACGAATGATACGATAGAGTCAAAACCCAAAATTATCTTTGATACAGATAAAGTTACATATGAAAAAAAGTCAAAAAAAATATTAGACTACTTTAAAAAAATGCAGCCATATATACGGCTTATATGTTTCAGCCTCGATTCTGACATATCTTCGTTTTGCGAAAATACCACCTATACAGATAAAACATATAAAAAGCAATATTATGATGTATCAGGACGTGGTTTTGCATTGCCTAGAATGTGGGCTCAATATGCCTCTAACAATGAAGGTGTTTGCTTTATCATAAATAAAGAAAAGTTAGAAAAGGCGGTTGAACATATAACATTAATCAAATCAGATAAAGTTATATACAAAAAAATTTATGATAGATACATAATAAATGAAGAAAATATCAATTTATTGTACAAACAAATCTCTAACATCGCAAATGGACGAATGGTTTTTATTGATAAATCTATAAATGATGCAGATTTTTTGAAATATAATTATTTTGAAAAACTAGATGATTGGGAAAATGAGCGTGAATATCGCATGGTTACAATGACTGAAAATCATGATGATCTTGTATCTGTAAAAAAGCTATTTTCCTTTGTTGAAGGCATTGTGATAGGGGAAAAAATAAATCCTGCCTATGAGTACACAATTAAAACACTAATCAAGAATAAAAGTCCAAATAAGGACAAATTAATATGTTCAGTAAAAAAAATAGAATTTGGTAGTGATATATGCAGAGTTAAATAAATGAAGGGAAGTGAAACGTATGTCTACAAATTCAAAAAATATTATTAGACCGGAATTTCTTAAAAATTTCACCAAGAAAATTAAAACAAGAAATATAGTTGTAGACAAAAAAAGTAGCTGTGCTCAAGAAGTAACAAAAGAAATGCCTAGTATTAGTAAGAATGTGAATGTTCTTATTCAAGATTTAAATCTTAGAATTCATGATAGGCAACTTCCATATATTTCAATAAATACATTATTTGATGGTAAAGTTGAAAAACGCTCAAGATTTGTTGTGCATGATTATGAAACAAGTTCATCTTTTGAGAAAAAAATTAAAAAGCAGGTAAAAGATTCCGTAGAAATATCTCATATATTAGATTTTTTGATAGCCGATGGCTTTAAGGAGGTAAAAATCAGCTCATTGTCTTGCGATTCCGAACTTGTAATATCACGTGAGTTATTTGGGTGTGCAGTTGTTGACATATTATTGGATATAATTATCTTTAATTCATATTCATTTTTAAAGGAATTACCCACTGAAGAAAAAAAGATGTTTACACGCAAGAAATTTGAATTTTTTAAATCAAATAATTGGAACTGTTTTTATGATTATGCGGATGAAGATAATCTATATTATTCATTTGCGTTTTCGGCAAGGAAAAATGAAAAAAGTATAGATTTAAAAAAATACATAGAGTTCTGGAATTTATTTATGGACAAGTATTATCCGAATATGAAACACAAAGAAAAAGATGTACACGAACAGTTGCTTCAGCATGTTGATTATGATGAATTACCCAAAAACTTGTCCCAAAAATTCGATAGCAAACCAAAAGGAGCTTACTTGCTATTGAGAACTAACAAAGATAGAACTGAAAATCTTCACCCAACATTATGTGCTTTGTTTGGGATAGATGAATATAAGAAAGGGAAAATTAAGATTGTTCCATTAAAAGAATTCAACAAGCATAAAGATTTATTTAAAAATTTGGATGTTTCAGCATTTAAAGTAGTAAAACAATAATTATCACAAAGGATATGCCCTGTTTTTTTGGGGTATATCCTTTAAATTTGTAAAAATATTAAATTTACCCTTGACAAAATTCCTATTACCACAGTTTTTTAAAAATTGCAACCCTTATAATAATGCATCAAAAAAATCCACCCTTTCGGGTGGATTTTTTATTAAGCATATTAAACGCCTGCTTTTGCTCTTCTGAGTTTTTCAGCGTCTGTGAAGTTTCTTCTTGCTGTGTAGCCGGGGATAGGTGCGATTCTTTCGTGAATTGCATCGATAATCCAGTCAGCCTGCGGGAAGAAATGTTCTTCAAGTTCGTAAGCAGGTGTAATCCAGTTTCTGGAGCCAACAACAACCGGAGGTGCATCCAGGTAATCGAATGCGAGTTCGGAAATGTTAGCTGCAAATTCTTTAAGGATAGAACCTCTGTCACAAGCGTCACTTGCGAGGAGGATTTTACCTGTTTTCTTAACAGATTCGATAACTTTTTCGTAGTTGAAAGGTACGATAGATCTTGCGTCGATAACTTCAGCAGACATACCATATTTTTCTTTCAGCTCGTCAGCAGCTTTAAGAGCTGTGTAAAGTGTAGAACCTACTGTAAGAATTGTGATGTCGCTACCTTCACGTTTAACGTCAGGCTCACCGAGAGGAATTTCATAGTAACCTTCGGGAACGCCGCCTTCGTGGAACTGTTCGCCAACATCGTAAATTCTCTGAGATTCGAAGCAGATAACAGGGTCTGTACCGTTAAGAGCAGCGTTCATAAGACCTTTTGCATCGTAAGGTGTAGCCGGGAATATAGCTTTAAGACCCGGAATATGTCCAACGAGAGCTGTCCAGTCCTGAGAGTGCTGAGCACCATATTTAGAACCAACAGATACACGGAGAACGATAGGCATTTTAAGTAAACCTGCACTCATGGACTGCCATTTAGCGAGCTGGTTGAATACTTCGTCACCTGCACAGCCAAGGAAGTCACAGTACATAAGTTCAACGATTGCACGGCCGCCTGCCATTGCGTAACCTACAGCAGAACCTACGATAGCGGATTCAGCGATAGGTGAGTTAAACAGTCTGTGGTAAGGAATAGCTTCTGTTAGACCACGGTAAACAGCATAAGCGCCGCCCCAGTCTCTTACATCTTCACCATAGCTGATGAGAGTCGGGTCTTTGTAGTATCTGTCGATAATAGCTTCAAACAGACCGTCTCTGAGCTGGTAAACTTTGTTTTTAGAAACTAGTTTGCCGTTTTTGTCAATACCGAAACGTTCTTTCTTAGCAATAGCTTTAACTCTGTCATTTTCTTCCATGGGCATTAAAACGTCAGGTTTTCTGTCTTCCATTTTTTCTACGCTGCCGTTGGAGAACATGATTTTTTCGATTTCATCCGGAACTTTGTAGAGATCCATTCTGGGAGAAATTTCATCATCGGAAGCCATTTTACAGCTCTTTGTGATGAGGCCGATTGTATATTCATCGATTTCAGCAAATGTTTCTTCTTTAGCAACACCAGCTTCGATGAGCTTTGCTTTGTAAGCCTGGATTGAATCCTGAGCTTCCCAAGCTTCCACCTCTTCTTTTGTTCTGTATGTCATTGCGTCTGAAGGAGAGTGGCCAGTGTATCTGTATGTAAGAGTATCCATAAGAACAGGACCTTTTTTCTCTTCAAGAATCTTTCTCTTTCTTCTAACTGCATCGATAACTGCGAGCGGATCGTAACCATCAACTCTTTCAGCGTGGAGCTGATCAGGGTTAACACCTGCACCAACTCTAGCGAGTACGTTGTAAGCCATTGTTTCACCAACAGTCTGACCACCCATGCCGTAGAGGTTGTTGAAGAAGTTGAAGATAATCGGGAGACCGCCTCTGTGAGCTTCATCCCAGAGCTGTTTGAACTGGTCCATTGAGCCGAAGTTCATAGCTTCCCAAACAGGGCCACGAGCCATAGAACCGTCACCGATGTTGGAAATTACGATACCTTTTTTCTCATTAACTTTCTTAAAGAGTGCTGCACCCATAGCGATTGTAGCACTACCGCCAACGATAGCGTTATTGGGGTAAATACCGAAAGGCAGGAAGAATGCGTGCATTGAGCCGCCCAGACCCTTGTGGAAGCCTGTTTCTCTTGCGAACACTTCAGCAAGTGCACCATAAACGAGGAAGTCGATAGCGAGTTCTTTTACAGATTTCTGACCTGCTTCTACAACTTTAAGTGTACGGCCGTCAAGGAAGTTTTCCATAATGCTGTAAAGCTCTTTGTCGTCAAGTTTTTCAATAGCGGAAAGACCTTTTGCAAGGATTTCGCCGTGGCTACGGTGTGAGCCGAAGATGTAGTCGTCAGTATCAAGCAGGTAAGCCTGACCAACGCTGGATGCTTCCTGACCCATAGAAAGGTGTGCAGGACCGGGGTTGTTGTATGCAATACCGTTGTACTCACCCTGAGTTTTGATGAGGTAAAGCATTGTTTCAAATTCACGGATGATTCTCATATCACGGTAGATACGGATGAAATCATCTTTTTTGAAGTTTTTCTTTTCCTGAGCGATTGTTTTGTTGTACTGGTTAACAGGAATGTTACTAAGTTCAACAAACCCAGGTTTTCTCAGCTCATTAGGATCCATAAATTGACTTTTAGGCATGATCTTTATCTCCTTTTAATAGTATTTAAAAATTATAACTGAAATATAGCCTCACGAAGTATTTCACATACTGTCGGATGAGGGAATATAATTTCTTTAATGTCGTCAACTCTCATTTCGGTTTCAATCATGATACCTGCGCCGAAAATGATTTCGGAAGCGTAGTTACCAATCATATGAGCACCGATAAGGCGTTTATATTTCTTATCAACAATAACTTTGCAGATGCCTTTGCCGCCTTCGTTTTCAGCAACATATCTGCCGGAATAGTTCATTGTGATGTTAGCAACTTCAATATCGATACCTTTAGCTTTTGCACTTTCTTCAGTTTCACCTACGCAGCCAACTTCGGGGTTGGTGTAGATTACGGAAGGAACTGCATCATATCTCATGATATCTTTTTTGCCGAGGATGTTGTTGATTGCAACTTCAGCTTCACGGTAAGCAACATGAGCAAGCATCATTCTGCCGTTAACATCGCCTGCAGCGTAAACACCTGCAACATTTGTTTTGCTATAGCGGTCTGTAATGATAGCGCCTCTTTCGGTTGCTACGCCAATGTTTTCAAGACCGATACCCTGTGTAACGGGGCGTCTGCCGATTGAAAGCAGAACTTTGTCAGCCTTAACACTTTCAACCTTGCCGTCTTTTTCATATTTAACACTGTCAGCTGTAACTTCAACAACCTTGCATCCAAGTCTGAAATCGACACCTTTATCCTGATAGCTCTTGAGCAGGATGTTTGAAATTTCAGCATCTGTAGGACCTGCAATTTTGGGCATCATTTCAACAACTGTTACTTTGCTGCCAACAGAGTTGAAGTAAGAAGCCATCTCAAGACCGATAACGCCACCACCGATGATAACGAGGTTTTCGGGAATTGCAGGAATAGAAAGGATTTCGCGGTTTGTCATAATCATACCGCTTTCAAGACCTTCTTTTACGCCCGGAATGGGAGGAACAACGGGCATTGAGCCTGTTGCAATAAGAAGTTTTGCACCTTTATATTCATCATTGCCAACTTTAAGGATGAAGCCTTCGGCATCTCTGCCCATAATCATGGCTTCACCCTCAACAAGTGTTACTTTATTGGCTTTAAGACCTGCTTTAATGCCGCCAACAAGAGTAGAAACAACCTTGTCCTTTCTCTTCATAGCGAAAGCATGGTCAAATTTTACATTTTCACAGGTAACACCATAGTGATCACCATGTTTTGCATAGTCGTAAACCTTTGCGCTGTATAAAAGAGCTTTTGAAGGAACGCAACCTTCGTTTAAGCAAACGCCGCCAACAGATCTTTTTTCGATGAGCAGAGTTTTAAGACCTGCATGGCCTGCTCTTTCAGCAGCAAGGTATCCACCCGGGCCGCCGCCCAGTACAATTAAATCGTAAAGCATTTATTTCGTCCTCCTAATTATTTAGCAAGAAGCACTGAGAAGTTTTCGAGGTTTGTGCAAAGTTCTTTTAAGAATCTTGCAGCCGGAGAACCGTCAAGTGCTCTGTGGTCAAAAGTGAGGGAAAGTCCCATAGCAGGATAATATTTATATTCGCCGCCAACATTTTTAACCTTTGTTTCAATAGTACATACACCTAAGATGCATGTCTGTGGAGGATTGATAACAGGTGTAAAGCTTTCGATACCCATGCTGCCAAGGTTGGTAACTGTGAAGCTGCCGCCTGTGAGCATATCGGGAGTTGCCGTACCTTCCTTACATTTACCTGCAAGTTCTTTAGCTTCTGTTGCAATCTCGTTTAAAGATTTGTTGTTAGCATTAAAGATTGTGGGAACAAGAAGTCCTCTTGGAGTATCAACTGCCATACCGAGATGTACATTGTTAAAGAATTTGATTGTGTCACCAAGGTAGTGAGCATTACAATCCTTGTGGTTTGGAAGTGTTTTTGCTACTGCATACATAACGAGGTCGTTGAGTGTAATGTTTGCAAGACCCAGTTTTTCCATGTTAGCTTTAACTTTGCTTCTGTAAGCCATAATTTCTGTAGCATCAAAGGAAGCATTGAGTGTAAGCTGAGCCATTTCGGAAAGTGATGCGTGCATTGTTTTAGCAATAACCTTACGGATATTGGGTGTTTTAACCTCTTCAAAATCAGCTACAGGTGCTGCTACCGCTGCGGGAGCTGCCACAGGTGCGCCAATGTCATTAACGGAAATTCTGCCGCCGATGCCTGTGCCGACAATGTCTGCACCAAAAGCACCTTTAGCTGCAGGAGTTGTCATAAGACCGGCATCAATCATAGCCTGAACATCTCTTTCAATAACTCTGCCATTAGGACCTGTTGCTGTTGCATAATGATAATCTACACCTCGTTTGTCCGCAAGAGCTTTTGCTCTGGGAGAAATAAATACACCTTCAGATGCTTCTTTCTTTACTTCTACGGGTGCAGCTGCAACTACGGGAGCTACTTCTACCACAGGTGCAGCTTCTGCTGCCGGTGCCTCATCTTCTTCAGATACCGGTTTCAGAGCAGAAATATCTTCGCCCGGATTACCGATTGCACATACAGGAGTCAGACAGGGAATGTCATCTCCTTCTTCAAAAAAGATACCAAGCATTGTGCCTGCTTCTTTTGCTTCTTCGTCAAATGTAGCTTTGTCTGTTTCATATGTAAATAAAACATCGCCAACTGCTACACTGTCGCCTTCGTTTTTATGCCATTTTGCAATGATACAGCTTTCAACTGATTGTCCCTGCTTAGGCATAAGAATTGCTGTTGCCATGGATATATCCTCCTTTTACTTTATATACATTATTTAAGCATAACCTGGCCACCGGTAACCGGAATAGCCTGGCCTGTTTCATACGCCTGCTCCATGCAGTACATAATAGCCTTTGCCACATCTGAAGGCCAGCAGCCTCTGTTCATGGGAACTTTAGCTTCGTAAGCCTTTTTAACATCTTCAATAGTTTTTGCACCGGGGATTTTACCTGCATTAAGGTACTGAACAAACAGACCTTTTTCAGGATCCGACCAGAGCGGACCTTCAAAGAAGTTGCCCGGGCAAACTGAGTTAACTTTTATGTTAAATTCAACAAGTTCAAGCGCAAAGCTCTGTGTTAGACCGATGCCGCCGAATTTGCTGCCTGCATAAGCAAAGTTTTTGTTACTTCCTTCAAGACCGGACTTGGAGTTAACCTGAACAATGTCAGTGTAGTAATTTTTGTTAAATCTGTGCTGAATTTTCATTGTTCGGCTTGCATATTTTGCACCGAGGAAGTAAGCGTTGTAGTTTACTTTGTTTGTAAACTCAAGTGTCTGAAGTGTCATTTCCTCGAGGTTTCCTGCTTTTGCAATACCGGCATTGTTAACGTATACGTCAAGACCGCCAAATTCGAGTACTGTGTCAATTACAAGCTCTTTTGTGGACTCTTCGCTTGTAACGTCAACCTTAGCGGGCATTACGTTTGAACCATATTTTTCAGCAAGCTTTTTGCAGTTTGCTTCTGCAAGCTCAAAGTTTAAGTCAGCAATTACAACCGCTGCACCGTTATCTAAAAGTGCTTCTGCAATACCCTGGCCGAAGCCCTGAGCACTGCCTGTTACAATAATAATTTTGTCTGCAATTCTTCTGTAGCAATTACAAGGAGTAAATTCACCCTTGCCACCAAGAAGCTTATCTGCTGCTGCGTCTGCTGCTGCTTTTGTTCTGCCGGCTGCAAATACTGCAAAACCTTCAACCGCTACATATTCCGGCTTGCCGTCAAATTCTTTAATCGCCTTTTCAATAGCAGCATACTGCTCGTCAAGATTTTCAGCATATTCTACTGTTACAGCTTTTATACCGCTTAAGTCGTAATTTTTTTCGGTTGCAACTGTTTTAACGCTAAAGCCTTCTTCGCCAAGCAGCATTCTGATTGCAGGAGCAAGCTGAGCTGCTCTTTCTTTATCAAAACCTTCGTAGAAATTCATTAATTACACCTCGATATCTTTCGCGTTTGCAAGAACATATTTTTCCGCCTCAGCGCACCACAGACCGTTTGATTTTTCAATAATCGCAGCAAGGTCAGCGTAGAACTTATCTGTTTTGCCAAGCTCTGCAAAATCTGCTATTGCAACCATGGGCATATCCTTATGAGTATAAACAAGCTTTTTACCGCCCGGAATGTTCGGGAGGTTAAGTGTTGTTTCGATAACGCTGTTCAATCCGCCAACGTGAGTAATCATAGCGGAAGGATTAATAAGACCTTTTTCCATCATAGCGATAGATTCGTTCATATCATCTGTGTTACCGCCGCTTGTTCCAACAATATGTGTTGAAGCATAGTGAACGTTATAGAAATTAAATTCTGCTTTGAACTGTGTATTTGTAGGACCTGCAAAGAAGTTAAGGCAACCATCTTTACCAAGGATTGCATCGCCCTGCTCAACAACAGGTTTAACAGGCGCATAAACAAACACATCGTCAAATCCGTCGCCGCCTGCAAGCTCTTTAAGATAAGCAACAGGGTCGTCAAGTTTAGCTGTGTTTACATATATAAGTTCAACGCCGTTTTTCTTTGCATCTTGGGTTGTAAGAAGTGATGCAGCTCTTTCAAGTCTTGCATCGTCAATGTCTGTTACAACAAGAAGAGAAGGTTTTCTGTCACAGTGAATAGCATAGTCGATAGCACCGAGGCCCATAGGACCAACGCCTGCAAGGATTGCACATTTACCACCTTCGACAATGCCCATATCGTGAACATAGCTTCCTGCTGTTGTGTGATAGTTAGCGTGGTATCCGCCAACGATACAGCTCATAGGCTCGGAAAGTGAACCAAAGAAGAACGCATCGTTATTATAGTGAAGCAAACATTTTTCTTCCATAAACATGGAAGGAACGATTGCATATGTAGCATCTCCACCGATATATTTAAAGGAATATCCGGGAGCATCCAGGCTTCCTTTATAGTTAATAGCAGGCTGAATGGAGAATTTGTCGCCTGCTTTCCATTCGTCTTTCCATTTTGAACCAACTTCAACAATTTCGCCGCAGAACTCGTGACCGATAATTACAGGATTTTCTGCAACATCATCAGGAACTCTTTTGTGTTTACCTCCCTGAATTGCCGCTTTGTAGGAAGACATACAAATACTGTCAGAAATAATCTTAACAAGTATTTCATCTTCCTTAATCTGCGGAAGTTCAAAGGTTTCAAGTCTTAAATCTTTTTCACCGTAAATTCTTACTGCTGTAGTTTTCATGTTTTTCCCTTTCTTCTAAATTATTTTTATCCCTTTTGCCTTTGCTTCTTTTGCAATGTGCACAGGCAATGGGGTATCTGTCACAATAATGTCAATATCTTCAAGTTCGGCAAAGGTGAACATATGCGTTTTGTCAATCTTTGAATTATCCATCATCAAAACCACTTTTTTCGCCTTGCTGATAACAGCTTTTTTCACCTCACACTCATTTAAGCTGCCGGCAGTAAAACCGCTGCCTGAAGCATATCCGCTGGTGGAGATGAATGCCGTATTAATATTTGTGTTCTTCACAAAGTCCACACTTACCACGCCGGACACCGAAAAGTTTTCTCTGGAAAGCTGCCCCCCTATCATGGTGACTTCAATCTTTTTACGCCTTATCAGCTCAATTGCGACATTAGGCGCACCCGTCAGCACTGACAGACTCATGTCCGGCACGCTTTCCGCCAGACACATCGCAGTCGTTCCCGAGTCTATGTAAATATTTTCATTTTCGGTTAAAAGTTCAGCCGCCTTACGCCCGATAAGCTTCTTTCCTTCAGGATTTTCCTCCATACGCCTTGAGTAAATCTCCTCTTTTATCATCCGTTTTGAAAGAGATTTTATGGACCTTGCTCCGCCTCTTATACGGATGATCTCTCCCATCCTTTCAAGCTGCTCAAGGTCTCGTCTTAAGGTCATTGCCGATACTTCGGGAAGCATCTTTTCAAGTTCGGACAGCTTAACCTCGTCCATTTTCTGAATGTAAGCGTTGACAGCGTCAATTCTTTTTTGCATCTGTCTGCGCTCCCTTAACTTTTTAGAAATGTTAAAATGTAACAAAAAAATGTTCATTTATATCATACGCCTATTTTTGAATTTTGTCAATAGAAAATCAATAATTTTTTGACTTTTTTCAAACTTTATGTTATACTTATAAAATAGTATGGAAAATTATGTCCGTATAGCATTATTTGCCCTTGACTGACAATATTATTTAAGGAGGAAAACGCATGTACCAGAACCTGAAAAAACTTATATCTTCGGCCGATCGGATGCTGCTTATTCTTCCTGTAATTCTGTCGGTGTTTGGCATTGTTATGATAGCAAGTGCGACAAAGTCATACGACGGTGGGCTGAAATTTATAATTGTTCAGTCGGGCGCTTTTATTATAGGGCTTGTACTTATGCTTACCATGCTTTCCTTTGACTTTGAGCGTTTTAAGGAAAAACCTGTTTTATGGTATTTTCTGTGTATATGCCTGCTTTTGTTTGTGCTCCTTTTCGGTACTGAAGAGGCGGGCACAAAAGGCTGGATAAGATTTGCCGGTATAGGTATCCAACCATCCGAATTTGTTAAAATAGGATTTGCACTTACATTTGCACGCCATCTTGAATCGTTTGGCGATTCAATAAATCGCCCTTTGCCACTTCTTGGGGTTTTTCTTCACGCCGGCGTGTTGATAGGTCTTGTTCTTTTGCAGCCAGACTACGGAACTGCGATGGTATATATATTCATGTTTATCTGCATGATTTTTGCCGCAGGTATAAACTATAAAATCCTGCTTTCATTCGCAGGTGCGTTTACTGTTTTCGCTCCAGTTGCATGGTTTTTTATTTTAAAACCTTATCAGCAGGATAGAATATTATCTTTTCTCAGTCCCGAAAGTGACCCTGCAGGTGCAGGATATCAAGTTATGCAATCCAAAATTGCAATTGGCTCTGGAGAGTTTTCCGGAAACGGTCTTTTCTCCGGCACACAAACTCAGCTCGGGCTTTTACCCGCAAAGCATACAGACTTTATTTTCGGTGTTATCGGCGAAGAACTGGGATTCATTGGCTGTTTTGCCGTAATCGCGATACTTCTTACCATAATAATCAAATGCTTTATAACCGGCATGAACGCCCGTACAGACTATGGCAAATATCTTTGTATTGGTCTTGGTGCAATGCTTCTTTTTCAGATGTTTGAAAACATTGGGATGTGCATAGGCGTAATGCCCGTAACCGGCATTCCGCTACCCTTTTTAAGTTATGGTGGTTCATCTATGGTAACAAGCATGACTGCCATGGGACTTGTGCTTAGCGTAAGCGCCCGCCAGAAAATGATTAATTTTTAGAGGTGTTGATTTTTGGATAACAGAGCAATCGGTGTTTTTGATTCGGGGCTTGGCGGTCTTACATGCGTCAAAGAAATAATGCATCTACTCCCCGGAGAAGATGTAATATATTTCGGTGACACAGGCAGAGTTCCTTATGGTTCGCGTTCTCCCGAAACAATAATAAAATATTCAGTAAGTGATGTTAATTTTCTAAAAACATTTGATATAAAGGCTGTGGTTATAGCCTGCGGAACTGTCAGTTCAATTGCAATAGAGCATCTTAAATCAAGGTTTGATATTCCAATTATGGGTGTTGTTGAACCTGCAGTCAGTGCGGCTTTAAAGTCTACCGTCAATAACAAAATAGGCATAATCGGAACAAGCGGAACCATCTCTTCCGGCAAATATGCAAAACAGATAAAAGAGCTTTTGCCCGAGTCTATGGTTGTCCAGACCGCTTGTCCCCTCTTTGTCCCCTTTGTTGAAAATGGTTTTTTAGATCATCCTGCAACAAAAATGATTGCGGAGGAATATCTTTCCGAGATAAAATCTTCCTCTGCTGACACACTTATCCTGGGATGTACACATTATCCATTGATAAAACCGCTTATCGGTGATATAATGGGAGAAAAAACAGCTCTTATTGACCCCGGTTTCGAAACCGCCGCTCACCTTAAAGATTATTTAACCGCCAATGACATGCTTTCTGGCGAAAAGTCAGGTGGATACAGTTTTTATGTAAGTGATAAGGTGGATAACTTTGAAAATTTGGGTGGTATGTTCCTGGGTAGAGAAATAAAAGGCAGGGTCCATACTGTTGATATAGAAAAATATTCGGAGTAATAAAATTACTATGAAAAAAGAAGTTACAATTGTAATGGATACCGAAAGTATCCCGAAAAATGACGAGTCCCGATACATCTCCCTAAAAACGCGCGGAACACTTTTTTATGGAAACGGGCTTTTATACATATCTTACAAAGAAAACCCCGAGGAATTCGGCAAAACCACAACCATCATCAAAATCAAAAAAGACCGGCTGGAGCTTATTCGAAGCGGTAATGTTGAGTCGCGTCTGGTGTTTAGCAAAGACACTCCATATCAGAGCAGTTACAACACCCCATACGGCAGTTTGCCTCTCGGCCTTAAAGTAAGCGAAATGAGAATTAGTGCCGACCAGAATAACGGCGATATTTTCATGAAATACAGTCTTGATTTTGCCGGAGAAATCACCGAAAACAAATTTACTCTTAAATATAATTAGACAGCGAAAGGATTTAAGCAAATGAACAATGTAATAGCAGAAATAACAAAACAGATAAAAACCACCGTTACTGATGCGGTTTCAGGTTTTCTCGCCGACAAAGGCGTTGAGGCTGACTGCCCCGATTTTGTGGTTGAAAAGCCCCGTGAAAAAGCTCATGGCGATTTTGCAGTGAACGCAGCAATGATGCTCGCCCGTCCTGCAAAGATGGCCCCGGCTATGATTGCCACCGAGCTTATATCCCGCATGAACTTCGATGGCACATATATTGAAAAAGCTGAAACTGCCGGCCCGGGATTTATTAATTTTACACTGAAAAAAGATTATCTTTATGATGCAATAAAGCTTGCCGAGGAAATGGGTGACGATTATGGCAAGCAGGATATTGGCGGTGGCAAAAAAGTTATGGTGGAATTTGTAAGTGCAAACCCCACCGGTCCTATGCATATGGGTAACGCAAGAGGCGGAGCTTTAGGTGACAGCCTTGCTGCTGTGCTTGACCTGTGCGGATATGATGTTACAAGGGAATTCTATCTCAATGACGCCGGTGCACAGATTGATAAACTTAAAAAATCACTTGAAGCCAGATATCTGCAAATCATGCTTGGCGAGGACGCAGTGGAATTCCCCGAAGATGGTTACCACGGCAATGATATTATTACTCATATGAAAAACTTTATTGCGGAACATTCCGAAAGCTATGTTGATGTTCCCTCCGAAGAACGCCGTGAGGTGTTTGCCGCCTATGCCTTGAAGAAAAACATTGCAGGTCTTAAAACTGGTCTTGAAAACTACGGAATTAATTATGATGTATGGTTTAAAGAAACCTCTCTTTATGAAAACGGTGATGTTGAAGAAACTATTGAGCTTATGAAAAAGAGCGGTCACACATATGAAAAGGATGGTGCTCTCTGGCTTAAATCAACCGATTTTGGTCTTGATAAGGATGATGTTTTAATCCGTGAAAACGGTTTCCCCACATATTTCGCTGTTGACATTGCATATCACCGCAACAAATTCCTTGTACGCGGTTTTGATAAGGTAATAAATATCTGGGGTGCTGACCATCACGGTCATGTAGCCCGTATGAAAGCTGCAATGGCATCAATCGGCGTTGAGCCGGACAAGCTTGATGTTATACTTATGCAACTTGTTCGCCTTGTAAAAGAGGGTAAACCCGTTAAAATGTCAAAACGCACAGGCGAAATGATTACCCTTTCCGACCTGATAGATGATATCGGGCTTGACGCTACAAGATTTTTCTTTAATCTTCGTGCAGCAGACAGTCATTTTGACTTCGACCTTGACCTTGCTGCTGAACAGTCAAGCGACAACCCGGTATTTTATGTTCAATATGCCCACGCACGAATCTGCAGCATACTCCGCAGACTTGAGGATGAAGGTGTAACCCCCCTGCCCTGTGATAAAACAGACCTTTCCCTGCTTACTGCAGACGAAGAAAAAAATCTTATGGAAGTTCTGGCTGCTTATCCGGAAGAAATTCGCCTGGCAGCAGAGCATTTTGACCCTACAGGTCTTACCCGTTATACCTGCGAGCTTGCTTCGGCATTCCATACATTCTACAATGCATGTCATGTCCGCATAGACGACAGGGCTCTTATGCAGGCAAGACTTAAGCTTACGGTCACTGTTAAAAATACACTTTCTCTTGCTCTGTCGGTGCTTGGTGTTTCCGCACCCGAAAAAATGTAAAAATATAATTCCAATAAGGTGGTGAGTCCGATAAAACGCACTTTTCTTCTGCTAATTTTAATATTTACATTTTCCCTGACGGTAGCGGCAGAGGGAATTCTGCTTACTCCTGACGGCAGTGCAGAGGATATTATATCCCTCACATCTTTTTCAGATTTGGACACAATCCACAACCCTGCTCAGGCGGAAAATTTTGTTGCACTCGGACTAATGTATCATTCAACTGCAAACAGGTTTTTACCGGACGAGAAGCTTTCCAATGCTCTCGCTCTCAGGCTTGTTTTCCGCACAATCGGCAAAGAGAAGGATGCTAATGCGCTTGCCTATAACCAATCAGAAAGAAATCTTGCCGGTCTTGGAAAATTTGACGACTTATCCTGGGCGGACGGATATTACCTTTATGCTTTAAAAGAGGGACTTATAAACCGCGCTGAATTTGAAGACGCCTACAAAAATTCCGAATCTCCACTTGCAAGAGATGCGAATGTATCTGCGCAGAACCTCATAAAATGGCTCACAATCGCCCACAAGGTTTTTATAGTTAACACTGGCCTTCCGGCAAATACATACATTGACCCGGCATATGCCCCCTACTATGCATCCCTTTACAAATACGGCTTTTTCTCTGCCGCAGATGTGAACTATTTTGCGCCATACAGATATATTTCAAGAGATGATATCTGTCTTTTGCTAGAAAAATTTGAAACATATATTCTGGCAAAACTCAAAATGCGTTCCGCTGCCGGGAAAGTAACCGGTATAAATATTAAAATTTCCGGTGACGATTATACACGCAGTATAACATGTTACGCCTCCGGTCAGTCTTTCACTATCCGGTCAACCGGAAAAAACATTGCTTCTCCGTTTGCCGACATTTCAGGAGAAACTGTTGTTTTCGGCAAAGGTCAGCCTGATATTTCGGGAGTGCTCAGAAACGGTGACAATGTTAAGATTTATTATAAAGACAACACTGTACTTTTCATAAGAGTTATGGATTATGAAATAAAAGAGGAATACCGTCCCACACCCAAGAATTTCAGCGGTACTCTCTGGCTGTATGACAGTACATCGGGGAAACTGACACTTGCGGGTGAGGATGGAACCTTTAAAAACTTTTACACTTCGAAATATATGCGTGCCTATGTACGCACAACCGAAATCGAAACCTCCACTCTTGGAGTTGATATTCCCTGCACAATTTATGCAGATGCTCCCATCCGTGGTGGGCTATACAGAGTTTACTCCATACTCACAAACTAATTGGTATGAAAGGTGAGAAATAATGAAAAAAATTCTATCATTTATTTTATGTATTGTTATTATTTGCACTCCGGCTCTTGCTTCCGAAGAAAGTGTTGACAGTCTGCTTGCCGGAATTGCACCAAGATATGCAAACAATGTGCAATCATATATTAAAAACAATTACAAACACGGTGTAGAGGGCGAGGATATTTATCGAAAAGCCCTTAAAAAAGTCCTTGAAGAAAACCCCGATATGCTTAGCGTTGCCATAGAAGGCATGATGGAGGATATGGACGATTACTCCACATACATGACAGCTGAAGAATATAATTCCTGGATGGAAAGTTTAAGCGGCACTTTTGTCGGAATAGGCGTTACCATCGAGCAGCGCGGGCAGTATATAGTAGTTGTGTCACCCATCAGCGGTTCGGGTGCTGAGCTCGCAGGTATGCAGGCAGGTGATAAAATTGTCAGCGTTGACGGCGAAGATGTCATAGGAAAGACAATAGAATCCGTCCGCAGTCTTATAGTCGGAGATATCGGTACAGTTGTTAATGTTGGCGTTCTCCGTGATGACCAGATTATTACCTTTGCAATAACCCGTGCACCTGTCGAACAGACAACTGTGTCTTACTCAGTAACTGACGAAGGTTTTGGGTATATAGGCATTTCAAGCTTTGCTGAAACCACTCCAAAAGATGTTGCTGCAGCACTCAAGGACTTTGACAGTAAAAAAATCAAAAAACTTATAATTGATGTTCGCAACAATCCCGGCGGTGAACTTAATTCTCTGCTTGACACGCTGCGTCTTTTCATGCCTAAAGGTGATATTCTCTATATAAATTATAAAAACGAAAAAAACAACATAGTATATAAAAATGACAAAAATAACTCCGGCAAATATAAGATTGTAATACTTGCAAACGAAAACAGTGCAAGTGCTGCCGAGGCATTTTCCGCGTCAATGAAGGATGCCAAGGCCGCAACTGTAGTCGGTCGCACAACATTTGGCAAGGGCAGTATGCAGGTTATTCAGCGTGTTATAACCGGTGGTGCGATCAAACTTACCGTTGCGCTTTATCAGTCAGCCGGCGGCTCCTTTGTTGACAGAGTGGGTGTAGAACCAAATTTTTATGTTAAAAATGTAACTCGTAAGCTCAATGAAAATCCCGATTATCCAAAGATGCAGTTTGCTCTGGAAATAAATGAATCTTCTGCTCCCGAAGCTATAGAGGCAGCAGAACTAAGGCTGAAACTTCTTTCAATCTCTCCAGGAACGGTAGATGGTGTATTTGACCAAGATACTGTTGATGCAATAAAACTTTTCCAGGAAAAGCAAGGGCTTGATGTTACAGGTGTGCTTGACATTATGACTCAGACGGAGCTTGATAATGCAACCTCAGACATAAAAACAACAGTTGACCGTCAATATGCGAAAGCAGTTGAAATTCTGACAGATTGACAATCAGACATATTTATGATAAAATAAAATAAATAAAAACACGGAGGTAACTAATATGAAATTAATTATGGCTATCGTAAGTTCTGACGATTCGAGTGAGCTCATTTCCGTTCTCACCAAAAACGGTTTTAGCGTAACAAGACTCGCTACAACAGGCGGATTCCTCCGTTCCGGAAACACCACGGTGATTGTGGGCGTAGAGGAAGAAAAAGTTGAAGAAGTATTTTCAATTATAAAATCCACCTGCAGCACTCGTAAACAGATTACAACAAACCAGGCTCCTTTCGGTGGCGTTATGCCCTATCCCATTGAAATTGAAGTGGGCGGTGCAACCGTATTTGTTCTGGATGTTGACAATTTTATAAAACTTTAATCAATGAATCAGGGTATAAACAGCGTAATCGGTCAATCATCGCTCAAATCGCTTTTGTCCGGCAGTATTGCCTCGGACAGATTATCACATGCTTATATTTTTGAAGGCGACTCTGGCATGGGCAAGAAAACTCTTGCCCGTGCTTTCGCGCGTCAGCTTGTCTGTGAAAGCAAAACCGCCTGTGGCACATGCCAGCATTGCAGACTCGCTATTTCAGGAAATCATCCGGACATTATAACTGTTCTCCCTACAGACGGCAAACAAACTATTTCAGTCGATTCTATTCGGGCACTATATGAGACAGTTATGATAAAGCCCTATTCGGCAGACAAAAAAATAATAATCATTCCTGATGCAGAAAAGATGGGAATTCAGGCACAAAATGCACTTTTAAAAATGCTTGAAGAACCCCCTTCATATATAGTTTTCATATTGCTGACCTCAAACAGCAACTTTTTTCTTGAAACAGTTCTTTCAAGGTGTATTAAGTTATCCTTTCAGCCATATACCGAAAGCGAAATCCGCTCCGTTTTGGCGGCACACGGCATATCCGATGCACCGGACTCTGTAATATCCTTTGCGGACGGCAATTGCGGAAAAGCCTTGTCGCTCGTTTCTGGCGGAAGTTTTCTTTCATTAAGGAAAGACCTCGCAGGACTGTTTGATTTATTTTTTAAGGATAAAACAAAACTCTTTGAAATGGTATCTTTTATTGAAGAGAATAAAGATACTGCTGAGGATATCTTTGATATTTTCATCAGTTTTGCACGCGAACTTACAATGTACCATCTTGGCAGAGAATATTCCCCAGATGACGATTGTTTTTCAGCTGCAAAATTTATAAACTGTACAACCCTTAAAGGTTGTATGGCTTTTACAGATCACATTATAAAATGCAAAAAAATGCTACTTTCAAATGTGAATTTTTCGCTTCTTGCGAATTCATTTGTTTTTGGCAGCAAGGAGGTACTGGGTTGGTAGAAATTGTTGGTGTAAGATTTAAAAAATTTTATAAAATATATTATTTTTCTCCTGAAGGACAAACCTTTAATTGTGGCGAGCATGTAATTGTTGAAACCTCAAGAGGCGTTGAATTCGGCACTGTTGCGATTGCTAACAAACAGGTTTCCGAGGAAAGCATTAGCTCTCCTCTTAAACCGGTTATCCGTAAAGCAACTGCTGAGGATGAAAAAACTCATTATAAAAACGCCGAAAAAAGCAAGGAAGCTTTTAAAATTGCTCTTGAGAAAATTGCAAAACACGGACTTAACATGAAACTTGTAGATGTTGAATATACATTTGACTGTGGCAAGGCTCTCTTTTATTTTACTGCAGATGGTCGTGTTGATTTCCGCGAGCTTGTAAAAGACCTTGCAACGGTTTTCCACACAAGAATAGAGCTCAGACAAATAGGCGTCCGTGACGAGGCTAAAATGCTGGGCGGCTTTGGTGCGTGCGGCAGGAACCTCTGTTGTCACAGTTTTCTCGATGAATTTATTCCCGTATCAATAAAAATGGCAAAGGAACAAAGCCTGTCCCTTAACCCTACAAAGATATCGGGTGCCTGCGGCAGACTTATGTGTTGCTTAAAATACGAGCAGGATGTTTATGAAGAGCTTAATGCCGGTATGCCGGGAACAGGTTCCCTGGTGCATACCCCGGATGGTGACGGCACTGTCACCGGTACCGAAACCTTAAAACGCTCTGTCACCGTAAAATTCCCCGATTCACCGGCAATAAAATCATACTCTGTTGATGATATAAAGATATTAAAGCGTATGTCAAGCAGGACTGATGACACTACAGGTGATGATCTTAAAAGTTTGGAATCCGACTAATTTTGGCAAAACACTTGCATTTATATAATTTTTCTGTTATAATATGCACAGCGTGTAAGGGAGGTGTTTCGGAGATGGCTTACATTATTAACGACAGCTGCATTAGCTGTGGAGCATGTGAGGGCGAATGTCCCGTATCCTGCATTTCTGCCGGTGATGACAAATATGTTATCAACGCTGATGAATGCATCGATTGCGGTTCTTGCGCAAGCGTTTGTCCCGTAGAAGCTCCTGAAGCTAACTAATTAAACCTAAAAGAAAAACCGGGAATCCGCCTGTAGGATTACCCGGCTTTTTGTTTTCTTGACACTTTAATTTCATTATGATATACTATAATTATATTATAAAAAGGAAGCGAAAAATATGGAAAATAAACGAATTTTTCTTTCAACTCCTACCACGCACGGTGAGGAAATGAATTACATAAAAGAAGCCTTTGACCGTGGCTATGTTGCCCCTCTCGGTTTCAACTGCGACTCCTTTGAATCCGAAATGGCAGACTATCTTGAAACAAACCCGAAACTTAGCGCGCTTTCGCTTGCATCCGGCACAGCCGCTCTGCATTTGGCGTTCAAGCTTGCAGGAGTAAAGCGCGGAGATAAAATTTTTTGTTCGGATGTAACCTTTGCAGCAACTGTTAATCCGGCTGTTTACGAAGGTGCAGACCCTGTATTTATTGATTCAGAAGAAGACAGTTGGAATATGGACCCGGATGCACTTGAAATGGCTTTTGAAAAATATTCCGATGTAAAGGTGGTTGTACTTGTTCATCTTTACGGCTCACCTGCCAAAACCGATGAAATAATTGAAATATGCAATAAACATAATGCCATTCTTATAGAAGACGCTGCCGAAGCCCTTTCAGCCAAATACAAAGGCAGAAAGTGTGGCACATTCGGAAAATATAATGCCATCAGTTTTAACGGAAACAAAATAATCACTACTTCTGGCGGCGGTATGCTTCTGACAGACAGTGCCGAGGCGCGCGAAAAAGCATTTTTCTGGTCAACTCAGTCCAGAGAAAAAACACCATGGTACCAGCACGAGGAGATAGGCTATAACTATCGTATGTCCAATGTAGTTGCCGGTATCGGCAGAGGTCAGCTTCTTCATCTTGACGAGCACAAAGATTTGAAAGAAAAGATTTATCTCAGGTATAAAAATGGGCTTAAGGGGCTTCCCCTTTCCATGAACCCCTATCTTGACTGCACTCAGCCTAACTTTTGGCTGTCCTGCATACTGATTGACAAGGGGTGTTCCGTTACCCCCGAAAAAATTCGCCTTGCTCTCGAAGAAGAAAACATTGAAGCCCGTCCAATATGGAAACCAATGCATATGCAGCCGGTATTTAAAGAGTGCGACTTTATTTCAGCTGCGGCAATGCCTGTTGGCGAGGATATATTTGCACGCGGACTTTGTCTGCCCTCTGATATAAAAATGACAGAAGACGAGCAGCAACATGTTATTGAAATAATAAAATCCTGTTTTTAATTTTTTGAAAAGGAACATTTTCTATGAAAATTATGGTTTTTGCCAACGGTCACGAGCCTGCCCAAAAATACGGCGGACCTATTACAAGTCTGTCTAACTTTGTTTATAACCTCGGGGACAGCTATGATATAGATATCATATGCTCTGACCATGATTGGGGCGACTCTGTTCCGCTTCCCGGGATAAAACCCGGTTTTAATCCCGTAGGCAAAGCTCAGGTTTTATATATTCCTGACAAACAACGAACTTTCAGAAATTTTGATGCCATAATTAAAGAGCGTAAGCCTGACTGTCTTTACCTTTCAAGCATTTTCAGTGCCAAACTGAATGTGCCCTTGCTAAGAATTGCAAAACGCGACAAATTAAAGGTGGTGTACGCGCCGCGCGGAGAGCTTTTGGACAACGCTATACATATAAAATTATTCAAAAAATTTATTTTTCTTTTTGTAATGCGTTTGTTTGGTCTTTACAAAGGAATATTTTTTCACGCCACAAGCAACGCAGAAAAGCTTGGAACAATGAAATATCTCGGCGTACCGGAAGAAAAAATTTTCACCATTGGCGAATTTCCCTCTCTGCCACCATTTAAAACGGTTACCGAAAAGAATCCGGGTTTTTTGAAAATCGCATCCATTTCACGCATACATAGCTCAAAAAACCTTGTCGACGCCATAAAAAGTGTTCTGCCACTAACGGGTGACATTACTTTTGATATATATGGTCCTATCGAGCATCCTGATTACTGGTCAGAATGTGAAAAGCTTATCTCCACCGCACCCGATAATGTAAAAATAAATTATTGCGGGGTTGTGGAAATGGGGAAAGCCAAAAGTGTTTTTTCAAAATACCATTGTTTTCTTTTCCCCACGCTTACCGAAAACTATTCTCACTCTATTGCAGAATCGGTTCTGGCAGGGATTATCCCTGTTATAAGCCGTGGTACTACCCCCTGGGATGACATTGACTCAAACGGTGGTTTCACAATTCCACTTCATGACATTGCAAAATTTACAGAAACACTTCAAACGCTTTGTGATTTAACTCATCAGGAATATACCGCTATAACAGACAAACTTTGTGACTATCGCAAAACCAAACTTGACGCAAAAGAGTTATTTAATAAATACCGTGAAATGTTTGATATTGTGCTGAAAAATAACACCATTCGGGGCTAAATTATGAAAATTCTTTATTTTGGAACAGTTTGCAATTCTTTTGAATACGAAAAAATTCTGGGCAGCTCAAGGGTTTTACCATCCGCCGCTCCGTTTGCTTTTGAAAGCTCTCTCATGCAGGGATTTCATGACCACGGTGCTGATGTAGAGGTTTTTTCCTTTCCGGCTATTCCATCTTTTCCAAAAAGCAAACGGATATTTATCAGAAATTGCAATGTCCCTCTCGATTGCGGCTACTCCTCATTATGGATTTCTGCCGTAAATGTAATGGGACTCAAACAGCTCTGTCAAAGAATTATTTCCCATTTTATGCTAAAAGAATGGCTTATAAACAACTCAAACGAGGAAAAGGCTGTAATAATTTATTCTATATTTCAACCTGTTGCTAAAAGTATTATATCCCTTTGTAAAAGAACCGGAACACCTTGCTTTGCAATTGTTCCTGACCTCCCCCGTGATATGTTTTCAAACGAGGAGATTTCCCCTGTCAAAAAATTTTTATCTGGTTTTTATGTCCGCGCTGCAGAAAAAATTCAGGGTAGTTTTGACGGGTACATATATTTTTCCGAGCATATGAAAGATGTTATAAATTCATCTGCACCATATGCCGTGGTGGAGGGTATTGCAAAGGATTTTGATATTTCTTGTCAGAAAAAAAGCAGTTGCCCGTCGGTAATGTACGCGGGTGCTCTTAATGAAAAAATGGGGGTTTTACAGCTAATTGATGCTTTTTCTTCCATTTCCGACCACAATATTCAGTTATGGCTTTTCGGAACTGGTGACTGTGAGACTCTGGTTAAAAAAGCGGCAGAAAAAGATGACCGTATAAAATATTTCGGGCACAGACCGAGAAATGAAATTCTCAGTTTTGAAAGGCAGGCTCACCTGCTTGTTAACCTGCGAAATCCCGATGAGGAATACACAAAATATTCCTTTCCGTCAAAAACTATAGAATATATGGTTTCCGGCACTCCGGTGCTCACCACAAAGTTGCCCGGCATACCCACCGAGTACTTTGACTACTGTTTCACAGCAGACGAATTTTCTGCCTGTGACATCAGCAAAAAAATTACTGAAGTACTTTCTATGTCCGGTAATGAGCTTGAGGCTTTCGGTCAGAAAGCTCGGCAATTTGTTCTTGAAAATAAAAATTCTTATATACAAAGCGAAAAAATTCTTAAGTTTATAAAAAGGAGCATTAATCATGAGTATTAAACTTGATTATTCCGACATAAAGTTCAAAGATAACGGCAAGCTTAAACTTCTTATCATAGTGGGTACGCGTCCCGAAATTATTCGTTTATCTGCAACCATAACCAAATGCAGGGAATATTTTGACTGCCTGCTCGCACACACCGGGCAGAACTATGACTATAATTTAAATGGTGTGTTTTTCCGGGACTTAAAGCTTTCCGATCCGGATGTTTATATGGATGCCGTAGGCGACGATTTAGGTGCAACCGTCGGCAATATTATAAACTGCTCATACAAGCTTATGGATGCTGTAAAACCCGACGCACTCTTAATTCTTGGTGACACAAACTCCTGCCTGTCAGCCATTGCTGCAAAAAGGCTTCATATTCCTATTTTCCATATGGAAGCAGGCAACCGCTGTAAAGACGAATGTCTGCCCGAGGAAACAAACCGTCGCATTGTTGACATAATCTCAGATGTTAACCTTGCATATTCCGAGCACGCAAGAAGATATCTTGCCGATTGCGGTCTGCCAAAAGAACGCACCTATGTAACAGGTTCTCCTATGGCAGAAGTGCTCCACAAAAACCTTGATGAGATTAAGGCGTCTGATATTCTTAAAAAGCTTGGTCTTGAAAAGAAAAAATATATTCTTCTTTCAGCTCACCGCGAAGAAAACATTGATACAGAGAAAAACTTCCTTTCTCTTTTCAATGCGATAAACAAAATTGCAAAAAAATATGACATGCCAATTTTATATTCATGTCATCCCCGTTCCAAAAAGCGTCTTAAAGAAAGCGGATTTTCACTCGACCCCAGAGTTATTCAGCACGAACCACTCGGTTTCCACGATTACAACAACCTGCAGATGAACGCTTTTGCCGTTATTTCAGACAGCGGAACGCTTCCCGAGGAGAGTTCCTTTTTCACATCTGTTGGAAACCCTTTCCCGGCAGTATGTATAAGGACAAGTACCGAGCGACCCGAGGCTCTTGACAAGGCATGCTTTGTCCTTGCCGGAATTGATGAAAAATCACTGATTCAGTCGGTTGACACTGCAATAAAAATGAACGAAAATTCCGACACCGGTATTCCCGTTCCCGACTATATTGAAGAAAATGTTTCTACAAAAGTGGTAAAAATAATTCAGTCTTACACCGGTATAGTAGATAAAATGGTGTGGCGTAAATATTAAAATTTATCCCCTCTGCAAATGCAGAGGGGCTTTTTTACTTTTATTCGCACATTTTTGCCAAAATCAAGCATATTTATTATACGAGGTGAAGTTAAATGGTTATTCATGTTGTTCAATCAGGGCAGACACCTGCACAGGTAGCAGCAATATACGGCGTAAGTCCGACACGAATGATGCGTGACAATGGATATACAATCGATACTCCGCTTGTGACCGGTCAGTCGCTTGTCGTTTTATTGCCTGATGTGACGCATATTGTCGCTCCGGGCGAGTCCATTTTTTCAATAGCGGAGCTATATGGTATAACGGTAAATCAGCTTTACCGCAACAATTATGAGCTTGGCGGCCGGGATGCCCTCTATCCGGGACAATTTCTCGTTATAAGCTATCAGGGGGAAAAGCTTGGCACCATTTATGTAAACGCCTATTCTTATCCGTTTATTTCCGACTGGCTGCTTCGTGCCACCCTGCCCTATCTCTCCTATCTCATTCCTTTTACTTATGGAATAAGTGAGCGCAGTGGTCTTGTAAACTTAGGTGACCTCCGTCTTATTGAAACAGCAAATGAATATGGCGTGGCATCGCTTATGCATCTGTCTACGCTGACCGAACAGGATATTTTCAGTACCGAGCGTGCGTCCATGCTTTTCCGTTCCGATATGTCAGTTCAAACCTTATCGCAGGCTATACTCCGCAATATAAAGACCAAAGGTTATCAAGGACTGGACATTGATTTTGAGTATCTAGGTGGCGTTGAAGCAGAAAATTATGTAAACTTCGTCAATACTGTCACCGAACTTCTTAATGCCGACGGCTATCCGGTGTGGGTCGCTCTCGCTCCCAAAACAAGCGATACTCAACCGGGGCTTTTGTACGAAGGCCATGACTATGCCGGTCTTGCCGAGGCGTCAAACTATGTATTTTTAATGACTTATGAGTGGGGTTACAAATACAGTTCTCCTCAGGCAGTTGCCCCGATTGATGCTGTTCGACGAGTGCTTGATTATGCAGTGACCCGCATTTCCCCCGACAAAATATTTTTCGGTATCCCTACCTACGGCTACGACTGGCCACTTCCTTTTATTAAAGGTGAGACGGCTGCAACTTCAATTTCAAGCGAACGCGCAATTGAGCTTGCCCGTGAATTTGGAGCGGAAATAAATTACGACACCGTCTCACAGTCACCGTGGTTTAACTACACGGATGAGGCCGGTGTCGCTCATGAAGTCTGGTTTGAAGATGCACGAAGCATCAATGCAAAGCTTTTGCTTGTAAATGAATATGGTTTTCGTGGAGTCGGTTACTGGGATTTACTCAGACCATTTCCACAAAACTGGGTAGTTTTAAATTCCCTTTATAATATTGCTTCTGTATAGCTTTTCAGCTCAATACCTTTAAAATAATATTTTAAAATGTCCTCATAGGTAAGCCCCTGCTCGCTCATATACCGCGCACCCCATTGGCTCATGCCTACCCCGTGGCCATATCCTCTGCCATTGAATACATAATTCGGATTACCCTCCTCAGCCTTACGGGTGTCAAGCCCTTCGTCGGTAAGAACATAATAATTGCCCGAAATGGTTTCTTGTCCATTTGCTCCGAGGCAGAAAACCGCAGTTCCTGTAGGTGGAATAATTGTATAAAGCTGACTTTTTAGTCCAAGAAAAGTTCTTGCATAACTTTTAATATAACTTTTTGTACCGGTGGTGCCCGTAATTTTCACTTCAAGAACTCGTCCCGAACGGGAGGTTTTAACAATCTCCATATTAAGTATATCCCCGATATCGACTCCATTTCCGGCAAGCTCTTCCTTAAGCTGTTGCGGAGAAATTTCATATTTCCATACCGCACCACTAATTTCATCTGTTTTTTCAAACTCGTCCTTAAATGTCTGAAAATACGGAGAGCTTCCTCCCCATACATTTTCCGATGCTTCTGCATATCCACCGTTGGATGACGAAAAAAGTGTGTTGACAACTTTTCCGTTATAAAGAGCCACAATTCCCGCAGTTTCTTCTACTGCCCGGTTTGTAGCTTCTGTTTCAGCCTGGGTCCCACCATAAACCTGACAGTTTGTTGTGGCACAAACATCAAAACCAAAGTCTGCATGTTTATTAAGTGCGTTAAGTGCATAACAGCGCGCCGCAACCGCCTGCGCCTTGAGTGCTTCCACAGGCCAGCTTGACGGCATTTCTCCGGCAACAACCCCTCGCAGATAATCGTCGGTCATAATTTCATTTATTACAGTGATTTTTCCGTCCATCGGTCGGAAAATCACATTGCCTCTGTACCCTTTCCCCTCAACGGTAAAAATCCCCTCACGGGCAACCGCTCTTATTTCCCTACCGTCTGCGCCGGCATAAATCAGAACATCTCCCTCCAAGTTATGCAGCATAATATTGCCTTCCGAAACAGTTGCCACAAGTTCTGTACCCAGGTCCTCTGCCGCATCTGTTTCAAAACCGCCTGTTGATGCAATGGTTACTTTTTCAAGTGCTGTTGCTCCATAGAAAAGTCCCACTCTAAGCGGTGCTTCTGTTGCATATACACTTACAGTCATACAAATCAAAACTGCAAGTGTCAAAAATATATATTTAATCTTCATATGTATTCCTCCGTAATTTGCATAAATACTTATTCGACAAAAAACAAAAAAACCCTTTATGTAATTATTGATTCTTGACATACTGCCACAGGCGTGATATAATGTTTTATCATTATAATACTATGAAAATAAGGATGATGAAAATGAAAAACTACAAAGTTGGTATAATTGGTGCTACGGGTATGGTTGGTCAAAGATTTATTACTCTGCTTGACAAGCACCCTAATTTTGAAATTGCTCTTCTGGCCGCAAGCAGCCGCAGTGCAGGTAAAACCTACGGCGAAGCTGTTGGTTCAAGATGGGCTATGCAGACTGAGCTTCCTGAATATGTTAAAAATATGAATGTTTATGATGCAGAAGCAGATATTGATACAATAGCTTCTCAGGTTGATTTTGTTTTCTGTGCAGTAAATATGCCAAAAGACCAGATTAAATCTCTGGAAGAAAAATATGCAAAAGCAGAAATTCCGGTTGTTTCAAACAACAGTGCTCACAGAATGACAGAAGATGTTCCCATGGTTGTTCCCGAAATCAACCCCGAGCATATAAAGGTTATTGATGCTCAGAGAAAAAGGCTCGGTACAAAAAGAGGTTTTATCTCAGTAAAATCCAACTGCTCTCTTCAGAGTTATGTTCCCGCACTCCATCCGCTTTTGTCCTATGGTTTAAAACGAGTTGCTGTTTGTACATATCAAGCTATTTCCGGTGCAGGTAAAACATTTGAGACAATGCCCGAAATCGTTGACAATATTATTCCTTACATTGGCGGAGAAGAAGAAAAGAGCGAAAAAGAACCTATGAAACTCTGGGGCACAGTTGAGGATGGTAAAATTGTTCCGGCAACAAGCCCTCTTATTACCGCTCAGTGTCTGAGAGTTCCTGTAAGCGACGGTCATATGGCGGCTGTTTTCGCTGAGTTTGAAAAAGAAATTTCAAATGAAGAAATTATTGAAAAATGGGAAAATTATGAAGGTGCAGCTCAAAAGCTTAAACTTCCCAGTGCACCAAAACAGTTCCTCCACTATTTTACAGAAGATAACAGACCCCAGACAAAACTGGACAGAAATCTCGAAAACGGCATGGCTGTTACAATTGGCAGACTCCGCAGAGATAACCAGTTTACAGTAAAATTTGTGTGTATGTCACACAACACACTCAGAGGCGCAGCCGGCGGTGCTGTCCTGCTCGCAGAGCTTCTCTGTGAAGAAAACTATATCTAAAAAATAATAAAAAGACAGCAGCGGCTGTCTTTTTATGCTTAAATAAGGAGTTTTACTTTGAACTGTAAAGATTTTTACTCGTACATTTACAGGATTACCGAAAATGTCACTCCCCTGCCTGTCGATTGTGGCAATCTTTGTGACGGCAGTTGTTGCAAGGGAGATGAGGATGCCGGGATGTATCTTTTCCCCGGAGAAAAGGTCATGTATGAAAACCTACCTTCCTGGGCAAATATACGAAAATGTGGCTTTTCTTTTGGGGTGCACAAAGTGGACTTTATGAGCTGCATCGGAAAATGTGACCGCATGCTCCGTCCGCTTGCCTGCAGAATTTTCCCTCTCTTTCCCTATATCGACATTTCGGGGGAGCTTAAGATTATAATGGACCCACGCGGCAAAGGCATTTGTCCGCTTGCACGCGCACTTGATATATCAGAGCTTGATAAAAATTTTATTGATACGGTTTGGTATATATCAAAGCTTATGATGAAAAATCCTTTGCTTTACACATATATGTTTGAATTAAGCCGGTTTACTGAGCAATATTTCGATATATCATTTTTTAGAAAATAACGAGGTTTAAACTATGAAAATTATAATTGTTGGTTGCGGCAAACTTGGTCAGAAGCTTGCTGAAAAACTCAGCCAGGAAAATTTACACGATATTACAGTTATTGACCCCAGATACTCGGTTGTTCAGGATGTGACAAACCAGTACGATATAATGGGTGTATGCGGCAGCGGTACAAGTATTGATACCCTGACTGAAGCAGGCGTAGAAGACTCAGATATACTCATTTCTGTTACAGGCTCGGACGAACTTAACCTGATCTCCTGTCTCGTTGCTAAAAAAGTAGGTAACTGCCAAACCATTGCCAGAGTCAGAAAACCCGAATATATTAAAGAGGTTCATCTCTTCAAGGAGGACCTCGGTCTTGCTATGATTATAAATCCGGAGCTGACTGCTGCAAATGCAATAGCTCGAATTCTGCATTTCCCCTCTGCCATTCAGATTGACACCTTCTCAAAAGGCAGAATAGAAATACTCAAATTCCGCATACTCGAAGGCTCTGTCCTTAATAATCTTAAAATTATGGACATGGCATCAAAGCTGGGGTGCGATATACTCGTATGCGGTGTAGAACGCGGCGAGGAAGCTTTTATTCCCGATGGTAACTTTGTTATGAAACAGGGTGATTTTATCAGCATTGTTTCCACTGTAAGTAATGCCACAAAATTTTTCAAAAAAGTAAATATTCCAACCGGCAGCGTAAAAAATACAATAATTGTCGGCGGAGGTCCAATTTCATATTACCTCGCCAGTCGCCTTTTGCAATCTGGGGTTGAAGTGAAAATAATTGAACAAAATCAGGAAAAGTGCGATGCACTTTGTCAGGCTCTTCCCAAGGCAACAATTATCAAAGGTGATGGAACAGAAAAAAAGCTTCTTTTAGAATCTGGGCTTACTCATGCCGATTCTTTTGTCCCTCTTACCAATATTGACGAGGAAAATGTTATTCTTTCTCTGTTTGCAAAATCCTGCTCAGACGCCAAACTTGTAACCAAGATAAACAGGATTGAATATGACGATGTTGTTGGCGGTCTTGATTTAGGCTCAATTATATACCCTAAAGACCTTACCGCTGAATATATTGTTAAATTTGTTCGGGCAATGCACAACTCCATCGGCAGTAATATAGAAACTATGCATCTTATTTTGGAGGGTAAAGCGGAAGCTCTTGAGTTCCATATAACCGACAGCTCACCTGTTACGGATATTACTCTCGAAAAGCTAGATACCAAAGACAACACACTTATAGCCTGCATAATCCGTAGTGGACAGGTAATAACTCCGCGAGGCAGCGATATGATTCTGCCTGGGGATAATGTTATTGTTGTTACAACTCATAAAGGCTTTAACGATATAGGAGATATTTTAAGATAACGCTATGAATTACAGAATGATTTTTTATATCCTTGGATGGGTTTTAAACATTGAAGCTGCGGCTATGCTTTTGCCGCTCATATGTGCAATCATCTATGGTGACAACGGTTTAATGGCTCTATCGCTTTCACCCCTCATCTGCCTTTTTGTCGGCATACCTTTGACATATCAATTGCCGAAAAACAAAACAATGTACGCCAAAGAGGGGTTTATTACTGTTGCACTCAGTTGGATTACACTCAGTATCTTTGGCTGCTTCCCATTTATAATTTCAGGTAGTATTCCTGGCTTTATAGATGCATTTTTTGAAACGGTTTCGGGATTTTCAACAACAGGTGCCTCAATTTTAAAAAATGTTGAAGCTATACCGAAATCGCTGTTATTCTGGCGCAGCTTTACTCATTGGCTGGGTGGCATGGGAGTTTTAGTATTTTTAGTATCGCTTCTTCCCCTTTCGGGCGGACACAACCTGCATCTTATCCGTGCGGAATCTACCGGTCCTGCCGTTACAAAGCTCGTACCGAAAGTTAAAACAACAGCCGGAATTTTATACACAATTTATCTGTGTTTTACTCTGCTTGAAGTAATTTTTCTACTCTGCGGCGGTATGTCTTTATTCGAAGCACTTACAACCGCTTTCGGCACCGCCGGTACTGGCGGTTTTGGAATCAGAAATGACAGTATAGCAAGCTATTCGCCTTATATTCAGAATGTTATTACTGTGTTTATGATACTTTTTGGTGTGAATTTTTCTCTTTACTATTTACTGCTCTGTGGCAAAGTAAAGTCTGTGCTGAAATCAGAGGAACTTCGCACCTATATCGGCATAATTATCGTAGCAATCACCATCATCTCATTTAACTGTCATCATTTGTTTGAAAGCGCAGGCGAAACAATCCGCCACAGCGCTTTTCAGGTTGGCTCAATTATAACCACAACCGGATTTATGACAAACGATTTTGATAAATGGCCTGCACTTTCGCAATCCATTTTAGTCCTTTTGATGTTTGTGGGAGCATGTGCTGGAAGTACCGGTGGCGGAATAAAGGTTTCCAGAATACTTGTACTTTTAAAGAGTATTGTTAAGGAAGTAAAACTTTCCACACAGCCCGGTCTTACAAAAAAAATTACCATCGATAACCGTCTTGTGGAGCACGAAACAGTACGGTCAATAAATGTATTTATTGCTTCATATATGGTAATTCTTGTTATATCTGTACTTCTTATCAGCGTGGATAATTTTGATTTTACCACAAATGTTACTGCTGTAATTTCAGCAATCAACAACATTGGTCCCGGTCTTGGCGGAGTAGGACCGACACAGAACTTTTCTGCATATTCAGCTTTTTCCAAGGTTATACTTTCTCTTAATATGCTTATAGGCAGATTGGAAATATTCCCAATGCTTATACTTTTCTCTCCATTCACATGGAAAAAGTAATGGGAATTATTGAAATTTTTCAAAGCTTGTGTTATAATATTCCTGTACTATATGTGCAGGAATATTTTTTAGGATGAAAACAATGGAAAAAGATAAAACTTTACTTTACAGATTATTTTCAAATATAGGTGACCCCGAAACTTGCAACCGCGTTTTTGACATTATTCTTTCTGACGATGAACAATCTGTACTTACAGACAGGCTTCAGACTGCCCTTATGTTCGAGGAAGGCAAAACTCCGGGGGAAATTGCCGCCTCTGTCGAAAGCAGCGCTGTTATTATGTCCAAAATCCGCGAGGCTCTTTTTGATAGTGGAATTGAGCTTTCCCAACTTGTCGAACGCACCCCATCAAATCCATATTCCATATTTGCAGAGGTTTACGATAGTCTGACCGAGGATGTTGAATATGTCCGCCGTGCAGATTATATAACCGGTCTTTTACGCAGATATGGTTGTGAACCGGAAATTATTCTCGACCTTGGTTGTGGTACGGGCACAATGACTACACTCATGGCAAAAAAGGGCTACAGCATGATTGGTGTTGATATGTCGCCCGAAATGCTTGCCGTCGCTTCCGAAAAAGCCGTCAATGACGGGCTTGATATACTATATCTTAATCAGCCAATGGAGGACTTTGAACTTTATGGTTCTGT
This sequence comes from Clostridia bacterium, assembly GCA_045648785.1. Taxonomy (GTDB): domain Bacteria; phylum Bacillota; class Clostridia; order RUG12999; family RUG12999; genus RGIG7450. Next base: position 53,413 of record JAZROP010000003.1, on the reverse strand, counting down.
GGGTGCAGTTATAAGCCTGCTTGACAGTATTAACTATATTACTGAAGAAAAAGAGCTTGAACAGACTTTCCGTCTTGTACACAACTATCTGGACCCAGATGGTCTGTTCATATTTGATATAAATACGGCGTACAAGCTTAAAAATATTCTCCCCGGAAACACCTTCTGCGGTGAAAGTGACAAAGCTTTTTACGCTTGGGAAAATGTTTACGATCCAGACTACTCAATCTGTGAATTCACTCTTAACTTTTTCATAAAAAACGGTGAAACATACACTCGTCACAGCGAAACACACTATCAGCGGGCATATACCGATTCTTTTATAAAACGACTGCTTACAAAATGCGGTTTTGAGGTTCTTGATTCTTTTGACGACCTGACTTTGAATTCCCCATCAAGAAATGCTCAAAAGGTATTTTACATTGCTCGAAAGGCGGAAGACCATGATTGATTTATTAAAAACCATTAAAGAAAGCTATCCCTCATTCAGTAAGGGACAGAAAAAAATTGCCGACTTTATTTTGTCCGATTACGACAAGGCCGCTTTTATGACGGCATTAAAACTAGGACAAGCAGTAGGCACAAGCGAATCAACTGTTGTTCGTTTTGCCTCCGAACTGGGTTTTGACGGGTATATTGATTTTCAGTATAATCTTCAGGAAATTATAAAAAACAGACTGACAACCCTGCAAAGAATCGAACTTTCCCTTTCGCGAACTGCAGGAAATGACAATATTGTCCGCACAGTTATGCAGTCCGACCTTTCAAATATCCGCCAGACCATGTCAGGTCTTGATCCGAAAGCTTTTGATGGCGCGATAAATATGATTTTATCCGCCCGAAAAATTTATATTTTAGGTCTCAGAAGTTCTTCGGCACTTGCCGGATTTTTATCATATTACCTAAAACTAATGTTTGATAATGTTCACCTTGTGCAGTCCAACAGTTTAAGCGAAATTTCAGAACAGCTTATCAATATAGGCAGCGATGATGTGCTTATAGTAATAAGTTTCCCAAGATACGCAAAGCGTGCGGTTGCCGCAACCGAGCACGCCGCAAAAAGAGGCAGTGGAATTATTGCTATTACTGATTCGCCCGCCTCACCCATAACAACAAACGCTTCGCACACGCTGGTAGCTGCTAGCAATATGGTATGCTTTGTTGACTCGGTTGCTGCTCCATTCAGCCTTGTGAACTCACTTATAGTGGCACTGGGCCTTAACAGAAAAGACCAGATTTGCAAAAGTTTTGAAACTTTAGAGCAGCTTTGGGATGAAAACCAGGTATATGAAAAACACGATTAAAAAAATAATTAATCGGATATTATTCCAGAGAGGATGACCGCCTATGTATCGTTTACTTGTGGTTGATGAAGAGGATAAAATCCGCGAGGTTTTAAAAGAATATGCTACCTTTGAAGGTTATGAGGTTGTTGAAGCAAAAGACGGAATGGAAGCAGTTGCTATTTGCAAAGAACAATCCTTTGACCTTATTATTATGGATGTAATGATGCCGCGTCTGGACGGCTTTTCCGCTTGCAAGGAAATAAAGAAATTTTCAGACACACCCGTTATAATGCTTTCAGCCCGCAGCGAGGAATATGACAAGCTGTTTGGTTTTGAAATCGGTGCAGATGACTATGTTGTCAAACCCTTTTCACCAAAAGAAGTTATGGCGCGCGTGAAAGTTATAATTTCACGCCATAAACCGGATAAAAGCGATAATATTATTAAAATTGATGGACTTGAAATAGACATACCCGGCAGAAACGTTTTTGTTGATGGCGAAAGGGCTGATATGACCCCAAAAGAGTACGAACTTCTGTTTTACCTTGTTCGCAATAAAAACATTGCGCTCTCCCGCGAAAAGCTTTTAACCGATGTTTGGGGGTTTGACTTTTACGGCGACGACCGAACCATTGACGCTCACATAAAAATGCTTCGGACCAGCCTTGGAAAATACCGTGACCACATTGTAACCCTAAGAGGTCTTGGTTATAAATTTGAAGATTAGGGGGTGTTTGTATGCCTCGTAAAACTTTTGATTTAAAGCATAAGCTATGGATATATTTCGGTATGTTCGCCACCATAATTGTAGCTCTTTTATGGATTATGCAGATATTTTTCATGAACAGTTTTTATGAAACAATGAAAATATCTGAAATTACACGAACAGGCAAAAAATTTGTCAGAGAATATAAAGCAGACCCGACAAAACTTTCGGAAATTGTTTTAAAAGCTCATTTTGACAATGGATTGTCTGTGGGTGTTTATAATGAAAACGGAGTTACCATGTTTGGCGCGGATGTGGTTTTTTATCCAAGATCTCCACAATCTTTAAAAATTTTTCCCGAAGTTGTTTCCCGTCTTGAAAGGTCTGTAACAGAAACCGTCTCCTTTGTGTCGGGAGATATTTCAAAAGGATATAAATCAGTAATATTTGGAGCAAAGCTTAAATCATCGGATTCGGGTAGCAATCTCTATTTATGCCTGACTTCACCGCTAGCCCCCGTAGGTGCAACTATTCAGGTGTTAAAAATGCAGCTGATAATTGTTACCATAGCCGCTCTTTTAATTTCGTTTATACTTTCATATTTTATCGCAAACCGTCTGGCAAAACCACTTTCAAATATGACAGCGAGCGCTTCGGATTTTGCCAGCGGAAACTATCAAGTAAAATTTGAGCACGGCGGCTATACTGAGATAAACCAGCTTGCAGATTCTCTCAATCACGCAGCTGCAGAGCTTGAAAAAACTGACGCTTTAAGGCGAGACCTTGTGGCAAATGTATCTCACGATTTAAGAACACCACTTACCATTATCCGTTCTTATGCAGAAATGATTCACGACATTTCGGGCAGTAATCCCGAAAAACGCAACAACCATGCAAATGTTATTATAGACGAATCGGACAGACTTTCCAGTCTTGTATCCGATATTCTGGACCTTTCAAAAATGGAATCAGGGGTACTCACAATAAATGTCGCTCCATTTAACATTTCAGATACAATTTCAAAAGCTCTAAACAGCTTTAATGTCCTTGCCGAAAAAAACGGTTATACTTTTAATGTAACCTGCGGCGATAATCAAATGGTTCTAGGTGACCAGACGCGCATTAAACAGGTAATATATAATCTTATAAGCAATGCGGTAAACTATACTGGAGACGACAAATCAGTAACCCTATCAACACATATCCGCGAAGATATGCTACGCATATGCGTCACCGATACAGGAAAAGGTATTCCTCCGGAAGATCAGGCGCTTGTTTGGGACCGTTATTACAAATCTTCTTCCTCTCACCATCGTATGCAGGTGGGAACAGGCATAGGTTTGTCAATCGTAAAAAATATACTGCTTCTTCATAACACCAATTTTGGTATAATAAGTGAGCAGGGTAAAGGTTCAACATTCTGGTTTGAACTTCCTATTGCTGAAAGCTGATTATATCCGGGCAAACCGCCCGGATTTTTACTAACAGTATAGAACGCTCAGGAGAAGATATCCTATGATAAAAAATATCTTATTTGACCTTGACAACACGCTTTTTGACTTTTACGCCAGCGAAAAAAAGGCTCTTACAAAAACTCTCACTTTTTTTGGGATTACTCCCGATGAAAAAATGCTCCGCAGATACAGTGAGATAAATCTTGAGCATTGGAAACGACTTGAACGCGGCGAGCTTACCCGTGCCGAGGTTAAAACCGGCAGATACCGACAGCTTTTTAACGAATATAATGTAGCTGTCTCTCCCGAAAAGACAACAGCATATTATGAACAAAAGCTTTCCGAAGAAGGCGATTTAATGGAAGGCGCGCTTGAGCTTTTAGAGTGTTTGCATAACAAATACCGCCTTTATGTAGTGTCAAATGGTACGCTCATCTGTCAGCAGGGCCGGATGAAAAACACAGGTATAACTGATTTTTTCGAAAATCATTTTATATCTCAGCAGATAGGTTTTGAAAAACCGCAGAAAGAATTTTTTGACTACTGTTTTTTAAACATCCCCGATTTCAAAAAAGAGGAAACAATCATTGTGGGAGACAGTATTTCCGCCGACATTATTGGCGGCAAAAATGCCGGAATTAAAACAGTGTGGTTTAACCCCTCTGATGAAAAATCCGACTTGCCCGATTATGAAATTTATGCTCTTTCGGAGCTTAAAATATTACTTGAAAGGATGTAAAAAATGTTAGATTTTACTTATTATGCTCCTACAAAAGTTTATTTCGGCAGAGATAAACACAAGGATGTAGGCGAAATAATAAAAGGCTTCGGATACCGTAAAATTATGATGCAGTATGGAAAGGAAAGCATTAAAAAGTCCGGTCTTTACGACGAAGTTATAGCTTCGATTAAAGCAAGCGGAATTGAGATTGTGGAAATGGGTGGTGTATCCCCTAATCCAACCCTTGAATTTGCTAGAAATGCCATAAAAGTTGCCAAAGAAGAAAAAGTTGAATTAATTTTAGCGGTCGGCGGTGGAAGCGTTATTGACTCCTGTAAATATACCGCTGCCGGTGCAGCAAACGATTGCGATGTATGGGATTTTCCCTCTCGCAAAAACACCCCTGAAAACGGACTTCCCGTGGCTTGTATTCTTACACTTGCGGCAGCTGGTAGTGAAATGAGCTCGTCGGCAGTTATCACTAACGAAGAGCTTAATATGAAGCGTGGCTTTAACAGCGATTTCAACCGCTGTAAGTTTGCAATTATGAATCCTGAGCTGACATACAGCGTCAGCAAATATCAGACGGCCTGCGGAATTGTTGATATTATGGCGCACACCATGGAACGCTATTTTATGCCTCTTGACCCAACTCCGCTTACAGATAGACTGTCCGAAAGTATTTTAAAATCTGTTGTTGAAGCAGGCACCGTTTTAATGGACAACCCTCGCGACTATAACGCCCGAGCAAATATGATGTGGGCATCAAGCCTTTCTCACAACGACCTGACCGGTTGCGGCAGAGAAAACGCTCTTCCTGTCCATCAACTTGAGCATGCTCTCAGCGGTGAATATACACAGATTGCACATGGTGCCGGTCTTGCAGTTTTATTCCCTGCCTGGGCAAAATATGTTTACAAAAATAACATTTCCCGGTTCGCTCAGTTTGCAAGGCGAGTGTGGGATGTAACAGATAGCGATGATGAAGCGGCGGCTATAAATGGCATAGAGAAAATGATACAATTCTTTAAGTTTATTGGTATGCCGTCCACGCTCCGTGAATTTGAAATTCCCCAAAACTGCACCCAAAGGTTGGCTGACCTTTGCACCTTTGGGAAATCTCGTAGTGTAAAAAGTTATATTAATATGGATTATGATATTATAAAAGAAATATTTGACAGTTGTTATTAAAGAAGAGGATTTAAACCCTCTTCTTTTTTTGTATGGTTTGCAATATAATTTATTTGGTGAAAGTTGAAAATTTTATAATTAACAATAATATAAGTTTATATACATTTGGCAACAATAGTTATAAACGAAAGGAAATGAGAAATGGATTTTTTTAATATTCTTGAATTAATCGGTGGATTATGTTTATTCCTCTTTGGTATGGATGTAATGGGTCAGGCTTTAGAGCGCCGCGCCGGAAACAAACTCAGTGCACTTATTGGCAGACTCACCACAAATAAAATTGCCGGATTTTTTACCGGTCTCGGCGTTACAGCCGTTATACAGAGTTCTTCTGCAACAACTGTTATGGCAGTTGGTTTTGTTAACTCGGGAATTATGTCTTTAAAACAGTCAATTGGTATAATCATGGGAGCCAATATCGGTACAACTGTTACCGCATGGATTTTGAGTCTGGGTGGCATTGAAAGTTCAAACTTTGTAGTTCAACTATTTAAGCCGACCTCTTTCACTCCGGTTCTCGCACTTATCGGCATCATTTTCCATATGTTCTTAAAAAGCTCCAAAAAGAAAGATACCGGCATGATTCTGCTCGGCTTTGCAGTTTTAATGTTCGGTATGGAAATAATGTCCGGTGCAGTTGCAGGGCTTCGCGATGTACCAGCTTTCCAGCAGATGTTTGTAATGTTTACAAATCCCATACTCGGCGTTATAGCTGGTGCAATCCTTACAGCAATCATCCAATCCAGCTCGGCTTCCGTAGGTATTCTACAAGCGCTCACCGTAACAGGTCAAATTACCTATGGTGCGTCACTTCCAATCATTATGGGTCAGAACATTGGTACTTGTATCACCGCAATTCTCTCCTCTTTTGGAGCCAACAGAAATGCAAAACGAGTTGCTGTTGTTCACCTTTCTTTCAATGTAATCGGTACTGCAATTCTTCTTGTAGTTCTTTACATTGTAAAAGCTCTTATCGCTCCGCCCATACTTGGCGTTGCAGCAACTCATTTTGGAATTGCAGTTTCACATTCGATATTTAATATTCTTTGTACTGCCATTCTCCTTCCCGCTTCCGGACTTTTGGAAAAGCTTGCTTGCAAGCTTGTTCCGGATGCCAAAACAGTCGAAAAACAATCTGAACTTGATGAGCGTCTGCTTGCTACTCCTTCCGTAGCTCTTGACCATTGTCATAAATACGCAATTGAAATGGCAAAAACATCCTGTAGCGCACTTGCAAAAAGTATAAACGCTCTGTTCGAATACAAATCTGCAGATGCAAAAGAAATCCGCGATGCGGAGGAAATTACCGACCATTACGAAGATATCATTGGTGATTATCTGGTAAAACTCAGTTCCCATCAGATTGGTGATGACGAAAGTGCTGAGGCAGCAAGACTTCTCCGACTCATCGGTGACTTTGAACGAATTTCCGACCACGCCGTTAACATTCTTGAATCTGCCGAAGAACTTCGCGACAAAGAAATCATCTTTACCCCGCTTGCTAACAGTGAGCTTAAGGTGCTTACCGAAGCTGTAAAAGAAATTAATGCTCTTGCGCTCGAATCTTTTGTGAGCAACAATGTAAATGCTGCTTTCGATATTGAGCCTCTTGAAGATATCATTGATAAATTTAAAGAAAAGCTCCGTGCAAATCATATTACAAGACTTCAGCAGGGCGAATGTACTATCGATGCTGGTTTTGTTTGGTCCGACCTTCTCACAAACCTTGAGAGAACCTCTGACCACTGTTCTAACATTTCAGGTTGCATTATAGAAACATCTCACAATCACCTGAATATGCACGAAAGCCTCCGTGCAATCAAATCCGATAGCCCAATTTATAAAGAAAAATATGCATATTATTCAGAAAAATATGTTTTACCCCAGGCTTAAATTATAAAAACTAACCCCCGAACGACAATTTCCGTTCGGGGGTTAGTTTTTATAATTTTTACTTTTTTGTTTTTAAACCCGTATTATTACAAGTTCTTATTTATCAAGTGGTTTCATTGTAGGGAAGAGCAGAACATCCCTGATGGAATAACTATCGGTAAGGAGCATTACAAGTCTGTCAATACCGATACCTACTCCGCCCGTGGGAGGCATACCATATTCAAGCGCTGTAAGGAAATCTTCATCCATCATGCTGGCTTCATCATCACCTGCTTCACGGAGAGCAACCTGGGCTTTAAATCTTTCCCTCTGGTCAATGGGGTCATTAAGCTCGGAGAATGCGTTGCCGAACTCTCTTCCTGTGATGAACACTTCAAATCTCTCTGTAAGTTCAGGCTGAGTGGGTTTTCTCTTTGCAAGGGGAGAAATTTCAACCGGATATTCAGTAATAAATGTGGGCTGAACAAGGTTGTCCTCAACATATTCGTCAAAGAAGAGAGCAATAATATCGCCTCTTGTATTTTTAACCGGATCAACCTCAAGACCTTTAGCCTTTGCCGCCGCCTGAGCTTCTTCATCGGTTTTAATTTCGTTAAAGTCAACGCCAGAATATTTTTTAACGGCGTCAATCATTGTAATTCTGTCAAAGTGTGAAAGGTCAATTTCTACGCCCTGATAAGTAACCTTGGTTGTTCCGCAAGCCTGCTCTGCCGCATATCTTATTATGTTTTCGGTCAAATCCATCATGCCTTCGTAATCGGTGAAAGCTTCATAAATTTCAATGGATGTATACTCGGGATTGTGTTTAATGTCCATACCTTCATTTCTGAAACATCTTCCGATTTCATAAACTCTTTCCATACCGCCTACAATAAGGCGTTTGAGGTGCAGCTCGGTCGCTATGCGCATATACATATCCATATCAAGAGCATTATGATGAGTGATAAACGGGCGAGCAGCCGCACCGCCGGGAATGGTGTTGAGCATTGGTGTTTCAACTTCCAGAAATCCTCTGCCGTCAAGATATTCTCTTATCGCACGGATGATTTTACTTCTCACAACAAATGTGTTCATAACATCATCATTCATAATAAGGTCAACATATCTCTGACGGTATCTGAGGTCTGTATTTGTCATACCATGGAATTTTTCAGGCAGGGGCAGAAGTGATTTGGAAAGAAGTGTGATTTTTTCAACTCTTACGGAAATTTCTCCTGTCTGAGTTGTAAAAACTTCACCCTCTGCACCTACAATATCACCAATGTCATATTTTCTGAAAATGGCATATTCATCATCACCGAGGACATCTTTTTTAACAAAAAGCTGAATCTGGCCGGACAAGTCCTTCATGTGGCAGAAGCCAACCTTTCCCATGCCTCTTTTAGACATAAGACGGCCTGCAACCGAAACTTTCTTGCCTTCAAGTTCTGTGTAATTGTCTTTTATTTCCTGAGCTTTGTGAGTTGCATCAAATTTTGTAATCTCAAATGGATTTTTTCCCATATCACAAAGTTCTGTCAGCTTATCTCTTCTTATCTGCAGAAGTTCACTGAGCTGAACTTCAGGAGTGTTATTCTGTTCGCTCATAGTTGTCTCCTTATTTCTTTTTGGATATATCTTCAATAGTAAATTTCATTACACCAGCAGGGGCTTCAACTTCAACATCGTCGCCCTTTTTCTTACCGATTATAGCTTTTCCTATGGGAGAATCTTTTGATATTTTCGGTTTTTTCGCATCAAACATATTTGCAGTCGCACCGGTGAGCTCATATTTTTTAACCTTGCCATCCTCACCTTTTAAAGAAACAATCATACCAATGTTAATAACAGACAGGTCTGTAAGGTCATGCTCAACAATTTCAGCACTTTTAAGCTTAGCTTCATATTCCGCAATGAGTGCCGCATTTTCTGCCTGTTCTTGTTTTGCAGCATCATATTCCGAGTTTTCCGAAAGGTCGCCGTAACCTCTTGCCTGATTTATTTTTTCAGCAATCTCTCTTGTTTTTTCATTTTTCAGGTAGGCAAGCTGTTCGCTTAACTGATTGTATTCCTCCTGAGTCATTAAAAACTTCTGTTTTGTAGCCATTTATATTACCTCCGGATTTTTAATCATATATAGAATATATTATACCTCAATTTAAATTTATTGTCAATATGACAAGTTACCAAAATATAGTCATACCCCGCACTCTTTTTGCATATTCTTGTTTTGAAAGAAAAAATCGGACATGGAGGTAATAATATGGATATACAGAAAAAACAGGTGTCAGTCAATATGCCTGTTGCTGATTTCGACACTTCTGTTATTGTTGACTCGGACGCAATCGTTAACGATTCAAAACCCGACCTTTTAAAAATCGTGCATATTGATGCGCATGCCAAAATATCACGAGCCGAGATTATGGGTGGCAAAATGATGATTGGCGGTCACGTTACTTACAAGGTACTTTATCAGCCTGAAAACGCCGAAGGAATATGCAGTATTTATACCGGTGCAGATTTTTCCCACATGGAGGAAAATGCCCGTTTTGCTGATGGTATGCATTGTCGGGTAACGGCCGATGTTGAGCATCTTGAACACGAGCTTGTAAATAGTCGCAAAATAAAAATTAAATGTGTAGTAGGATTGGAAGTTTCTGTTGAAGATGCTGCATCTGTTATGCTTCCTCTTGAAATCTCCGGCGACAATTTACAGAAAAAATTTTGCCCCTTCGGTGGATATACCCGTCAGGTAAGTAAGCGTGACATTATAAGTGTTTCCGACGCTCTCACCCTGCCTGCCGGCAATCCCAATATAGGTACACTTTTAAAATCGGATGCCTCCCTGTGCAATAAAGATATAAAAGTAATTGCAGGCAAGGTTATAATAAAAGGCGAAATTAAAGTTTGTACTATGTACTCCCCTGAAGCCTCCTCTCTCGTCCATTCTTGCACCCACTCCATGCCCTTCACTGAAATTCTGGACGCAGAAGGTATCTCGGAAGAACATCTTTGCCGTGTGACAACCGAAGTTGAAGAAAGCGATTTCTCGCTGGCTACTGATTCGGACGGGGATATTCGCATTATAAACGCAAATGTGCGAATTGGTGTAAAAATTAACGCAGATCTGCCTATATCCGAAAATGTTGTCTCGGATGTTTATAGTCTGACTGACAATCTTAACATAGCATACACCACTCTGGACACAAAAACCCCGCTATTTACAACTGATTTCGACCACACATTAAACTGTTCTGTCCGTCCCGATGTTGGCGCAACTGTTCAATCAGTACATAATATGACTGCAAAACCAACCATTATGGAGATAACTACCCACGACGGTAAGGTAGAAATAAACGGTTATCTTGATGTGGTCTGCACCTGTATTACTAACGACAAAACATGCCCGGTTTCTGTCCATACTGAGGAAATTCCATTTAAAATTGAAACTGCAGATCAAATGTATACTGAAAACATGAATCCCTCTGTTGAGCTTGAAACCAATCTTGTTAATTTTGACCTTGGTATTTCGGGTTCAATTGACACTCGTGTGGTTATGTCCTGCCATATGCAGCTTTCTAAGGTCGGGAAAATTTCTATAGTGGAAAGCATAGAATCCACCGGCATTGCAGATTCAAAATCCCCCTCAATTGTTCTTTGTTTTGTTCAAAAAGGTGATACCCTATGGGATATTGCAAAACGCTATCACACCAAAACAGAGTATATAGAAGAGCTTAATGGCGAAGACTGCAAAACCTTAGTGCCCGGTCGCCAGCTTCTCATCCCAAAAGGGTAAAAATTTACACCCTGCGATAGATTTCGCAGGGTGACTTTTTTATTTATTCTTCCACTGTTTTTTGTCTTCCACCAAGGTTAGTCCTTTTGTGCATCCAGTTTTTCCGCATTCTCTTAACGGGTTTTTCTTCCTCTTCCGATTCCCCTTTTTCCATCTGGGGCATACCCGGTCTTCTTGCAAATTTAAACATATTTTCATCAGCATTTTCAATAAGCTTGTCGTATTCTTCCTGGGTTATTTCCCCAGCCGCAAGCTTTTTTTCCTGCTCTGCTTTAAACTTTTCAACCAATTTTTCTTTTTGATCTTCAGTTATTCTAGGTTTATGCATAGCTCTTCCCATGTCAATAGGAAAACTTTTTTCAATCCTGTCTGAAATAATGTCATACTGTTCCTGTGTAAGGTCCCCCGACTCCACCATTTCGTTAAGATCTTCTATAATTTTTTCAGTCAGTATCTTTTCCTGCTCTTTAGAAAGATTGAATCCAAATGGCGGTTTTCTATCGGTTTCCGCTGATGTATTTGCTGCAAATACAGATATTCCCATAATTAAGAGTACCAGTGTCAGAATTGCCAAAATGATTTTTGCTTTTTTCATAAGTTTTCCTCCTTTACAAAACATGCACCAAAAAGTACTATATCTAAGTATAGTTTAACAGCAGATTGTAAAAAATTTATGAAAAAAGGATATATCTTTCATGAAAATCTTAAAAACCTCCGCCAGTCGGCGGAGGTTTTCATTAGCCTACATCTTTTTCTTCAAAGAGTTTTTTCTCATTTCTTATTACGACAGGAGATTTCCTTTCTTTCACCGTTTGGGCGGTTATGATACATTTTTCAATGCTTTCATCCGACGGAACCTCGTACATAATATCCGTCATAATCTCCTCTAAAATAGCCCTTAGTCCACGCGCTCCAGTATTTTTTTCCATCGCCTCTTTTGCAACTGCGCGAAGTGCATCATCCTCAAACTCAAGTTCTACACCATCGTATGAGAACATTTTTGCGTACTGCTTAACAAGTGCATTTTTAGGCTCTTTCAGTATTGTAAAGAGTGCTTGCTCGTCAAGAAGTTCAAGTGACGCTATCAGGGGTAATCTTCCGATAAATTCCGGAATAAGACCAAATTTTAAGAGGTCCTGCGGAATTACCTTCGAGAAGATTTTACCTGTTTCAAGGTCATTTTTCATCATAAGCTGTGATTCAAAACCAAGCGTCTTTTTGCCTATTCGGGTCTGAATAATTTTCTCCAGACCATCAAAAGCACCGCCGCAAATAAACAAAATATTTGAGGTGTCAATCTGGATAAACTCCTGATGCGGGTGTTTTCTGCCACCCTGAGGAGGCACAGACGCCGTAGTTCCCTCAATAATCTTTAAAAGTGCCTGCTGAACGCCCTCACCGCTTACATCACGGGTGATGGACGGATTTTCATTGCGGCGTGAAATTTTGTCTATCTCGTCAATATATATAATTCCGCGTTCTGCAAGCTCCACATCATAATCGGCCGCCTGAATAAGTCTGAGCAGAATATTTTCTACATCCTCGCCTACATAACCGGCTTCGGTAAGTGTGGTTGCATCGGCTATTGAAAATGGTACATCAAGAATTTTTGCAAGTGTTTGCGCAAGCAGGGTTTTACCTGAGCCTGTAGGTCCGAGAAGAAGTATATTTGTTTTCTGAAGCTCTACTCCATCTGCGTTAAAGTCCTTGCTGCCAAGACGCTTATAATGATTATAAACGGCAACGCTTAAAACTTTTTTTGCCTCATCCTGACCTATAACATACTGATCAAGAATTTCTTTGATTTCTTTTGGTTTGGGCATCTTTTTAACCGAGTATGCCGTTTCCTCTAAAGAAGTTTCCTGCAGGGAATTCAAACATTCAACCACGCAATCTCCACAAATATAGGATTCGGGCCCCTGAATAAGCGGGCATGTGAGCTGACTCTCGGTTTTTCCGCAAAAGGAGCAGTATCGCTGATTTTTAATATCACGCGCCATAGGGTTCTCTCTTTCTATCTTTTTGAAATAATTTTGTCTATAAGTCCGTACTCAAGAGCTTCCTCAGCGGACATATAGTTGTCTCTGTCGGTATCCTTCATGAGTGTTTCCAGTGGCTTGCCTGTATTTTCTGCAAGTATGCTGTTAAGTTTTGTTTTCATTTTAAGAATATTTTTAGTGTAAATTTCAATATCTGTTGCCTGACCCTGAGTTCCACCAAGAGGCTGATGAATAAGAATTTCACTATTGGGCAGGGAAATTCTTTTGCCCTTTGCACCCGAGGACAGCAGGAACGCACCCATACTTGCGGCAAGACCTACGCAAATTGTAGATACATCACATTTAATGTAATTCATTGTGTCATAAATTGCAAGACCTGCTGTAACAGAGCCACCGGGGCTGTTGATATAGAAATTAATATCTTTATCGGGAGCTTCGCTTTCAAGGAACAAAAGCTGTGCTATAATCGCAGATGCAGATTCATCAGTTACCTGACCATTAAGAAAAACTATTCTGTCAACCAGCAGTCTGGAATAAATATCATAGGAACGTTCTCCTCTGCTTGTCTGCTCAACTACATAAGGAATTGGAACATAGTTATTTTCGTACATTTTTATCATACCTTTCTGCCTGCAAAAAAATTCAAAGCGCAGGTTAAACCTTCCGACCGCAGGCCGGCGGAATTTTAAGACCCGCGCTTGATAAATTCATATGATTAGGAAATTTTAGCTTCCGCTATGAGAAGGTCAATTACCTTTCTGGGAACGAGGTTTGATTTAATCTGGTCCATACTTAAAATGGATTTGATTTTTTCTACTTCCATTTTGTACTGTTCAGCGAGTTTTTTAATTTCTTCTTCAGCTTCTTCGTCTGTTACTGTGATTTCTTCAGCTTTTGCGATAGCTTCAATAAGAAGATTAATTTCAACATCTTTCTTAGCCTGGTCTCTAACACTTGCTTTAAAATCTTCAACGCTGCCGCCTGTAAACTGGAGGTACTGTTCAAAAGTAATTCCGGGCATCTGAGCCTGAATTTTATACTTAGCATCTTCAAGATACTGCTCAACCTGATTGTCAACCATAACCTCAGGAATTTCAGCCTTCATTGTTTTAAGAGCTGCTTCTAAAACTGCATCCTCCTGCTCGTGCTGTGCACGGTGCTCAGCTGTTTCAAGCAGGTGTTTTTTTGTTTCTTCCTTGAGCTGCTCAAATGTATCAAATTCACTTACATCTTTTGCAAATTCGTCATCAAGTTCGGGGTATTCTTTTTTCTTTAAACCATTAAGTTTTACTTTAAATACAGCCGGCTTACCTGCAAGGTCTTTTGCATGGTATTCTTCAGGGAATGTAACATTTACATCAAATTCTTCACCAATGTTTTTGCCTACAATCTGTTCTTCAAAGCCGGGGATAAACTGACCGCTGCCAAGTGTGAGGTTGTGGTTTTCACCTTTTCCGCCTTCAAAAGCAACATCGTCCACAAAACCTTCAAAGTCAATAACTGCTACATCACCGTCTGCTGCAGGAGCGTCTGTAACATCAACAAAGCGAGCTGCTCTTTCTTTCATGTTATTAATTTCTGCATCAACATCTTCGTCTGTTACTGCATATTCAACTTTTTTAACTTTAACGCCTTTATATTTACCAAGTTCGGGAACGGGTTTTGTTGTAACAGTTGCTGTGTAAACAAAATCTTTGCCGCTGCCGATTTCTTTAATTTCAACTTCCGGACGGTCAACCGGTTCAACATTTTCCTGATCAAGCGCTGCCGGGTATGTATCCTGCATGATAACATCTGCAGCATCATCATAGAAAATAGCTTCGCCATAAACTTTTTCAATAAGGCCTCTGGGTGCTTTACCCTTTCTAAAACCCTGTATATTTATATGCTTTACATTTTTCTGGTATGATTTGTGCATCGCCTTGTCAAATTCCTCTGCGGGAACTGTGATTTCCAGTTTAACTTTATTGGTTTCAACCTGTTCTTTTGTGATTTTCATTTTGTTCATCCTTTCAGACTTTTTGTTATAAATACTATAATATTTAATTATATCTCAACGCCTGTCTGATTTGCAATATAATTTTTCACCAAATTATTGTCATCTGTTGGTGCATTATATATAAATTATATCCACAAACGGCAGTTGTTAAAACATTTATTCTTCTACAAATTGCGGCTTATTTCACGCCAATTTTTGTTACAACAACCTCAACTGTTATTTCCGGTGTTGTAATTGAGAGGTGTGAGCCTACCGAAAGTTCTCTTTTGTTTGACACCATTATACTGTCCGTTGTTTTGGTTCCGGATACTTCAATACTTGCAAGAAGTTCAAATTTTTCTGGCATATCTGCCAGCACCATGCTTCCATTCGGCTTTGTAACAATTGACTGATATGGTTTAACGCTGTCTATTTTTTTAAGAGTTCCAAGTAACACCCCTGTTGAATCGGTAACATTCATGCCTACACTTTTCTCAATGGCATCCACAGATGCCTGCCTAACATTCTGCACTTTAACAATATATTCACAGTTTACCTGCTCCGCGCCCGCAAGATTTCCAGCAGGAGCAAAAAACTTCATGACTATAAAAGCTGCCGCACATATTACAAACACAAGCACGGCAATATCTACTATGCTTATTTTTGAAAACAACCTGCCTTTTTCGTCAATAATCATCAGCTGTCGCTCCTTTCGATATCCATAATTACTCCTGTAAATGCAAATCCGGGAGTTTTAAGCGATATTTTTTTGCCTGTTCTGATTTCCACCTGGTCAATATAATATCCCGACCCTGTATTGGTATAGGGACTCTCCACTGTAACGCTGCATCTGTATTCACCGGGAGCTTCTTCCACAACATAGGTACCTTCCTCGATGTTTTCATTATAGTGAACATTTGGTTCAGCAGGCGTTACCGCAACTACCTTGCCCACTTCACAGGCACGGTCAATATTGCGCACATTATCCCCCACCTTTATAAGGTCCTTAAATTCCTCAGAAAACCCTTCAATGCTTACTGTGTATCTGATTGTAGCAGCGCTTGTTTCCGACCCTAAACTTACCTTTGCATAATAAGCAAATGCTGTAATCAATAAAATTGCAACAACAATTACAAATAGGTCAACAACATTGAACCTGTTTTTTCTTTTTTCCATTATTTTGCACCTCCCACAGAGAGATATATTTCTTCAATCTGCCTTGTTACATTGTCGGCAGTAAATTTTTCATAGAAAATTTCTGTTGATTTTTTGCTCATGTTTTCATAAAGTTCCCTGTCTTCAACCAAAATCTTTATTTTCTCAGCAAGCATTTCACCATTATGCGTTGGAACTAAAAATCCGTTTTCACCATCCTTAATTACCCCCGGATTTCCACCATAATCAGTTACTACTGCCGGAATTCCAAGACTCATACCCTCAAGAAGAGATATACTTGTCGCTTCAGTTCCAAAGGATGCATTTGCACTTATATCCGTGATACCTATCAGGTTATAAGCATCACTTATAAAGCCAGTGAACAGAACATCTTTATTGTCCTTAAGTTCCGCTTCTCTACTTCCGTTACCGGCAGCAATCAGTTTAACTTTTACGCCCTGATTTTTCAAAATTTGTGCCGCTTTTATATAATCGTCATGGCCTTTAACCATTTCAAGCCTTGCAACGAGTGAAACAACTTTTTCATCTTCCGCAACACCAAAGCGTTTTCTCTGCTCCGCCTTTTCTTCCTCTGTAAGCGGTTTTAAAGGCGAAATCCCATTAAGTACAACCGATATTTTTTTGCGGCTTACACCCATATCGATAACATTTTTTGCTGCCGCTTCCGCAACAGCAATAATCCTGTCCGAAAAAAGCGCCGCAACTATTTTATTGAGCAGCTTTCCTATTGGACTTTTCATAAATCTGCTCGGTTCAAAGACGCTGTGACGAGTGTAAACTATTCCTTTGACCCCAGCAAGCCTTGCAGCAATTCTTGCTGACAGGGTTGCGTGTGCATGAACAACATCACATTTCAGCTGACGAAACAGTTTTCTTTGAGCCATAATCCCTTTAAGACTAAGTGATTTATCTGCCACTCCGTCCGCCTCAACACATTTAACACCAAGTGCATCAATTTCCGGTTTTAGCTTACTGCCTCTTGGAACAACAACCGTTAAATCAAACTTTTCACGGTCATGAAACCGTGCATGTGTTATAACACATTTTCCCGCACCGCCAATGTTCGTGTCCGAAATTATGTTAACCACTTTAAGCTTATTCATTTTTTGCCTCCATAGCTGAAATATCCCTGAGCGCCGCTCCAAGCGCCAGCACAACAAAGAAGAAGAAATAAATTCGATAGTTGTACCACACATTGTCAAACATACCCTGTGCGAGATAACCAATCATGGCCGCGCCGAGTGAGATGGCTGTTATCTTATTTTCAGAGTTTGTTATAGCTGCTGATGAGATATATTTGTAGAAAAGTGCTATAAGCACAACAACTGTTCCAAATCCTAAAATTCCTGTTTCAGAAAGTATATGCAGATATAGGTTGTGTGCATGGGGGGCGGAAACCGCATTGAGTGAATATGACGGATATACATTTCCAAACGCCGCTTCACCAATACCAACTCCGCAGTACCAGAAATCCTTAAGCATACGAAGAGTTCCCTGCCATATATAGACTCTGTATGAGGTTGATGTGTCTGCAACATTACCTATACTCATAAGCCTTTGCATAATTGTTTGGGGAATGAAAAGCGGTGCAAGCAAGACACCAAAAACCATAAGCGATGTCAGCTTTCTTCGCGAGAACACAATCATAATAGCCATAGAAAGTGCTATACCTATCCAGCATCCGCGCGAATATGTCAATATCATACACACCGTCTGCAGTGAGAAAATTCCCAGATAAACAACTTTTCTATTGGCTGATGCAGACTTTAGCATCAATCCAAATGTTATGGGCATTACCATGAGCAAATACTCACCAAATACATTGGGATTTCCAAAGGTGGAATAAATTCTGCCGCCCATTTCCTCAAACATTTCGGTATCAGTCCATGTCGTTTCTGCTTGTCCGGTCAATTTCTGATAAATCCCATAAAGGGAAACCAGTGCTGACACAAAAACAATAAGGTTTAAAAGCATGTGTAAAAAATCCTTTTCCCGACAAGCGCGTCTCAAAACATAAAAGCTTGAAACAAACAGCATGTACACTGCCGCCGGAAGTACGCTTCCTGAAAGGGCAAATGAATTCATCACCCCATATACAATCACTCCGCACATTGCGAGGATTGCTATATCAAATGTATCAACATTTATTTCCTTATTTTCACCATACAGGTATTTTATAAACATTGCCGCCAGAAGATAAACTCCCAGCGCCACAACTCCCATGGTGGGCAAAACGGGAAAACAAGTCGCAATAATTGCAACTCCAAGCAGTGGTTTAGCAATTAATAGGATACCGCCTGCAACTGCCCCTATAGCAAACCAACCAACCGGCACAAGTGTTAAAAGTCCGCTTATGCTTCCGCACACCAACGCAACAGTTACAGCTTTATGCGGTTTTACTCGTTTTTTAAGCCGGATATGCTCTGGCAGAGCAGGAAGTCCTGCAATCTGTCTTATTTTACTGCCTTCATATAATGCCGCCGGTGAAACATCAATAAAAACTCCCGCTATTGCTATCAATACAAGAATAAGTGTATATGGACCTATCATTTGT
Organism: Clostridia bacterium; assembly: GCA_045648785.1. Classification (GTDB taxonomy): domain Bacteria; phylum Bacillota; class Clostridia; order RUG12999; family RUG12999; genus RGIG7450. Next base: position 34,679 of record JAZROP010000003.1, on the reverse strand, counting down.
GACAATATTCTTTTAAGGACCAGTCTGAAGCATACAAATCCGGTAAGTGCGAGAGCATAATATCTGACACTGATTGCATACCAACCATTTAAAAGGAAGGATATGTTTTTTATAATTACACTTTTCTTTGCCTGTTTCCCGATAACCAGAACCTTTTGATGCAAATTCCTGTGGAAGAATGCAAAAAATGAGTTTATCAGTTTAGAAACAATGCTTTTTTCCGCATCAGTTTTTGTACCTTTAAAAAATCCAAAAAGCAGACTTTTTCTGTAAATTCCGCCTATCGCGTCCGCAATTTTATTGAAAATTCTGTAATAGAGACTATTTTCGTAAGCATTTTTCAGAAAATTCCACAATCTGAAAAGTGCGGATAAAATCACACCGTTATTCACCATATCACTCCTTTCCGGAAACAACTATCATCTGATTAAATTTTTAATTATTTTTTTAATTATATTAGTTTCATTCACCTTAAGCAAAAATGCTGATAATAAATAAACCACTCCACAAGCTGCCGACGAAATAATCAATACGGCTACCGACAAAATAAATCCTTCATTACCAATCATTTTAAGCGCAAAGCCCCTTGCAAATATACAAGTTGTTGCGGCAATCATTCCGCATATTATCAGTTTGATTAAACCGAAACTTGTTATTCCATCCGCTTTTTTTCTCAGCATTATAAAGCTGAATATGCTGCAAACACAAGCAGAAACAGATGCAGCCAGAGCAAGTCCGTCAATGCCCATTGATTCCGACAAAATAAAACTGAGAATTATATTTATTACTATGCCTCCTACGGCAGCTATAACGGGAGTTTTAGAATCCATCACCGAATAGAATGCCTTATTGAATATTTCCTGCAGGGCGTACCATATCATACCAACAGAATAAAATCTAAGAGCAGAAGATGTCATATATATTGACTGTTCTCCAAACTGACCTCTTCCATATATTATTCTTATTATTTCCTCACTGCCTGCAAGGAATATAATCATTATAGGCAGCACCACAAACATAACAGTTCTTATACTGCCTCTGAGCACATTTGCCCATTCTTCACTGTCGCCACCAGCTCCCAGTCGGGACAGCTTAGGAAATATATAATTTGTCACCGCCATCGAAAAGGCCGAAGCTGCTATTATATAAAGCTTATTTGCATAGTCTAAAACGGCTATTCCGCTGCCATCTCCAAGTCCCGATGCAATGCTTATATTAACCATTGTGTTTACCGGCTGAACCCAAGATGCCAAAAGCACCGGAAGTGCAAGCTTGGCAACATCTTTAAAGCCACTGTCAACAATTCCTGCTTTAAGGTCATAAGAAAATCCCCGTTTTTTTGCAGGATAAATTAAAATAACAAACTGCAGCGCCCATCCGATTAAAAGCGCCGCCGAAAGCCCGTATATTCCAAACCGGTCGTTCATGGTAAAAAGATAAAATATACATACAAGATTTGAAATAAGGCTCATAACCGCCGGTACTTTAAATTCACCGAGCGACTGTAAAATTCCCACAAATGAAAACGCAAGCCCCGTAAAAATAACAAGGGGGAACATTATCTGAAGAAGTCGAGAAGCAAGATTTGCAGCCTCCGTCGACATTCCACCGCCCATTATTTTTATTATCTGCGGTGCAAATACCACACCCACTACCGAGAGCAAAACAGTTACCACTGTTATCATGCCTATAAACCGTGATGCAAAACTGTCTGCACGGGGTCTGCCATCTTTTTCGGAGAATTTATTATATATCGGGATAAACGCAGAAGAAACCGCTGATCCCAATATCATATCAAAAAAGTTAACGGGAATCTGTGATGCCATTGAATAAGCACTCGCAACATAATCCGTTCCATAGAAAAGTGCTACAGCGGCGCCTCTTAACAGTCCAAGCAGTTTGGACAGCACAATAGCTACAAATATAAACCCCACCGTTCCTGCACGGGTTTCTTTTTTAGTCATTTTTATTCTGTTCCTTTTTGGCTCCAAACTTGCTTTCTGTGCCGCTCAAAAGCCTTTTTATATTGGGTGAATGTTTTATAACAAGCATTGCTCCCAACACTACTGAAAAAACAATTTTTGTTATGTCTGTCGTATAATAAAGAATTATCCATAAAGGATAAACCACACCGCCCGTCATTGAGCCGAGCGAAACATATTTTGTAATTGCCATAACAAACAAGCAACAAATAACTGTTGCCGTACCTATAACAGGACTAATCATAATAATGATAACCCCTGATGTCAGAACGCCTTTACCGCCTTTAAATTTAAAGAATATGGGGTAATTATGACCAAGTGCCGTGCAGAAGCAGGAAATATATACTGACAATTGAGAAAGGTAGCCGTCCTCAATAAATTTCGCCAGAAACTTTGCAATAAGCACTGCAATAACCGTTTTTAAAACATCTCCAAGCAGCGTGAAAATTGCTGCTTTTTTCCCCAAAACACGCAGCGCGTTGGTAGTTCCCGCATTGCCACTGCCATGCTTTCTTATATCCGAAAGTCCAAGAAATCTGCCTACAATAATGGAAGCGCTGATGCTTCCGAAAAAATAACAAATAACTGCACTTGCCACAATAATAATTATATTCATAAAAACCCTCCTGCTATGGATTAATTATTCTTTTCTCCACGCTCTCTAATAATAAATCTCACCGGAGTTCCTTCAAGACCGAAGGCATCCCTTATTTGGTTTTCAAGGTATCTGATATAGGAAAAATGTGCCAGATCCTTGTTATTAACAAAGATAACAAATGTGGGCGGCTTTGCTGATGGCTGTGTGCCATAATAAATTTTAAGCCTTTTACCCTTGTCCGACGGTGGCTGAACTTTAAGCGTAGCTTCATTTATAATATCATTCAGTGCACCTGTTTTAATTCTGGTAGCATGCATCTTCGCTACTTTGTTAATAATGGGATATATCTTGTCCACTCTCGACCCCGTTTTTGCCGAAATAAATTCTATCGGTGCATATGTCATAAAGGAAAGATGCTCCATAACGCGTTTTTTATACTCGTTCATTGTGCCTGTTTCCTTTGTAACAAGGTCCCATTTATTTACAAGAACAATACTTGCCTTACCCTCTTCATGAGCGTAGCCGGCAATTTTTGCATCCTGTTCCGCTATTCCTTCATTACCGTCCACCACCATCAGGCAGACATCTGCTCTGTCAACCGCTGCAAAAGCACGCAGAACGCTGAATTTTTCAATCTTTTCGTCAACCTTACTTTTGCGGCGTATCCCGGCTGTGTCAATAAACAGATATTTCTGCCCATCTTTTTCAACATATGTGTCAACCGCATCTCTGGTCGTCCCCGGAATATTGCTGACAATAACTCTTTCTTCCCCTACAATTCTGTTGATAAGCGATGATTTACCGGCATTTGGTCTGCCGATAACCGCCACACGGATAATGTCATCATCCGTATCCTCTTCATCCTCAGCAGGGAAATATTTATATACTTCGTCCAGCAAATCGCCAAGTCCAAGACTCTGCAGGGCAGAAACCGCAACCGGGTCACCAAGTCCAAGGTTATAAAACTCATAAAAATCCGGTGGCAACTCGCCTACTTTATCAGTTTTGTTCACTGCAAGTATAACCGGTTTTTTAGCTTTCTGCAGCATTGACGCAATTTCTGCATCCGCTGCCGTAACGCCCGTTTTAAGGTCAACCACAAAAATGGTAACATGCGCAATTTCGATTGCAGCCTGCGCCTGACGGCGCATATTTACTAAAAGCTCATCATCTTCGGTGGGTTCAATTCCCCCTGTATCTATCATTAGAAACTGTCGTCCGCGCCATTCAGCATCCGAATAAATACGGTCACGAGTGACGCCCGGAGTATCCTCAACAATAGATATTTTTTTGCCGACAAGCCTGTTAAACAGGGCAGATTTTCCAACATTCGGTCTGCCCACAATTGCAACTATAGGCTTCATATATTACTCCTTCAGCCGACTTTTGCCGGCACATTGTCTAGTCTTTTTAAAACATCCCATTCCAATTTATCATTATACCTTATATTTCCTGTTTTGTCAACTTTCTGACAAGCTCTGCACCGTCGCAATCAACAACATCAACTTTAACATTAAGAGTCTTTGCAAGCTCGTCTGTTGTCATGTCATCAAGCATCACATTTTCACCGTCACGCAGCATTGAGCGTGGAATATAAAGAGTCTCGCCAAGTTCTTTGCCCTCAAGCCCCTTTACTATATCTCTTCCGCACAACAGACCCACAACGGTAATCTTTTCACCAAAGGTAATGTTTTTTACCTTATGGACTTTTATTTTAAGTCCTCCTGCCACTTTTTCCAGTTTCTCAGCCAGCGACAAAATAAAATCAAACGCAGCTTCACCCGTCGCGATGCTAACAGTCCTTTTTTCTTTCATCGGGTGAACATTTTCTATCGCATAATCAAATTCCTCCTGCATAGAAGAAATAAGACCCACTCCATTTTCGATTTGAGGAAAATCCTCATACTTCTCTGCATCAGGCAGCGGCATGCCTGCTTTAAGATAAAATTCGTCTGCAAGATATATTATTCTCGTGCCATGCTCATTATAAAATTTTTTCTGCCACGCTTCAACCTGACGAACAACAGACGATGCTGAATTTTTATCAAATGGTTTCAGCTCAAAAAGCCCGTCACGGTGGTCGGTAAGCCCTACCGGCACAACGGAAACGGAATATATATGCGGATATAATTCCCCAAGTGTTTTTATGCTGTCGTCAAGCACTTTACCGTCATTTATCCCCGGACAAAGAACAATCTGACAATTCATCACGATGCCACTCTTTGCAAAGCGTTTCATGCGCTCCATCACATTGCCGGCATTTTTATTGCCCATTATGAATTTCCTCACCTCAGGGTTGGTCGCATGAACAGAAATATTCACAGGACTTACTCTCATCGCACAAAGTTTTTCTATATCATCATCACTCAAATTTGTCAGCGTGACATAGTTTCCGTGCAAAAAAGAAAGTCTTGAGTCGTCATCTTTAAAATAGAGGGTTTTTCTCATACCGCAAGGCAACTGGTCAATAAAACAAAAAACACATTTATTGGCACAAGCTCTGGCAGGTCCAAGCAGCGGATATTCAAATTCTATCCCCAAATCCTCATATTCGTCCTTTTCAATCTCAATAATTTCCCTGTCACCATTTGCTTTTAATATTTCAAGGTCAAGCTCTTCCGCAGCACAAAGATATTTATACTGGAGAATATCTGTAATCTTGGTATCGTCTATAGCTACAAGAGTATCACCGGCACAAATTCCTGCTTCTTCCGCTATACTGCCCGGGTCAACCCCAATAATTTTATTGTAGGACTTCATGTTATCCCTCCTTAAAACGCAAAAAGAAAAGGGGGTTTTGAAACCCCCTGTGTTATTTATGCTTCTTCAGCAGTTTTAACAATTTCTTTACCGTTGTAGTATCCGCAAGCCTTGCAGATTCTGTGCGGCATTTTGTACTCATGACACTGAGGACATTCAACCATGCCCGGAATCAGGAGTTTCCAGTTAGCTCTTCTCTTGTCTCTTCTTGCTTTTGATGTTTTTCTCTTGGGTACTGCCATACCTAAGACACCTCCTCGTAAAATTCAAACTATATTATTTACCTGAACAAATTATTAAGTACATCAAATCTGGGGTCTGTCATATCCGCCTCGCAGTCGCATTCAGTTTCATTTCTGTCAGCACCGCAATGGGGGCAAAGACCCTTACAGTCTTCTTTGCACAGATATTTCATCGGAGATACCGTAATGAAATTTTTCAGCGCCAGCTGCGAAACATCAACCTCCGAACCATCAAGAAAGATAATATCATCTCCGTCCTCCGGTTCAGCGCCTTTACCGGCAACTCTTTCGGTAAATTCAAAGTCCACATCTTTGAAAATATCTTTCGTACATCTTGCACAGTTTGTCAAGATTTTTGCCGTAACGCGTGCCGATATTTCAACCTGTCCGCCGATATTCTCCGCCCTGCCTTTTATGTGTGCCGGTCCGTCAAACGAAACAGACATGTCCATCAGGCTTTCGCCATCAAAAAACAAATCTCCCTCAAAATTCTCCACAGCACCGTTTGTACTGAAAATATCAATAAGTTCCAGCTTCACAGTTTACCTCCACACGCAAAAGATCGCAGACATATAGATACATTATATCCCTAAACTTTCATTTTGTCAATACAAAATTAAACAATTTTTGTTTGCCTGAACCCTCTTGTTTTCACCATCTTTACCAACAAACCGGTTTTAAAGCATCATTTTATCCTTCTATCGGTTCAAAGTCTGCTGCACCATGCTTGCACAGCGGACAGATATAATCGTCAGGAAGTTCATCCCCCTCATAAACATACCCACAGATTTTACATACAAACCCCTTCTTGCCTTCCGTTTCAGGCTTGGGCTTGACATTGTTCTGATAATAGGTATATGTCATGGTTTCGGCAGAAGAAATGACCCTCGCTTCTGTAATGGAGCAAATAAACATTCCGTGTGTGTCAAGGTCTATATACTGCTCAACCTCAAGCGACATAAATGAGTTGATATATCTTGGCAGAAATGCAAGCCCGTTATCCGAGCGCAAAGGCTTTAACCCCTCAAACTTATCCGTCTGTCTGCCACTTTTAAAACCAAACTGTTCAAAAACCGTAAATGGTGCGTCTACCGACAGGCAGTTTACATTCATTTTACCTGTTTGCTTTATAACATGGTGTGAATAGTTTTCCTTATTAATCGTCACAGCTATGCGGTTTGGTGTATTGGTAACCTGAGTGATTGTGTTTACAATAAGCCCGTTATCCTTTTTGCCGTCATTTGAAGTTACAACATAAAGTCCGTAACCAATATTGAAAAGTGCAGAAAGGTCATTTTTATCAGCAGTTTCACTGTCCTGCGCAATATAATCACGGCAAAGCTCATCAGCAAGCAAGTTTAGTGCATCGCTGCTGCCCTGATTAAGAGCAGACATTATTTGCACTGTCGTATCTGCAAAATTAATGTTTTTACAATCCGACATCATTTCTTTCATGATTTTTACCGCAAGAGGTGCCCAGGAACCGTTTTCTATAAGTGCAACTGTTCTGTTCTGATAATTCCTTTCAGTCAGATGAGTTATAAATGTTCTCATGAACGGGAATATCCCCGCATTATAAGTTGTTGTGGCAAGCACAAGCTTGCTGTATCTGAAAGCATCAGATACAGCTTGAGTCATATCGCAACGAGCCAGGTCATAAATTACAACTTGCGGACATCCGTTTTTGCGAAATTTTTCCGCGAGCATTTCAACCGCTTTTTTTGTGTTGCCGTAAACAGAGGTATAAGCTATCATAATCCCGTCCGTTTCCGCCTGATATGACGACCATGTGTTATACAGATTAATATAATATCCTAAATTTTCAGTGAGCACCGGTCCGTGAAGCGGACAAATAATTTCTATATCAAGTCCTGCTGCTTTTTTCAGAAGATTTTGAACCTGTGCACCGTACTTGCCAACTATTCCGATAAAGTAGCGGCGGGCTTCATCCGCCCATGCCTCGTCTGTACCTATTGCTCCGAATTTTCCAAATCCGTCTGCCGAGAAAAGCACCTTATCGCTTGAGTCATAGGTAACCATTACTTCCGGCCAATGCACCATGGGTGCTGCCACAAAACTCAACTTATGTCTGCCAAGTTCAAGACAGTCCCCTTCGTTTATAACCAGTTGTCTTTCCGGGAAAGCCGTGCCAAAAAATTTTTCCATCATCGCAAAGGATTTCTGGCTAGAAACTATTATGGCATTACTGTAAATCCTCATAAAGTTTGCAATGTTTGCGGAATGGTCCGGCTCCATATGCTGAACAATCAGATAATCGGGTTTTCTGTCACCAAGAATATTTTCAAGATTATCAAGCCACTGATGTGTAAATCTTACATCCACAGTATCCATAACCGCAATTTTTTCGTCAAGAATCACATATGAATTGTATGCTATGCCGTTTTTAACGGGATACTGACCTTCAAAAAGGTCCACTTCTCTGTCGTTCACGCCGACATATTTTATATCATCCGTAATTTTCATTTTTTTGCCTCTCTTTATGTTTTTACACTATTTTGTGCATACACACAGAAGAATATTCCATTAATAATTTTCCGCCTTAACCTGGAAATATGCCTGAGGATGTGCACAAACCGGGCAAACTTCGGGTGCTTTTTTGCCTATTACAATGTGACCACAGTTAGCGCAGTGCCAGATAACATCCCCATCTTTTGAGAAAACAACCTCATCCTCAATATTTTTAAGAAGTTTGCGATATCTTTCTTCATGTTCTTTTTCAATTGCCGCAACCCCCTCAAAAAGGGTTGCAATATGCTCAAAGCCTTCTTCGCGTGCTTCCTTTGCAAAAGTAGCGTACATATCTGTCCATTCATAATTTTCACCTGCAGCAGCATCAGCTAAGTTGTCCATTGTTGACCCTATACCATCATGAAGAAGTTTGAACCAGATTTTTGCATGTTCTTTTTCGTTGTTTGCTGTTTCTTCAAAAATATTTGCTATCTGTACAAAACCGTCTTTTTTCGCCTTGGAAGCATAATATCTGTATTTATTTGTTGCCTGTGACTCCCCTGCGAAAGCCGCCATTAAGTTTGCTTCTGTTTTTGTACCTTTAAGATTTGCCATAATTAATTCCTCCTTTTAAAAAATAAATATTATAATAAAATTATTTATAAATCGTATTATTTAGACATTTTTTGCTACACAAGATGTCTTTCAAAAAGCTTTTCAATAACAGTTACTAAATTTGCTGCCTTGTCCGAAACAATTTTTAACAATATTGCAAGTACAACTATACCAAACACTACCAAAATCCAATTCAAGTACATGTATGGCGTAATCGCCATTAAAGAAAACGGACTTAAAATTAATAATTGATGTACGATATATATGTAGTACGAATATTTATCAGATATTATTAGCAGATTGCTTTTTTTAATGTTTTTGAGGAGAATATAGATAATTAGAAATATCGATATCCCCAGCAATACATGAGAATATTGTTCAAAATAATTAAATCCCCAAAAATAATGTTGCAATAAGTATTTAAATACAATTCTTACGGCATTGGCAACAAAACAAACACTGCTCAAAATATATGAGAGTAGTTTAAACAATCCATACCCATATTGATTTAGCAGGAATGATAAGAAATATCCAATTATATAGCAACATAGTCTGCTAAACACAAAAAACGAGCCATGTACAATAAAAAGAACTTGTCCAAGCATTAAAACAAAGAGGAAGATCACCAGTACATATTTACATTTAAAACCTTTAAGTTTATCACAAAAGGCATAGAGATACGGTGTAATAACATAACAAAAAAGTATATAGCTTATAAACCACAAATGTCCAATTCCATCAATGGTCCCACTACACAACACCGCTCTTACGGCAGAAGCAAAACTGATGTATCCTCTTGCAAACAAAAAATAGAGCATTATCGCCGGCAATAAAAAGCAGAAGTAAGGAACAAGAATCTTCTTAAAATTCTTAACTATAAAATCCAATGGGTTTTTAATCTGCTTTTGTCCATATAAAAATCCGCTGATACAAAAAAACATCTGCACTCCCACATTAAACCAAAATGCAAGTTCATTACCATAATATTGAAAGAAATGACAAATAATTATAAACATCATTGCTATCATTCGCGAAAAACTTATAGACCACTCATGTCTGTCCGTATGGCTATTTGAATTTATCATACTCATTTTCATATGTCATCCTTTTTCACATAAATGTATAATCCGCATTTATTTTCCAAACAAATAGTTTATCAAATTTACTTTTTTATTGTATCATACACAGGAAAATTTAACAATAGTTTTTTAAAATTTTGTAAAAAAAGACGGAGCTTTGCTCCGTCAAAATTTTACTGTTTTTCAACCTCTGCAATGTCAATTGTTCTGACATGTGCAGTGTGTGACCATTCGGTCTTGTTTTTATTGATAAGTCCTTGGATTGTAATTGGAATCCATGTAAGTGAATAGATGCCATATGTCAGGTAGTTCCAGAACAGTTTCCAGTTAAACTCCCGTCTTTCGTAGGTAACAACAATAGGGGTATAAAGCAATGTAAACGCCGAAAGTACTGCCCAAATCGCGGGAGCATCTATCAGGTGATAAAGCGACCAGCTGTTGATAACAGATTCGGGGAATGCCATGCCAAAAAATCCTGTTACGGTAATTACACCAAGTGCAAGGATTTTCAGAGGGTTTAAAACATAAATCGCACAGTCGAGTGCAGACATATCTCTGTCCTTAATTGCTTTTACAAAAAGCTTTACAGCAAATCTTGAACAAACATCCGCATGACCCTGCATCCATCTTTTTCTCTGTTTCCATGACTGAGCAAGTGTAAGGGGTTTTTCATCATAAACATAAGCAGTATGCGCCCAACCTACTTTTTCATTGTTTAATATGAGCTTAGCTGTAAATTCCATATCCTCAGTAAGACAGGTTGCTCCCCAGCCAAGTTCTTTTAAAAGCGGAACCGCAACAGAAAAACCTGTGCCGCTGAGCTGACATGACATATTTATATTATATCTTGCCTGCTGGAATATTTTCCCTGTCATCCAGAATGATATGCTGTAAGCTGTAGCAATCCATGAGTCGTAAGGGTTTTTACTTTCAATGTTACCCTGAACAACTCTGTAGCCTTTATTATGAATTTTATTGATTTCTCTAAGGAAGTTCTTTGAAACAACATTATCCGCATCAAAGATACAGATATTATCAAACTCACGGTCCATAGCATAGATTTTTTCAAACATCCATTCAAGAGCATGGCCTTTACCTCTCAAGGTATCATGGAAGCGTTCAAAAACCTGTGCGCCTGCTTCACGGGCTGCCGCTGCTGTATTATCCGTACAGTTATCAGCTATAACAAAAATTTCATATTTATCCGGATTATAGTCAAGTTGTTTTAAGCTCTTCACCATCTGCGGAATAACTACCTCTTCGTTATGCGCCGCAACAATCAGAGCATAGGTGTGCTCTTTGTCCGAAACATCCTCTGTCTTCTTTTTGGGAATCCATGCAAAGAATGTTGTAAAAAGGTAATAAAAGGTCAGTCCATACGAAATAATCTGAATAACCAGAAAAATATTAAAAAGTATTGTGTTGTTTTCCAAATCTTTCTCCTCCATTTACCTCATTTTTTCCAAGCCCCAAACTAAGGCATCATAATTGTAACACCAACATTTTAAAAAGTCAAGTCTTTTATTCTTTTTTGCCTTTTTCAACATTAATTTATATTGTCCCGCTTCCTTTTTTATTAATTTTTATATATGATTCTTGTCAAAAGGCAATATTTGTGATAAAATATATTTTATTAATTTATACTTCCGGAGGATATTATGGTCTCAAAAAAAGCAACAACTGTATATATGTGTCAGCAGTGCGGATATACTTCGCCCAAATGGCTCGGCAAATGCAGTGAATGCGGAAGCTGGAATTCCATGGTTGAGGAGGTTGTTCTACCTAAAAAAACCGGGTCGGGCTTAGTCGCTGCGTCCGAAGCAAAGGTTTCAAAACTGTCTGAAATCTCCGTTTCCGCCGGTAAGCGTATTAAATCGGGCATTGAGGAATTTGACCGTGTACTGGGAGGCGGACTTATAAAAGGCTCTCTTGTGCTGGTTGGGGGAGACCCTGGGATTGGAAAATCCACACTTATGCTGCAAGCGGCAAAAAACTTTGCCGACGGTCAAAAGGTACTTTATGTTTCGGGCGAAGAATCGGGCTCTCAGGTAAAACTCCGCGCCGACAGGCTAGGCATAAATTCCGACGGACTTTATTTCCTTGGTCATACGGATGCAGATGCAGTTATAAAAACTGCCCAGGCGTCATCATCAGATATTCTTATCGTCGATTCCATCCAGACAATGTTTTCATCCGAGGCTGCATCTGCCCCGGGCAGTGTTTCACAGGTGCGAGAATGTTGCATGAAATTTATGGAATTTGCTAAAAAGTCCGGTATCCCCGTTATTCTAATAGGACATGTTACCAAAGAGGGAAACATTGCTGGTCCTCGTATTTTAGAACATATGGTGGATTGCGTTTTATACTTTGAGGGTGATCGTTTTCAATCCTACCGTATACTTCGCGCCGTAAAAAATCGTTTTGGCTCTACAAATGAGATAGGTGTATTTGAAATGACTGAAACAGGTCTTGCGGAAGTTAAAAATCCGTCTCTGATGGCTCTTTCGGACAGAGAGGAAAATCCTGCCGGATCGGTAGCTTTTGCCGCAATAGAGGGCACCCGTCCGATTTTGTCTGAAATTCAAACTCTTGTTACCCGTACCGTATTCGGCACTCCGCGCAGAATGTTTGTGGGAACAGATTTTTCCCGTACCACAATGAACCTTGCTGTGCTCGAAAAAAAGCTGTCAGTTGATATCAGTTCCAGCGATATTTATATCAGCGTAACAGGCGGCATTAAGATAAATGAGCCTGCCGCCGACCTGCCGCTTATGCTTGCAGTATTTTCAGCCTTGAAAAATACCCCTCTCCGCAGAGGAGTTTCTGCCATAGGAGAGGTTGGGCTAACCGGTGAAATAAGATTTGTCTCCAATATAGAAAAACGCATCAGCGAGCTTGAAAAAATGGGATTTACTGAATGTATTCTTCCCGTTGCCAACAAGCTCGGAAATTATAGTGGTGAAATGAAGCTTCACTATATTAAAAATATTTCTGAACTTACAAAGAATTTATATAAAATTTGTTTCTGAGGTGAAGTTGATGAATCAGATTGACATTATGTCCTATGCAAAAATCAATCTTACTCTTGATGTTTTAAGGAAACGGGAGGATGGCTATCACGAGCTTAGAATGATTATGCAGACCGTATCTCTTTTCGACAGTATAAATCTGCGTAAATCGGAAAAGGGGATTTTTCTTAAAACCAACTTGAAATATCTGCCTACAGACAGACGCAATATTGCCTTTGCAGCAGCAGATCTTTTCCTTGAAAAAGCCGGAATAAATGACGGTGTTACCATCAATATCAAAAAAACAATTCCCGTAGCCGCAGGGCTTGCAGGTGGAAGCAGTAATGCCGCGTCCGTGCTTGTCGGCCTTAACAAAATGTACGGAGATATTTTCAGCGAAGCTGACCTTTGCAAAATGGGTGAGAAACTTGGTTCGGATGTTCCTTTTTGTATATCGGGCGGATGTGCTCTCTGCGAAGGCAGGGGCGAAATTTTGACTCCCCTACCCGACATGCCCGCTACAACCTTTTTAATAGCAAAACCACCAGTCCGTGTTTCAACAGCTGAGGTTTATTCCCATCTTAAAGCGGACAGGCTGACCGAGCATCCTGATACAGACGGTGTCATCTCCGCAATCGTTCGCGGTGACCGCGAAGCTGTTGCCGTGCGTATGTTTAATGTTCTCGAAACCGTTACTGCAAAACAGTATTCCGATATAAAAAGAATCAAACAGGAAATGATCGACCTTGGTGCAATCGGAAGTGTAATGAGCGGAAGCGGCCCCTCTGTAATAGGCATTTTCAAAGATAAAAAACTTGCCAATGACGCCAGAATATTCATGCAGAAAAAAAAGTGTGAGTCCTTTGTGGTTCACACAATAGGAAGAAGGATTTTTTAAATGCTCGGAACAATAGTAAATGCCGGTGCCGTAATAGCCGGTAGTCTTATAGGAATTTGTTTAAAAAAAGGACTCCCCAGACAACTTTCAGACGCCGTTATGACAGGCGTAGGGCTCTGTGTAATCTACCTTGGTATAGATGGCTGTCTTGAAGGAAACAATCCACTTATTGCCGTCATATCCATAGCCTTAGGTGCCATTTTAGGCACCCTTTTGGATCTTGACGGAAGGCTTAATAGTTTGGGAGAGCACATTGAGAATCGCTTTAACAAAAAACCGGGCGAAAAAATATCATTTGCAGGAGGATTTATTTCCTCGTCTCTTTTATTCTGTGTGGGAGCAATGGCAATTGTCGGTGCTCTTCAGAGCGGTCTGACCGGAGATAATCAGACTTTATATACAAAATCTCTGCTGGACTTTATTTCCTCGATAGTTTTTGCCTCCTCCATGGGTATTGGAGTGCTGTTTTCAAGCGTAATCCTGTTTATATATCAGGGCACAATCACTCTCCTGTCGGAAATCATTGCACCATTTTTAAATGATGCAGCAATTGCAGAAATGACCTGTGCCGGCTCCATTCTGTTAATTGGTCTTGGGCTTAATCTTCTTGGAATTACAAAAATAAAAATTATGAACTACATACCGGCAATATTTCTTCCCATCATGCTGTGTTTGTTTATGTAATAACAAAGCTATCATCCGCTGCATATAATGTAGCGGATATTTTTTTGTAAAGGAGAAGAAATATGCTGCCTTACAATCGTACCGAAGCCGTGCTGTATGCTCTTTTCTGGGCCTTCAGTCGCAATCCTTTTTACTATGATTTCAGCGATATTGGTGGTGACTGCACCAATTTTGTATCACAAAGCCTGTACGCCGGAAGCGGAGTTATGAATTTTACCCCCACCTTTGGCTGGTACTTTATATCCCCCGACAACCGCAGTCCCTCCTGGACGGGTGTGGAATTTCTATATAATTTTCTCACCACCAACACCGGTCCCGGTCCCTTTGGCGAAGATACCTCTCTTGTAAATGCTCTGCCAGGTGATGTTATTCAGCTCAGTTTTGACGGGGTGAATTTCACCCATACCATGATTGTTACAGGTCTTCGTCCCAGATTTCGCGGCGACCGTCGCATACTCATTTCCGCTCACAGTTATGACGCCCGTAATCGTCCACTTTCAACCTACAATTATGAAAAAATCCGTATTGTTCATATCCTTGGTGTCGGAGAAGCTGAAAATATATAGAAAAATTCTGATTATTGTTGCCAAATTTCTTTTTTTATGGTAATATTAAATCACAAAAAACATCCAAGGAGAATGGTATGAAAAGATTTTTTTACACAGCACTTATACTTATAATGATTTTTTCGCTCATGCCTCAGGTTGCTTTTGCATATAAATTCCCACAGGCTTTCTGGGCAATTAATGACGCTTATGTTTCCGCGGTTGAAACCGGCAATGACGCAGGAATAATTGAGCACGGTAACAAAGCAGTTGAGCTTATGGAAAAGGAGCCTCTCAATGATAACACTTTAAATGTTCTCGGTTCAAGGCTTAATGCCATCGGCGAAGCTTATGCCAGAACTTGCGATTATGCAAAAAGTGCCCAGGCCTTTGAAAAATATATTCCGTATGGTCAGAAACTCGGTTGGGATGACGGTGTGAAAATTGCACAAGCAAAGGTTTTGCAATACCGCCCTCAGATCAGAATTTTTACTGACGGAATTCCCTCCGTCTATTATGGTGCAAAAAACGAACCCAATAATGGTATTTTATATGGTGTGAACGCTGACGGCGGAACAAGAAATAAACTTACCGATAATGAATCTATGATTATCCTGTATCACGAGCTTGGCTCAGCAGTAACCGAACTCCAAAAGAAAATTATGGGTGAAGCGGCCTCATCGGGCATTGCAGTTGAATTTGCACTTAACTGTCCAAATGAAGGTTATGATATTTCTGCCGGAAACTATGGCGACAACAACTTGTATCAGATTTCTGAACTTTTTGCTGGGTTCCCCACCGTTCCGGTATTTTTAAGATTTGGTGCTGAATTTGATGTTTGGACTAATATGGCTGATCCTGCCGCGTACGCACAGGCTTTCCGTCATGTTTCAAACTTTTTCAAATCAAGAAATTCAAATGTTGCAATGGTGTTCAGCCCCAATCAGGTTTCAGGTGCATATACAAATGTTGACGACTATTATCCCGGTGATGAATATGTTGACTGGGTTGGTATGTCTGCATATTCTCAGAAATATTTTCAGGGCAACCCCAATATTAATGACGATTATACCGAGGTTGTGTTTAAAACGGGTATAAATTCAGACCCGGTTCTTGCCGTGCAGGATATCATTTCCCGTTACGGCAACAGAAAACCTATTATGATTTCTGAATCCGGCTTTACCAGTCTTGTCCGCACCAACGGTGAAGATACAACCGACTGGGCAATCAAACGGTTAAACGAATTCTACAACTACATTCCTATGGTTTATCCTCAGGTTAAGCTTATTGCTCATTTTGACAGAGTAATGCCCGGTGAAGTCAACAACTTTGCACTCAGCAACACTCCAAAACTTCAGACAGAATACCTGAAAATGACCAAAACAGGCAGATTTATTCAAGATAGTACATTAAATAATTCCTCATTTGCCTATAATGAAGTAACTGACGGATTTTACTGCGGAGATTATCTTAATCTTTACACTTATGCTCACCTTTACGCTGAGGATATAGTAAGCGTTTCCTACTATATCGGAAATACACTCAAAGGTTATTCCGAAAAAATGCCATTCTGCACAACCGTAGATTTATCAGACCTGCCTAACGGTCAGCACACCCTCACCGTTGTAGCTGCCGGAAGTTCCGGAGGTCAGTTCGAAAAACAGATTATAATTAATAAAGCTGCTGGCCAGGCACAAAAAATCACCGTAAAGGTTAATGGCGATGAAGTTAAATTTGACCAACAACCCATACTTTACCGTGATAGGACCATGGTACCGCTCCGGGCAATTTTTGAAAAGTTGGGTGCAACAGTTTCATGGGACGAAGCTCCCCAGACCGCAAGCGGTGTTAAAGGCGCAACCTCTGTTTCTGCAACAATCGGCAACAGTAACATATTCAAAAATGGCAAAATATTCTCATTTGATGTTCCGTCATTTGTGGTAAACGGTCGCACTCTTGTCCCCGTCAGAGCCATTGCGGAAAGTTTTGACTGCAAGGTTGTATGGGATGATGCAACAAGCACGGTACTTATAACTCAGTAAAATTTCAAAGAGGCATTGCTCTAAAGCAACGCCTCTTTTTATATGTTGTCAAGTTTTTTCTCTTTCGGCTCAAATTCTCCGTTTAAAAGGTAGCTTGTCTGCATAAGAATGTTTTTTGGGGCATCAATAGGTTTACCCGCATTTCGGTAGTCAAAGCTGTTCACAAAGTTTTTGATATATTTGTGAGCCTGCTCTACTCGCTTTTTTTGGTGCTCTGCAATAGGCATAAAACACTTTTTAAAATCGGCAGTGGAAAATTCTTCTTTTGCTTTTTTTGCAAGCATAGAAAAATGTTCCATACAAAATCCATCTGTTTTAAGAACTTTTTCCAGAAATTCTTCGTCCTTTTTCAAAAGATAAACAAAATTGTCTATGTACCTTTTGAATGTGCTTTTTATTCTCTCGCAAATAACACACGATTTTGCAATGCGGTTAAGCTCGCTTACAAATTTTTCTGCTTCATTATCACCTTTTTTGAATAGTCCCTTTTTTTCCGACATATCAGTGTCAAAAATCTTTTTAATTTCGGCAATATGAGTGTCAAAGACCAAGGCAAGTGCAAGTGCCTTGCTTTCAGCATTTAAATCTGCAATGTGCTTTTTACAAAATCCTTTTTTATTGGTTATTTCACGGAAATCCGGTTCCATCATAGCAGGACCCACTGCATATTTAACCTCTGACTTTTCAAGTTCCTTATACATCTCACAAAGCGGACAAAAACATTCCTTTTCCAACGCTTCATTTATAGGTATTGTGTAAATTGTTTCTTTCATAGTTTCACTTCCTTACGGACAATTATTTGCTAGCATCAATTTATGCATCATTAATACCGAAATTATAACATAATATACCGGGCTAGTCAATTTCATAATGTAAAATACACCACTTTATCCAATAAATTCAATTTTATCTTTGATACACTACAGTTTATAAAAAAGCGTAAATCCTAAATACGGATTTACGCTTTTTCCTTATAGCTAATATTTCTCTTTTATGACTAAAACAGAATAATAATAAGTTGTGATGCAAGAACTACCGCAACGAGCGCAATAGGATATGTAGCTGCATAAGCTGCTGCTACATCTTCTGTGCCCGCAACATGAATAAGTGTACCCAATGCAGGTGTACTTGTCATACCGCCGGTAATTGAACCTAAAGTATTAAGCACATTGATTTTAAGAACATATTTTGCAAAAATAAAGCCAATAATCATAGGAAGAATTGTCATTATCATACCATAGACAAAATAGTCTATTTTAAATTCCTGAACAAATCTTGCGCCTCCTGAGATTCCCGCACCTATAAGAAACAGAACGAGACCGAGTTCTCTGAATACTTTAAGAGTAGTTACAGGGGGCATAACATTCACTTTACCAATTTTCCCAAAGTGACCGAAAACAAGTGATGCCAAAAGACATCCGCCCGTTGTGGTCAAAGAAAATGTTGTGCCATTAAGACCTGCGGATGAAAGCGGGATTTTTATCATACCAATAAATATTCCTATCAGTGCAGCAATGGCAAAAGGTGCAATGCCGTAATCATCAAGTTGAATTAATTTACCTTCTGATTTTTTGGTGTCCGGAACACTTTCTTCACCAACAAGCTTTGTCCGTTCTTCCTCCATGTTTATCTTCAACATTTTAGGAATAAGCTGAACAAACAATACAACGCCTATAACGCCAAAAATGTATGCAATACCATAACCCACGGAAACAAGCTGCTCCATTTCCGGACTTGAAACAGATGCTTTAGCCGCCGAAAATGCAGGGGTGGATGTAAGTGCACCGGCAAATAAACCCGATATAATTGCAGAAAGTCTCTCTACATCGGTTTCGCCCATGAATTTTCCCAGATACACACAACCAACCGCAACAAGTGCACCGGTTACTATAATAACCAATCCAAGCAGCACATATGAAGTAAAGTTCTTTTTCATGTTGCTGAAAAATTTGGGACCTGCAATAAAGCCTACTGATGTAACAAAAAGAATAAGTCCAAGATTTTCAACAATTTTCAAAGCATTTGTCGTATAACCCGAAAGCTGGGCGTCAAGTATATCATAAAATAAACATCCGAACGCCAAAGCAATTATAAATACTCCGGCAGAACCCAGGGAAATACCCTTTATTGTTATTCTGCCAAGTGCATATCCAACTGTTAAAATAGCAAATATGCAAAATACCAAAAAAGTTATTCCTGTAATGGGAACAACGCCGCCAAACAAACTCATGCCATTACCTCCAAAATTTATCTTTTGTTTGTATAATATGAAAGGAGTTTAGTAGAAACTGTTTCCGTTTCAATACCTGTGTCAGTAATTTCTTATTGCTGACTATAAATTCTTTGTAAATATTATATTTACACTGACATAACTGTGATTGTATCATAAATAATGTAAAAAATCAACTATTATCTATATTTTTCTGAAAAACATTTCAGCTTTCCTTTATAATATATTTTTTATCTCGCCGATACTCAAAATAATAAAGACAATCTTTTTACAAAAATTGTCCTTATCATTTTTTATTTATAATAAGCTTTAAACTTATTTGCCAAGATTTTTCTTAGCTTTTCTCATAGCCAGGATACGGTTCATTTCATTATAAACTATCATATATCCTTCATCAACACCCATACCGGGTTTTGCAAGAATCTGAACAGGCTGGGTAGCCATTGCACAATGAACACATACCTGCGCGCTACGGTCAGTTTCGTTACATGTACCACCCTGATAAGCACCGATTCCTTTTTCCTTGCAGTATAATACCGCTTCAATAGTATTATTTATACCGCCAAGGTCAGGAGTCTTTATCTGTACCATGTGGCCAGCTTTATTATCGGCAAACAGCTTTATATCTTCAAGTGTGTTACACCATTCATCTGCAACAAGCTCTACATCACATTTTCTGTCATCAAGCTCTTTTGTGAGAGCTGCTAAAGCTGTAAGCTGTGTTTCTCTGTCACAATCGCAGTCCATAGGTCCTTCGATGCGAATTTTGAAAGGCTTTGCAATTTTGCCAATTTCCTCTATGTAATCTGCCATTGCCTTATAGTTGTTGTTGCCAAATGCTGCCCCTATTGTACCATACACATCTATGTGCATAACCGGAGAATAATCTTCATTTGAACGGAAATTCAAAATACGGTCGCGCAGCCAAGCTACATATTCTTTAAGTTTTTCACCATTTCTGCCAAGCTTTGTATCAACATTATTGATAAGAGCATGTGGAAGAACCTGTGCCCCTTTGATAATCATTTTATCGGAATTATCATAGCGGTCATCGCCAGACTGTGTGAAAATAGAGATAGGAGTTTCTGATACAGTACATCCGTATTCATCAGCTACAACCTCACACATCATTCTCCCTGTTGCCTTTGCAACTGCATCCAATATTGCCTGAGATATACCATAACGAATAGCTGTATGAAGGCGTTTACCCTCAACACAAATAGCCTCCATCATTTCACACAGCCCGCGGAAATTATCAGCTTCTTTTCCAATAAGTTCAGGCTTTATGTATTTATCAATAACAGGTATAAAATCTTCTGCAAGGAACAACGGGTCACGACCACCTGCACCTGAATACTGAACAGCGGCACAGTCACCATATGCAACCTGCCCATCCTCCAGTACTATCATAACAGAGATAGACTCTCCTGCCTGACGAACAGCACGAAATCCTTCTGTGACAGGATCACCTATATAAAAAACTCCATCATGACCTGCACCTTTTTTAATGGCACGCTGATCATCAAAGTAAAAACCTGTACGACCCGGTGAACAAACAACATCTATAATTTTCATAATAAACTTCTCTCCTATATCAATATTTTGGACGACCAACCAAACGGCCTTTACCAATAGCATAAACATCATCGATTACCATCTGGAACGATGCCTTACGGTTTTCTGCAACTGCACGCTCTTCAATTTTTTCTTTGTGGAAATCGATAAGTTCCTGATTAAATGGTAGATTACCTGTATTTAATATACGAACTGCACCATCATTGTCACGGCATGGTAACATCTTACCCGCATTTGCACGACAAGGAGCAAAGGGAACATCTAAAACCCCTGCTTCAACGCCACGGCAAACACCAACTGCTATGTCGCCTTTTCCAAGTTCAAAACATTTATCAACAATAGCACGGGTTTCCTGACGGATTATCTCTTTTTCCTGCTCCAAGCTGTCTGAATGAAATGTCTGGTCAGCAAGCATATTAACCACCTGCTTTGTGCAACGAAGCCCCTGTGCATTTGCTTCCATGGTAGGAATACCAACTGCTTCATGCGGAGTTTTTACAATTACTTTTGTTGCCTTTGACAAACCCGCAATAAGACTTCCTGAGGAAATAACACCAAACGCCTTTGCCTCATCAGCAGGGAAACCTCCCATCCACTGATGAAGAACGGTAGTAACATCAACATCTGAGTAACCATACTCTTTTAAATATTCATCGGTTAATTCCTGTAATGTGCGAATAGCTGCAATATCCTGTACAAGGTTTCCGCACTGACCATAACCAACAGTTATATTTTTAACACCTTGTTCAGCCGCAAGCAATGCTTCAATGATTGCAGCCGCATGAGAAATACAGGGAGGAACCAAAGTGCCTGTTAACGGGCCGTATGGTTCACGGTTGATAGAAACACCCATTTCTTCATACATACCTGTTAAACGGTCAACATACTGCCAGTCGGAAATGGTTCTCTCCATGGGAATGTTTTTACAATACGGAAGATTATATGAAATACCGCCGCCTTCATAACTTGTAAAACCACTTGCATATGTAATTTCAGTTAAAAGTCTTGCGTCAGGAGTTCCGTGACGAACCTGCATCGGAACATTGACACTTTCTATAACCTTTCGGCACTTTGCTACACCATGGTTAACCGCCGGAAATCCGTTTAACATTGCTCTTCCCAGACGCAGAGATTCAGCAATACCATTTTCTGCCTCTTCATAGCGATTTTGTCTTGTATAGCTGTCTATTGTCGAAGGTAACAAGTCAGCTTCGCCGTGTTCCTCCAGATACTGCATAAGTTTTATGTGTTCTTCTACAACCGGAACACCGGCACGCGGTTGTACTAGTGTTCGGTTATCACGCTTTGCGTCTAAAAGCTTTTTAGAAAATTTTCTAGATTCCGGCATAGCTTTGTGATATTCAACAGCCTCTTTAATATCTACTTCTTTTCCGGTCGGCCATTGCATCAGAACTTCTTGTCTTAGCTTGTTAAATTCGTCATCAGAAATACGTTTATTTCGAATATCCATGGTATCTAAGCTCCTTTTTCATAATTCGTAAGGCTGTTTTGGGATGGTATGATGATAAAAGTCCCATTGCAGCCAAAATATATGTTTTATCCACCCACACATCTGCACTTTTAGGTTTGAGCGATGCGGGGGTTAATTGTGAGTATAAGGCATGGGAAGCAATTTCCTCTGTCCTTTTGCTATGTATAAGACTGCCGCCTGTAATCACAATTTGTTTTACCTTTGTAAGATTTTTACCTTCCTGAACATAGGTTAGTCCCATCATTGTATATGTTTCCGAGATGGTTCCTGCATGGCGTGAAACCGCCTCATCTACAGCACAGGACGCCAACGCGAAATCAAGTGCTTCTAAATTTTCGTCACCTTCCGGCAATTTGTCGGTGTTTTCCTTTAAACCTTCAATCAGGGTTGTTGCCTCTTCTTTAGACAGACCGGAAAGATTACATATTCTGTCTATCCCCTGCGCATCCACAATGCCCTGTATGCTGTATCTCATGCCGATATCTCCTTCAACCGTTCGCTTCGCATACGGTTCCGGAAGACCTTTGTACACAGTGTTCATTTGTTCGGGCATTCCATCAGCAATTGAATAAACATCGGTTGTTGCCCCACCAACATCAACAGCAATTAATTCTCCAATTCCTGTTTCGTCATCATATCCTTTTGCAAGCAGTTCCATTGCCTGAAGCACTGCTGCGGGTGTAGGCATCATAATATCCGAAAGTATTTTTGTAACCTTGCTTAATCCTTTAGCCTGTATGATTCGGTTTAAAAAAATCTCCCTTATCTTTTTTTGTGTAGGTTCTATCTGCAGAGTTCCGAATTTAGGCATTACATTCGGGCAGGTATATACCTCACAATCCTTTAATATTTTTTCACACTCACTTGCACATGTACGGTTTCCCGCCAGTACAATAGGAAATGTTGGATTCATCTTGGAGAGCATTTTTGCATTATGAATGATACAATCCGTGTTCCCTCCGTCTGTTCCGCCAACCAATAAAAATATATCAGGCTTTATTCTACTGATTTCTTCTACATCATTTTCGGTTAATTCAAAAGCATAAACGCCTACTGTTTTGGCTCCTGCTCCAAGACTGGCAAGTTTTGCAGCCTCACCGGTAAGTTCGGGAACAAGCCCGCTTGTTACCATTCTTAGTCCACCGGCAGCAGACGAACATGCATAACAGGCATCGTACTCAATTTTACCGGTTTTCTGTTCCAGAATCTTAAGCCCTTCATTCAGACCATCATTTATATCAGTCTGAACAGTTGTATATGCTGTCCCGGTTGCAATGACCTCTTCCTTTTCTATATCAACAGCAGTAAGCTTTGTATATGTACTACCAAAATCAATCAGCAAAACATTGCTCATCAATTACCACCATCCATACCCAAAAGCTCATAGAGAGCCTCGATGGTTGTTTCAGGTGAAGTTCCCGGCGGAAATGCTCGGTCAAATCCCATTGCTTTAAAACGCTTTTCAACATCTTCAAACTTCTGCTTGCCGATAACAATATTGCCTCCAACAAGCAGCGGAATACCTTTAAGACCAGCCTCGTCGCACTTTTCACGCATACCGCGGCAATCAAGTTCTCCCTGTCCGTAAAGAGAGGATATAACAATAGCATCTGCACCTGATTCAATTGCAGCTGCAATATACTCTTCCTGAGAAACCATAACACCAAGATTTACCACTTCAAAACCTGCTTCAGTAAAAGCGTGATATAAAATTTTGTTGCCAACTGCATGAACATCGGCACCAATAACACCGATGACCAATACTTTTTTCTCCTTATTATCCATTTCAATACCTCATAATATTATTTCATAGATATATCTATGATTGTTATATATCTATATAATACAATGTGATATAACATTTGTCAAGCAAAAGTTGACAATTAAATGTAAAATTTTATAAAGTTTTTTTATCACGGATTTTTTTAATTTTGGTCTCAAGATACAACACAGACCCTTCGTCCATCTCATAATTGCAGTCTATTACATTCCCTTTAAATTCATATATGTGTTTTAATGTTTGTGCATCAAAATATTTTTCGTAATTTTTAGGCACAAGAATCGACCCTTTATCGCTGAGATATTTTTGTATATTCGCCTCAGTACTCATAATCAGCGGTTTACTTAAATCCATGTCTTCTGAATACATTTTGCAGGTATCATATATAAGTTCGGCGAAACGATCGCTGTATCCAACTATGCCAACTTTTTCTCCAAGACGGATTTTAAAGATAGATGACAGACAGCTGGTAGAAAGTCTTAACGCCACTCTTACCACCCCTTTCTTTTCCGGAACAATACTTTCCAGATACTGAGCATGAAGAGAAGTAGTAACCACTAGATCAAAATCTTCTCCCAGTTTATAAGGATATTGTTTTATACTGTCAAGAGTATAGGAATACAAATCCACGCCATGTATATGCCTGAGTTGTTCAGACATCTGCGACAAATTTTCAGGGTTACATTCAACAACAGCAACCTTTACATGTGCCTCCTTTTGAGAATATTCACGAAGTTTAAGGTCTAAAAATATGTTTATTTCAGAAGCCGACAAGCCCATTTTTTCCAACTCACTAAGCATTTCATCTATCGCTGCCATAGCCCGTTCTTTCCTGCTTCCTGAGTTAACAGGTTGATATTTTACAAAAGTTCCTCTTCCCTGCACCTTTTCTACAAACCCAATATGTTCCAATTCATCATATGCCCTTTTAATAGTTCCTCTCGAGATTCCGACTTCTTTAGTCATTTCGCAAACAGTAGGAAGTTGTTGACCGTGTGAAATTTTACCGGTTTTTATCGCTGTGCAAATAGCATCCACAAGCTGTTGATATATAGGTATGTCCAGTTCCACATTAATTTTATAAATAGATTCCATGTTTTTTCCTCCACAATTGTTATATAACAATTATATATCATTTTACAATTTTGTCAACGCCTTTTATAACAATTAAGGCACGCTTGTTATAGCGCGCCTCAATTGTTAATGTTATTCCCATGCCGTATTTACAATACATTATATATTCTGTCTAAGATATCGCCGTCACGACCGATTACCTCTGCCACTACCTTACTTCCCTTAGGAGCTTTTTGAGGTTTGCCGGTTATCCGTTCGGTTTTTTCTTTAAGTTCAAAAATGTCTACAATCGGCAGTTTAGCTTTTATTAATCTCTCTTTCAGTTCTTCGTTTTTAGGATTAACTGCTATTCCGCCCTGTGTAACCAAAACATCAATATCCTTACCAGGTGTGGAAATGCAGGTTACCCGGTCTGTAACAATTGGCATCCTCGCCCTGAACATAGGAGCAATAATCATAGAAAGCTTTGATCCCGCCGCTGTATCACTGTGACCTCCTGAGCCACCCATAATATATCCGTTTGAATCCGTATGGACATTTACATTAAAATCTGTATCAATTTCGGTAGCCCCCAGAATAACAACATCAAGGCTGTCAACCACGGCGCTCTTACTAGCAGGTGACGCATAATGCATAGCGGAAATTTCATTATGTCTAGGATCGTTTTTAATAGACTCCACTGCCGTAAGGTCGAAACACTGAACATCCATAAGGTTGCGGAAACAGCCCGCTTTTAACATATCTACCATATATCCTGTAATTCCACCAAGGCCAAAGCTTCCCACAATACCCTTTTCAAGCATTATATCCTTTAAAAACTTTGCCGCAGCAAGAGATGCTCCGCCGGCACCTGTCTGAAAAGAAAATCCATCTTTCAAAAGACCCGATGCTTCTATAACTTTCGCCGCATGAGACGCCATAACTAGACCTACAGGGTCACGGGTAATCCTGGTCGTTCCCGAAACAATCCCTTTTGGGTCACCGATAGCATCCACGCTAACCACATAGTCTATATAATCTTCAGAAATAGACCAATCCTGCATAGGATAAGGCACAAGATTATCAGTAATTACAACAGACTTTTTGGCGAACATAGCATCAGCATAAGCATAACCAAGACTACCGCAGGCAGATTTGCCGTACTTACCCGAGCAATTACCCATTGTATCAGCAGTAGGCGCAGCGATAAAAGCAACATCAATCGGCGTTTTACCGGAAACTATATCACTCGGTCTACCTCCATGAGTACGAAACTCTATAGGTTTTTCCAGTATACCTCCCGAAAACACCCTGCCGAGATTAGCTGAAATATAGTCAGCCGCAACGCCTGTCACCACATTATTTTCTATGTGGTTAATAAGCGGCATATGTACATCAAACAAAGAACTCGCATTAACTGTTATGTCTTTTATTCCAAGATTTGCTATTTCTTCCAGAACCATATTTAAAACATAGTCACCATTACGAAGATGATGATGAAAAGAAACCGTCATCCCATCTTTCAAACCCGAGAGGACAATAGCTTCGCGGATAGAATTTACTAACTTACTCATTTATATCCCTCCCGTCAAGGCCCAAGGCTTCGGCCATAGAAATGGTTCTTTGCGCTCTCGCAACAATAGGAGCATCTATCATCTTACCATGTAACGATATAGCGCCCTTACCCATCTGCTTTGCAAGATTTATAGCATCAATTACTTCGTATGCATAATCAATTTCTTCCTTTGTAGGGCTGAACACTTCATTTATAACTTCAACATGACGCGGAGAGATGGATGCCTTGCCTGTAAACCCAAGATCTTTTGCAATTTTTGCATCTTTTACTATACCTTCATCATCGTTTACATCGGTAAACGGAGTATCGTAGACATCAATACCTGCCGCGCGCGCAGCAACAACAAGGCGCGTTCTTGCATATTCTATTTCTCTGCCTTCTTTTGTTCGTTTACATTGAAGGTCCGCAGTAAGGTCCTCTGCCCCGAGGAAAAGAGCTTTAACACGGTTTGAGCATGAAGCAATTCTATATGAATTCTCAACGCCAAGGGCAGTCTCAATAAGAGCAACGAGCCCTACCGATTCGTTTCCCATTCCATGCTTTTTCTCAACCTGCGCCATATATTCATCCACCAGCAAAACATCTTCAGGCATTCCTGTTTTAGGCAATAGTATAAGGTCCGGTTTTTCAGGAAGAATAGCGTCAAGGTCCTCTTTCCAGAAATCCGTGTCTGTAGAGTTTATTCGGACAACTATTTCACAACCGTTAAATTCCATATAACGCATAGTATTTCTCACAAGGATACGAGCCGCATCCTTTTCCTGAGGAGATACTGCATCTTCCAGGTCAAATATAACAGCATCCGCACCAAGACAGTTACCGTTTATAAGCATATTTGGGTTATTTCCCGGTAAAAACAACATACTGCGACGCATTATATTTCCTCCCTTCCGCGAAGAACTGCGGTTTCTACTCTAGCGCGAATTACACACTCAAGCGCTCCTCTGTCTATAATTCGAACATCAGCATTCTCTATGCCGGTTTCAGCTAAAACATCATTAACAGTCTGTCTTATTTTTTCGCCAAACTGTTTTTCTACAACAGACTCAACCTCAATATTTATACCATCATCACAAGGTTTAATCTCTACATAAACATCGCTGGATTCCATCGTTCCGGCAGATGCACATTTTTTAATGTTCATTTTCATTCAACTCCTCTTCACTCTTTTTTGCAAAAGATATAGTC
The DNA here is from genome assembly GCA_045648785.1 of Clostridia bacterium. Classification (GTDB taxonomy): domain Bacteria; phylum Bacillota; class Clostridia; order RUG12999; family RUG12999; genus RGIG7450. The sequence continues at coordinate 6,863 of JAZROP010000003.1, read as the reverse complement.
CAATTTATAGATATTATATAACACAATTTTGAAAAAATCAATTATTTTTCTTTTTTTCTTTGCTTTTTTGTTTGCATTGAGTTATAATACTAATATAAATAAATATAAAAGGTATTGATTATGTATATCGAACTATTGTCAAAATCAAACAAATCAAAACTTGATATGTGGAAGGATTTCCTGAGAAACTCTGCCTTAGAGCCCGACGAATCAGTCAGCCAAACCGTGCTTTTGTGGGATGGTGACGCCATTGTTGCCACCGGCTCAAGAGATGGCAATCTTCTCAAATGTATTGCTGTTGACAAAACCCATCAGGGTGAGGGGCTTACAGCCACCATTATTACCACTTTAAAAAAAGAGGCTTTTTCCGAAGGAATAAACCACCTTTTTCTCTATACCAAGCCACAAAACAAAATTATGTTTTCCGATTTATTCTTTTATCCGGTAGCTCAAACCGATAAGGTTCTCTTAATGGAAGACAAAAAGAATGGAATAAATAATTTTTTAGCAAATTTACCAACCAATAACAAGACAGGAAAAATAGGTTGCGTCGTTATGAACTGCAATCCTTTTACGCTAGGGCATTGCTACCTGATTGAAAGCGCATGCAAAGATTGTGATTATCTCTATGTCTTTGTTGTATCCGAAGACAAAAGCAGATTTTCAGCAGATGACCGCCTGGAAATGGTACGAAGAGGCACTGCGCACCTTCCTAATGTCAGCGTGCTTCCTACCGGACCATACCTTATTTCTTCGGCAACATTTCCTACCTATTTTTTAAACGACAGGGAAAGCGCGTCGCAGATTCAGTGTCTTTTAGATATTGAAATATTTGCAAAATATTATGCACCGAGATTTAATATAACAACTCGCTATGTCGGCACAGAGCCTATCTCACCAATGACAAATCAATACAATATGACTTTAAAAAAAATTTTACCGCAACACAATATTGCACTTAAAGAAATTCCAAGACTTGAAATATCAGGCACGCCAATAAGTGCAAGCGAGGTCAGAGCCTTAATCGATTCAAAGAACATACAGGCTGTTAAATCACTGATCCCCAATACAACATACGATTTTTTAGTTAATAAAAATTTACTATAGGTAAGGAGTAATCAAATATGCAGGAACGCCAAAAAAATCATATTTTAAGCAGTTATTTCGCGCCAAGAGGTCATCAGCGTATGTATGCTCTCGGTATGCAGTTGGCACAGCTTTACCTGTCCCCTTTTGATAAGCTCATCGGCGTTATAGGTGATGCGGGTTCCGGTAAAAGTGCATTGCTAAGAGGAATGTTCCCGGGGCTTGAGCTTACCAACGATGATGACGGTGTATATGTACGCCCGCTTCCGCTGTTGGAACAAGACAACGGATACTTTTCGCCACACACCTATCATCTTGATATACGTTTTGAAAACGGTTTTACTCAAATGTCAGTTCTTGCCGAAGCTATTCTCGAGGCATTACACAACGGAAAACGCGTTATTGTTGAACATTTCGATCTTATATATCCGCTACTTGGTTTTAATGCAAATCTTATTATTGGCGTGGGCGAACAGGTGCTAATCGCAAGACCAAACCTTTTCGGTCCTGAGCCGCAGGATATACGCGACAAGGTATATGAATCCCTATCCTATCGACTAATGGCTCATTCTGCAGAGGATTTGTGCGAGCTTTGTCTCCCTGAGCATGAAGTCGCGCGGTGCGGTCATGATGATGTAAGGCACGGATTTATAATTACTTTCCCTGAAACAAAGCCAGATTTTGATATTCTTGAGGTTGAAAATCAAGTTAACGAAATGATTGCAGAAAACCTTCCTATTACCTATGTAGACAATAATCACATATCCATCGGTGGTCGTCATCATTTCTGCACCGGTCCACGAATTCATGTAAGCCAAACAGGAATGATTGAAAATTTCCATTTGCTTAATCATTTTATATACGACAGGTTTAATCGTCGTTACTTGTTGGTTGGCTGTGTTGGAAAGGACGCCGAAATCAACCTGAAAAACCTGGATGCACACCAGCAAAAACAGTCAGGTATTATTCTGTAACTATCTATGGGGGCAAAAATGGCAGAAGTTACTTTAAGCCAAATACTTCATTCACGCGATGAGCGTGTAAAAAAGCAAGAAAAAATTTTAAATCAGTTTAAATATCCCCTTATAAGCTTTACTTTGAACATTGCGGGACCTGTTAAAACATCGCCTTTGATTGAACGCGTTTTTTTTGAAGGCATCAGACTTCTAAAAGAAAGTTTGTCTGCCAGTAGCATTGCATATCAGGACACAAACATTAAGGATACCGGTTGCGAGGCGATGTTTTCAGTAAATGCTACTGCATCAACACTTAAAGATATTTGTACCAACATTGAAGACAGCCTATCTATCGGAAGATTGTTTGATATGGATGTCATCGACATAGACGGAAGCAAACTTGAAAGAAAAATTGTTCGCGGTTGTTTTGTTTGCGGTGCTCCCGGAAGAAACTGTGCTGTATCCAGAGCACATTCAGTTGATGAGCTGCAGGCCGCAACAAAAGAAATTATAGAAAACTATTTTTTTCTGTTGGACAAAGAGCATTGCAGTACCCTTGCAGTAAAAAGTCTTTTGGACGAAGCCCACACTACACCGAAACCCGGGTTGGTAGATTGTCGCAACTGCGGAAGTCATAACGACATGGATATTCACTTGTTTGAAAAAAGCGCAAACACTCTTAAGCAATATTTCAGTGAATGTTTTTCTATTGGCAAAGAAACATCAAATCTAACACACGATGAAACATTCGCTCTTTTGCGAAAGGCCGGAATTTCAGCTGAGAGAACAATGTATAATGCTACTCACGGCGTAAACACGCATAAAGGCGTTATTTATTCTATGGGAATTCTCTGTGCAAGCATTGGAAGGCTTTGGTCACCCGAAAATCCTTTTACAGACGCTTGGGACATTTGTTCAGAGAGTGCAAAGTTTGTCAGAAACAGCATAAAAAAAGATTTTGAACAAATAGATAAAACAACTGCAGGCGGAAGGCTTTACTTAGAGCACGGCCTTACCGGAATCCGCGGAGAAGTCGCGTCTGGATTTGAATCGGTAATGAAAATCGGGCTTCCGTGTTACAATTTTTTAAGAAACAAAGGCTTCACGCAAAACGATGCAGGGGCTATAACACTGCTTCAATATATTGCAAATGTTAAAGATACAAATTTATATCATCGCGGCGGAACCGAAGGTGCGAAATACGCGGCTCAAGCTGTAAAAAACCTTTTAAAAATCTCCCCTGAACCTACAAAAAGACAAATTGAGCTCTTAGACGATGATTTTGTCAAACACAACTTATCTCCTGGCGGTTGTGCTGATTTACTTGCTGTCACATACTTTTTATACTCTCTCACATAAAAAGTCTATCGGAAAAATTCCGATAGACTTCTTTATTTTTTTCGGTTTTTCTTAGCTATTTCAGAAACCTCTGAAAACTTGGATATTATATAGGAATATCCATTTGCGCTGTGAGGAATAAGACAGTTTGAACAATCCTTTATTCCCTCTTCTATGTAAACAAAGTTTCCGCCGCATTTATCGCCCAGTGCATAAAGTGGGCAATAACAAAACAGGCAGTTAAAGTTTTCGTCATCAGTCTTATGACACGGGAAATATTCGCACTCGGTATTTTTAAAATATGTATAATTATTTTTCATAACTTAATCCTCGTTGTTTTCAAGCATCTATTTCATTATATATCAACCATGTTCCACTTGCAACACGCCTGATTGCAAGTGCACGTTTTATAAATCTTTTGAACATCATAACCGCAAGTACAATTATAATAGATAATTTAAGCTTTATGCCCAACATAAAACCAATCACCAACGACCACGCATACACAGGACCCACTGCATATTTAACCTTTGACCTTTCAAGGTCCTTATACATCTCACAAAGCGGACAAAAACACTGTTTTTCCAAAGCTTCGTTTATAGGTATTGTGTAAATTGTTTCTTTCATTGGTGACACATCCTTTGTTACCATTATATCATTTTTAAATTGATTATTCAATAGCAAAAAGACGCATCAAACTGATGCGTCTTTTGTTCTAACGTTTACCAAAATAATATTGTTTAAGGAAGAAAGCTTAGTCAATATCATCTTTGTAATTTTCGAATAACGGAGTTATCGAATCTTCATTATTCCAGATCATAATTTTGCAAGTGTCCGCCGATTCAAGGGGAATCTCAGGACAATCAAAAGTATTTTCGCCTATTTTTATGTCGACGGATGAGTGATTGATATTCTGCATTTTTTTATTTTGATATGCTGATGCATAAACAACAGCATCTTTGTATTCATAAAAACTCTTAACAGAAATCTTATTATTAATAGAATCATAGGAGATAACTCCGTCAACAAAATTATAATGTGTCGTTATACCATAAGCACCATCAGGAATTATATCATTATGCTCTTCCCTGCTTCCGCTACAATAGATATCGGTCAATTTTTCGCAAGACTCAAAAGTTATTTCTGAAAACTCAACTATTTTTCTGCCAATCCGAATCCTTTCAACTGTTCGGTTAGCAATATCTCCAATAGAGGTAACATTATCGCCGAAATATATGGATTTAATAGTATCATTATTATAGAATGCATACTCTCCGACGGTTGTTACATTATCGGGAATGATTAAATCCTCACAACCTAAACAACCCATGAACGAAAATGGCTTTATTTCCGTTATACCGTCGGGAATTTTTTGCATAGATACAAGTTTGTTGTTTGAATATAGCTTTTTAGCATAAAACATAGGATTGGAAGAAGGATGTGGAAAATCGTTTTGTATCCATGCACTTATGTCGGGTATATAAACACTTTCTAAAGAAGGACAGTTGTAAAATATAATATTTTCAAAGGTTTTGGGATTTCCAAGAAAGGTAATGGTTTTTAAACTGCTGCAAACCTGAAATGATCCTCCGCCTATTGTTTCAACGTTTTGTCCTATGGTTAGGGTTTCTACACCTCTGCAATATAGAAAAGCCAAGCTCCCTATGCAGGTTACACCATTTCCTATAGTTATGGACCTAGCGCCTGAACAATCCGCAAATGCATACTCTCCGATATTTTTAACACAGTCAGGAATAGTAATGTCGTTGATACGGGAACATTTATTAAAAGCATACTTATTTATTGATTCAACACCATTTCCAAGGACTAGTGTTGTTGCATAAATACAGTCGGCGAAAGCGTATTCGTCGATAATCTTAACACTGTCCGGAATAACAATGTTTTTTAGTTTGCAGGCACGAAAGCTTGCATTACCAATCTCTGTTATTCCTTCAGGAATTGTAAGTTCCTGAAGGGAACTGCATCCGCAAAATACATAACTGTTTATTTTTGTAACTTTCGCAGGAATATTGACATTTGTCAAACTTGTGCAGGTGTAAAAAGCCCATTGCTGTATTTCGGTAACGCTTTCAGGGATATTAATTGATAATAAATTAACGGATGCAGAAAAAGCATTAATCCCAATTGTTGTTACATATTCGGGAATATTAAACTCGTTTGCAGTTTTACCAATAGCATATTGAATAAGTTTGGATTTTCCTTTAGTATACAAATTTCCGTCAATAGAGCAGTAATTAGGGTTGGTTTGATCAACTGTTATATTTTCTAATGTCGGACATCTTGCAAAGGCATTATTACCTATGGTTGTCACATTGTCTGGAATGGTTATGCTTGTAAGGGAAGCACATTCTGCAAAAGCCCATTCACTTATTGCTGTTATATTTTCGTAAAATTCATATGTACAATCGGTTTTGCCTCGGGCATACAGAATTATCTCTGTTTTATCTTTATTAAACAGACTTCCGTTGACAGAGCAATATTTAGAGTTGTTTTCGTCAACAGTTATATTTAATAAACTGACACAACCGGCAAAAGGGGTTGAATGAATGTTTTCTACACCGCATCCGATGTGTAAATCAATAGCGCTTCGGCAATTTTCAAAAGCGCCGGCCTCTATAGTTTCAACACTGTCGGGAATGGTTATATTTTTAAGGGATGAGCATCTTGCAAATGACATATATTTTATGCTTTTTATACCGCTTCCGATATTCAAGGTTCTGGCCCGGGTGCAATACGCAAAAGCACCCATGCCTATGCTTGTAACACTGTCAGGAATTGTTATTTCGGTTATCCCACTTCCATTAAAAGCTGCTTCACCAATACCTACGACACCATCGGGAATGGTTATTTCTTCAACCAATGAGGTGCCTGCAAAGGCGAAATCACCTATTGATTTTAAACCACTACCAAGGCTTATACTTGTAACAAAGGGGATATTGTTGCAAAAAGCATTTTTTCCAATGCTTCTAACGCCATCTCCGATTACTATTGATTTTATTGTGTGTCCTGACCATGGAGCGGATGAAACATCATAATCATACATATCTCCGGTTCCTTCAATGGTGAGAACATTATTTTCAAAAGTCCAGGTTAAATTTTCACCGCAATATCTGACTCTGGCCGCATCGACCGTAGAAGGGAATGTAATAATCCCTGTCATAATGCATATCGAGAGAAATAATGTGAGTAACTTTTTCAACATTTTAATTCCTCCAAAATAAAAAAGAGCGTTCCGTATTTCTGTAATGCAACTCGTTAAAATGAGAATGAAAAAGGCGACAAGGAAAAGTTTTTGCCGCCTTTTTACTTATCTTTATTTTATTTCATTGCTTCTTCAACAGCAACTGCTACAGCAACAGTCATACCAACCATGGGGTTGTTACCTGCGCCGATAAGTCCCATCATTTCTACGTGAGCGGGAACTGAAGATGAACCTGCAAACTGAGCGTCAGAGTGCATACG
>JAZROP010000002.1:0-40574 GCA_045648785.1 Clostridia bacterium | reverse complement strand
AGCATTTGGAAATACAGATTTTATTACATTTTTCGTGCCCGATATGTTTGCGATTAAGAAAAGGAGAAAATAAATGAAAACAAATACCCATTACACGCCCACTGAAACCGGATATGCCATTAGCGGAAGTGATGAAATTTTTAACAGAACACTCTATGGCTCACACAAAAACGACTACAAACCGGAACGCTTTTTTACCTTTGCGGGTGATACCCCTTTGTTTATGGGAGCCATATCCGACTGGACAAAGGGAAGCGTCACTTTATATGAAAAGTGCGGGATATTAAATAGCGGTCTTGCTATAACACCGGGCAGACGCTCAAGGTTTTATTATTCAGAGGACATTGACCAGACATCCCGTTGGTTTCACAATTCGGAAGATATTCTCGCTGAATTCAAGAATGGTTGGATGGAGTATGAACTTTCTCAGATTTCTTCCTGGTTTCCGGATGTTAATGTTAAAATTGAAGCATATCCGTTGATGCCGGATGATGGATATTTAGTTCATTATCAGATTTCTACCGACCAAAGAGTTTTCTTCACAGCAGGTTTCGGCGGATTAACTGATGATGAGTGTCAGGGTCGATTTGAGTATAAAGGTGAACCCAAAAGATATTTTTCAGCGAGCGATTCAAAAGGAAATAGTGTTGAGATTGGTAAAAACCGTGCATGTGTAACAAATACAGATGGAAAAAGCATGAGGGTTGCAACAAGTTTTCCTGCCGAATTTGGTTTAGGGTCAGCTAAGGCGATGTCAGAGGCTTACCCGAGCACATTTTTAGGTAACGAACCTGAAAATGAAAATGATAAGGTTGTGAAAATCTCTGCAGTAATTGAACCGGGAAAGGTGCTTGATGGCTACATTATCGCCCTTTTTGACGCCGATGAGAAGACTTTGGATAAATGGCTTGCAATGGAGAATCCGATAGGATACATAAAACAACAGATATATGCAAAGTTTGCTTGTATTGATGTGACAACGCCTGAGAAGCCTTTTGACCTTACCATTGCTCCAACGGTTATCGCGCTTGATTCGTCCTGGCATAAGGATTCCTTCCATCATGGTGCATTTGCGTATCATGCACCGTTTTTAGGGTGGAGAAACTGGTATGCTCCAACTGTATTAGGATGGGGCGACAGGGTCGAAAAAACTATGGAAATGTGGCTTTCGTATATTACACGCGGTGAAGTGAGCAAAGAACGCGTTTGGTATGACTACACCCCTATCCCCGATGGTGAAAATAAGTTTGACAAAAGATTCCATATACTTGAGAATCCTGTTGGAAGACTTCCGTCGGATTTTTCTGATGTTGACAAGCCAACCTACGGACCGTACAATATGCAGGAATGTGCCCTTGATATGATGCTCTATTATATTGAATGGTCAGGAAATCTTGCAATCGCAGAAAAATACTATGATGACCTCTGTTCAATGGTGGAATGGGAAAGAAGAATGTTTGACCCGGACGACGATGGCTTGTATCAGAATGTACTAAATACATGGATTTCGGATGGGCATAATTACAATGGCGCAGGTTGTGCACAGTCAAGCGCATACAACTACCGGGCGAATTTGGTGTTGGCTAAGATTGCAGAGAAAATAGGTCGGGATGGTGAGGTTTTTGCAAAGCGTGCTGAAAAAATAAAGAAAGCATTAAACGAGAAACTTTGGCTTGCTAATGATGGTGTTATTGCAGAATATCTTGACACGGTTGGGAACTGCCTTATACATCCGGCTGTGGAGCTTGCCTCGGTATATCATGTAATAGATTCTGACATGATTGATGATTTTAGGGCGTACAGAACTCTCAAATATACAGAAAATCACTTGAAAAATATTGTAACACCTGGCATGGACGGCAGACTGTGTTACTCATCCAACTGGTTGCCCAAACAATATTCCAACTACGGAATATTCCCGGCAGAAAATGCACATCTGGCTCTTGTTTACTTTAAACTTGGTTTAAAGAATGAGGGTAAAAAAATACTGGATGGCATTGCAAGTTGCTATTTTGCAGGTAAAAACCCCGGAATGGCGCCTCATGTTCAATCTGCAAGATGCACATCTGACCTTGGTGATTTGGATTTCACCGATGTGTCCAGTACATATCTTCGTCTTGTTGTGGAGGGCCTGTTTGGAATTAGGATAAATAACCTTGATAATTATGTTTATATTGCACCGGGGTTCCCGGATGAATGGGATTGTGCAAGCTTAGCTCTTAAAGATATTGCTTTGAATTATACCAGAAGAGGAAATCAGGAAATCTTCAATATATGTTGCGAAAGGACAGAAAAGAAACTGATAAGAATTCCTATGCGCTCAACCGAGATTGAAACTGTTTTACTTGATGGAGAGGCAATTTCTTATGAAATTGTTGCGGCTCCAAATAACAGCTTCCTTATGATTGAAGTGAATAAAACGGGAAGATTCCAACTTCGTATAATGCATGGTGGTTGCTCGGTTCCAACGATTATATCCCCTGAAAATGTTCTTGCAGGCAACAAAATTGCTTTCGAAATAATTGGTGCTGAACCGGTTGAAATATTTGATGTATCCGAAGCACTTGATAGTGTAAAAATTGTCGGCAACAAGGTTTATGCAAAAACAAGGAATATTGAGGGAGACTACACACTGTTTATTCGTACAAAACAGGGAGAATATGACGCTTGGCTTGCGGCAGACTACAAAATTATAACAGAGGAAGAAGAGGAGAAACCGCGTAAAGATATAATTTTTGAGCCTGTTGATATTGAAAAATATTTTAACTGCAATATGACAGAAGTTCATGAGCAGGCTTATATACGCCCAAGACCGGATGGATTTTCTATGGGATTATTCCAGAACGGACGATACTCGCACAACTGGAATCAGCATGGAAGAAATGAGGTCTATATTGATGATGCGCTCTTCAGAAATTCAGGTGGTGTGGTTCGCTCTCCTTCAGGAATACCATTTGCTACACCTGCAAAAAACAAGAATCTGGCGTGTGTTTCCATATTTGATGTCTTTCCGACTGACATTACCATTCCCCTTAGCGGAAATGGAAGCGAGATAGCGGTTCTCTTTGTCGCAAGTACAAACTGCATGCTGTCCTATGTTGAAAATGCCCGGATAACCATTAATTATGCTGACGGAACACAGACTCATACAAGCCTTGTTTATCCGCTTAATATTGATGACTGGCTCACATCTGCACTTACCACCAAAGCTGAGATTTTTTACTTTAATAATTTTAATCATGCTACTGTGCAGAAGCTTAAAATTAATCCTGACAAGGAACTTGAAAGTATAAAAATAGAAGCGGTTGCAAATGATGTCATATTAGGTGTTGTTGGTATAAGCATAGGCAAATAACAATCCCGTTAAAACAGTACTTGTTTGATGGATAATACATATAGCAACGGTATGGTAAAAATATATAAATAATGGTATTTGTTTTTGTACAATTTTTTGCCGGGGGTATTATTGAAATTTGTCTATATATGTGGTATCATTATATTAATAAGTATGCGGCTTTAACCGCTATAAAACGATGGAGGAACAAAAATGAAAAAATTAGTTGTTTTAATGTTGTGTCTTGTTTTAGCACTTGGCTCAGCTGTAAATGTACATGCACTGGGCATGTTTGATGATGCAGTTGATTATGAATTAGGCACACAGATTTCTGGCTTTATCGCAGCTGATGATAAGCAGAATTCGTATAAAATAGAATTGCCGGCAGCCGGTGGACTTTCTATTTCCTGCATAGCTGCGATTGATAAGATGGCTCTTAAAATTTTTGATGTGGATGAAGTTGAGCTTTGGAGAAACATCCCCAAGGCTGATGAGAATGGTCAGATTAACATTACTGACAAGACTTATCTGACAGCCGGTACATATTATCTCTATGTATCTCAGGCATATAAGGGCGGCTTTGGTGATTATGCTATAACCATGAATCTTGAGGCAGCTAAAGAAGATTTCCCCGAAACATATAAGGACAATAATAACTCTATGGCAGATGCCGATGAAATTGTACTTAACAAAGTATATACAGGTTTTCTTGCACCTAATGACCAGTATGATATGTACAAACTTTCACTTGGTGGCAATGCAAGAGTTGTTGTAGCCTCTCAATCAAGCAGTATAGACATTGGATATTATACTGAATCAGGGTCAAACAAATGGCATAAAACTTATAGTTGGAATAGTGAAAAAAGAAAGACAGAGATAGTTTTTGACAGAAATATGGAAAGCGGAACATGGGGATTCCGGTTGTCTTTCCCAACAGGTGTACAGTCTGCATCTATGAGCGGTGAATATGCATTCTATATAACAAACGGCGTTGGCACCATTGAAGGACTGGAAAAAATGGATCAGATTCAGCCTATTCATACACCATCTGCTTCAACTGCTCCTGCAGAACCGGAAAAACCGGCTACTCCTGTAAAACCTCAGACAATTACAGTTAAGGTTGACGGCAAGGCGGTTGAATTTGACCAGCCTCCCGTACTTGAAAATGACAGAACTCTCGTTCCTCTCCGTGCAATCTTTGAAGCACTTGGTGCAACAGTTGAGTGGGAAGATGCTACACAGACAGTTAAAGCATCAAAAGGTGACATCGCAATCTCTCTGCAGATTGGTTCCAAAGATATGTTTGTAAACGGAACAACCAAAGTTCTTGATGTTCCTGCAAAACTTCTCAACTCCAGAACTCTTGTTCCTGTTCGTGCAATCTCCGAAGCTTTCGGATGCAAGGTTGACTGGGAAGATGCTACACAGACAGTAATTATTACTCAGTAGTTTAATGGTAAATCCCGCCGTTGGCGGGATTTATTTTTGTATTAACAAAAAGGTAAAAATGTTATAATAAAGCTATGACAATAATGGTTGCAAAGCTGTGATGGAAAGTATATTTTGGAAGGCGAAAACATGAACAATTTAAAAGCGCGTTTTGGCAGAGTAAACATTAATTCCCCGATGGGTATTCCAATAAGAGGTTATTATAAACCCCGTTTTGCTGAAGCAATTTTAGATGACCTTGAAATCAATGCTCTGGCACTGCAAACGGTGCTGAGGGATATTTCCCCATGCAGGATTCCTACGATGAAGGCGGATATGAGGTGAGAAGCTCAAGATTTCAAGCCGGCATAGCTGAATATATTATTGAGCAGGGCAAAGAAGTCCTTGAAGGTCTGAAATAAAAAACTCTTGACAAAAATGAATAGTCGTGATATAATTCTAAAATATAAACGCAATGATGTGGAATAGTATGTAAATTCTTTCACCTTTCAGAGAGATGCCGGATGGTGCAAGGCATTGGGGAAGATTTGCTGAACTCACCGCGGAGCGGTTGCCGTGAATAAAGTAGGGGCGGACGGGAACTCCCGTAACAGAGTTAAGATGTGTTGGCATCTAAAGGGCATCCAATAAGGATGAAAAAGAGTGGTACCGCGGAAAGGTTAAGATATTTTAGCGTTTTCGTCTCTTTGAAGCAACAAGGAGACGAAAGCGTTTTTTTGTTAATAACTGCATCTTCATAATAAAGAGGAAGGGGATTTTTTAAATGAAAAAAATTAATATTTCAGACATTACTTTGAAAAAACTTTCGCAGGACAGAGAGATATCTCTCTTGTTCAGAGAAAAAACTGCTATAGCTGCATGCGCAGATTCGCTAGGAGTGGATTCTGTTGAACTTGCACCCATAAAAAGCCTTCGTGAGGATACAATTATTTATAAAACAATTGCCCAGAATATAGTAAACAGTGCAGTTGCAATTCCGGTTGGCTTTACTGGGGAGGAAGTTGATGCTGCTTGGGAATGTGTTAAAGATGCAAAACATCCCCGTATGCAGATTGAATTGCCGGTTTCGACAGTTCAGATGGAATATACTTACCATGTTAAAGCAGACAAAATGGCTGTAAAAATTGGGCAGTTGACGGCTCAGGCAAAAAAACTTTGTGATGATGTTGAATTTGCTGCACTTGATGCTACAAGAGCAGATGAAGATTTTTTAATTCAAGCAGTAAAACAGGCGGAAGAAAGCGGAGCCGGAATTGTTACAATCTGTGATGATGCCGGTATATCTCTCCCCGAAGAAATAGCGGCACTTGTAAAAAAAGTGAAAGCTGCTGTGAAAATTCCTGTATATGTTCAGGTTTCAGACCGTATTGGTATGGCTGTTGCTTCTGCAATTGCAGCAATCGGAGCCGGAGCTGATGGGATTAAATGTGCAATGATATCAGGTGAAGCTCTCTCTATGGGTGAACTTTCTGACGCAATTAGCGCGCGTAGTGAAAAAATCGGTGCTAAGACAGGTCTGAAAAACACAAAAATTCATGCAAGCATTGATGAAATGCTTGAAAGCATAAACCATCAGGCATATGAAACAGAGGCTCAGGTGAGTGAAAAGAAAAAAATTCTGCTTGATGCTGAAAGCACAATAGCTCAGGTGGCACAGGCTGCACAGGTTCTCGGCTATGACTTGTCAGATGAGGATTGTGGAAATGTATTTAAGGCACTGATGCAGGTTTGCGAGAAAAAAGGAGCGGTAGGAGCTAAAGAGTTTGAGGCGCTTATTGCAAGCTCGGCAATGCAGGCTCCGTCAACATATCATTTTGAAAGCTATAACACAAACTGCGGTAATCTGACAAGTTCCATGTCACAGGTTACACTTAAATGCGGTGATGAGATTCTTTGCGGAGTGAGCACAGGTGACGGTCCTATTGATTCAGCGTTCCGTGCTATTGAGCAATGTATAGGTTATCACTATGAGCTTGATGATTTTCAGGTGCAGGCGGTAACAGAGGGTAAAGAAGCCCTTGGTTCTGCTCTTGTCAGACTTCGCAATAATGGCAAGCTTTATTCGGGTAACGGCATTTCAACAGATATTGTTGCGGCAAGTATCAGAGCATATATTAATGCACTCAACAAGATAGTGTTCGAGGAGGAATAAAATGAAAATCACATTTTCAACAAAAAATGTAAATCGTGCATCCTTTCTCGATTTGTGCAGATATGCGTATGATTACGGATATGCAGGTTTTGAAATATATGATGCATTTAATGAAAGAAAAAGTCATTATGACAGTATTCTTCGTAGCGACAGAGTATCCGATGCGAAAAGAAAACTTTTAAATCGAGGACTTTCTGTGTCCGCACTGACCTACCCATATCCGGTGGAAAGTGACGAGGCAACTGCGGAGTCTATCGTAAGATATGTGGATATGGCAGCAAGTGCGGCTGTTGAACAGATTATAGTCCGGGTTGAAAAGGAAACAGAAAATCATATTCTTGATGAAAAGCTTGGTGCGGCTATAAAACGAGCAGAAAAATCAGATATTCAGATTCTGCTTGAAACGGTCGGATATCTTTCTGAGACAGAAAAAGTGATAGATATAATTAACTTTTTCTCATCAGCAGTACTTGGTGCTGCATGGAATATCAGAGGTACATACTTTAGTGCAGGCGAAAGCGGAGAAACTACAATTAAAAACTTAGGTGCATATATAAAATATGTTCGCCTTGGTGATATGAAGGATGGGAAGACCGTTTTAATCGGTGAGGGAGAATTGCCGGTTGATAAAATTATAAATGCACTTTCATCCCTGAACTATGACGGATTTGTTTGTGCGGCATGGAATGAAGAAATTAACGACGCCGATATTGTTCTGACTCATTTTGCAAATTATATTGCATCGCTGGGCAGGGGCAAAAAAGAGTATGAGAGGGCATATTATAATAGGTCAAAAACAGGCACTTTTGTGTGGCAGAAATATGAAATCATTGATGCAACATTTGCCGATGTGCTTGACACAATGGTAGAAAAATATCCTGACCAGTATGCATTTAAATATACAACTCTTGATTATACAAGAACATATAAGCAGTTCCGCAGAGATGTTGACGAATGCGCAGCGGCGCTTATCTCGCTTGGAGTAAAAGCTGGCGACCATGTGGCTGTCTGGGCAACAAATATTCCAGCTTGGTTTATCACTTTCTGGGCAACAACAAAAATCGGTGCTGTTCTTGTAACTGTAAATACTGCATATAAAATTCACGAAATTGAGTATCTGTTAAAACAGTCGGATACACATACACTTGTTATGATTGAGGATTGTAAGGATATTAACTATCGTGAAATTATTCAGGAGCTTTGTCCTGAACTTGAAAGTTTAAAGCCAGGCGACCCGGTATATTCAAAAAATCTGCCTTTTTTGCGTAATGTTATAACGGTAGGATTTTCAATGTCCGGATGTCTGACCTGGGAACAAATGCTCGGGCGTGCTAAGCTTGTGCCTCACGAGGAAGTGCGCAGGCGTGCATCGCTTGTTAAACCGGACGATGTTTGTAATATGCAATATACATCCGGAACAACAGGATTTCCCAAAGGGGTTATGCTCACACACAGAAACATTGTAAACAACGGTAAAACAATTGGCGACAGAATGGATTTATCCACAGCAGACCGTATGATGATTCAGGTGCCTATGTTCCATTGCTTTGGCATGGTGCTTTCAATGACATCCATGATGACTCACGGCGGTACACTTTCGCCTATGCCTTATTTCTCACCAAAGTCATCGCTGGCGTGTATAAATGATGAGCATATAACCTGTTTTAACGGCGTGCCGACAATGTTTATTGCACTGTTTAATCATGCCGACTTTGCTAAAACCGATTTTTCGTATATGAGAACAGGTATTATGGCGGGTGCAAACTGTCCTGCGGACCTTATGCGCCGTGCGGCAGATGAAATGAACATGAAAGAAATCATTTCTGTTTATGGACAGACAGAAGCGTCCCCCGGTTGCACAATGGGTGAAGTTAATGAAGATATAGACCACCGTGTGGAAACGGTTGGCAGTGCATTCCCGGGTGTTGAATGTAAAATAATTGACCCTGAAACGGGAGAGGAACTTCCCGACGGAGAAAGTGGAGAATTTGTTGCACGCGGTTTTAACATTATGAAGGGCTATTATAAAATGCCTGAGGCAACCGCGCAGACTATTGATGCTGACGGCTGGTTACATTCAGGAGATATATGCTGTCGTACACCTGACGGATATTATAAGGTAACAGGTCGTCTTAAGGATATGATTATCCGTGGCGGTGAAAACCTTTACCCGCGCGAAATTGAGGAGTTTTATCTTACACACCCCAAGGTTCGGGATGTGCAGGTGGTTGGTGTTCCGGACGAAAGGTATGGCGAAGAGTGTTGTGCCTGGATTATTCTCCACAAGGGAGAAAAGTCGGATGAAAATGAAATGAGGGAATTTGGCAATTCGGCAATTGCACGCCACAAGGTCCCCAGATATTTCATTTTCACAGAAGAATTTCCGATGAATGCAGCAGGAAAAATTCTTAAGTATAAAATGCGTGACGAATCAGCAAAAAGGTTGGGATTATAATTTAAAAGGTGCAGAAATCTTTCTGCACCTTTTTATGTTGTTTTTTATATGTTATAATTTATGCATACAGATTTTAACTTCGATTGTATTAATTTTTATTATGCTTGCAGGAATACCTGAAAATCCGTTTACAAAAGAGCAATAAAAAACAGGAGACCTTTTTTGAAAGGTCTCCTGTTTTATTCTTCTTGTGAGTATTCGCTCGCTACCTTCAGTAGTGTATCTAAAAAAGTGAGTGTAGCTTTGGAAATGTATTTCTGCGTGTTGAGATAAGCAAAGGTGTACCTTTTAATATTGAAAACCTGTCTGCATTCAACATTTTCGGAAAATGTGCCTTTCCAAGAAAGAGAGGGGACAAAGGAAATGCCAAGCCCCATTTCAATGTATTTTCTTATGTAATCAGGGTCATCGCTTTGAATTACTATATTTGGCGTGAACCCTTCTGCATAACAAATTTCATTTGTCAATTTATAAAGTCCGCTTTTGTTGTTCATTGTAATGAATTTTTCATTTTCCAAATCTTTCACAGAAATTTGGCTGTTATTCACCAAAGGATTATCTTTTTTCATTGCTAAAAGCAATTTATCCACAACAAGTAAATGCTTTGTAAAGTTTTTCTGTTCGAGAATTTT
The DNA here is from genome assembly GCA_045648785.1 of Clostridia bacterium. GTDB lineage: Bacteria > Bacillota > Clostridia > RUG12999 > RUG12999 > RGIG7450. The sequence continues at coordinate 30,552 of JAZROP010000002.1, read as the reverse complement.
ATCCGAAATAATCAGGTCATATTTATCGATTGAGTACTCAGCTGAATGATTAATAAAAAAAATAACATTGCTGTAGTTTTTTTGAAACTGCTCTATAGCTTTTGTTACAATGCGTCTGTTTGTTTCAGCTAGTATTTTGATTTCGCCGGATATTTTTTCGTGGTTGCAAAGTTTGGTTTTTGCGTCATGAATCAACATCAGGGCTGTTTTAATGTTGGAATATAGTAACTTTCCCTGCTCGTTTAAAAAAATTCTGTTTGAGGAACGGTCAAAAAGGGAAGTGCCCAGCTCATTTTCCAGTCTGTGAATGCTTTGAGAAATATTTGAGGTAGGTACACCATAGTTTCTTGCGGTTTTAGAAAAGTTTTCCGTTTCTGCAGCATTGCAAAAATATTGAAGTTGTAAAAGTTCCACTATTTTCACCTCATTTTTATTTTATGGTAAATAAGAGGATTTGTCAATACTTACTATACTATAAAATGTATAGTGACTACATTTTATTTCATTATTTACAATGCACCTGACTTGCTTTATAATAATATGGTACATAAAATGGAAAAGGATGGTTTTTTATGATTTATGGTGTAGCACTACTGGCCGGTTGTATGTTTATCGGCTCATTTATCGGAAATTTGATAGGTCTCTGGACGGGTCTTGGTTCTGATGTCGGCGGTGTTGGTTTTGCAATGATTTTACTTCTTCTTGCAACCAACTCTAAAACAGTTAACAGAATTTTACCAAAAAGTTATACCAAGGGAATTGATTTTTGGAAGGAAATGTTTATCCCTGTTATCATCGCTATGTCTGCCTCGCAGAATGTTGTAAGTGCTCTTGACGGCGGTGTTCTTGCGCTCACTTTAGGTGTTGGCGTGGTTGTAATTATGCTTCTTCTTATTCCTGTTTTTAATATATTTTCACCCAAGGAAACAGAAGATGAAGCACAGAAGGAGGTAAAAGCATGAGAGCATTAGCAGATATCTTTGTAAATCTTTTTGTTGATAATGCGTTTGTTATGTCATTTTTGCTTGTCGGCATCATCGTGGCAATTTCAACAGGTATTTCAAAACTAACCGGTGGCAGAATTCACTCATCTGCAATCGCAATATTCTTAGGTCTTATTCTCGCTTATGTGGGCGGAAAAGTGACAGGCGGCTCAAAAGGCCTTGCGGATGTTACCGTTTTTACCGGTATTGGAATTCTTGGTGCATCTGCACTTCGTGACTTTACAATTGTTGCAACTTCTTTCGGCGCAAAATTATCTGAAATTAAAAAGTGCGGTCTTGTTGGCGTTGTTGCTCTGCTTACGGGTGTCGTGCTTACATTCTTTATAGGCGTGCTGATTGCACTTGCATTTGGTTATCGTGATGCTGCCAGCGTTTCCACTATTGCGGCAGGTGCAACTACTTTCGTAGTAGGCCCCGTTACAGGTGCTGCAATAGGTGCAGATTCCGCGGTTATAGCAATCTCAATTGCAGTAGGTGTATTCAAGTCTATTGCAGTAATGGTTATAACGCCAATAGTCGCAAAGAAAATAGGACTTAATACTCCACGCGCAGCAATGGTATTTGGTGGGCTGATGGGAACAACAAGCGGTACAACCGCAGGCCTTGCCGCAACAAATCCGAAACTCGTACCCTACGGTGCAATGACATCTACATTCTATACAGGCATGGGATGCCTTCTTTGCCCGTCAGTATTATTTTTTATTGTTAAAATATTCCTACCGTAAAGTAAAAAAGTGACTGTTTTAAAAACAGTCACTTTTTTTGTTTGCATAAGGAGAATTAATGTGGTAAAATGTATAGTAGAATATAACCAGATTATATGTTTTGAATAATAAAAGCTCTGGAAGAATGTTTTTTTGACCAGTCTTGACATGGGAACAAACATAAAAACATATTGCTCAACGGTTGGGGAAAAAGATTATTCATGAAGACGGAACGGAAGAAAAGCGATTTTTATACTGGTTTGATAATAAAACCCCCGATGTTTCGGTATACTTCCCAAAGTTTGAAGAGCCTTTTCGACATTATGGCTGTATTGAGGATGGATATATTGGTGATGCTAGGAATTCTGGATGAAAATAATATAAAATATGAAGAAAGCATTGTAAAGATTATTACACCTTTAGGATATGCAGAAACAGCTGAATATTTTAAAAATTAGGCATTTCATTATCTAAGGAAGAACTGATAAAATTAATGAATGAGTATGCATACAACGAATATATGTATAATATTCCGTCGAAAGCCAATGTTATTTCAGTTCTTAAAACATAAAAAATCGGGAGCATACCTTAATGTCCTTACAGTAAGCCCTCACTCTGTGCTTGATCCATGTCTTAAGAGACTGGGAATGGATGATTTGCTTGAGCTGATTGATATAAAATAATTTTTTCTGAGCAGAAAAAAGAGGAGAATACATGAAACTTTATTTTGCGCCCATGGAGGGGATAACCCCATACACATTTAGAAACACGCATGATGAGGTGTTTGGTGGATGTGATGAATATTTTGCACCTTTTATTGTTCCTTCGGAAAATGAAAGAATAAGCAGAAAAACCATCAGGGATATTATAAAAGATAATAATAGCGTCAAGGTGCGCGCGCAGGTATTATGCAGTAGTGGAGAGGCTTTTGTTCAGTTCGCAGATAGAATAAAATATGCCGGTTTTGACGAGGTTAATCTTAATCTAGGATGCCCGTCGGGAACTGTTGTAAAAAAAGGCAGAGGTGCGGGCGGACTTAAAGATACAGAGGAGCTGGACAGGCTGCTTGATTATATTTTTTCACATACAAACGCAAAAGTTTCCATAAAAACAAGAACGGGGTTTTATTCTCATGATGAATTTGACGGGATTATGGATGTGTTTAATAAATACCCAATCAATGAGCTTATAATACACCCGAGGGTAAGAGAAGAATATTATAAAGGTGTTCCGAATATGCAGACTTTTGACCGGGCATATCAAGGTTCACCACTTAAAATATGCTATAACGGAAATATTTTTACAGCGGAAGATTATCGTAAAATTGTCGCTGACTATCCAAATATAAGTGGTGTTATGATAGGTAGAGGAGCGATAATAAACCCGGCGATATTCCGTGAAATAAGGGGAGGAAAACCGCTTTCAAAAGATGAGATATTAAGGTTTTCAAGGCTTCTTGAAGAGAGATATATGACAGTTCTTAAATCAGAAGTATATACGCTTCACAGACTTAAGGAAATCTGGATATTTATTATGCAGAATTTTCCCGAAGAAAAGAAAATTTTAAAAGCGGTAAAAAAATCAAACAGGCTGACCGATTTAAACAGCGCAATTGATATGCTTCCCGAGTTTTAAGAGGTATATTATGGATATTAAAAAAATTATAAGTATTGTGCAGGAAACGGATAAAATTTTCTTTGACAATGCCCTGCGCAAGGATGTACGGGAAAAAGGGCAGTCAGATTATGTTACGGGCGCAGATACGGGAATTTCTGACTATCTGCACAACAGACTAAAGGAAGAATTTCCTGAAATCGGATTTAAGTCGGAGGAAGAAAAATCTTTTGAGTGGTGCCACGATTATTGGATTTTAGACCCGATTGACGGCACAACAAATTTTGTGCATGAATTTGAACAAAGTGCAGTTTCGCTTGGCTTTTGCTCTGGTGGTGAGATAAAAGCAGGAGTTATTTATGTACCTTACAAAAATGAAATCTTTTATGCTGAAAAAGGAAAAGGTGCATTTTTAAATGGAAAGCAGATAAGGTGTAGTAAAAATATTCATCTTGCCGATTGCCTCAGTGAAATTGAGCTAAATGCATATTTTAAACATGAATGTGACGAGGCAATGGAATATATAAGAAAAATATATCTTAATTGTCAGGATGTGAGGGTAATAGGTTCGGCAGCGGTTGCACTTGCATATGTTGCCTGCGGTAAATTTGATATTTTTCTTGGCAGGTATTTAAAACCGTGGGATTTTGCTGCAGGACAAATAATTGTAACCGAAGCGGGAGGAAAGGTCAGCACTATTGACGGAAACACTGATGTGGATGTCTTGAATCAGCACATAGTTGCAACAAACGGACTTGTTCACAAAGAATTTACTGAGTTGTTAAGACAATAGAGGTAACATTATGAAGTTTGAGACGAAAAAATAGCAGCTTGAAGATACAATTGTTGAGTATCTGATAGACAGTGAAAAAACACTCACGGATGCACATCGGGCAGACTTACTTATTACCACATTGCCGGTCAGGGAGTTCCCGCCCCGGAGAAACAATGAAAAGCTTTTACGAAAAGCTTGAGTTTATTTCACAGCAGCTTATTGAGGATAAAATAACAGTGTCAGACGGTAAAATCCTTATAAAGAATCCTACTCCGTTTACAGCGGGGGCAGTTTTACTCGGGAAATAGATAACAAATTAAGCAGGAGGACTAACAAAAAGACCTCCTGCTTTTATATTTTGGTAAATATGAATATAATTACCTTTGAAATTATGTAAACGGATGTGGTATAATTAAAAATGTGCTTATGCACAAAAAATAAACGGAGGTTATACATAAAATGAAAAAAATAATTTTAACTGCAGCAACAGCTATGTTGTTAACTGTGAATTCATATGCAGCTACATATACGGTTGAAAAGGGAGATACGCTGTGGAAAATTGCAGTAAAACATGAGGCAGGGTTAAGTGAAATAAAAGAGGCTAACCCGAAGGTAACGAATGTAAATCTTATTTATCCCGGTCAAGTCCTGAACATACCGACAGTGGATGCAGAAGTAGCAGCTTTTGAAGATGAAATTGTACGGCTGGTAAATGAAATAAGAAAGGAAAATGGTCTGAAACCACTTACAGCGGACTGGGAACTAAGCCGGGTAGCAAGATACAAGTCGCAGGACATGAAAGACAAAAAGTATTTTGCTCACAACAGCCCTACATATGGAACGCCATATCAAATGATGAAAAATTTCGGGATTTCTTACATAAGTGCGGGTGAAAATCTATCTCAGGGATATTCATCACCCAAGGTTGTTGTAAATGCATGGATGAATTCAGCGGGTCACAGAAAAAATATCCTAAATCCGTCATTTACAAAAATAGGGGTTGGTTATGTAAAAAGCGGAAACTATTGTACTCAAATGTTTATAGGGAAATAATATATTGACAAAAGAAAAAAACAGTGTTATAATTGGTGCATACATAAATTTATTAAAACCGATGAAACAGAAAAAAAGCAGACAATGTCTTTTAAAGCGAGCGGATTATGGTGTGAGTTCCGTAAAGGTTGCTGTGTAATATGGACTGTTGAGGGCGGCGTTAAATGCGCTGACGAGTGGGCTTGCGTTAGTAGCCGGGGATATGATGGTATCCCGACAGAGGAGCCGTATGGCTTGAAACAAGGTGGCACCGCGGAAAAGTTTTTTCGCCCTTGATTTGCAAAAGCAGATCAAGGGCTTTTTTACTTAAAGGAGGATAAAATGATTCATATAATTAATCCGGAGTTTCGATGGCGTAACAATGCTTGATTTTAATGACATAGTATGATATTATAGAATAAAAGGAGAGGTTAATATGAATAAATATAGAGATTTTGATGATTATCTTAAACATTATCCTGATGAAAACGGCTATTTCGGTGAGTATGGCGGATCTTTTCAGGCGAAAGAGCTTATAGAGGCGTTTAAAGAGGCGGACGATGCTTACGAAGCTATCTGTCATTCGGCGCAATTTATAAATGAGCTTCGCAGAATTAGAAAGGAATTTCAGGGTAGACCTACACCTGTTTATCACTGTGAAAGACTTTCGAAAATTTTTGGTAACTGCCAGATTTATCTTAAGAGAGAAGATCTCAATCATACGGGTGCACATAAGCTCAACCATTGTATGGGAGAAGGTCTTTTGGCAAAATACATGGGGAAAAAGAAAATTATTGCTGAAACAGGAGCAGGTCAGCACGGTGTTGCAATAGCTACGGCAGCCGCATATTTTGGCATGGAATGCGATGTGTATATGGGCGAAGTAGACATTGCAAAGCAACACCCGAATGTAATAAGAATGAAAATGCTGGGGGCAAATGTTATTCCCGTTACAAAAGGACTTAAAACCTTGAAAGAAGCTTGCGATGCGGCATTTGAGGCATATCTGAAAGAATATAAAGATGCGATTTATTGTATTGGCACAGCAGCCGGTCCGCATCCTTTTCCAAAGATGGTAAGAGATTTTCAGGCGATTATAGGAATTGAAGCAAGAGAACAATTTTTAGAAATGACGGGAATCATGCCCGATGCAATTTGTGCCTGCGTAGGCGGCGGTTCAAACTCTCTTGGAATGTTTACGCCGTTCCTTGCTGATCCGGTTGAAATATATGGTGTTGAACCGCTTGGACGCGGTGATAAAGTGGGCGATCATGCGGCAACAATGGCGTATGGCACAAAAGGTATAATTCATGGATATACCAGTTATGTTCTTCAGGATGAAAAGGGCGAGCCCCTGCCGGTATATTCTATTGCCAGCGGCCTTGACTATCCGGGTGTTGGCCCTGAACATGCGCACCTCAGAGACCTTGGCAGAGTTAATTATGAAACAGTTTCTGACGAGGAAGCTATGGAGGCCTTCTTCCTGCTTTCAAGATACGAGGGTATTATTCCAGCTATTGAAAGTGCGCATGCTGTTGCCTATGCGCTTCGCTATGCAAAAGAGCACAAATCAGGTTCTATTCTGGCTTGTCTGTCCGGTCGTGGTGATAAAGATATTGACTATGTTTATGAAAAGTATGGCTGTGGCGAAAGTTTTAAACTGGATTATAATATTTAAAATTTGGAGTGATGGACTAAAAAGCCCGTCACTCTTTCGTTTTTAGTATTGACAAATGAGCGAAAATATGATATTGCAACGTTGTTCTAATAAAATAATATAAACTAGAACTATGTTCTAAAAAGGGGATAATAATATGAAAATATCTGTTGAAACTTTGGGAGTCTTCAAAAAGGTGGGTGATTTCAAAACAATTGAAATTATAAAGAAAGCAGGGGTTATTATGAGCTTTTAAAACAGATTGTATCTGAGGGGCAGAAAAAGGGCGAAATCAGAAACGATATGGTTGCTAATGAAATTGTTAAAATGTATGCACTGTTGGAAAGGGCGCTTATGTACGACTGGTGTCTGTGCAATGGAGAGTATTTTCATAAATGCTATGAGTCGGATATGATGCCCACCCTTTTGTCTAAAATCTGTTTGTAAAATTGTACAGCTTTTTTATAGTTTTATATAAATAAAAATGTTAACAGCAATAGAGAGCAAAGTACAGACTATAGTCTAAACTTAGTTCTCTATTGATTTTTATTTGCAGGTGTGTTATAATAGAGGAAATTATTTTTTGGAGGATTAATTTATGACTGATAAAGTTCAGATTCTTGTAGCTATGGTTATTTATATGGCTGCAGTAATCGCTATCGGTATTGCATTTGCAAAACGCGCAAACAAAAGTTCGGAAAATTATTATCTCGGCGGTCGTTCACTTGGTCCCTGGGTAACTGCGATGAGTGCAGAGGCATCTGATATGAGCGGCTGGCTCCTTATGGGATTGCCGGGTGTTGCATACTGGTGCGGTCTTGCGGATGCTGCATGGACAGCGATAGGTCTTGCGTTAGGTACATATATTAACTGGCTGATGGTATCAAAAAGACTTCGCAGATACAGTATAAGAGCAAACAATTCAATAACTCTTCCGGAATTTTTCTCAAACAGATTCCGTGAGAATAAAAAGATTATTATGACAATTGCTGCGTTGTTTATTCTTATTTTCTTTACAGTATATACAGCAAGCTGCTTTGTTACTTGTGGGAAACTCTTTTCAACACTTTTTGGAACTCCTTACATCACTATGATGCTTGTTGGGGCACTGTTTGTGTTGATATACACAGTTCTCGGCGGCTTCCTTGCAGAAAGCGCTTCAGACTTTATGCAGGGCATTGTAATGATTATTGCACTTGTTGTTATTGTTGCTATTGGTACGGCAAATGCAGGCGGATTTGCTTCTGTTATTGAAAATGCAAAATCAATCCCCGGATTTCTTGATTTCTTTGGTCTTGCTACTCCTGTAGTTGGTGAAGCTGGTCAGCAGGTTGTTGAAGCCGGAAAACCTGTGTTCGGAGATGCAACACCTTACGGCTGGCTCACAATTTGCTCAATGCTTGCGTGGGGACTTGGTTACTTCGGCATGCCGCAGGTGCTCTTAAGATTTATGGCAATCCGTGAAGAAAAAGAACTTAAAATGTCCAGAAGAATTGCAATGATATGGGTTGTTATTTCACTTGCAGTTGCAGTATTTATCGGTATTGCCGGCAGAGTTATAGCAATGACCAACTCCGGTGTTCTGGCAGGAGAACCGCTTCTTACAAAATCAGGTGCTGAAAGCATATTTATTCAGCTTTCAACAAGTTTCTTGCCACCGCTTCTTGCAGGTTTTGTAATGGCAGGAATTCTGGCGGCTACAATCAGTTCTTCCGACTCATATCTTCTGATTGCAGCTTCGGCATTTGCTAAAAATATTTATCATGGCGTTTGCAACAAAAAAGCAACTGACAAACAGGTTATGACTATGACGAGGATAACACTTCTTGTAATTGCAGCCATCGCAATTGTTGTTGCGCTTGACGAAAACAGCGTTATCTTCCAGGTTGTATCATTTGCATGGGCAGGCTTCGGGGCTACATTCGGACCGCTTATGATTTTCTCACTCTTCTGGAAGAGAACAACAAGAGAAGGTGCTATTGCGGGTATGATAAGCGGTGGCGCAATGGTATTCATCTGGAAACTCTTAATCAGCAAACTGGGTGGAGTTTTCGCTATTTACGAGCTTCTTCCTGCATTTATAATTTCATCAATCTTCATAGTTGTTGTATCTCTTATAACACCTTCTCCATCTAAGGAAATTGAAGAAGATTTTGAAGCAGTAGTTCAGAAATAATTAATTACAGTGAAAAAACCGGTTCAAATTTATGAACCGGTTTTTTCGGAAAGAGTGAAAGTAAAGTGAAAAAAAGAATAGGCGAGGTTACAGTATTAAATGTACTTTTTGCCATGCTTGTTATATTTATTCATATATCATCAAATCCGGTGTTGGTGCTTGATAAACAGGGGTTGCCTTATATGGTGGTTATGGCGTTTTGGCGGCTTAGTTCGTTTGTAGTTCAGGGGTTTATTTTCTTATCCGGGTTTAAGATGTTTTATTCCCGTAAGGAAAAATTTGAGCCCGGCAGATTTTATATTGGAAAGGTGAAGAACATTCTCTTGCCATATATTCTATGGGTGATAATATTTTATTTTTATCTCCGCAGCAGAGGGTTTTTACCCCAGCAAAACCATATTACTGCAATTATAAAGCATATTTTTGTTGGTGACCTTGTAGGACATTTTTACTTTATTCCTGTAATTATGCAGTTTTATCTGCTCGCACCGGTATGGAATTTGCTTGAGAAAAGGATAAAACCAGCAACATCAATTATTTTGGCGTTGGCGGTTATGCTTGTATGCTCTGCAGAACTGAAAAATTTTTTATATAATGACCGCCTGTTTACAACATATTTATTTTATTTTGTTGCCGGAATTTATGCCGGAGCAAGATATGATGACTTTTTAGGACGTATAAAAAAATATAGACTACATCTAGCACTGCTTTTTGTGCTTGTGGCAGCGGCAAATGTGCTATTGACATATATAAGTTTTTCGGGCATCAGGCAGATAGCATCGCTTGAATATATTCATATTGCATATTGTATTTGTGCAATTTTCTTCTGCTATGCGGCTGCGCTGCGAGTTACAGGGATTGCAGAAAACATACTTATAAAGAATATTGACAGAGCGAGCTATTATATATATCTTGTTCATCCGCTGTTTATTTTTATGATAGACGGATTTATGTATCAAGCGGGGATTGTTTCAGTAAGATACACATATCCGCTGAGAGCAGTTTTTGTTTATCTGCTAACGCTCAGTCTTTGCATAGGATATACAAAACTCAAAGCACAGCATAAACAATAGAGGAATTCCTTTCATATATTAAATATGAAAGGAATGATTTTGTGGAAAATATCTATGGGAAAAAAGCAGAGGCGTTGATATCCGGAAACGAAAATTATGGGGATATATACGGGAAAGTATATCTTATACAGAGAAAAGACGGTGTCCTTGTAACGGCTGATATAACAGGTTTGCCGACGGACGGAGTGTTCGGATTTCATATCCATGAGGGGGAAACCTGCACCGGAAATATGACAGACCCCTTTGCGGATACGAAAGGACATTATAACCCGACAGGGCAGCTCCATCCTTTCCACACAGGAGATATGCCGCCACTTTTTGAGGCGGGTGACGGAAGAGCGTATCTTTCCTTTATCACAGACAGATTTAACCTTGCGGATGTGGTGGAAAAAACAGTGATAATTCATTCAAAACCGGATGATTTTACCACTCAACCCTCCGGTAACTCAGGAGAAAAGATTGCCTGCGGAGTTATTAAATATATTTAAAGAAAAACCCATTTTCAGCTATACATGACATTAAATAAAAAACTGGTAGGCACTAATAAAGAGCCTACCAGTTTTTTAATACTCAAAATTTCCTTCATAAACCTTAACTGCCGGACCAGTGAGAATAATTCCTTTATCCGTTACATTAACCTTTAAGTCTCCGCCCAGGACTTTTACAGTTATGTCAGTATTTTTGTCGCACAGCCCGTTTTCTATTGCTGCGACAACTGCGGCACAAGCACCTGTCCCGCAGGCAAGAGTTTCACCATTGCCACGTTCCCATACCCGCATACGCAGGGTGTTTTTATTAACCACGCGGACAAATTCGGTGTTTATTCTTTCGGGAAAAATGTCGGCATCTTCAAACTCAGGACCAATTTTTTCAAGGTCTAGACCGTCGATTGCATTGCAGAAAATCACACAATGGGGATTTCCTACCGATAAGCAAGTTGCATTATATCTTTTTCCGGAAATTTTGATAGGGTGATTTATCATTTTGTCGGCATGTGAGATTACAGGTACATTTTTTGCAGTTAAATCGGCATTGCCCATATTAACCGAAACAGAGCTTACTTTTCCGTCACGAACATATAAGGTCAGATCGAAAATTCCGCTTTCTGTTTCGATTTTAATATTTTCACTATCAACAAAACCATTGTCATAGAGATATTTGCCAACACAGCGAATATTGTTTCCTGCCATTTTACCCTCGCTGCCGTCGCGATTGAAACTGCGCATTTTTGCATTTGCAACCGTGGATTTTTCAATCAGAACAATGCCATCTGCACCAATGCCATAGTGAGGTCTGCAAAGACTCACACACAGTGATTCGGGACAGGTTATCTGTTCGTCAAAGTTGGGGATGAAAATATAATCATTACCGCAGGAATGCATTTTTGTAAAATCAATTTTTTTACGCTGGGTTCGCATGAAATTAATATCAACAAGCTCTGTATTCGCACAGGTAAAGCGTGATTCAATTATTCCCGCAAGTGCATTTGCGGTGTCAAGAGAAGTAAAGCAGGGGATACTAAGCTGCATTGCTCGGCGATGAAGAACGGTGTAGTCACCTATGGTAGCATCTTTTACGGCACCGGTATAGATAATGTAGCTTAAGCTTCCACTTTCCATCAGTTTAATAAGTTCGTCCGATTCGGTTGCGTTTTTAACCGGGTTTACTTTTATACCGAGAGAGGAAATTGCACTTGCGGTACCTCTTGTGGCATAAAGTGTGAAGCCTAAATCGTAAAAACGCTTTGCAAGCGAAATTATTTCCGGATAGTCATTTTCTTCAACGCTTATAAGAATACCTGAGGAGATGGGAAAAGTCAGGTAAAATCCTGCGCTGCAAAGCCCCTTGAAAAGTGCCTCCGCCATTGTTTTGCCAAGACCTAAAACTTCGCCTGTTGATTTCATTTCGGGCCCTAAAATAGAGTTGGCGTCGTGTAATTTTTCAAAAGAGAATACAGGAACCTTAACCGCGTAGTAGGGCGGTGTTTTGTAAAGTCCCGTTCCAAACCCGAGGTCTTTTAAGCTTGCGCCAAGCATTACCTTTGATGCAAGGTTGACCATAGGTACATTTGTGACCTTGCTGATATATGGAATTGTCCTTGAAGCACGGGGATTTACCTCGATGACATAAAGTTCATTTTCATAAATGAGGTACTGAATGTTGACAAGCCCCTTTGTTCCTAGTGCAAGTGCAAGCTTTTCCGAGCTTTTGCATATAGTATCAAGAAATTTATCGCTTAGGTTGTATGGTGGATAAACTGCGATTGAGTCACCGCTGTGAACCCCTGCGCGCTCGATATGCTCCATAATGCCGGGGATAAGAACATCTTTGCCGTCGGAAATTACATCCACTTCAAGCTCGGTACCGGGCATATATTTGTCAATTAAAACAGGATTTTCAATGCCGCCAGAGAGGATGGTTTTCATATATTTTTCAGTCTGTGCGTCACTTCTTGAAATGGTCATATTCTGACCGCCTATAACATAAGAGGGACGGAGCAGGACGGGGTAACCAAGCTCATTTGCGGCACAGAGTGCGTCATCCAGCGTCATAACCGATTTACCTACGGGACGCTTAATTCCAAAACTTTCGAGCAGTGCATCGAATTTGCTTCTGTCCTCGGCAAGGTCTATGCCCTCTGCCGAAGTGCCGAGGATTTTCACTCCGTTTTTATCAAGGAAATCTGTTAGTTTTATAGCGGTCTGTCCGCCAAAAGCCACAACCACGCCAACCGGTTTTTCCACATTTATAATGTTCATTACATCTTCTTCGCAGAGAGGCTCAAAATAAAGACGGTCTGCTGTGTCATAGTCGGTAGAAACGGTTTCAGGGTTGTTGTTTATTATAACTACATCATAACCCATTTCACGCAGAGTCCATACGCAGTGAACAGAGCTGTAGTCAAATTCTATACCCTGACCAATGCGGATAGGGCCTGAGCCGAGAACTATTACTACATCTTTGCCGCTGCGACTTAATCCTCTTGACTCACATTCGCCTGACGCTACTGAGTAAAAATAAGGAGTCTGGGCGGAAAATTCACCGGCACAGGTGTCAACCATTTTATAGCTGAAGGGGGAGGTGGGCAAAGTCACTGCGCCACTGATGCGTTTTAATGCAGCATCGGTATAGCCAAGCTTTTTGCCAAGTTTTAAGCTTTCTTCATCAAGACCATTTTCGGAAATAAAATCTTCAAAATCCGCAAGTTTTTTAAGTTTTGCAATAAACCACTTATCTATTTTTGTAATGTCATGAATTTCGTCAATCGTCACACCTTTTTTTAAAGCCTCAAACACAGTAAAGATTCGCCTGTCATTTTGCTCGGCAAGACGGGCATAAATATCCTTATCCGAAAGTGCAGGGGCGTTTAAAGTGTCGAGAGAAATTTCCGCGCCGCGTATTGCTTTTAAAAGAGCTGCCTCAAATGAGGGTGCAATAGACATAACCTCCCCGGTAGCTTTCATCTGGGTGCCAAGCTTACGGCTGGAGGATGCAAATTTATCAAATGGCCATTTGGGAAACTTTACTACTACATAGTCAATGGCAGGCTCAAAGCATGCACAGGTTTTGCCGGTAATATCATTTTTAACCTCATCCAGAGTGTAACCAAGGGCAAGCTTTGCCGTCATTTTTGCTATTGGATATCCGGTAGCCTTTGATGCAAGTGCCGATGAACGGGAAACCCGGGGATTTACCTCAATAACGGCATACTCAAAGCTGTTTGGGTTTAATGCAAACTGACAGTTGCAGCCACCCACAATGCCGATTGAGGAAACTATGTCGAGCGACGCTTGACGGAGCATCTGGTATTCTTTTGTCGAAAGTGTAAGTGCAGGAGAAACAACAATGGAGTCGCCTGTATGGATGCCTACCGGGTCAAAGTTTTCCATCGAACAGACTGCAATAGCGTTGCCCGCACTGTCACGAATGGTTTCAAATTCAATTTCTTTCCAACCGGAAATGCATTTTTCAACAAGAATTTGCGTAATGGGGGACATATCCAGTCCGCTTTTTGCAATGTTTTTAAGCTCATCTGTATCTGCCGCAATACCGCCTCCGCTGCCGCCAAGGGTAAATGCGGGGCGGACTATAACGGGATAACCTATTTTATCTGCTACGGCAAGTGCTTCGTCAACTGTATTTGCTATGTCTGACGGAATACACGGCTGACCTATTTCGTCCATTGCCGCTTTGAAAAGCTCTCTGTCCTCGGCACGGTCAATAGCCGCTATATCCGAGCCTAAAATACGGACACCAAACTTACTAAGTGTTCCGTCCTTGTAAAGTTGCATTGCAATGGTAAGTCCTGTCTGTCCGCCAAGACCGGCAAGAAGTCCGTCGGGACGCTCTTTCTCAATAATTCGTCGGACAGTTTCAGCGTTTAAGGGTTCAAGGTAAATTTCGTCTGCGAGATTTTTGTCGGTCATAATGGTTGCAGGGTTAGAGTTAACCAACACAACATTTATGCCTTCATCACGCAGGACGCGGCAAGCCTGAGCACCGGCATAGTCAAATTCTGCTGCCTGACCAATAACTATCGGGCCTGAACCGATGACAAGTACTTTCTTTATTGATAAGTCTTTAGGCATTATCTTTCACCGCCTTTATCATGCTGATGAATTTATCAAACAAATGGGAGGTTGCGTCAAACTGAATGGTAAAACAGTTTTTACCATGATATTCCAGACCCTCTATTGTGGAATCATTAGCATTTAAATAAGTAACTTCCGTTCCGGGAATGTCACCGGTTACGATATAACCATGGTTCTGGTTTGTAATTAGCATTTTGCCGGTAGAAAGTTCTTTTACCGGCTGATTTGAGCCGCGGTGACCATATTTCAGCTTATCTGTTTTTCCACCCATAGCAAGAGCTGTAAGCTGATGGCCAAGGCCAATACCGAAAATTGGGAATTTACCGATAAGACTTTTAATCTGCTCTATGCAGAAAGTATTTTCTTCCGGGTTTCCCGGTCCGCTCGAAAGTAAAATTCCGTCAGGGGAAAAGGAAATGATTTCATCTGCAGAAACCGAAGAGGGGAAAACAGTTACCTCACAACCTCTTTCGGTAAGTGCCGTAATGTTACTTTTTTTCACTCCATAATCTATAATTGCGATACGGAAAAGAGATGCACCGTCAGCAGAAAAAACCTCTTTTGATTTGCTGCTCATGGAGGGAATAGCGGACGACATAGCAGCGCAATCAACATCCTTTAAATCTGTGCAGATTTTAGCCGTCATAGTGCCGTTTTCTCGAATAATCTTTGTTATTTCACGAGTATCCACATCACAGATGCCGACAATTCCAGCCTTCTTAAGATAACTGTCAAGGTCATTCTGGCTACGGAAATTTGAGGGAACATCGCAACATTCGCGTACAACATATCCTGCAGCATAACAAGAACCCTCAAAGTCCTCTTCAATCACACCGTAATTACCGATAAGAGGGAATGTCTGCATGATAATCTGACCTGAATAGGCAGGGTCGGTAAGCGTTTCAAGATAGCCTACCACAGATGTTGTAAAGACAAGTTCGCCGATGGTGATACCATCGGCGCCAATACTTTTTCCTTCAAAAATTTTTCCGTTTTCTAAAACTAAATATGCTTTTTTCATAAGCCCACCTTATAAAGTTGCTGCCATAACAGCTTTTATTGTGTGCATACGGTTTTCGGCTTCATCAAATACGATGGACTGTGTACCTTCAAACACTTCATCTGTAACTTCCATGCAATCAATGCCGAATTTATCATATATTTCCTTGCCAGTTGTTGTTTTAAGGTCATGGAAAGCGGGCAGACAATGCATAAATCGGCACTGACTTCCGGCGTTATCCATAAGCTCTTTTGTAACCCGATAGGGAGTTAAGTCTTCAATTCTTTCTTTCCATACTTCATCCGGCTCGCCCATTGAAACCCACACATCGGTGTAGATAACATCGGCTCCTTTTGTAGCCTTAATGGGGTCTGTAATAAACTGTAATGTTGCGCCTGTCTGTTTTGCAACTGCCTCACATTCTGCAACAAGTGCTTTGTTGGGGAAATATTTTTCAGGAGCACAGGCAATAAAGTTCATACCCATTTTTGCACAGCCAACCATAAGGGAATTACCCATGTTATATCTTGCATCACCCATATATACAAGGGTTTTGCCTTTAAGCTCACCAAAACATTCTTTGATTGTCAGAAAATCGGCGAGAATCTGTGTTGGGTGAAATTCGTTTGTAAGTCCGTTCCATACGGGAACGCCTGCAAAATCGGAAAGCTCCTGAACAATTTCCTGACCAAAGCCACGATATTCAATACCGTCAAACATTCTGCCCAGAACTCTTGCTGTATCAGCAATGCTTTCTTTTTTGCCAATCTGCGAAGCTTTGGGGTCCAGATACACAGGGTGCATACCTAAATCTGCTGCAGCAACCTCGAAGGCACAACGGGTTCTTGTGCTTGTTTTTTCAAAAACAAGCGCTATGTTTTTACCTTCGCAAAGTCGGTGGGGAATCCCTGCTTTTTTCTGAGTCTTAAGCTGAGCAGCAAGCTCGATAAGACCACTTATTTCTTCTGGAGTAAAGTCAAGAAGTTTTAAAAAACTTTTACCTTTTAAATTAATCATATTACACCTCCGCACAGGCTTCTTTGATAACTTCTATTGCTTTTTTGAGAACATCCAACGGTATATTAAGGGCGGGAAGAAGTCTTAACTTGTCCTTTGCTGTGAGACAAAGTACGCCTTTTTCCATACATTTTTTTAAGACATCGCCGGCAGGGGAGGTAGTTTTTATGCCAACCATAAGTCCCATTCCGCTTATGCTTTCCACGCCTTTTGCGCCAGACAGTGTTTCAAATATGTATTTGCTTTTTTCTTTAACCTCCAAGAGGAGTTTTTCGTCAATTCTTTCTATAATGCTGAGTGCGCCTGCACAACATACTGGGTTTCCGCCAAAGGTGGAGCCATGGTCGCCAAAGCCGAGCACCGACTGAACCTTTTCGCTCATCAAAGCCGCACCAAGAGGAAGCCCGCCACCAAGACCTTTGGCAGTAGAAACAACATCGGGGATAATTCCGTAGTTCATATATGCGTAAAGCTCGCCTGTTCTGCCATTACCCGTCTGAACTTCGTCCACCATAAATAATATGTCGTTTTCTTTTGCAAAATTATATGCACCTTTGACAAATTCCTGATCAAGTGCGATAACACCGCCCTCGCCCTGAATACATTCAATTAAAATTGCTGCAGTTTTGTTTTTGATAGCCGCTTCTTTAAGTGATTCAAGGTCGTTTGCCGGAGCGTGAACAAATCCGGGAGTGAGAGGCTGAAAAAGCTCGTGATAATGGTCCTGACCGGTAGCGGAAAGGGTAGTGAGCGTTCTGCCATGGAAACTGTTTTCAAGAGTAATTATAGTGTTATACTCTGCGCCTTTTTTGTCAGCTGCATATTTGCGGGCAATTTTAATGGCACATTCATTTGCTTCTGCACCTGAGTTGCAGAAGAATACCTTACTCATACCTGTTTTTTTGCAGAGAATTTCAGCAAGCCGGATACATGGCTCAGTATAGTAAAGATTGGACATATGTTGCAAGGTGTTTGCCTGAATGGATACCGCCTCAGCCCATTTGTCATCAGCAAGACCAAAGGCAGTAACTCCAATTCCAGAGCCCATATCAATATATTCTTTACCGTCTGAATCCTTAACAACGGAGCCTTTTCCTGAAATAATTTCTACAGGAAAACGGTTGTATGTATTTGCAATATAAAGCTTGTCATTTGTCTGTAAACTGCTCATTATTTGTCACCTCTTACCATGGTGCCGGCACCCTCGTTTGTGAGAATTTCCATAAGTATGGAATGGGGAACTCTGCCGTCCATAATAAATACTTTTTTTACACCTTTATTTATAGCTTCTATACAGCAGTCAACCTTTGGAATCATACCGCCTGAAATGACGCCTTCCTCCTGAAGAGTTGCTGCATCGGAAATGGTAATTTCGGGGATGAGAGTTGAAGGGTCATCTTTGTCGCGGAGGATGCCGGCGATATCAGTCATCATAATAAGACTTTCAGCGCCGAGAGCTCCTGCAATATATGCGGCAGCGGTATCGCCGTTTATGTTGTATGTATTGCCATCCCTGTCGCATCCGACAGTGGAAATTACCGGAATGTACCCGTTGTCCATAAGGTCAACCACAGGTTGGATATTGATTTTTGTGATGGAGCCTACATAGCCAAGCTTTTCATTTTTTATTTTGGATTCAATAAGTCTGCCGTCCATACCAGAAATGCCCATAGCATTACCGCCTTTTGTTTCAAGCAGGGTAACAAGGCTTTTATTAACCTTGCCGGCAAGCACCATCTGAACTATGTCCATTGTTTCCTTGTCGGTTACCCTGAGTCCGTCAACAAACTCTGGCTTTTTGCCGAGTTTGTCCATCAGCTCTGAAATTTCAGGACCACCGCCGTGAACCAGAACAATTTTTACGCCGATAAGCCACAGAAGAACGATATCTTCCATAACCTGCTGTTTGAGTTGTTCGTTAATCATGGCATTGCCACCGTATTTTACAACAACAACCTTGCCGTTATACTTTTTGATATAGGGGAGTGCCTGGGTTAAAACTTCGGCACGCTGTGCGTTTGAAAAATTAATGTCCATTTTGTTTATCCTTTCATCAGGTGCGGTAGTCACCGTTAATTTTTACATAATCATATGTGAGGTCGCAACCCCAAGCAGATGCACTAAAGTTGCCATCATTAAGATTTATTATAATTTCAATTTCTTTTTCGTGAAGAATTTCAGACGCTTTTTCTTCCAAGAATGGAACTCCTGCACCAAGTTTGCAAACATCAATTTCACCTTTTGCGGATTTAAAAGATACATCAATTTTGGTAACATCCACATTTGCACCGCTGTAACCAATTGCGCAGAGTACCCTGCCCCAGTTGGCATCGGCACCAAACATAGCCGCTTTGAGTAAGCTGGAGCAAATAACACTTTTTGCAACAGTTTTGGAAATCTCAAGTGTTTTACCACCTGAAACATTGCATTCCAGGAGCTTTGTGGCACCCTCGCCGTCAGCGGCAATCATTTTACACAGATGAACATTTACTGTGTTGAGAGCAGCCATAAAGTCTTCAAAATCCTTGTTCTCTTCTGTGATTTCAACATTTCCCGCCATGCCATTTGCGAGGACTGCGACTGTATCGTTGGTGGAGGTGTCGCCATCAACACTTATCATATTAAATGTATTCTGCACATCTCCGGACAAAGCTTTCTGAAGCATTTGGGGAGAAATTGCCGCGTCGGTTGTGATAAATACAATCATGGTAGCGAGGTTGGGGTGAATCATACCACTGCCCTTTGCAATTCCACCCATACGACAAACTTTGCCGCCGAGAGTAAATTCTACCGCAATTTCTTTTTTTGCTATGTCAGTAGTCATAATTCCTTCAGCCGCAAGACCACTTCCTGTTTCGATTAAACCCTTTGCAAGTTCGGGGATACCATTTGCAATGGGATTAATGTCAAGAGGCTGACCGATAACACCTGTGGAAGCAACAACTACATCACTTGCAGGAATGCCAAGCTCTGCAGCTGTAAGTTCGCACATTTTTTCTGCAATTTCAATTCCGTCCGCGTTGCATGTGTTTGCGTTACCGCTGTTGCAGATGATAGCTTGAGCCTTGCCGTCAGAAATATTCTTTTTTGTCACCTCGATGGGTGCGCCTTTTACAAGATTCGATGTATAAACTGCGGCAGCGCTTGCTTTCACTTCGCTGAAAATAAGTGAAATGTCGCGCTTTGTCTTGTTTTTTCTGATGCCACAATGAATACCATTTGCTTTAAATCCTTGTGCGGCAGTAACGCCGCCTGATATAATTTTCATTTTTATGTACCTTCCTTTTTTGTTCCTATATATTATATACTAAGACCGGTGTCTTCTGCAAGCCCTAATTTTATATTCATATTCTGGATTGCAGCACCCGATGCACCCTTGCCTAAATTGTCAAAGCGAGCAACGAGAAGAATTCTTTCATCATTGCCGGAAATGGAGATTTCCATATCGTCCCTGCCTGAAAATGTCGCTGCTGATAAAAATCCGTTTTCGTCAGCTTGCTCGCTAAGATGAATCAGCTTGCCTGTGTAAAGATTTCTATAAATTTCAGTTATGTCAGATATTGTTCCTTTAATATCTTTTGCAAAAAGAGGAACAGTAACTTCCATACCGCTGTAAAAGTCAGCAACAATAGGGCAGAAAAGAGGAGCAGATTCAATGCCGCATATCTTTATCATTTCCTTTAAATGTTTGTGCTGCTGAGTCAGTCCATACTGGCGGGGAGCGGATAAAAGAACATCCCTGTCAGCTGATTCATACTCGGCAATCATCTTTTTACCTCCGCCTGAATATCCGGTAAGGGAAAAACAGGAGAGAGATAAATCGGATGATATAATTCCCGCTTCTCTCAGTGGCTGAACAAGTGCCACAAATCCGCTGGCGTGACAACCCGGGTTTGCAATAAGCTGAGATTTTTCAATCTTTTCACGATAACCGTTAAGCTCAGGAAAACCGTAAGTCCAATCTTCGTTTGTACGATGAGCGGTTGAGGTATCTATAATGGTTGTCTTATCATTTTTCAGCATTGATACAGCTTCAATTGCAGCTACATCGGGCAGGCAGAGGAAAACTATATCTGCACTGTTTATTGCTTCTTTCCTTGCCTCCGGGTCTTTGCGCACCTCTTCGGCAAGCTTTATAAGCTCTATGTCATTTCTTAAACTTAATCTGTCGTGAATTCTGAGACCTGTTGTGCCGGCACTGCCGTCAATAAATACTTTAATCATTTTTATACATCCTTTTTGAATAAATATTCATAATTCTCTACAATATAATGTATTATTATACAACTAATACATTGAAATGTCAAGGTTTTTGAATGAATAAATATACATTTGTATAAAATAATAAAAAAAGGGTAAATATTTATTGACAATTTGGCAGAATTGTGGTAAAATATACTAGATTAAATCTTTAAGTTCGATACAGAGATGTCGGCAAGATTAGTATAGAAATGTGGGCGTAGCTTTGCTGTGTCTGTTTTTTTGCGTGTCTTGCCCATCGGGCAGGGCTTTTTTTATAATATGAAAGGATGGATAATGATGTTGAATATCAATGCGAAAATATATGGCGAAAATGTAGATAAACTATTTTCTGAATTTGTCCTTTCCGATAAGCAGTTGTCTTTTTTGAACGACGACAAATATTCTGTTTTTCCCGGTTTTTGCGATGTGCATGTGCATTTTCGTGAACCGGGTTTTTCTTATAAAGAAACGGTTCTTTCGGGAAGTAGTGCTGCAGCACACGGAGGATACAGCGCGGTATGCACAATGCCAAACTTAAACCCCGTGCCCGACAGCGGGGAAACATTGAAAGAACAAACAGATATTATTAAAGCAGACGGAAAGATTAATATATATCCCTACGGCTCCATCACAAAAAAACAGATGGGTGAGCAACTTTCGGAGATGGAAGACATGACGGATGCAATTGCTTTTTCGGATGACGGAAAAGGTGTGCAGGATGCGGATATGATGCTCCGGGCTATGCAAAAAGCAAAAAGCCTAGGGAAAATGATAGTAGCTCACTGCGAGGATAATGCGCTGCTTCATGGAGGATATATTCACGACGGTGAATATGCAAAGCTTCACGGGCACAGAGGTATTTGCTCGGAAAGTGAATATGGTCCCATTGCAAGAGATATTGAACTTGTGAAAAAGTCGGGATGCAGTTACCATGTTTGTCATATTTCCACAAAGGAAAGTGTTGAAATTATCAGAAAAGCCAAAAAAGAGGGTGTGGATATAACTTGCGAAACAGGGCCGCATTATCTTTTGATGGACGATATGGATTTAAAAGAAGAGGGCAGATTTAAAATGAATCCGCCAATCAGAAGCAGGGCGGATAAAGAGGCGCTCATTGAGGGGATAATTGACGGAACAATTGATATGATTGCAACCGACCATGCACCTCATTCGGCAGAAGAAAAATCAAAAGGGCTTGAGAAAAGTGCATTTGGTATAGTAGGGATTGAAACTGCTTTTCCGCTGATGTACACATATTTTGTGAAAACGGGAATAATTACAATGGAAAAGCTTATAGCACTTATGTCAATTAATCCGAGAAACAGGTTTAACATTCCGCTTTGCGGAAGTTTTACTGTATGGGATTTAGATAAAGAATATAATATTGACCCGGCACAGTTTATCTCAAAAGGTAAGGCAACGCCGTTTGAAGGATGGAAGGTAAACGGCGAATGTATGTTGACGGTATGTGGCGGGAAGATTGCTTACAGGAGGAAATAAAAATGGCTAAAAGAACAGACATCAAAAAAATTCTCATCATCGGTTCAGGACCGATTGTAATAGGTCAGGCAGCGGAGTTTGACTATGCAGGTACACAGGCGTGTCTTGCGCTCAAAGAAGAGGGGTATGAGGTAGTGCTCTGCAACTCAAACCCGGCGACAATTATGACAGATACTACAATAGCGGACAAGGTTTATATGGAACCGCTGACGCTTGAATATATTGCAAAAATTCTGCGATATGAGCGTCCCGATGCTATTGTTCCGGGTATTGGCGGACAGACAGGTCTTAACCTTGCCATGCAGCTTGAAAAGAAAGGCATTTTAAAAGAATGTCAGGTACAGCTACTTGGAACAAGCAGCGAAAGTATTGAAAGAGCCGAGGATAGAGAGCTTTTTAAAGAGCTTTGTCAGGAAATAGGAGAGCCTACAATTCCTTCTGAAATCACATATAATCTAGATGAAGCAAAAGAGGCTGCTGCAAAAATTGGTTATCCTGTTGTTCTTCGTCCGGCATTTACACTGGGAGGTACAGGAGGCGGATTTGCTAATAATGAAGAGGAGCTTGAAGAAATTGGCGTAAATGCGTTTAAGCTTTCGCCCGTTCATCAGGTACTTATCGAAAAGAGCGTCAAGGGCTATAAGGAAATTGAATTTGAGGTAATGCGCGACTCGCAGGATAAAGCCATCACAATCTGTGGTATGGAAAATATCGACCCGGTAGGTGTTCACACCGGTGACTCTCTTGTTGTTGCACCTATTATGACTCTAAACGACCACGACCTTAAAATGCTTAACGACAGTGCAATTAAAATTATCCGTGCGCTGAAAATTGAAGGCGGATGTAATGTTCAGTTTGCCCTCAATCCCACTACAAGCGAATATTATCTGATTGAGGTAAACCCCAGAGTTTCCCGTTCTTCTGCACTTGCTTCAAAAGCAAGCGGATATCCCATTGCAAGGGTAACAGCAAAAATTGCCGTAGGTATGTCTCTTGACGATATTACCATCGCCAACACAACAGCAGCATTTGAACCGAGACTTGACTATGTGGTTGCAAAACTGCCAAGATTTCCGTTTGATAAATTTGCAACAGCGGCAAATACTCTCGGCACGCAGATGAAAGCTACGGGCGAGGTAATGGGCATTGGCTCAACTCTTGAAGAATGTCTGCTCAAGTCTGTTCGTTCACTTGAAACAGGAGCATATCATTTCCATCTGCCCAAATTTGACGATATGTCTGCAGATGAGCTTAAGGAATACATTAAAGAGTTCAAGGATGACAACATTTTTGCAATTGCTCAGCTTATGAGACTGGGTACATCAGTTGCAGAACTTCATGATATTACTAAAATTACCGCGTATTTTCTCGAATCTATTGAAAAAATAGTTAAAATGGAAAAGGAAGTTGCGGCAAATAAAGGCGATATTGAAACACTTAAAGCTGCAAAGAAAATGGGCTTTGGAGATAAATTCATTGCAAAGCTTTGGGGTATGGATGAAGTAGATGTATTTAACATCAGAAAAGAAAAGAATATTTTCCCTGTATATAAAATGGTTGACACCTGCCATACAAACGCATATATTCCTTATTTCTATTCTTCATATCATGATGAAAATGCATCTATTCTCACAGATAAAAAGAAAATAGTTGTTTTAGGTGCAGGACCTATCAGAATTGGTCAGGGTGTGGAATTTGACTATTCGACAGTTCATGCCGTAACAACAATTAAAAATTCCGGTTATGAAGCAATTATCATAAACAACAACCCCGAAACAGTTTCTACCGACTACACCACTGCGGACAAGCTTTATTTTGAACCGCTTACAACTGAAGATGTAATGAATATCATTCATTTTGAAAAGCCGGAGGGTGTTATAGCATCTCTTGGCGGACAGACAGCAATTAACCTTGCTGAGCCGCTTATGAAACGCGGAGTTAAAATTATCGGTACAGACTGCGATGCCATTGAGCGTGCCGAAAACCGTGACAGTTTTGAAAAAATTCTTGAAGAGCTGAACATTCCTCAGCCTCAAGGTAGAGCAGTTACAAAAATTGAGCACGGGATTGCAGCTGCAAAAGAAATCGGTTACCCGGTTCTTGTTCGTCCCAGCTTTGTTCTTGGTGGCAGAGCAATGCAGATTGTTGCTAATGAAGAGCAGCTTAAAATGTACCTTAAAACGGCTGTTGAAATTGATGATGATAAGCCGGTTCTAGTTGATAAATATATCCAGGGTAAAGAAGTGGAAGTTGACGCAATATGTGACGGACGAGATGTTTTCGTTCCCGGCATTATGGAGCTTGTTGAAAGAACAGGTATCCACAGCGGTGACTCCATCAGTGTTTACCCGGCATTCAGCATTTCTGACAAGGTTAAGGGAACAATTCTTACCTACGCAAAAAAGTTAGGTCTTGGAATTGGTATAGTAGGGCTTTATAATATTCAGTTCATCGTTGATAAGGATGACAATGTATTTATAATTGAGGTTAATCCCCGTTCTTCAAGAACTGTACCATTCCTGTCTAAGGCGACAGGCTACAGCCTTGCTGATATTGCAACAGAGGTAATTATGGGCAAGAGCCTCAAGGAACAAGGAATTTTTGATATTTATCCCAACGAGAAAAATCGCTGGTATGTAAAAGTTCCGGTATTCTCTTTCAATAAAATCAGAGGACTTGACGCATATCTCTCGCCGGAAATGAAATCCACCGGTGAAGCTATTGGTTATGACGACAAGCTTAACCGTGCACTTTATAAGGCACTTCAGGCATCGGGTATGCACCTGCAGAATTATGGTACTGTTTTTGCAACCATTGCAGATAAGGATAAGCCGGAAGCACTTGAGCTTATCAGAAGATTTTACAACCTTGGCTTTAATATTGAAGCAACAGAGGGAACTGCAAAATTCCTTAAGAGCAATGGAATTCGTACGCATGTACGCCAGAAACTTTCTGACGGTAATGAGGAAATTCAGGAAGCTATCCGTCAGGGGCATATTGCATACATC
This sequence comes from Clostridia bacterium, assembly GCA_045648785.1. GTDB lineage: Bacteria > Bacillota > Clostridia > RUG12999 > RUG12999 > RGIG7450. The sequence goes on along the minus strand of JAZROP010000002.1, from coordinate 5,158 downwards.
ATTAACACCCGTGACATCGGTTCTGCCGGTCAGGAAAGTGACGGTTATAAAATCAGAAGTCTTGCTATTGAAAATAATGCAACCCTCTTTACATCTCTTGATACAGTTAAGGTTCTGCTTGATGTTTTAGAGGAAATCACACTTACAATCTCCACCATTGATGCATAGGAGAAGAAAATGAAACAGAGTATTTTTACAATAACAGAAAATGTATCACTCACCGAAAGCGTTTATAAAATGACGCTTTTGGGGGATACATCCGACATAACAGCTCCCGGGCAGTTTGTAAATATTAAGCTTGACGGGCTTTATCTGCGCCGACCAATTTCTGTCTCTGACTGCGAGGACGGAAAACTGACCCTTGTTTACAAAGTGGTTGGCAAAGGAACAGAAAAGATGGCAAATATGAAAGCGGGAAGTCTTGATATTTTAACAGGGCTTGGAAACGGATATGATATATCAAAATCGGGCGATATACCGCTTTTAATTGGCGGTGGCGTAGGCGTTCCTCCACTGTACATGCTTGCGAAAAAGCTTATTGCCGAGGGTAAAAAAGTGGCTGTAATTCTCGGGTTTAATACAGAAAAAGAAATTTTTTATGAGCAGGAATTTAAAGCAATCGGTGCAGAAGTTTTTATTACAACTGTTGACGGGTCAAAGGGAATAAAAGGTTTTGTAACGGATGCAATGAAGGATATTACATATTCCCACATATACACCTGTGGTCCAGAGCCTATGCTAAAAGCAATTTATTCTGTTGCAAAAACGAGCGGTCAATTCAGCTTTGAAGAAAGAATGGGCTGTGGCTTTGGTGCTTGTATGGGTTGCTCGTGTAAGACGGTTACGGGTTATAAAAGAATTTGTAAAGACGGTCCGGTGCTTGAAAAGGAGGAGATTTTATGGTAAATACAAAAGTAAATCTCTGTGGGATAGAGCTTTCAAATCCCATTATCCCTGCAAGTGGCACTTTCGGTTACGGGTATGAATTTGCAGAGCTGTATGATATAAATGTACTTGGTACATTTTCTTTCAAAGGCACAACAAAAGAAGCGCGTTTCGGCAACCCCACTCCAAGAATTGCCGAGTGCACAGCCGGTATGATAAATGCAGTGGGTCTGCAAAATCCGGGCGTGGAAAAGGTAATTTCAGAAGAGCTACCAAGACTTGGAAAGTGCTTTAATAAAAAGGTTATGGCAAATGTCAGCGGATTTGGTGTTGACGAATATGCTTACACCTGCGAAAAACTCGATAAGTGTGACCAGGTGGGCTGGCTGGAGGTAAACATAAGCTGTCCAAATGTCCACGGTGGCGGAATGAGTTTCGGAACAAGTCCCGAGGCAGCGGCTGAAGTGGTAAAAGCGGTTAAAAAGGTTACAACAAAGCCTGTTATAATTAAGCTTTCTCCTAATGTGACTGACATTGTTTCCATAGCGAAAAGCTGTGAAGACGCAGGTGCAGATGGTATAAGCCTGATTAATACGCTGTTAGGCTCAAGAATTGACCTTAAAACAAGAAAATTTGTGATAGCCAACAAAATGGGCGGTTTTTCAGGAGATGCAATATTCCCAGTAGCGCTCAGAATGGTTTACCAAGTAGCGTCAGCAGTTAAAGTACCCGTTATCGGTATGGGTGGCGTTTCAAGTGCAGAGGATGTAATTGAAATGATGCTTGCAGGCGCAACTGCAGTAGAGGTGGGGGCGGCAAACCTAGTTAATCCTTATGCTTGCCGCGATATTATTTCCGACCTGCCGCGCGTTATGGAAAAGTATGGAATTGACAAATTGAGTAATATAATAGGAGGAGTTAAATAATGGGTAAGGATGTAATTATTGCCTGCGACTTTGCAAGTGCGGAAAAAACTTTTGAATTCTTAGACAAGTTTACAGGCAGAAAACCTTTTGTAAAAATAGGTATGGAGCTATTTTATGCGGAAGGTCCGCAGATAGTTAAAGAAATTAAAAAACGCGGACACAAGATTTTTCTTGACTTAAAACTTCACGATATTCCCAACACGGTTAAAAAAGCAATGTCTGTTCTGTCGGGGCTTGATGTTGATTTGTGCAATCTGCACGCATCGGGAACAGTTCGTATGATGGAAGCTGCAATTGAAGGACTTACTCGTGAGGACGGAACAAGACCTCTTTTAATTGCCGTAACTCAGCTCACATCAACCGACCAGCAGGCAATGGAAGAAGATTTGCTTATAAAAGAGGATATCGCAGATGTTGTTATTCACTATGCGAAAAATGCAAAAAAAGCAGGTCTTGACGGCGTAGTTTGCTCACCGCTTGAAGCGGGTAAAGTTCACGACAACTGCGGGAAGGATTTTCTGACAGTTACACCCGGCGTTCGTTTTGCGGATGGTGATATTGGCGACCAGAAACGCGTTATGACACCGGCTGAAGCTAAAAAAATTGGTTCCGATTACATAGTAGTAGGCAGACCTGTTACTGCGGCTAACGACCCGGTTGCGGCGTATGAACGCTGCGTGGCAGAATTTGTAGATTAATTTCAGAAAGGGTTATAGATATGGAAAAATTAATAGCAAAAGATTTACTTTCAATCAAAGCGGTGTTCTTCCGTCCTGAAGAACCTTTTACATGGGCAAGTGGCATAAAAAGCCCTGTTTACTGCGACAACAGACTCACTCTTACGGCTCCCAATGTAAGAACAGATGTTGAAAACGGACTTGCAGAAACAATAAAAAAACACTATCCTGATGTAGAGGTGCTTATGGGCACATCAACGGCGGGTATCGCTCACGCGGCTATCACAGGTCATATTATGGGACTGCCCATGGGTTATGTCCGTTCCGGCAGCAAAGATCACGGCAGACAGAACCAGATTGAAGGCAGACTTGAAAAAGGTCAGAAAGTAGTTGTTGTTGAGGACCTTATTTCAACAGGCGGAAGTGTTATAGAGGTTGTAAATGCTCTTCGTGACGCAGGCGCAGAAGTTCTCGGAATAGTTTCAATTTTTACCTACGGTATGAAAAAAGGTATTGACCGTCTGGCAGAGGCTAATGTTAAAAATGTGTCCCTCACAAACTTTGATGTTATTGCAGAAGTTGCGGCAGAGGAAGGTTACATAAAACCCGAAGATGTTGAAAAGCTTATAAAATTCAGAAACAATCCGTCGGATGAAAGCTGGATTAAGGGAGAATAGTTATGAAAAGTCTTATAGACATCCGCGATTTCTCTATTGAGGAAATAGACGGACTTATTGATGTAGCAAATGACATTATAGAAAATCCTGGCAAATACAGCGAAAAATGTAAGGGCAAAAAAATTGCAACCCTGTTTTTTGAGCCGTCAACAAGAACGCGTCTCAGCTTTGAGGCGGCAATGCTTGAACTTGGTGGCAATGTTCTCGGCTTTTCTGAGGCAAACAGTTCCTCGGCAAAAAAAGGGGAGAGCGTTGCTGATACTGCAAAAGTTGTAAGCTGTTATGCTGATATAATTGCAATGCGCCATCCAAAAGAGGGTGCACCGCTTGTAGCAGCTGAAAATGCCTCCATTCCTGTTATAAATGCAGGTGACGGCGGGCACAATCATCCCACACAAACTCTTGCCGACCTTTTAACAATCTATCGTGAAAAAGGCAGATTTGACAATTTAACCGTAGGTTTCTGTGGAGACCTTAAATTCGGCAGAACGGTTCATTCTCTTATTCAGGCACTGTCAAGATATGCAGGAATAAAGCTGGTGCTCATTTCTCCCGAAGAATTAAAGCTTCCGAGCTATGTAAAAAAGGATGTTCTTCAGAAAAACAATATTCAATATGAGCAGGTTACAAGTCTCGAAGAGGCTATGCCAAAACTTGACATACTCTACATGACAAGAGTTCAGCGTGAACGATTTTTCAACGAGGAAGATTATTTAAGACTTAAAGACAGCTATATTTTAGATATGACAAAGCTAAAAAATGCTAAAAAAGACCTTTGTATAATGCATCCACTTCCGAGAGTTAACGAGATCAGCGTTGCTGTGGATGATGACCCGCGTGCTTGCTATTTCAAACAGGTACTTTACGGAAAATATATGCGAATGGCACTTATTTTAAAGCTTCTGGAGGTGGAATAATTGAACATTGATTCTATTACAAACGGCGTTGTTATAGACCATATCACAGCAGGCAGAGGGATGATGCTTTACACACTTCTCGAGCTTGATAAGGCGGACTGTTCGGTGGCAATTATTAAAAATGTTACCAGTGGCAAAATGGGTAAAAAAGATATTATAAAAGTGGACGCTGACATTCCGATAAACCTTGATGTTATTGGTTATGTTGACAGCAGTGCAACGGTTAATATAATTAAAAATGGCGAGCTTGCACTAAAGAAAACAATAGGCATGCCCGAGACTTTAAAAAATGTTATAAAGTGTAAAAACCCAAGGTGTATAACCTCGGTTGAACAGGAAATTGACCATATCTTTTTTCTTACCGATAAAGAAAACGGCGTTTACAGATGTAAATACTGCGAAACAAAAGCATAAAAAAACCGCCCGACAGGGCGGAATTTTTATGCTTATTCCTGATCTATGAAAATTTCTTCAACTTTTTTCTGTGCATTCTCTAAAATTTTATTAGCCTCTGTGATGGCGTTAAATAAAATTAAATACATTTCTTTATAATTTTCCATAATAATTCTCCTTTTTTATTTATGTGCATTAAAAAAGTGCGTCAGACGAGCCGACGCACTGAAAACGCCGAACTCTTTGCGAGATAACTAAACTTAGAAACGAGATAAACCCATTTGCACAGCAGTAGCCATCAGAGTCGGCATTTTTGCCAAATCTCTATACTGCTATACAAATTAATAAAATGGGCATAAACATTTAGGGAATAAAAAATTCCCGTTCCCAAATATTTAGTTATCTCGCACTTTCATTATAACACTATGTCAAGAATATTGCAACAATTTTTTATCGTCAAATATCGACAAAAAAATCCCGACCATCAAGATCGGGATTTTTTCTTACTTTTTCAGTTTGTTATCAACAACATCGTGAAGAATACACGAGAACTCGTCGTATGAGATTGAGCCTAAATCTTCACCTGTTCTTGTTCTAACAGAAACAGTGCCGTTTTCAAGGTCTTTATCACCAAGTACAATCATAAACGGAACTTTTTCAAGCTGAGCATTTCTGATTTTGTA
>JAZROP010000001.1:0-15938 GCA_045648785.1 Clostridia bacterium | reverse complement strand
CTTCTTTGCCGCTGAGGCAGTAACGCAGATAAGTTCTTGCAGCATCGGCAGATGCATTGCCCTGCGTTGCGTGGGACCAGTCTAAGATATAGGGCGTGCCGTCAGGAGTTATAACGATGTTGCCAGGGGTAAAGTCGCCGTGGCAAACTTTTTTATGCTTGGGCATACCCTCAAGACGGGTGTGAAGCTCATAGCGTGTTGTTGCATCCAGGTCAGCTTCGCTGATTTTGCGGTTCATTTTGTCTTTAAGTTTTGTTAAAAGCGGGCATTTTTTGGAATGAACATCGAGCTGGAGATCAACAAACAGTTCGAAATATTCATCAATCTTGTTAGGGTTTTCCTGCATGAGCTGCTCTAAGGTTTTGCCTTCGATATAGTCATAAACAATCGCCCACTGTCCGTCGATACAGGTAACCTCGTGGATTTTAGGTGTGTTTATACCGGTTTCTTCAATTCTTGCTAGATTTAAAGCTTCATTTAAAACATCCGCTTTGGAAAAATCCGAGTCAAAAACCTTGATACAAAGGTCGCCGTCACGGTAAATCTTTTTGTGTTTTCTTGTAGCAATTAAATTGTTTAAATTCATATCAACCTGCCTCCTTATGCTTTTGTTGGCATTTCTTTTTCTGTGAAATGCTTGCCGTAATAAGCGTTAAGATACATCTGTTTAATTTCGCTCATAAGAGGATATCTCGGGTTAGCACCTGTGCACTGGTCGTCAAATGCCTGTTCAACCATGTCATCAAGTCTTTCAAGGAAATCTTTTTCGTTAATGCCATAATCCTTGATTGTGTCTTTAATTCCAACCTTTTTCTTCAGGTCGTTGATAGCTTTAATAAGACCTTCGAACTTTTCTGTATCATTTTTACCTTTAATTCCAAGATAATCAGCAACTTCAGCATAACGGGCAAGAGTATGAGGATGGTCATACTGAGAGAAGGTACCCATTTTTGCAGGAGCTTCCGCCGCATTGAAGCGGAGAACTTCTTCAATCATAAGAGCATTGGCAACGCCGTGGGGGAGATGGTGGAAAGCACCCAGCTTGTGAGCCATGGAGTGGCACACACCGAGGAATGCGTTTGCAAATGCCATACCAGCCATTGTAGCCGCATTAGCCATTTTTTCTCTTGCCTCTACATCTGTCTGACCGTTTTCATAAGCTCTGGGAAGATATTCAAATACGGTTTTGAGGGATTTAAGTGCAAGACCGTCTGTATAATCTGTTGCAAGCATTGCAGCGTAAGCTTCGATTGCATGAGTTACCGCGTCAATACCAGAGGCAGCTGTAAGTCCTTTGGGAGCAGACATGTGAAAATCTGCATCAATAATTGCCATGTCAGGGAGCAGTTCGTAGTCGGCAAGGGGATATTTTACACCGCTTTTTTCATCTGTAATAACAGCAAAAGGAGTAACCTCAGAACCTGTACCTGCAGAGGTAGGAACTGCAATGAAATAAGCTTTTTCACCCATTTTGGGAAATGTGTAAACTCTTTTTCTGATGTCAATGAATCTCATTGCCATATCCATAAAGTCAGCCTCAGGATGCTCATACATTACCCACATAATCTTAGCTGCATCCATAGCAGAGCCGCCGCCAAGTGCAATAATTGTATCCGGTTTAAATGCTGCCATCTGAGCGGCACCGTTTTTAGCATTTAAAAGTGTGGGATCAGGCTGAACATCAAAGAATGTGGTGTGAACAATACCCATTTTGTCCAGCTTGTCTGTGATGGGTTTTGTGTATCCGTTTTCATAAAGGAAAGTATCTGTAACGATAAATGCTCTTTTCTTGCCCAGAACATTTTTAAGTTCGTCTAATGCAACGGGCAGGCAACCTTTCTTGATATATACCTTTTCAGGTGCACGGAACCAAAGCATATTTTCCCTTCTTTCTGCAACTGTTTTAATATTAATAAGATGTTTTACGCCAACATTTTCGGAAACCGAGTTGCCTCCCCACGAACCACAGCCGAGAGTGAGTGACGGAGCGAGTTTGAAGTTGTAAAGGTCACCGATACCGCCATGTGAGGAGGGGGTATTAACGAGAATTCGGCAGGTTTTCATACGAGCCGCAAATTCGGCAGCTTTTTCGGTTTCTGTAATTTCGTTGAGATAGATGGAAGATGTATGGCCATATCCGCCATCAGCTACAAGCTGCTCGGCTTTTGTGAGTGCATCTTCAAAATCCTTTGCTTTGTACATTGCAAGTACGGGAGACAGTTTTTCGTGAGCAAATTCTTCCGAAAGTTGGGCAGATTCAACCTCGCCAATAAGGATTTTTGTGCCTTCTGGAACTTTAACACCCGAAAGTTCGGCAATTTTTGCCGCCGTCTGACCAACAATTTTCGCGTTGAGAGCACCGTTTATTATGATTGTCTTTCTTACCTTTTCAATTTCGTCTTTTTTAAGGAAATAACAACCTCTGCGGGCAAACTCGTCTTTTACCTTATTATATACACCCTTCAAAACTATAACAGACTGCTCAGAAGCACAAATCATGCCGTTGTCAAAAGTTTTGGAGTGAATAATTGAGTTAACTGCGAGGAGAATGTCCGCACTGTCATCAATAATTGCCGGTGTGTTACCTGCGCCAACGCCGACAGCCGGTTTTCCGCTTGAGTAAGCAGCTTTAACCATTCCGGGGCCGCCGGTAGCAAGAATAATGTCAGCTTCTTTCATAACAGTGTTTGTCAGCTCGAGGCTGGGCACGTCAATCCAGTCAATAATTCCTTCGGGAGCACCCGCAGCTACAGCAGCCTCAAGAACGAGTTTTGCAGCGGCTATTGTGCAGCCCTTTGCTCTTGGATGGGGAGAAATGATAATTGCATTTCTTGTCTTAAGAGCAAGAAGACATTTAAATATTGTGGTTGATGTAGGGTTTGTTGTTGGGATAATAGCTGCTATAACACCAATAGGTTCAGCAATTTTTTTAATACCAAACGCTTTATCCTCTTCAATAACACCGCAGGTTTTTGTGTTTTTGTATGCGTTGTAGATATATTCGGAAGCATAGTTATTTTTAATAACCTTATCCTCAACAACGCCCATTCCGGTCTCTTCTACCGCCATTTTTGCAAGAGAAATTCTTGCTTTTGTTGCAGCTGATGCAGCAGCTAAAAAGATTTTATCCACCTGCTCCTGAGTAAAGGTGGCAAATTCTGACTGAGCTATTCTAACGCGTACAAAAGCTTCTTCAAGCTTTTCAACGCAGTCAATGACCTGATATTTTTCCATAATTACCCTCCTGTGACGATTTTGACCGTCGGTTTTTATATTTTATGTGCCAAATCTCTATTTCTACGACATAAATTGAGTTCCATATTTATTCTAATACATAACGCGAATATTGTCAAGAAGCTATCAAAAGTTTGACAAAATGTTATAAAAATGATATATTCTGCCAATGTTTTCTCTTTATATTGTTATAAAATGATGTATACTTGACATTGCGGTGAGTATATTATATAGTTTTTAACAACAACAATCAGCAATGGTGTCAAAAACGGCACATTTTACATAAAAATGTTGAAAATGAGCAAAAACGCACAGCGGAAGCAGCGAAATATGTAAAAGAGGGAGATGTTATCTTTGCGGACGGCTCAAGTACATGTTTTGTCCTCTTTCAAGAGCTTGCGAAAATTAAAGGAATAACAGTTGTTACAAACAGTATCGACGGACTTTTTCTTCTGTCATCCTATCAAACCAAAACCATATCAAGTGGCGGCGTAACAAGCGGTGAAAATAGGTCGGTTCTTGTAGGACACGCGGCAGAGAGCACATTTTCTAGGATGTATGCAGACATTGCATTTATCTCAGCACAGGGCGTTGACGATAATGGAAACATTTTTGACGGCTATCTATCTGAGATTCCTATAAGAAATATTATGCTGAAAAACTCGCGATGCAGAGTTTTTCTAGCTGATAAAAGTAAAATAGGCAGACTCTCCGTTTATCTTCAATGTGATTTTAATGATGTAGATAGGGTGGTAAGTGAGGTTGACCTTGAAGAAATTTATGGCGAAAGATACAAAAATACTGAATTTGTGAAAGTATAATTTTTGTAAAATGCCGTTGATTTTTGCAAAAGACTGTGCTATAATACTAAAGTTGATTATTTTAAGAAAGAAGTGGAACAGGTGAACATATTATTATCAGTATCTATAGCGCTTCTTGCGGGACTTTTAATGACAAGAGCTTTTAAACCTTTAAAATTACCATCAGTTACAGCATACCTTATTGCCGGAGTGCTTGTAGGACCTTATTGCCTTGGTGCATTGGGCATAGGCGGTTTGGGCTTTCCCACAAACGAAGATGTAATCAAACTTTCGCTTGTTTCTGAGGTTGCTCTCGGATTTATTGCTTTTTCAATAGGCAGTGAATTTCGCTTAACTGAGCTTAAAAAGACAGGAAAACAGGCGCTTGTAATAGGTATTCTTCAGGCGCTTATGGCAACACTTTTTGTGGACATTGCTCTGATTGCAGTACATAAAATTATGCCCGACAAACTGACAGTTTCTCAGGCTATAACTCTTGGTGCAATTGCAACGGCAACTGCTCCTGCAGCAACCCTTATGGTTGTTCGCCAGTATAAGGCAAAGGGCCCGCTTACATCCTTGCTTCTTCCAATAGTTGCGCTTGATGATGCAGTTGGGCTGATAGTTTTTGCGGTTTCTTTCGGAATAGCAAAAACACTTATCGCAGGCTCGGTTGATCTTATTTCAATTCTGCTTAACCCCATGGTTGAAATTATATGCTCACTTGTACTTGGTGCTATTATGGGTTGGGTGCTTACTCAGCTCGAAAAGCTGTTTAATTCCAACACAAACCGTCTGAATTTAACAATTGGCGTGGTTCTTTTGACAGCATCACTTTCCATGATTGATTTTCATATCGGACCAGTGCACATCAGTTTTTCTTCGCTTCTTACATGTATGATGCTGGGTACAATATTCTGCAACATTTGTCCCCTTTCGGAGGACCTTATGGAAGCATCCGACAAATGGACTTCGCCCATTTTTGCACTCTTTTTCGTTATAAGCGGTGCAGAGCTTGAACTGAATGTGTTTGCTGACTGGGCAATTGTGGGAATTGGAGTTATTTATATCGTCTTCCGCTCACTCGGTAAATATTCGGGAACATATGTAAGTGCAAAGATGACAAAATGCTCACCGGAAATTTGCAAATATCTTGGAATTACACTTCTGCCTCAGGCAGGTGTTGCGCTTGGAATGTGTTCAATTGCAGCTGCCGCTCCCGAAATGGCAGGTCAGGGGAATTTAATCAGAAACATTACGCTTTTTGCGGTGCTCATTTATGAACTTTTCGGACCACTCTTTACAAAAATGGCACTCACCGCCGCAGGCGATATCAAGCCTATGTCGGACGAAGTTAAGATGCGCCGTCAGACAAAACTTGAAGCTGCAAGTAAAAAAGATTAATAAAGAAAAATCCCGTTCGCTAAGAACGGGATTTCATTTTGCTTAATATATTTTCAAAATAGTCGGGCAGGGGAGCCGAAAACTCCATATACTGCTCCGTTTCAGGGTGAATAAACCCAACCGTTGCCGCATGAAGAAGCTGACCGTTTGCCGATAGCGGCTCTTTTTTTACGCCGTAAACAGGGTCGCAGGCAACCGGATGCCCAAGACTTGACATATGAACTCTTATCTGGTGAGTTCTGCCGGTCTGGAGGCGAAGTTCAAGTAGAGTGTATTTCTCAAATTCTTTTAAAACCTTGTAATGAGTAACGGCATCTCTGCCGTTGTCATAGTTTATACACATTTTCTTCCTATCCTTTGGACTTCTGCCTATAGGCCCCTCAACTCTGCCTTCCGGCTCTTTAAAATGCCCATGAACAAGAGCAATATATTTGCGGGTAAGACTGTGTTCTTTTATCTGTGAGGCGAGAGATATATGTGCTTTGTCAGTTTTTGCGACAAGAAGTAGCCCGCTGGTGTCCTTGTCAATGCGATGCAAAATTCCCGGGCGGGCAACGCCGCCTATTCCCGAAAGACTGTCTCCACAATGATAAAGCAAGGCGTTTACAAGCGTACCTGTATGATTTCCAGCCGCCGGATGAACCACCATGCCCTGAGGTTTGTTTACCACAAGCATACATGAATCTTCGTAAACAATCTCAAGCGGAATATTTTCCGGTTGAGCTTCTGCCGGTAATGCTTCAGGCACTTCGAGGGAAACTGTATCACCTATATCGAGCTTGAAACTAACCTTTCGGGGAATGGAGTTTACAAGCACCTGACCGCCTTCCACAAGCTTAGCAATGTAGGAACGTGAAAAATCCGTAACTTCTGAGAGAAATTTGTCAAGACGGATATCGGCATAGTTTTCACCTACTGTAAATATCATATAACATCCTCCTTTGAAAAAAGGAGCAGGCAGATAAACAGAGCCGCACCTGATGTTACCCAGATATCCGCAACATTAAATACGGGAAAGTTTATCAGGCGAAAATCAAAAAAATCCACCACATAGCCAAGTCTTATGCGGTCTATGAGATTACCGATGCCACCGGAAATTATAAGGGAAAATGCGAGCATAAGCACCTTGTTTTGCGGGTTTTTCACAAAAATATATATGCCAATAGCGGCAATTACAATTATAGGCAGGAGAATAAGAAACAGCCTTTGTCCCGAAAACATGCTGAAAGCCGCACCGGTGTTCTGAACATATGTCAGGTGAAAAACTCTTTCCCAAAGCGGAATGGAAAAACCGACAGACATATTTGCCGTAACAATGTATTTTGACAGAATGTCGGCAATAATCAAAAAAAGAGTCAGTAAAATATATATCATTTTTCGCCCTCCTTTTTAAACAATCCGCTACTGAACATAGAAACATAACGATTATCGCCTGTTATGATATGATCCGATATTGTGACGCCTACCTTTGATGCTATGTCAATAAAGTTTCTGGTTATTTCAATATCCTCTCCCGATGGAGAAGGATTACCGTTTGTGTGATTGTGAATAAGAATAATTTTATCGGCATCCGAGTCCATTGAAAATTTTACAATGTCGCTTATATTTACATTTACCGAGGAAGTTCCGCCACTGGCAAGCATTCTCTCATTTATAATTTCATTTTTGGGATTAAGGGCAACGGCATAAAATTCTTCAACTGTTTTACCCTTCATTAAATGAAGGGCGTATTCACCCATGTCCCCTGCGCCTTTGATTTCCTGTGCGTTCTCCTGAAACATATATTCTGTAGCCTGTCCGATAGCATTTAAGAAAACAGCTGCCGAATCGCCTATGCCCGGCTGTTTTTTCAACGCGGAAACATCTGCAGAGAGCACTCCTTTGAGCGACCCAAAGACAGAAATGAGGTTTTTTGCAATTGCTTTGGTATCCCTGCGGGGGAGGGCGTAAAAAAGTAAAAGCTCAAGGACTTCGTAAGACTGGTAGGAATTGAAAGAGCCGAGCTTTTTATACTTTTCCCGGACTCTGCCCCTGTGCCCCATATTTAAGTTGTCGCGTGACATTTTATTACAACTCCTGTGTTTTTACAATGTTTGTGTTTGCTTTGGATTTTACAATTTTAATGTCAAACCCCGAAAGCGCTTTTTTAAAAAGTGTGGTTGTGTGTATTTCAGTGTCATAATGACCGGCGCAAATTACATTAAGCCCCTGCTCGTTAAACTCACGCGCCCCCGAATATTTTATATCGCCCGTGATAAACACATCGGCACCTTTGTCGGCAGAAATAAGACTGCCGCCACTACCGCTACAGGTGAAAGCAGTGCGTATAACGGCATCATCTCTTCCTATATAATATATATGGTCTAAATTTAGTTTTTTTCCAATGTGGTCTGCGAGCTCCTTTAGTGTCATAGGGTTTGCAAGCTCAGATACTCTGCCCAGTCCGAATTCTTTTCCGGGTTCGATATCTGTGTGGTGCATATTTTTAAATCCGTAAAGCTCGACAAGGTAGTCGTTAATTCCGCCCGGTGCACAGTCCAGATTGGTGTGTGCAGAATAAAGAGCGATTTTATTTTCAATGAGGAATAAAAGTGCTCTGCCCAATGGAGTGTCGGAATTTATCTTATTAATAGGAGAAAAGATAATGGGATGATGGGTCAGAATAAGCTCTGCTCCAATTTCCTTTGCTTCTTTTGCAACTTCTATATCAAAATCAAGTGCCACAAGCACTTTTGAAATGGTTTTTTCCCTGTTTCCCACTATCAAACCCACATTATCCCAGCTGCAGGCATAAGAGAGGGGATATAATTTCTCAAGTTTTGATGTAATTTCGCTTAAATGTACCATAAAATTTCCATAGCCTTTCTGCCCACAAAAAGTAACGAGATTTTTATACGTCTTTATGGTGGGCAGATAAGGCGTATAATGGAAATTATGCGCATATGCGTTTTCGCTTACGGCGAAATTTTCGCATGCGCTTTTTAATCTTATTAACGTGATTTTTCGCGTTAACACCTCATAAATAGTATAACACACTTGATAAATTAAGTAAATAGCCCGTCTTTGTGCAATGTGCATAAAAAATATGCAAAAAAGGCGCTAATTTTCTACATGAAATAACTTGTAATGGGAGAAAAATTAGTATATAATATTATTTGCTGTGACTAAAGGCGGTCGTAGAAGCGGGAGGTTGCACCGGGTCTGCAAAATAGCAGGAAATCCGGAATTTCCGTGGAGATTTGTCCGATTTTAAACCGGGCGGCAGAGTCACTGTACACAAAAGCTAACACAAGGGGCGGGATATCTATGCCCTTATGCGTTTTTATGCAATGTGTGCCCGGAAAGCCCATGCTTTTCGGGTAATTTTGAAGGGCGACATGACACGCCCGGATAAGTGTGCAGAAATTTTGTTGTCGCAATACCGAAGGGTATATTTACTAGCAGCGAAATAAATTCAGGAGGCGACATGTATGGCAGCTACACCAAAAATGAGAATCAGACTCAAAGCGTATGAACACACTTTGATTGACCAGGCGGCTTCAAAGATTGTTGATACAGCTAAAAGAACAGGTTCTAAAGTATCAGGACCTATTCCCCTTCCCACAAAGAAGGAAGTAATCACTATCTTAAGAGCGGTGCACAAGTACAAGGATTCCAGAGAACAGTTTGAACTTCGCACTCACAAAAGACTGGTTGATATCATTGCTCCTACACCCAAGACAGTTGAGGCTTTAAAAAGACTCGATCTGCCCGCAGGCGTAGAAATCGAAATCAAACTGGTATAGGATATATAATAAGGAAGTCATTCGGTCATGAGTTTGATGTTCCGGTCATGTTGACTAAAGGTCAACCAATAACCAAACGGAGGTGTAAAGGAAATGAAAAAGGCAATTTTAGGTAAAAAGCTTGGTATGACTCAGCTTTTTAACGAGGACGGCGTAATGATTCCGGTTACTGTAATCGAAGCAGGTCCTTGCGTAGTTGTTCAGAAGAAAACAGTTGAAACTGACGGCTATGAAGCAATTCAGGTAGGCTTTGACCACAAAGCTGAAAGAAAAATGAACAAACCCATGAAGGGTCATTTCGACAAAGCGAAGGTAGCTTACAAGAAGAATTTAAAAGAATTCAGACTTGACGACATATCTTCCTTTAATGTAGGTGACATCATTAAATCCGACATTTTCGCAGCAGGCGAAATGGTAGATGTTACCGGCACAAGCAAAGGTCACGGATACGCAGGTACCGTTAAAAGATGGGGAACACACAGAGGTCCCATGTCTCACGGTTCCGGTTATCACAGAGGCGTAGGTTCTATGGGCGCTTGCTCAGACCCGTCCAGAGTATACAAAGGTAAGAAACTTCCCGGTCACTACGGCAATGTTAAAAAGACAATTCAGAATCTTTATGTTGCTAAAGTTGACGCTGAAAGAAACCTTATCCTTGTAAAAGGCGGCGTTCCCGGCCCCAAAGGCGGACTGCTTGTTGTTAAGGAAGCAATCAAATCGGGTAAATAATATAAGTTTTACCGAAAGGAGGAATTTTAAATGCCTAACATAGCTGTATTAAATATGGCAGGTGAAGAGGTTGGAAAAATGAAACTTTCCGACGCGGTATTTGCAGTTGAAGTTAATGACGCTGCACTTCACCAGGTAGTAGTTAATTATTTAGCAAATCAGAGACAAGGTACACAGAGCACAAAAACTCGTACCGAAGTTAGAGGCGGCGGAAGAAAGCCGTGGAGACAGAAAGGCACAGGCCGTGCAAGACAGGGTAGCATCCGTGCTCCTCAGTGGACAGGCGGCGGCGTGGCTCTCGGCCCCAAACCCCGTGATTACAGATACAGAATCAATAAGAAGGTTAGACTTCTTGCAATGAAATCCGCTCTTACCGCAAAGGTAGCAGCAAAAGAATTCATTGTTATTGATGAACTTAAAATGGAGGCTATCAAAACAGCCGAAATGGCAAAGGTTCTCAAAGCGATTAATGCGGAAAAAGCTCTCATCGTAACAGCTGAGAAAAACGAAAATGTTTACAAATCCGCAAGAAACATTAAAGATGTTAAAGCAACATTCGTAAATGAAATGAATGTTTATGAAATCCTTAAATATGACGTAATGGTTGTAGCTAAGGATGCCGTAAAGAAAATTGAGGAGGTGTATGCATAATGACAGCACATGATATCATTAAAAGACCGGTAGTAACCGAACAGAGCATGATGCAGATGCAGGAAAAGAAATACACCTTTGAAGTTGACAAGCGCGCTAACAAAATTCAGATTAGACAGGCTGTTGAAGAAATTTTCGGCGTGAAAGTTAAAAGTGTAAATACCATAAATGTTATCGGCAAATTCAAAAGAATGGGCAGAAACGAAGGTAAAAGAGCTGACTGGAAAAAAGCTATCGTTACACTTACCGAAAACAGCAAGACTATCGAATTCTTTGACGGTATGGCTTAAGAATAGGGAGGGAGAAAAATATGGCTATAAGAAAATTTAATCCTACCTCTCCGGCAAGAAGATTTATGACAGTTTCCACATTTGAGGAAATTACCACAAATGTACCTGAAAAATCACTTCTTGAACCTATTAAGAAGAATGCCGGCAGAAATAGCTATGGTAGAATCACAGTTCGTCACAGAGGCGGCGGTGAAAGAAGAAAATACAGAATTATTGATTTTAAGAGAAATAAAGATGGTATGCCTGCAACAGTACTCACAATCGAGTACGATCCGAACAGAAGCGCAAACATTGCTCTCGTTCAGTATGAAGACGGCGAAAAGAGATACATTCTCGCTCCGCTCGGTCTTAAAGTGGGCACTAAGATTGAATCGGGCGAAAATGTTGACATTAAAGTTGGCAACGCTCTGAAAATCAAAGATATTCCTCTTGGTACACTTATCCACAATATTGAGCTTGTTCCCGGCAGGGGCGGTCAGCTTGTAAGAAGTGCAGGTAATGCTGCTCAGCTTATGGCGAAAGAAGACAAATTCGCACAGGTTAGACTTCCTTCCGGCGAAGTAAGAATGATCAGAATGGATTGTAAAGCAACCATCGGTCAGGTTGGTAACATCGATCATGAAAACGTATCCATCGGTAAAGCAGGTCGTAAACGCCACATGGGCATCAGACCTACAGTCCGTGGTGTTGTAATGAACCCGAATGACCACCCGCACGGTGGTGGTGAAGGTAAATCACCTATCGGTCGTCCCAGCCCTGTTACTCCTTGGGGTAAACCGGCACTTGGACTTAAGACCAGATCCAAGAAAAAAGCAAGCAATAAATATATTGTAAAATCAAGAAAAGATAAGTAATAAGGAGGAAGGATAATGAGCAGATCAGTTAAAAAAGGCCCTTTTGTCCATGAGAAACTCCTTAAAAGAGTTATCGAACTTAACGAGTCAGGTAACAAATCGGTTTTAAAAACATGGTCAAGAGCATCCACCATCTTCCCTGAAATGGTTGGACACACAATAGCAGTACACGACGGCCGCAAACATGTGCCTGTATATATTACAGAAGACATGGTAGGACACAAGCTCGGTGAATTTGCACCGACAAGAACCTTTAAAGGCCATTCCGGTTCAAAAACAGCAGTAAAATAAGAAGGAAACTTTGTTTCTTACGAAAGGAGGAGCGAGGAATGGAAGCACGCGCAACACTTAGGTATGCTCGTATTTCACCGCGCAAGGTAAAAATAGTTAATGACCTGATAAGAAACAAGCCGGTAGGTGTGGCAGTAGGTATTCTGAAAAACACTCCGAAGGCTGCTTCAGAGTTATTGCTAAAACTTTTAAATTCAGCAATCGCTAATGCAGAAAATAATCACGATATGAATGTAGATAGCCTGTATATTGCAGAGATTTTTGCAAACCCCGGCCCGATTCTCAAGAGAATCATGCCAAGAGCACAGGGTAGAGCATTCAGAATCAATAAAAGAACAAGTCATATTACAATCGTATTGAAAGAAAAAGAATAAGGAGGTGTAAGATTTGGGTCAGAAAGTACATCCACACGGACTTAGAGTTGGTATTATCAAAGATTGGGATTCCAAATGGTTTGCTGGCAAAAGCGAATTTGGTAACAATCTGGTTGAAGACAATAAGATAAGAATTTACCTCAAGAAAAGACTTTTCCTTGCAGGTATCGCAAAGCTTGAAATTGAGCGTAAAGTTGGTAAAGTGTTCATCACAATCCACACAGCTAAACCCGGTATCGTAATCGGCAGAGGCGGCGCAGAAATTGAAAAGCTCAGAAAAGACATGATCGCTATGATAGGCAAAGATGTTGCCATCAACATCGTAGAGGTTAAAAGCCCCGATCTTAACGCGCAGCTTGTTGCAGAAAACATTGCAGCTCAGCTTGAAAAGAGAATTTCTTTCAGAAGAGCTATGAAATCTGTTATGGGCAGAGCAATGAAACTGGGTGCGAAAGGTATTAAAACCTCCGTTTCCGGCCGTCTCGGCGGTGCAGAAATCGCTCGTAGCGAGCACTATCACGAGGGAACAATTCCCCTTCAGACCTTAAGAGCTGACATAGACTATGGCTTCTATGAAGCAAACACCACATATGGTAAAATCGGTGTTAAGGTTTGGATTTATAAAGGCGAAGTTCTTCCTGAGAGCAAGAGAGTGTCGAAAGGAGGAAACAAATAATGTTAATGCCTAAAAGAGTTAAATACCGCAGAGTGCACAGAGGCCGTATGAAAGGTAAAGCACTGCGTGGTAATAAAGTAGTATATGGTGATTTTGGTATTCAGGCTTTAGAGCCAGGCTGGATCACAAGTAACCAGATAGAGGCTGCCCGTATCGCTATGACAAGATACATCAAAAGAGGCGGTCAGGTTTGGATTAAAATTTTCCCGGATAAACCTGTAACAGAGAAACCGGCTGAAACCCGTATGGGTAGCGGTAAAGGTTCACCTGAATATTGGGTAGCAGTTGTTAAACCCGGCAGAATTCTGTTCGAGGTAGCAGGCGTTAGTGAAGAAGTAGCAAGAGCGGCTATGTCTCGTGCAATTCACAAGCTTCCCATCAAGTGTAAATTTGTTGTCCGCGAAAATGAGGAAATGGAGGGTGACAACTAATGAAAAACGAAAAACTTCGTGATTTAACAGTTGAAGAGCTTGAGCTCAAGTTAAAGGATCTTAAAGAAGAACTGTTCAACTTAAGATTTCAGCATGCCACCAACCAGCTTGATAATCCCATGAAAATGGTTGAAGTTAAAAGAACAATTGCCAGAGTAAAAACCGTTATCCGCGAAGCGGAAATTAAAGAGTCTCTTTAATGACGGCAAGTAAGGGAAAGGAGGAAACTGTAAACTATGGAAAGAAATTACAGAAAAACAAAAATAGGCATGGTTGTCAGCAACAAAATGGATAAAACAATTGTAGTTGCCATAGCTGACAATGTAAAGCACCCCTTATACGGCAAGATTGTTAAAAGAACTTATAAGCTTAAAGCTCATGACGAAAATAATACTTGCGGAATTGGTGACAGAGTAAAAGTTATGGAAACAAGACCTCTCTCTAAAGATAAGAGATGGAGACTTGTTGAAATTGTTGAAAAGGCACAATAATTTGAACAAATAGGAAGGAGTGAACCTACCGTGATTCAACAGCAAACACTTCTTAAGGTTGCTGATAATACAGGTGCTAAAGAGCTTATGTGCATTAGAGTACTCGGCGGAAGCGGAAGAAAATATGCAAACATCGGCGATGTAGTTATTGCATCTGTAAAGAAAAGCACACCCGGTGGAACAGCGAAAAAAGGCGATGTAGTTAAAGCCGTTATCGTTCGTTCAGTTAAAGGAGCGCGTCGTGCTGACGGTTCATATATAAGATTTGATGAAAATGCTGCGGTTTTAATCAGAGATGACAAAAACCCCAGAGGTACCCGTATTTTCGGGCCAGTTGCCAGAGAGCTCAGAGACAAAGAGTACATGAAGATACTTTCTCTTGCTCCTGAAGTGCTGTAAGAAAGGAGAGCATACTGATGAGTAAATTTCATTTAAAATCCGGTGACACAGTAGTTGTTATTGCCGGTAAAGATAAAGGAAAAAAAGGTAAAGTGCTTTCCGCAGACCCGAAGACAGGCAAAGTAATTGTAGAAAAGGTTAATGTGGCAATCCGTCACACCAAACCTCGTCGCCAGGGTGAAACCGGCGGAAGACTTGAAAAAGAAACTCCGATTTACGGTTCTAAAGTAATGCGCGTTTGCCCCAAATGCGGTAAAGCAACACGCATAGGCAGAAAAGTTCTTGAAAACGGTCAGATTTCAAGATTCTGCAAGAACTGTCAGGAGATTATTGACTAAAATACCGTTGAAAGGAGGACCAGAGCATGGCCAGACTTAAGGATAAATATGTAAGTGAAATCGCACCGGCTCTTATGGAGAAATTCGGCTACAAGAGCACAATGCAGATTCCTAAGCTTGATAAAATTGTTATTAATATAGGCATGGGAGAAGCTAAAGAAAACCCGAAAGCAATCGATGCGGCGGCAGCAGATTTAGCTGCAATCACAGGTCAGAAACCTGTTGTAACAAAAGCTAAACACTCGGTTGCTAACTTTAAACTCAGAGAAGGCATGAACATCGGTCTTAAAGTTACTTTAAGAGCAGACAAGATGTATGAATTCCTTGACAGACTGTTTAACGTAGCACTTCCCCGAGTAAGAGACTTCCGCGGCATCAGCGCAAATTCCTTCGACGGCAGAGGTAACTATGCGTTAGGAATTAAGGAACAGCTTATATTCCCTGAAATCGAATATGATAAAATTGATAAAATCAGAGGTATGGATATCATAATGGTAACTACCGCTAAAACCGACGAGGAAGCTCGCGAGCTGTTAAGCTTAATGGGCGCTCCATTCGCGGCAAACTGAGAGGGGGATAAGAGAAATGGCTAAAAAAGCTATGGTGTTAAAACAGCAGAAAACACCGAAATTCAGCACCAGATATTATAACAGATGCAAAATATGTGGAAGACCTCACGCTTATCTCAGAAAGTTCGGTATTTGCCGTATCTGCTTCAGAGAATTAGCTTACAAGGGTCAGATCCCCGGTGTTAAAAAAGCAAGCTGGTAAAAAGCTTTACCATACGGAAGGAGGTAAATTAAATGCATATAACGGACCCTATCGCAGATATGCTCACCAGAATCAGAAATGCTGCTTCTGTTAAGCATGAAAGTGTAGATGTACCCGCATCCAAGGAAAAGAAAGCTATTGCTGAAATCCTTTATGCGGAAGGTTATATAAAAAGTTATCAGTTAATCGAAGATAACAAACAGGGTATCATCAGAATTACCCTGAAATACGGTGCAGGCAAATCAAAAACTATCTCCGGCATTAAAAGAGTAAGTAAGCCCGGACTTAGAATTTATGCCGGCAAAGATGAGCTTCCCAAGGTTATCAGAGGCCTCGGTATCGCAATCATCTCTACTTCTAAAGGCATAATGACTGACAAAGAGGCAAGAAATGCCGGTGTCGGTGGCGAAGTATTAGCAT